>NZ_OY762947.1:1526500-2151000 GCF_963666695.1 uncultured Desulfobacter sp.
AAAATTTTTCACTCACCCGTTTGAGCAGGTATTTAAGATTGTAGGAGATGGCCAAAAGGATGAGGCTGGAACCAAAAATTACGCCGCCCTGGAACCCGCCGCCCGGGGAAAAATCCCCGTGGGCAACTACATAGAGTGCATAGATCTGGATAAAGGGAATTAACATCCGGCACACCGTTTTAATGATGGTGTCCGGCGGGAGCCACTCCTTGTCAATATCTTCAAATTCATTGCCCACAATGACCTGTCTGTCCGGATTTTTAACATGCAGAATCACGCCGGAGGGCATATGACGGTAATAGTGGTCCTTTTTAGGGGTGAAATCCCGGAGCAGCAGAAAGCAGGCAAGGCCTGCACAAAAAACCACCGCGGTTTCAAACATGGTGTCAACACTCCTGTAGTCGGCAAGGACTGCTGTCACAAGGTTCGGCACTTGTGTATCCCTTATGGTATGTTCAATATAATAGTTGGATAAATGAAGGGATGCCGGCGCGTTTGGATCGCCCCAGGCCGGCAGATCGGCTGTGCCGTATAATAAGAGCCCGCCGGTGAGACAGACCACAATCAGACTTAACAGTTTCAATCTTTTGTCCTCCTGCTGGTTCGGAATACAGCGGCCACAAAGAATACGGTACTGACACCCGCGCCAACGCTTGCTTCAGTAAACGCCACATCCACAGCCCCCATTATCGCCCACAAAAGACACATCATAAAAGAGTAGGCCCCAAAGAGGATGGCCGTAGCCAAAAGATCTTTTACATAGATGGCTGCCAGGGCGCACACAATGACAAAGATTAAGATAATCAGGTCAATGGGCCAGTACATGTCTATTCTTCTCCTGTGCCTTTAAATTGAGAGGGTTTTTTCCGGGTCAAAGGGCTTAAGCCCGCCCGCATGCCTGCATCCACAATGGCGTGGGTGGCTGTTGGAATGGAATGGAATACAAAAAAGACAATGAGCATCATCTTGATGGACAAAAGCACAGCGCCAAAGGAAAAATGATGAAGGTTATATAAGGCAAGACCTGACACCATGGCAAAAAGCCCTAACGTATCCAGTTTACCTGCCGGATGAAGTCGGGTGTAAAAATCAGGCATCCGGATGATCCCCACAGTTCCCCCGAGGAAAAATAAAAAACCAATACACAAACAGAGGACGACAAAAAGATTCATAGTATCTCCTTAGTATCCTTAAAGGATTCTTCATACAGACCTTTTCTTTTGTGAAAATACCGGGAGGCGGCAATGACGGCCACAAAGTTTAAAAATGCATAGGCCAGGGCAATGTCCACAAACATATCCACCCGCTCATACAAAAAGCCTATGAGCAGAAGCAGTACAACGGTTTTGCTGCCAATGGCATTAACACCGATAAGCCGGTCTAAAATCGTGGGGCCCATCAAACACCGGTAAAAGGAAACAAACATGAGAAAACATAGGCCTAAACTGATACATAGAAAAAAGGTGTTCATTGTTTTTCTCCGTAGATGTCGGCCACCTTGGAAAGCATGGTGCCGGGCAGGGCATCCGCAGACCGCCTGTCAATGGCATGAACCGAAAATAAGCCGTCAGCTGTGGCTGTGACCGTAATAGTACCCGGGGTCAGTGTTATGGAATTGGCCAGGATGGCGATAGGTAAATCCGAGGTCAGATTTGTTTCAAAAACCGTAATATGGGGGTCAATCAACTCTTTCATCCTCGGATGGAATATTAGAAACATCAGGTGAAAATTCGCTTTTATGATTTCCAAGATCAGCCAGGGAAGGTAGGTGATGAACCCGAAAAAGATGCCTGGATAACGGGATGTCACATTCGGGAAAAGCAGATCGTGAAAAAACCAGGCCACAAGCAAGCTAGATATCACTCCTAAGCTGACGAGCAATGTTGAAAAATTGCCGGACAGGACCACCCAGGTCAAAAACATGAGTATAAAGGTCAAAAAAAATGAGACAAACGAAAATTTTTTCTTGCGTTCTTGGGACGTAACCGAATCGCAGATATTCGAGGGCGTTTGAGCCAAATCAGACCTCCTTATACAAGTTCAGGTAACCATCACGTATAATGCAAAGGCGTAACCCCCAACGTTGCAAGGGTAAAATTTATGCAACGTTGGGGTTACGCGTTAACGCCGTAAAGCCCGCGCAGTTTATCAAGCAGCTTAACCATGGCACCTTTATTCGATGCATCGTCAGGGCTGTCTTTAAGTTCTGTGTTTTGGTTTTCGAATTCAAGCCGGTGGGCATGGGCTTCGTGAATGGTTTTTATGAGCATGGCCATGTCAACCGGTTTTGTTAAAAATTTGAAGGTGTTGTATTTCGCACTTTTCAGTGCGTTGTCAACACTGCCGTGTGCCGTGAGTACGATACTCGGCAAAAAGGGCTGCAACTGTCTGAGGCGTTTGAGCACCTCAATGCCGTCGATGCCGGGCAATTGAAGTTCCACTATGGCCACATCAAAATTTTCTTCTGAAGCGGCCTGGATGGCTTCTTCTCCGGAAAAGGTTGCTTTGACCGTGAATCCTTCCGACATCATACGGTTGGTAAGATACTTTAGAAAGGTCTGTTCGTTGTCAACGAATAGAAGTTTCATAGGGCCCTTTTATTTTTATTGTTGTTTATCCGCTCACTTTTCCAACACAACCTGTTTCTATTAAATGGATTATTTAGTGCCCGAGCAAAAACCGTAAATATTGCCGATTACTTCGTTTTGGGGCGTAAATTTTAATCCTCGGAATATATATAGTATATGCCTGTGGTTAAAATTTTCCGGTTTCCGTTCAGACACTATTTAACGTTTCAATGCGTAACATACCGCAAACGATACATGGCCCATGTCGGCGCCTTTGGTGCCACACTTCACCACATAACATATTGTAAACAGATTAATATCAAAATTCATGGGAGTCAAGCCGTTTGTTTAAACTTTTACTTCCTGAACAATGCTTCGTGAAAATGGCGAAATTGCTGTGAGCATGGTAATTTATAGGCATGGGGTCTTCTTTAAAAAGCATATCCCGACCGACTCATTTGAATCGACCGGAATTAATACCCCGTCCATTAAACGGCTCTTTCAAAGTGTTGGACATAAAAAAATTAGATCACGTCTGCTCAGTTCTGCTGAAAGTCGGCTGACGTCGGCTTCCCAAAGGACAGGCAGGTTCTTATAATTCTTCAAAATTTCTTCTAACAACGATCTATGAAAAATTCAATTTATTATTTCAATTTTGCAGTAGTTTATCATAGCGGCAACCATATGTCTTAACGCTGAAATCCTCATAACTCTCGCAACCTTGGGTCAACATTGTCCCATCCTTATGTCTATAATAAAAAACAATTGACTTAAGATGTACGATCGGATAAAAATTTTTCTCTGGTTAAGGTGTAGTAGACAGTTAGGACAACTGTTTCATAGACAGTTGGGATGATTGAATTGTTGGGATACAATTAACACAAAAGGCAGTGTTAAGGAATGGCACTGGGCCTTTCGGAGAAAAAAATGAAGTTTTTTATGACCTTGTTGATGCTGTTGGTGACGCCGGCAGCAGTTCTGGCATCCGGCGGAGGGCATGAAGCCGTCGGGACAGTTGTTGATTTCACAAAGTCGGCATACGGCTATCTGGGCATTGCAGTGTTTGTCCTGGCCTATTGCCTAGTTCCATTTGAAGAGGTAATACATCTTAGAAAAAGCAAGCCGGTCATACTGTCCGCGGGTGTCATCTGGGTGCTGGTTGCACTGGCCTATGCCAGCGTTGGCGATTACCATACCGCCCATGAAGCCATCAAACACGGTCTTTTGGAATATGCGGAGCTGTTTTTGTTCCTGCTGGTGGCCATGACCTATATCAACTCCCTTGAAGAGAGAAACGTATTCCAGTGTCTCAGGGCATTTCTGGTCAGCCGGGGATTTAACTTGGTGAAGATCTACTGGATCACGGGTGTACTGGCGTTTTTCATCTCTCCAATCGCGGACAACCTGACCACCGCACTGCTGATGGGTGCCGTAGCCATGGCCGTGGGCGGAAAGAATAAAAAATTTGTGGTACTGGCCTGCATTAATATTGTGGTTGCCGCCAACGCCGGTGGTGCTTTTTCTCCCTTTGGCGATATCACCACCCTGATGGTCTGGCAGAAGGGCAAAATCACTTTCCTTGAATTTTTCGATCTGTTTATCCCGTCTGCCATTAACTGGCTGGTGCCGGCCGTGATCATGATGTTTGCCATAGACAAATCAGGTGCCATGGCGAGCAAGGAAAAAGTGACCATGAAATATGGCGCAGTGGCCATGATGATTTTCTTTTTATTGACCATTGTGACTGCGGTTTCTTTTCACAACTTCCTGCACCTGCCGCCGGCAGCAGGAATGATGCTGGGGCTCGGGTACCTTGGATTTTTATCCTACCACGTCAAACGTCATGAGGGCCAGAGCCACAGATACGATCGCATCCTAGGTGCACCAAGATATGTGCCCTTTAATCCCGTGTGGGCGACTGCGAGAAGCGGTAAAGACATCTCAAGCATTATGGATTCCATCTATCATCCAGCCTTTGCCATTGGTACCGATGGAAAGGTCACTCACTGGAACAAGCCCCTGGAAGAGTTGACCGGTGTACCCGCAGAAGAGCGCATCGGCACCGATAAGCACTGGTCACCGTTCTGGCCTGAAAAACAAAAAATTCTGGTTGATATGGTGCTGGAAAATGCGCCTAAAGAAGAATTTGAAAAGGCCTATAGCACCAGACAGCAAGCCAGCGAAAATTATGAAGCAGGCCATGAGGCCGCCCGTTTTTTCCCAACCATCGGTGAAAAAGGTGCCAATCTGGTGATGACAGCCGCACCGGTAAGAAATAAAGATGGTGAGGTGATCGGCGCCATTGAAACGGTCCGGGATGCTGACAGCTTTACTTCTGAGCAAGTCCAGTTTGACCTGATGAATAGAGTTGCACGGGCCGAATGGGATACCCTCTTGTTTTTCTACGGCGTAATTCTGTGTGTTGGCGGGCTGTCTCAGTTCGGATACCTGAGTCTGGTTTCACACCAGATGTATGTTCAGCTTGGACCCACCTGGGCCAACGCTTTGGTCGGTGTCCTGTCAGCCATCGTGGATAATATACCCGTCATGTTCGCGGTGCTTACAATGAATCCGGATATGTCCCACGGCCAGTGGCTCCTGGTCACCCTGACGGCCGGTGTGGGCGGATCGCTCCTGTCCATCGGATCTGCCGCCGGTGTTGCCCTGATGGGAAGCGCACGGGGTATTTATACCTTTGGTGCCCACCTGAAATGGACGCCTGTAATTGCACTGGGATACATCCTGGCCATCCTTTCCCATCTGTGGATTAACTCTTCCCTGATGAATATATTTACACATTAATCACCTTTCCCATATTTAAATAAAAAAGAGGCACCATTTAACGGTGCCTCTTTTTTTTTGATACCATCAGAGCCTGTTTAAAATTAGGGGGTCGAAGCGAAATTCACCATTGCATAGACGAGCCTTTCGTCCATAGGGGATGCCCAGTTTTTTCATTTTGTACCTGAGGGTATTTGGATGTACATCCAGCAGGGCGGCTGCCCCGCCTTCTCCCTGAACTTTACCGCCCGAAAGTTTCAGGACAGTCCGGATATGGTGCCTGACAATATTGTCCAGAATAAGCGAGCCTTCCGGAATGTCTGCACAGGTTTTAATATCTTTGTTATTGGGAATAGGGGCGGGCGGGGTGAATTTTAAAGGTGTTCCTGACGGCTTGGCCAGGCTCTGGATAAGGGTTCGCTCCACAAGATTTTCCAATTCCCGTATGTTGCCGGGCCAGGTATAGGAATTTAATTGTTCCAGGGTGCCTGGGGCCAAAACCGGCGGTTCATAAAAATTCATTTCTCTTGCTTTTTTTTCCATAAAATACTGCACCAGGCCAGGGATGTCCTGTTTCCTTTGCCGCAACGGCGGAATGGTGATGGGAAAAACGTTGAGCCTGAACCAGAGGTCTTCACGGAATTTGCCTTCACGGACCATGGCGGGCAAATCCCTGTGGGTGGCGGCAATGATTCGGATATCCACAGGAATGGTACGCGTGCCGCCAACCCGTTCAATTTGTTTGTTCTCCAACACCCGGAGGAGTCGGACCTGGACCTGGGGGGGAAGCTCACCGATTTCGTCAAGGAAAAGGGTGCCTTTATGGGCCCGCTCAAAGCGCCCTTTTTTTTGGGTAACGGCGCCGGTAAAGGCCCCTTTTTCGTGTCCGAACAGCTCACTGTCAATGAGATTGTCCGGTATGGCCCCGCAATTGACCTTGATCAAAGGCCTGTCCGCCCGGGGAGAGGCATAATGGATGGCATTGGCAATAATTTCCTTGCCCGTCCCGGTTTCCCCTAACAGCAGGGCCTGGCTGTTCTGGGGAGCGATCTGCCTTACCATGTCCATAACATATTTTAATCCGGATTCACTGCCGATGATTTCATCCCCGGAGATGCGGCGCAGCTGTGAGTGCAGGTATTTATTGTCATCGGCCAGCTGGTCCTTGAGCCTGAGAACTTCCTGGTGCTTGAGAGTATTGGCCAGGGCTATGGCAAAGGGATCATGGAGCAGATCCAGCATCCGTGCCTGTTCCCGTGTGTATCGATCAATCCCCTTTGCAAGGAATATAACCGCACCGAGCCTTTCGTCTTCGATCTCAAGTTTCAAGGCCAGAGAAGACATTTTTTCCCGGCCCATGGCCTTCCATAAAAAGCGGGTCAGAAAATCCTTATCCATGCGGTTGACTAAGTCCACACGGGGACCGTCATCCTCTTCTATGAGTTGGGCGACTTCTTCGGAAACCGGAATGGGGGTTTCAATGGATCGTAACCCTGCGCCCTCCTCGGTGGCAATGTTTATCACGCTCCGGGTCCCGGGGTCATAAACTTTTATGGTAATGCTGTCCACGGGCATAAATTTTTGAAAAAAAACAAGGCATCTTTTTAAAACAACATGGATATCCAGGCTGCCGCAGATTATTTTTGTTGCTTGATGGAAAAAATCCGCATCACTTAGTTTCATTTTATTTCCTGTTTCTACCGTATTTTGTATTGTTTTTAGTTAACTACTAAACTCAGTAGTAATAATATACAATATTTAGTAGTTGTTCAAGGTGAAGCATATAACCATCTGAATTTTCATAAATTTAAGTCTGGCACGATTTTAGCTAATATCGGATTGTTTCAGGATTAGGAACGGGTCTTAAATAATTTGCCCACTTTACTGTATCCGGGACGCCTGCGCTCCCAGGTTAAGTTATTTTGGACTCATTCCTTAATAAAAAAATTTACCATATAAGGGGTTGATCATGAAATATAGCTTTGGCAGATTGTTTAGTCGTCCACTATCCAGGCATCCAATGGCTGGAAAAATTCTTATTCTCGCCGTTACGGTTGCGGTGGGCGGTGTTGTGGCCGGTAATAGTTATACAAAAGAAAAACCCGTTCCTGAAGCTCTTACCCGCCCGGTTAAAGTGATCACCGTGGCAGAGGACACCGATGTCGGTCTGATTTCCCTGCCGGGTAAAACCCGGGCCTGCAGAAGGGCGGATCTATCTTTCAAGGTGGCCGGTCCCCTCGTGGCTCTGCCGGTGGAAGAAGGCCAGGCAGTGGAAAAAGGCCAGGTGATTGCCCGTATTGACCCCAGGGATTTTCAGACCCGCGTTAAGGAAATTGATAGTTCCCTGGCCGAGGCCCGGGCGAATCTCAAGTCCATGAAACGGGGGGCCCGGATAGAGGACATCAGGATGCTGGAAGCCGATGTGGCAGCGGCCGAGGCAGACTATCACTTTGCCCAGGACCAGTACAAACGGTACAGAAATTTATGGGAACAGCAGCATGCCTCCAGGGCCGACTTTGACCGCCAGACCAGCCGGCGGAATATGGCAAAAGCCAGATTGAATTCGGCTATGCAAGATCTTGCCAAAGGAAAAAAGGGGGCAAGAAAAGAGGATATTGAAGCCCAGCAATCCAGAATCAGGGGGCTTGAAGCAAAATTGAAAGCCGCCCAGGATGCGTTGGACGACACCTGCCTGCGGGCACCGTTTTCCGGGGTCGTAGCCAAACGTCATGTGGAAAACCACCAGGAAGTCCAGGCCAAGGCCCCCATTGTCTTTCTCCAGGATCTTTCCCAAATTGAGGTGGTTGTAGACGTGCCTGAAACCCTGGCAGCACAGATAAGAAAGGGATATGCCCCAGACGTGGCCGCCCGGTTTGCCTGTGCACAGGACAAAACCTTCCCCCTGACCCTCAAGGAATTTTCCACTAAAGCCGATCCCCAGACCCTGACATACCAAGCCGTGCTGGTTATGCCCAGGCCCCAGGGCGTCAGTATCCTGCCGGGTATGACAGCCACCGTGGACGGCCGGCCCAAAGGCGACGTTAAACACAGCGCCCGCATCGCCGTCCCCGCCGTTGCCGTCACCTGGGATGCCGATCAGCACCCCTATGTATGGACCCTCAACGAACCTGACATGACCGTGAAAAAGACAAATGTCCGGGTGGGGAACTTGACCGGGTCTGAGAATATCATGGTACTTGAGGGCCTTATTCCGGGGCAAAAAATTGTGACCGCAGGGGTGACAAAGCTTCAGCCCGGGATGACAGTGACTATCTGGGAGGCCTCGTAACAGGAACCACCAACCATGAATATTGCAGAATTTTCCATAAAAAAAAGCGTGATTACCTGGACCATGACTATGGTGATTTTGTTTATGGGGGCCATGGCCTATCAGAACCTGTCCCGGCTGGAAGACCCGGAATTTGTCATTAAGGAAGCCATCGTTGCGACCCCCTATCCCGGGGCGTCACCCCATGAGGTTGAAAAAGAGGTAACCGAAAAGATTGAAAAGGCCATTCAGGAGTTGGGCCAGCTAAAACGGGTGGACTCTTATTCCTCCCGGGGCCTGTCCATCGTGAAAGTCATCATGAAGGACAATTACGACAAAAAGACTTTGCCCCAGGTCTGGGACGAAATGCGCCGCAAAATAAACGATATCCAGGGTCGGCTGCCGGCTGGGGCCGGACCCTCGGTGATTAATGATGATTTCGGTGATGTATACGGGGTGTATTACGCCTTGACCGGGGAAGGGTATTCCCATGCCGAACTCAAAAAGGTGGCGGAATTGCTCAAGCGTGAGCTGCTCACCGTTACCAACGTGAAAAAAATTGTATTTTTCGGGGAGCAGACCGAGGCCGTGTACGTGGAGATGGCCAAAGATAAGATGGCGGCTTTAGGCATCACCCGGGAGGAAATCTTTGATGCTTTGAGTGCCAAAAACCTTCCCGCGGATGCCGGTAAAATCAAAATCGGCAGCGAGTATATTGCGGTCTCCCCCACGGGGATGTTTCAATCGGAAAAGGATTTTAACGAATTGTTCATCGGCAGCCGGGGGGGAAAACTCATCTACCTCAAGGATGTGGCCCGGATCAGCCGGGATTATGTGAATCCGCCCCGGGAGATTCTTCGGTTCAACGGCCAACCTGCCATCGGTATTGCCATCTCCACGGTACAAGGCGGTAATGCGGTTGTCATGGGTGATGCCGTAAAGCTGCGGATTGGGCAGCTGATGGCCCGGATCCCCATGGGCATGGAGCTGAGCCCCATTGCCATGCAATCCGACACCGTGACCAAGGCTGTCAACGGTTTTTTGGTGAACCTTCTGGAGGCCGTGGTCATCGTTATCGGGGTACTCTTGATTTTTATGGGGCTTCGGTCGGGTCTCATCATCGGTTTTATCCTTTTGCTTACCATTGCCGGCACCTTTGTATTCATGGACGCCTATGGCATTGCCCTGGAACGTATTTCCCTGGGGGCGCTGATCATAGCGCTTGGTATGCTGGTGGACAATGCCATTGTGGTGGTGGACGGCATGAAGGTGCGCATGGAACAAGGCATGGATGGGCTTGCCGCCGCCAAGGCCGTGGTGGCCCAGAACACCTTCCCTCTCCTGGGGGCCACTGCCGTTGCGGTGCTGGCCTTTGCCGCCATCGGCACCATGGAGAACAACTCCGGGGAGTTTACCCGCTCGCTTTTTTACGTTATCCTTATTTCCCTGTCCTTAAGCTGGCTCACCGCCGTGACCACCACCCCGCTGTTGACTAAAAACTATGTCCTGTCCAAAAAACAACAGGGGAAAAAACTGAGTCAAAAGGATCCTTACGGCGGAAAATTTTACAAAGTCTACCGCCGTCTGCTCATCACCGCCATACGGTTTCGGTGGGTGACCATCTCCTTTGTGGCCGGCCTGTTCATCCTGGCCGTCTTTGGGTTCAGGTATGTGGATTCCACATTTTTTCCTCCCTCCACCCGTCCCCAGTTTTATATTGAGTGCCAGTTCAGGGAGGGCATCCATATCCGGGACACGGAAAAAGGGGTGGCCCGCATGGAAGCGTATCTGCGGACGTTGGATGGGGTGACCGACATTGCCTCTGCCGTGGGGTCGGCTCATTCCAGGTTTATGCTGACCTATAACGTTCCCGTGGATACCGGTGCCCATTATTCCAGTATTCTTGTGGGGGTAACGGATTTTGAGGTGATTAACCGGGTTCTGGACAAGGCCCAGATTGACCTTGAGCAGATGTTTCCGGATGTGACCCTCAATGTGAAGCGGTTCAATGTCGGCCCCGGTTCCGGCGGAAAGATTCAACTGAGGATCAGCGGCCCGGATACCCATGTGCTCAGGTCTCTGTCGGACAAGGCCATGGCCGTTATGATGGCCGACCCTGAAACGAAAACCCTGCGTACTGAGTGGGGAGCACCCGTAAAGCTTATCCAGCCGGTCATTGCCGAAGACCGTGCCCGCCGTCTGGGCATTGACCGCCCCATGGTGGCCAGGGCCATTCAGTCCAATTTTTCCGGGGTCACCACAGGGACCTTTCGCGAAGGGATTGAACTTATTCCCATTATTGCCCGGGCCCCGGCAGCTGAGCGCCTCACCATGGAAAACATGCGGGACATACAGATTTACAGCCCCACGGCAGGACGGAATATCCCGCTGGCCCAGGTGGTGGACGGGTTTGAGACCCAATCGGAAAACGGCCGCATTTCCAGACGCCAGCGCCGGAGTATGATTACGGTACATTGCGATGCCCGTACAGAATTACCCTCGGTACTCTTTGCCCGGCTCAAGCCGAAAATCGAAAAGGCCCTGGGGGTAGACCTGGCCGCTTATCTTGGCAGATCGGTTGATCCCAAAGACCACACCGCTTCTACCATCATGGTGAAGTACGACGACATGATTCCCCTCAAGGGTATGCCCGGCTACTTCATGGCCTGGGCCGGCGATGCCGAAGACAGTGCCGACGCCGCCAGGCAGCTGGGCGCCGGGATCCCCATGTTTTTCGGATTCATGGTACTGGTGGTAATCTGCCTGTTTAATGCCTTTCGCCAACCCTTGATCATCTGGCTCACCGTGCCCCTGTCCATCATCGGTGTTACCACAGGACTGCTGCTCATGAATGAGCCCTTTGGATTCATGGCCATGTTGGGCCTGATGAGCCTGTCGGGGATGCTTATCAAAAATGCCATTGTTCTCATCGACCAGATTGATCTTGAGATCAAAAACGGCAAACCGCCGTTTCAGGCGGTGGTGGATTCCGGGGTTAGCAGGATGCGGCCGGTGATGCTGGCTGCCCTGACCACCATGATGGGGATGGTTCCTTTATTCCTGGATGCTTTTTTTGCCTCCATGGCCGCCACTATTGTCTTTGGCTTAGGCTTTGCCTCGGTGCTGACTTTGGTCTTTGTGCCCACACTCTATGCTACTTTCTTTAAGATCCGGTTTCAGCCGGAAAGATAGCAGGGGGATACGATTATACAAACACAGGAGCATTATTTTTTTATATGAAACGCAGATATACATATATCGGGGCATTGATCGGTCTGATGCTCTGTCTTGCCTCAATGGTTCAAGCAAAAACAACCCGGATCGGAATGGTATATGACGGGGCTTCTCCACAATGTGAGAAAATCAAAACGCTGTTATTCAATGAGATTCAAAGTCTGATCCAAGGGGGCCATACCGTGAGTTTCCCGGTCCGGGCACAGATCAGCGGCCACTGGAATCTAAAAAAGATCAATGGGGCCCTGGACCGACTCATGGCATCCCCGGAAGTGGACATGGTCCTGGTTTTAGGAGAGGTCGCCTCCCATGAAGCCTGCAGGCGCAGCAGTTTCCCAAAACCGGTATTTGCCGTCCACATGGCCGATTCACAATCCCAGGATCTTGCGTCCCCAAAAGGGACCAGCGGCACCGCCAACCTGAATTATATCAATACGCTGTTTGATATTGACCGGGATCTGCGTTTATTTCAACGCATCACCTCCTTTTCACAGGTGACCCTTGTGGTGGATGAATTCATATACCATTCCACCCCCCGGCTGGAGACCCTGACCCGCAGGCTGGCCAGGGATTTTTCCATGGAAGTGACCGTCATAACAGCCAAAACCTCTGCCCAGGATTTGCTGTCCAGAATTCCCCATGAAACTGAAGCCGTTTTTCTGGCATCCGTGCCCCGACTTTCCGATAAGGAATTAAACAAACTGGCGCAGGGCCTTATTGCCCGCAGTCTGCCCAGTTTTGCCCTTATGGGCCGTCCTTGTGTAGAACAGGGCATTCTGGCCCAGGCCACCAGCCAGGACCACCTGGTACACGTGGCCCGGCACCTGGCAGCCGGCGTCCGGGAGGTACTGGACGGCGCGGACCCGGGTACCCTGCCCACCCTTTTTGCCCCGGGCGGCAAGCTGACCATCAATATGGCCACGGCCCGGGCAATTCATGTCTATCCGGACTGGGATCTGCTCATCAAAGCCGAACTAATCAATGAGGCGGCAACAGCCATGGAATCCAATGCTCCAATGCGGCGGCTGAACATCAGGACGGCGGTACAAGAAGCTTTGTCGGCAAACCTGGATCTGGCTGCTGCCCACCGGTCCGTGGACGCAGGGGCTGCACGGGTAAGCCAGGCCCGGTCCTCTTTGCTGCCCCAGATCACCTTAAATACCCGGGTTGGCGTGGTTGATGACGACAGGGCTCAGGCATATGCAGGCACCCTGCCCGAACGTGAGTGGACCGGGGGCATCCAGGTTTCTCAATTGATCTATTCGGACAAGGCCTGGGCCGGTTTTGAAATTGAAAAACATCTGCAGGTCTCCCGGGAGCAGGGGCGTGATGCCGTACGCCTGAATATCCTCCAGTCTTCGGCGTCTGCCTACCTCAATGTCCTTAGGGCCAAAACCATTGAAAAGATACAGGCTGAGAACCTTAAACTGACGCGGAAAAACCTTGAACGGGCCCGTGTTCGTGTGGAGATCGGCGCCGGCGGTCCCGAGGAAGTCTTTCGTTGGGAAAGCCAGATTGCCCACAGTCGCCGCAATGTACTCAGTGCCCAGTCCGTGACCCTGGATGCGGTTACGGCCATGAACGATATTCTTAATCGCCCGTTAAGCGAGGTCTTTTCCCAGGAAGAAATTGATTTTTCCGATCCCTTGGGCATCCTTCCTGACCAGCGGCTGATGAAATTCATGAACAATGCCATGGCCCTTGATCTGCTGAAAAAATTTCTGGTGGCAGAGGGACGAAGGGATTCTCCGGAACTAAAGGAACTTACCGCGGCCCTGGCCGCCCAGGGCCGCACCTTGACCCGGTCCAAACGGGCATTCTGGTCCCCCACGATCTCCCTGTATGGAGATTTGTCTGAAAGTTTTGCCAAGGAAGGGGAGGGCTCTGATTATCCGTCTTACAGGGATGATACGGACTGGTCCGCCGGCGTTGAGGTTTCCCTGCCCCTGTACAGCGGCGGGAAAAAAAGTGCCGACCTTAAACAGGCCCGGGAAGAGCTGTCCCAACTTGAATATGAATACAAAAGCACGGCCAACCGGATAGAAAAACAAGTCCTCAACGCGGTGCACCTGCTGCGTGCGTCCTATCCCGGCATCCGGTTGTCCAGAGATGCCGCCGATGCTGCCGGGCGCAACCTTGAGCTGGTAACCGATGCCTATGTACGGGGCATCAAGTCCATCATTGATCTGATCGATGCCCAAAATCAGTACCTGGTTGCCGATCAGCAGGCCGCTAATGCGGTTTACGATTTTCTCATTGATATTATGACCATGCAGCGCAGCATCGGCAATTTTGTCTTGTTTGCCACCCCCGAAAAATTGGACGGGTGGATGGAACGTCTACAGCAGTTCATGACCAATATGGGTTATCCGGGCTCAGGCCCGGAAAAAGAACAAAATGGATAGAAAGATAATCGTGTTTAAAACTTAAAACAACAATGGAACCTGCATTCCGCATGTCTCTTTAACTGTTTGATTCTTTTAATGAAGATTTTAATAACCTTTTACCGTGAAAAAAATAAATTTTATTAAAATCAAAATATTTGTCTTTTTTACATGCGGAATGTAGGTTTACAAGGATTTTTTCATTTTCATTGTTGTATAGCGTCAAGCTTATCAATTCCTGCATCGGAAATAAGAAAATCATCGGGTTCAAAGATGTCTCTGGATCTTCTTTCAATACGGTGTGCCGCCGTTAGAATTTGCTTGAGTATTTTGAGGACTTCATCCAGGCTCAGATTTTTTTTTCATATCAACCCCTTTTTACATCCATCGATTCGATGGGGTCTTTCGGTTTGTGAAATTGGTCATTATCCAGAATAAAAAAAATCAAATTCGCTGTACTAATAATTTATATTGTATCATACTTATTAAAGTTGGCACATTACACTGCAACTGATTCATAAAACACCCAAGGACACAAAAATGATCACAGAAAAATTAGAAAAGGCCATCAATTACCAGATCAACCGTGAACTTTTTTCAGAATACTATTATCTTTCCATGGCATCCTATTTCAATGCCGAAGGTTTAAGCGGATTCGAGAATTTTTTTCTTGTTCAGGTGGAAGAAGAACGGTTTCACGCCATGAAGATGTACCGTTTTCTCAATGAAAAAGGGGGACGGGTGATTCTGGATGCCATTGAAGCTCCCAAAACCGAATTTAAATCCCCCATAGAGGTTTTCCAGCTAGCGTTTGAACATGAAAAACTGGTCTCAGGACTTATCAACGACCTCATGGATCTGGCTATTTCGGAAAACGACCATGCCGCCAAAAATTTCCTTAACTGGTTCGTGGAAGAACAGGTCGAAGAAGAAGCCTCCATGGAAGGCATCTTGAATAAACTCAAACTTATCAACGGTGAAGGTTACGGACTGCTTATGCTGGATGCTGAACTAGCCCAGCGGACATTTACTCCGCCGGTTAAATAATATACTCCACGCCACTCTTAAATCCCCACGCATTGGTCAAATGCGGAGAGCCGATGCATGGGGATAAATCATAGGAATTTTTCTAAAGCCGTTGGCCGGGGCGGACGTCTGCCGTTAAAAAAATCGCAGGCCTTGTAATATTTGAGATCCTTGAGCCAGCAAGCGCCGTACCCCGGATCTTTGGCCATTCTGGCCGCCAGGTGCCATGGAGAAGAAAAGGCTTCCATGAATGGGCCCCCAAGTTCAGTGGGGTCCCTGAAACATTCCCAGTCGCAGGCCAGGCAGTATCCTTTAGGATCAATGGCATTGACGTTTAAGTCCGGAAACGGGCCTAAATTGTCAGCGCCCCTGTATCCGCATGGGTAGGTGTTGCCGTCGGTGCAGTTCAGATAAAAGAAATCAATGCCGCCCCGGCAACCGTATGGCGTGTCTGCGTTTTTGCCTGAATAAACAGTGTAAAGGGTGTGCAGGCCGGCAAGGGGTGAAAAAATTCTTATTTTTGACCTGAATTTCGGAATGGTGTCTGACAGTGCTTTGAACAAAAGCGCCTTTTCCGTGCCCGTGAAACACACCACCCGGTCTGCAGACGCTGCGGCATAAACAGCATCTAAGTCCTCTTTATCTGCGCTGTCCTCCATGCTCATGGGATAGCAGGCATTGGCAATGGTGAATCCCATGTTGATCACCTTGCGGTAGAAGTCGGCAAATCCCTGGGCAAAGGCACGGTAAAAGGGGGATGCTTCCGGAGCTGCCAGATCCTCCTTGCTTGGCGATGCAAGGCCCCGGGTGATGTGGGCAACATTGCGATTCAACCCAAGATTCACGGAAGGAAAAAGTCCTGCGTCATGGAAAATGGGTAATGCTTTTTCCATACCCCGGACAACACCGTTAAATCCACGCATTTGCTCATGGATGTGCGGGACGGATGAGTCCAGGCTGATCCAAAAGTTGCGCAACGGGGTATCTGCAAGTTCATCAGCAATGGCCTTTACCTTGTCTTTAAAGTCTGGTTTGTCATGGCCGGCGAAAAAGAATCCGTTGGTGCCGGTGCGAATATAGGGAATACCGGCTTTTCCGGTGTGCCGGATAAGTTCGGGCAGATCCTTGCGTAACAGCATGGGCTCCCCGCCGGTAAAGGAGATGGCCTGGAATCCCTTTTCCCCTGCCGCATCAATGATCTCTTTGAGCTGATCATTGGTGAGCCGGGTTCTGTCAAATTTACTGGTTTTTCGCATGCCGCACTGGGGGCAGGTGGCATTGCACCGGTCCGTGATCTGGATAACAAGCTGGCCGGGCATCCGGCCTTTGAGCATCAGTGCGGCGGTTTTCAGTCCTGATTGTATATGGGCCATGATCATACCGCCTTGGAAAGTTCTTCCATGGACACCGGCGTATCCATCTCTTTGTAGAACTCCCAGGACTGTATAAATGCATTTTCAAAGGAGCGGTCTTCCATGTATTCCCTGGCCCGCTGGGACATTTGACTGCGCAGCCCGGGGGTGCGCACGAATTCCTGCATGGCCGATAAAAGGGCGGCAGCATCATCGCTTTTAACAATAATACCGGTCTTACGATCGAGCATATTTTCGCAGGGGCCGCCCAGGTCCGACACGATCACGGGCAGGCCGGACGCCTGGGCTTCCAGGATCACATTGCCAAAGGTGTCTGTGGTGGAAGGGAACACAAAGAGATCTGCCGAGGCATACACCCGGCATAGGGGCTCACCGGAAAGATAACCGGTAAAGGTTACGGGATAATCTTTGAGCACACTTTTCATTTCATCTGCATAGGGGCCGTCACCCACAACCGTGAGATGCACCTTGTCACTGCTCGCACAAAGCGTTTTGAACGCATCTACCAGAAGCGGCAGGTTTTTTTCTTTGGATACCCGGCCCACATAAAGAAATTTCAAGGCATCTCCATTGACCTTGAAATTGGAAGTCAGAATGTCGCAGCGTTTTGAGGGATGAAATGTCTCCGTGTTGATGCCCCGGGGCATGATGCGAATTTTTTCGGCCTTGATGCCCCGTTCAGTGAGCTCATCAAAGGAGTTCCGGCTGGAAACATAGATCTGGTCCATCTGGTCATAATACCAGATCATGAATTTCCACGTCAGACCTTCGATAAAATCATCCCCGGTTAGATACTGGGCATATTGGGGGAATTGGGTATGGTAAGTGGAAGTCAAGGGCAGCTTCAGGATTTTTGCAATGGCCAGGGCTGCCAGGCCAATGGGGCCGGGTGTGGCGGAGTGGATATGAGTAAATCCCTGGTGGTAGCAATAATCCAGCATCTCCAAAAATGGCGGGTAATACAGTTTTTGTTCCGTATATTCCGGAATTTCATAGACGCCCATGGGAGTGAAGTTTTTCACGCCGGCCCCTGTTTTTCCAGCTTGGGCATCACAGGTAATGATGGTTAAGTGTTTATCGTTTTTTAATGCGGCCTGCACCTGTTGCTGAAGGGTCTGGGCCACACCGTTGACATCGTAAAAGGTGTCGGTGAAATGCCCGAGCTTCACCCTGGATTTAGGGGTCTGCATCCCGTTTTTGTATCCGGTAAAGCGGTTAAGGACTGCTGTGTTCGTCTCATTGTCTTTGGCAAAGTGGGCAAACGCCACAAAATAGGGCGCTAAAAGAGAGTAGAGCCCACCCATAGAACCAATAGTCTGGAATATATTGAACAGGTTTGCCCCGGAGGCCTGGCCAAGCAAAAAATTGCCTGTGTGGGCCAAAACCTTGTTTAAAAGCTGGTTGACAAAATCAAACCATAATTCTTCCCTGTGCTGTTCCTGTTTTCCAAGGGATGCGTCCAGGCGTATTTTGTTTGACTGGGCCCTGGCAATATTCAATAGCTCTGGATTTTCCGCAAACAGACGCTCGGTCTGCTCTCTGATCAGATCTTTCATGGAAACGAATTTGGTATTTTCCCGGCAGTTTTTATGTTTATTCAAAAAGGTATAAAACCGGGATATAAGCCCGTTATCCACATTTGATACCGGCATCAGGGACTGGTCAAGAAATTTGAGCAGTTGGTCCTTGCCTGTGTGGCGCCCGAGGTTAAAACGATTTCTGTAAAATTGGTAGGCAATGCTGTAAAGGTTGTGGGCCATGGTCTGGGGCGTGGACGGATCGGATACGGCCCGGGATTTGCCGTTGAGTATCCCGGCCATGAAACCGTCAAGATCCGTTGCATTCTCCACGGCCGTGCAGGTCCTGGCAATATTTAAGCCGGAATGGTCATCGGATCCGCCGGTGAGGTTTTTTTCCCATGGTCTATCGAACAGGGGCTGGTAATTATAGATGTTGGACAGCCGTTCAATATCCATGGGGGTGAGTTGCCTCAGCACTTTGGCAAGAATTTGATTTTGTTTGTCGTTTCTGGCACCGTTAAGTTCAAAGTTTTTAAACAGCAAAAGCATCTGTTCAAAATGGTTGATGGTCAGCCGGTCATTTACGGCGTAGAGGGGATGGGCAATGATATTGACGATGTTTTCACTATTAAGATAGGCCACCAGATCAAAGATATTTTTCCGAATTTTTTGAATGTCATCATGCTGGGCTTCGGTGATGTTCTGGGCCAGCACATGCACCTTGCAACCGTCTTCGGGAAAATAAGAGGTGATCTCCTCGGAAATATAGGTGTCCGGCAGATGCGCAATTTCAAGGGCACCTTCAATGGTGTTATGGTCGGATATGGTCACAAGTGACATACCCTTTGCCTTGGCTTTATTATATACCAGCATGGGTTCCGTGAAGCTTTCAGGGCAACTGATTTTCTGCAACACCCATTGGGATGGGCGTTTGGAAAACTTGGAGTGTACATGAAGGTCTATTTTCATCACTTCCTCTCCTTAATTAATAATAAGATGAACATCTTGTTATTCGCGCAATATACGCAAATTGTGTTACATCCCTGTGAAAGTAGGATTAGAAAAATGTGAAAAAATGACGAGGATATTTTAATAATTTAGGAAGTTCTATTTTCTAAAATTTAATCGATAGGCAATCCCGTAAGTATCAAATCCCCCATCATCAAAAACCCCATACCCTCCGGACCAGTGGTCAATGTACAATACGACTTGATGACGTTTGTACTTCGGTAACGCCAGGGTAAGCTGAATCGGCCAGTAAAATTTCCATTGTGATCGTTCTTTATTTTCATGCTTTTGCCGATCATAACTGTTGATTTGTTCAAAATAGCCCAGCCCCACACCCGTTGCCAGGGTTGTGTAAAGATACGTATTCCAGGGAAAATCGGTCCATTTTAATGTTCCGGCAAAATTTATGTTATGATAACTGTCTCCACTGTTTTCTTCGAAGCGGGTGATGGAAGGAAACACTTCGAACTGAGGATAGAAGGTATAAGTGCCTATTTCCCATTGAAATTCCGTAACAGTATAATAAACACTGAATTTGTAGATATCTGCACCGTATTCATCTTTAATCCTGTCAGATTCGCCTTTTATGCCGCTTATTATGTTCCCTAAAGTATCATTGCCGGATATAACCCCGACCCCAAATTCCACAGCCCATGGTCCCAACCCATGATGGGTTTTTTCAGAGCGTGTTCCCTCAACCCATTTAGACTCATCTTGTGTTGCTTCTACCTGATTTGCCGAACTTAAATTTTTATTGTTTGTCGTTTGATACGATACTTTTTGACCGGTTGCACAACCGAACAGAATAAGTAATAAAAAGATAACCCAAGAACGTGCTGACGCTAAATGCATATTACAATTTACTCCAAATCTTGTTAACAATTGTTTGAAACTTGCTGATACTCGATGATCAAGTTTTTGTTAATTTGCCCAACTTCGGCGTTGGAAAAAATTTTGAATCCTCAAAATATATTGTATATTCCTCCGGTTAAAAATTTTTCCCGCCTTGAATTTGAACAAATTCCCTAAAAACTTGATGATCGAGTGATAAATTGTACTTTTGGCTTCGGCATACAGCTTTTTAATTTGTTAGAAGAGAAAAAATATAAAAAATGATATCGTAGCTTGTTCCGGCTTGTCAATAAAACATGCATGGGAAGTGAGATTTCAATTTCAATGATCCAAAGGAGTTGCAGAGATGAGTGGCACAAATAAAGAGACGGAGCGGATAAATTTTTTAAGCGAAAACGCCAAAACCGTTCTTGAAAGGCGATACCTGAAAAAAGATGCGTCCGGTAACGTATGCGAAACACCGGAACATATGTTCAGGCGGGTGGCTGCCCATATTGCAGAGGCTGAGAAAAACTACGACCCCAAGACAGATATCAAAAAAATTGAAGATTCCTTTTACAACCTCATGGCGGAGTTCAGGTTTCTGCCCAACTCTCCGACTCTAATGAACGCGGGCAGGTCTTTAGGACAACTGGCAGCCTGTTTTGTCCTGCCGGTTGATGACAGCATTGAGGGCATTTTTGAAGCGGTAAAAAATGCAGCCATTATTCATAAATCAGGCGGCGGGACCGGATTTTCATTTTCCCGGCTGCGTCCTAAAGACAGCAAGGTTGGCTCAACCGGTGGTATCGCATCCGGCCCTGTTTCCTTTATGAAAATTTTTAATACGGCAACAGAGCAGATCAAGCAGGGCGGGACCAGGAGAGGTGCGAATATGGCCGTCTTGCGGGTAGACCATCCGGATATCATGTCTTTTATTACCTGTAAAAATGATAAAAATGAATTGAACAATTTTAATATATCCGTGGGGGTTACGGATGCGTTTATGGCTGCTGTGGCACAAAAAGAGGACTATGATCTAATTGATCCACGTTCTGGGAAGTCGACCGGCCGTCTCAGTGCTGCTGCAGTCTATGATGAACTCGTCAACCAGGCCTGGGAAACCGGGGATCCGGGAATCATTTTCCTGGATGAGATCAACAGGTTTAACACCACGCCAAAGATCGGGGATATTGAATCCACTAATCCCTGTGGCGAGCAGCCGCTGTTGCCCATGGAAGCATGCAACCTGGGATCTATTAACTTGACAAGGTTTATCACGAAAAAAAGCAATGTTCCTGAAATTGATTATGAAAAACTTCGGGAAACCATCCATCTTTCTGTCCGGTTCCTGGATAATACAATTGATATGTCCAGGTATCCCATTGATGAAATAGACCAGATGGTCAAGGGAAATCGAAAAATTGGCCTCGGTATCATGGGATTTGCCGACCTGCTCTACATGCTTAATATTCCCTATGACTCCGAAAAGGCGTTAGCGCTTGCCGAAAAAATTATGGCATTTGTTCAAAAAGAGTCCTATGAGGCCTCCTGTGATCTGGCCAGGGTAAGAGGCGTATTTCCAAATTTTGACCAGAGCATTTTTAAAGAGAAGAAAAACCTGCGGATGCGTAATGCCACAACCACTACTATTGCACCCACCGGAACATTGAGTATTATTGCCGGGTGTTCCAGCGGCATTGAACCGCTTTTTGCATTAAGCTATGTGAGAACGGTAATGGACAATGACCGGTTAGTTGAGGTTAATCCGGTTTTTAAACGGATTGCTGTTGAGCAGGATTTTTATAGTGACGCCCTGATGGAGGAGATTGCTGAGAATGGGACTGTCAAAGGAAATAGAAACGTACCATCTGATCTTCGAAAGGTTTTTGTTACTGCTCATGACATTAAGCCCGAGGATCATATAAAAATGCAGGCTGCATTTCAAAAATATACGGACAATGCTGTGTCAAAGACGGTTAATCTTCCCCATAACGCTACCCGGCAGGATGTCAGGTTTATCTATGATCAGGCTTTTAAAACAAAATGCAAAGGCGTCACTATTTACCGGGACGGCAGCAAGGATAACCAGGTGCTTTCAGTGTCTAAAAAACAAGCGCCCAGGGAAGAGGAGGATGAATTCCTTTTGGCCGGCAAGGAAAGGCCCCAATTCCTTGAAGGATTTACAGAAAGAATTAAAACCGGTATGGGTACGCTTTATATAACGGTTTCAGAATTCAACGGCAGACCTTTTGAAATTTTTGCAACAGTGGGTAAATCCGGAAAATCAACCCAGGCAAAAACAGAGGCCATAGGCCGCCTGATTTCCCTGGCCTTGCGGTCAGGAATTGAAGTCAATGAAATTATTGAGCAGATCAGCGGCATCCGGGGGGAGCATGCTGTTTTTCAGGACGGCGGTCTGGTGTATTCAATTCCTGATGCCATTGCCCAGGTCTTGCAACGACGGTATCTGCCTAAAGGAAACGGGAAAAAATCATATGAAAAAAGCCTGAAATATGATCTGTGCCCCGAATGCGGCCAGATCATAGCCTTTGAGGAGGGATGCAAAACCTGTCATTCATGCGGTTACTCCAGATGTGGTTAAACGGTCAGGAAGAATCAACGATTTTGTCAGGAGAAAAAAATATATCGTAGCATCTGTAGGGGCTCGGGAAAAATAAATGCAAACTATTTTTTTTTGCCGAGCCCCTAAATTTACAAACGCTTAAGAAGGGTGGGCCACAAGAACTGGAACATTTGACGCGTGGATGACACCCTGGGCTGTACTGCCTAAAAGGATATCTTCTATACCCTGATCCCCGTGGGTGCCCATGATGATCAGATCAAAATTTCCCTGGGCCGCCTCTTTGGTGATTTCTTCCACCGGGTCTCCTGTTTTGACCATTATGCGGTCTTTCGACAGAGGGCAAGCCGGCATTTCCCGGATCACCGTTTCCGATGTGGTGCGGATACGTTCCTCAAGAATCTTTTTAGCAGTTTCAATTGCATCGCGGTTGAACTCCTCCTGTTTTTCAGGATCCTTTATGTTAAAGCCTGCGCCTGCGGAAAATTCTGCTAAAAGATCCGGGACCACATGGATGGCCCATACCTTTGCGTTGAATTTGTTACCGATGGTACAAGCATAGCGGGCCGCATATTTTGCCGTAGGGGTGATGTCCGTGGCAAAAAGGATTTTTTTAATGTCTACGACCATGGACTCATGGGAATCCTCCTGGGTGTCAGGGACAGGCTTCGCCGCTTTGGCAGGCGCTGTTTTCGGCGGCTGTCTGTCGCCCAAGGAAGCCGGTCCAAATATTTTATCCGTCAGTTTGACATACCAGGCCGCAGACTGGACCTGGATGATATAAGCCACAGCCACAACCAGAGCCGCCGAAGCCCCTTCTTTGCCGAATGCGTTTATGGCAATGGCTAGGGCAATGGACAGGTTACGCATTACAGAGCCGTACACAAGTGCAATGGCATCACCCCTGGACAAAAACCGTTTACCCACAAAGCTGCTGAAGATGAAGTTGAATCCATAAATGAGCACCAAGGGAATAAGGATGTAAGCTAACATGGCCGGGGCTGCGGAAATGGCCCTGGCCTTAAGCGCCATGGCAATGAACACGATGCCCACAACACCCAGGGTGGACAGCGGCGGAAATTTGGGTGCCACTGATGTCTTAAATCCTTTTTCCCCATGTTTTTTTACCAGGGCTCTGCGGGTCAGATAACCGGCTGCCATGGGAATGAAGACAATGACCACGATCTGTTGGAAAATAGCTGCCATGTCAATTTCAATGCTTGTGCCCATGAGCATACGGACATATAGCGGTGTGGCAATGGAGCCCAGGGTCAGCCCGATTACCGTCATTTTTACGGCAGCCGCGAGGTTGCCCTTTGCAAATCCGGTCCAGGAGATGGTCATGCCCGAAGTGGGTACCAGCCCTGCCAGAAGCAACCCTAGGGCCATGTAGGGCTGGTTTTTAAAAAAGATCAGACCCATAAAATAGGCCAGGAAAGGGACTACGCCAAAGTTGATCGCCTGGGTAAGCACCTGGGCTTTGACATCCCCGCCCTCAAATACCTTCTGGATATTCAGTGTTACCATCATGGGGTAGACCATTAAAAAGGTGAACGGAATAATCAGGGTTTTCAAAAAAGCGGCATCCATAAAAATGCCGAATATAAAGCCGGCCAGCATCATTGCCGGAATTGCCAGGGTCAGATTTTTACTCATGTTCCGCAGCAGTGTCCACATCATTAAATTGTCCTTTTATATTAAAGATTAAATCAATAGCGTCTCTCTGTGATTTAGAATCCAAAATTCATACCACAGGTTTAATATGAAAATGAATTTCAATTAGTGTATTGATTTTATACTGTATATTTTTTGTTATTTCCACAGCTAAATCGAGGAATGGAGGATATGCGTTACCTTCGTAACGCATGTGGTTGCGTAGTAACGGTACGAAACGTTAACGCATGTTTAAAAAATTTTGAAATATGCTTTTGGGGAAATTTGCGGATATCCAAATTCGCTGCGCAAGAAACTTTGCAGAGCGAATGGTTTCGTGTTAATAAACGCCATGTTGTATTTTTTGTTTCTCAGCCCTGGCATATGGCTGATGTTTAAATATTATATGCCTTTCAGGTTCCGGCAATAGGAGTAGTTCAAAATGATCAAAAAAAAAATCAGGCGATTTCTGTACTATTATCTGTTTCCCTACGCGGGGTTGTTTCTTGTCAGGCTTTTGTCGGCCACCTACCGGATAAGGATTGTTGATCCGGAAAATGAACAAGACATTTTAAAGACTCGTGGCCAAGTGGTTTATGCGTCATGGCACCAGCGATTTTTCCCGGGTTTTACCTTTTTTTCAACCCGGAAGCCTATTGCTATTATGATTTCTAAGAGTCGTGATGGTGAAATGGCGGCCCGGGCTGTGAATATTCTGGGCTGGCGGGCTGTGAGGGGGTCTTCATCCCGAGGGGGCAAGCAGGCCCTTGAAACTATTAAAATTCTGGTCGGACAGGGGTACAAGGTCGGCCATATCGTGGATGGTCCCCAAGGACCGTTCGGTACGGTGAAACCTGGGCTCATCCGCATTGCCCAGTATGCGGATTTGCCCATTGTGCCGACCATCACCTCCGGGCAGAACCGGTGGGTTTTTAATTCCTGGGACCGTTTCATGGTGCCCAAACCGTTTTCTCGGGTGATCATCCGGTTTGGTTCCCCTGTCTATGTGCCCCGGGATATGGGGCAGGGCGAATTTGAACAAATGCAGGAGCATGTGGCCCAAGACCTTAAACAGCTCTATGAGGATACAGATGCTATATGGCAAAATGATGTCCGTATAAACGAAATTTTCAATTAAAAACTACTGCAAATGAATCAATACATCATCGTGCTCTTACTCGTGCTCCTGCTCTTGATCTAATAATAAGGATTCGAGCAAGAGCAAGATTAAGAGCACAAGCAAGAAAAAGGTGTTGCATTTTTTAAACATCGATGGCATGTAAAGAAAAACGCTTAAAAATTTAAAAGAGGATGGCAGGCATGACGGAAAATAAAGTTGATGTATTGATCAGCCGGATCATGAACGCTACCGGGATTTCGTCCCAGGCGGAACTTGCCAAGGAGCTTGGTATTAACAGATCCGGGATCACCCATGCCAGAAATAAGAATCATATCCCTGATAACTGGATTATCAAGCTCTTCAGGCGGTTCAGAGTGAATCCCGATTGGGTGGAAACGGGTAAGGGGCCTGTTTTTTATGATCAGAAACATACGGATGATCAGGGCGGTTTTCGTCGGGTTCCAAAGGTTGCCGCCCGTCTGTCTGCCGGCACAGGTTCATTTGAGTGTGATCCGGACATCTCACAGTTTCTTTCTTTTCCTTCTTCCTGGCTTGCCCGCAAAGGGTCCGCTGCCGCCATGGTGGCTATGGAAGTCTTTGGCCAGAGCATGGAACCTTTGATCCGGGAAGGGGATACGGTTTTAATTGATCAGTCCCAAACCCGTATCATGGCCGGCGCCATTTATGCCGTGGGCGTGGATGATACCATTCTTGTCAAACGGCTGGAAAAACACCCGGATGCCTTGGTCCTGTGCAGCGACAACAAAGATTTTTCTCCCATTCATTTGGATAGGCATGCCCTTGAAAAGGTCCGGGTGCTTGGGCGGGTGATTTGGAGCTGCCGGGAATACCGGTAAATTTTTTTGTATGTTTAGTTTACTTTTTTCAACATTAATTTGTATCTATACAACCAAAAGGGTATATAAGGGGTATTTATGCAACGATCAGATTTTTTGTACCAGAAGAATTTAATGAATAAAAAAACAAAGCGCCCCGTAAAAAAGAAACTATATGTCATTTTACCGGTTATCATCTGGATAACCGGGCTTATTCTTGCCGGCAGTGAGGGGAGGCTTATGCCGTATCTCAATATTGCAGGCGCAGTTGTATTCTTTGGGGCCAGTGTCTGGCTTGGCAGGATTCTACCCTGCCTGGAACCGGATGCTGAAGTTCATGATACTTTAAAGAAAACAGTTTCGCATTCGGTTCCATCACAGGGCGAACTATCATTTTGCAGCCATGATCATGGCTGCGCCCAAGGCGCCCATCATCTGGGGATGTTCGGGGACAAGAATCTTTTTTGCAAGGGCATCTGACACCATTTGCACCATACATGGGTTTTGTGCCACTCCACCGGAAAATACTATGGGCTCTTGGGCCCCCACGCGGTTCAACATGCCCACCGCGCGCTTGACCACACTTAAGTGAAGGCCCCGGGCAATCTCCTGCCGGTCCTGGCCCTTGGCAATGAGCGATGTCACTTCAGACTCAGCAAAGACGGTGCACATGCTGTTGATTTGAAGATCTTTTTGGGCAGCAAGGGCAGCCGGACCAAATTCATCCAGGGAAAATCCCAGATTATGGGCCATAATTTCAAGAAATTTGCCCGTGCCTGCAGCACACCGGTCATTCATTTCAAATTTCACCACCCGTCCCTGGTCGTTGAGCCGGATGGATTTACTGTCTTGGCCGCCAATGTCCAGAATGGCAAGAGCATCAGGAAATTCAAGCCGGACGCCTGCGGCATGGGCTTTGATTTCCGTGACCGTTGATGCATCATCATACGCTACCTCGAAAAGGTTGCGTCCGTAACCTGTGGCCATGATTTTGTCAAATTTTACCCCTTGCATCACTTTTTTGGCCTGGGAAATGGGGTCAAACCCGGTATCGGTCTGGCGGGTTTCAATAACCGTTTCGTTTTCAACCAGTACCAGCTCAATGCTTCTGGAACCGATATCAATGCCTGCGTAAATCATCACTTTCCTTAGTCTGAAATTTGTTCGATAAACGCTTCCACCCGGGTCTTAAGCTGCCCCACGTCCTCCATGCCGTAGTCGGTTTCAATCCTCATACATGGAATGCCTAACTTTTCAAGTCTATTTTCCACAGGAATGGATTCCATAATATAAGGCTGACAGAACTGCAGGCCGTAATGGATCACACCGTTTGCGCCATAGGCTTTGGCCATTTC
This sequence comes from uncultured Desulfobacter sp., assembly GCF_963666695.1. GTDB lineage: Bacteria > Desulfobacterota > Desulfobacteria > Desulfobacterales > Desulfobacteraceae > Desulfobacter. The sequence continues at coordinate 1,554,041 of NZ_OY762947.1, forward strand.
AACAATATGATCGCTCCTTTCCTGGTTGGGGGTGAAAACAGCGCAGTCCACCTTGAAATACCGGTCCGTGACGGCCTCCATCAATTCATCAAGATTTTGCCCTGAATCATCGGTCAGATTCCGGGCGCCCCGTTCGCCCACACAGGATTCCTCGCCCACGATTACAGCACCGCTGGTTTCAATGATCCATGGCAGTTTCCAGTTGGGTACGGCCATGGGACAGCCGGAGATAAGAATTCTAGGGGTTTTCAAAGGAAATACACCCTGGTTCTCTTTAATCCGTACCTCAAGTTCGTCGCATATTTTGTTCACGGATTCGGTGAACCGGGCTGGATTGTCATAAAAGAAAACCTGATTGGCCAAAAGTGCGTCAAGGCCTGAAATGGGAACGGGATCTGCCTTTCTTAATATTGCCAACCGGTGCAGGGCGGCTCGTTTGGCATTGACCACTTTAATTCCCTCTTTAAGGGCCTCCGCAGTGATTTTGTTCCCGGTTAATTCCTCCACTGCTGTTTTGAACCGTTTAAATTCTTCTTTGAGAAGCGCACGGCCCTGGTTGGATTTCACCTGGGGCAGGTCCATGACATAAAGGTTGTCCACCATACCGGCAAAAATCTCATATGCTTTTTTCTTGCCGTCACAGGTGTTTTCTCCCACAATCATGTCCGCGCTTTCAAGGTAGGGACAGACCTTGCCAAGTTTGAAGCCAAAGGAAGACTTAATCAATGAGCAGGTGTTTCTGGGTAAATGTTTTTCCACGTCTTCAACGGCAAAATCCGCACCGGAACACAACCCGACCAGGGTGGCACCGCCGGCAAGAACGATCTCTTCGGGGACAAACACACAATAACTGCCGATGATCTTGCGGTTTTGTTTCTTTTCGTCCAAAAGCTCTTTGATCCGCAACCCATGAACCTCGCTCATGACAAAATCAAAATACCCCATGCCTTCGGGGCGATTTTTCTGGGTCAGGTAAATATCCTGGTACCCTTGACCCAGAACGCTAAGTAATGCGTCATGGGCGTTTAAATCCATGCCAAGGCTTTTCCACATAGGGGCATAATCTTCGCTCATTGTACTCTCCTTTTTTATAACTTTTTTACGAACTCTGATCTATGCTAAAGACTTCAGTTTAAGGATGACAAGTCTTTAAATCAAAGCGAAAATATAAATAGAAAAGGTAAATCAAATTGATGTTTTCGATAAAAGATACGGGGGCAGGATATGGATCATATCCTGCCCCCGAAAATTTTGCCTTGATTTTTATATGAACGTCTGTGTAACCCACAGAGATATTTAACACTTTGTTGTGAATCGAATCCGGGTGAAATACCAGAGACGCTCCGTGACCGTTTTAAAACAACTTTAAAATGTCACCTATTGCTTTAATACTCTTCTTCTAGTTCTTGGCCTTCCGGCATGTTAAGTGCTTTCAGGTCAGGCCCCAGATATGTCCGTTCCGTCGCACCAAGTACGCCTAAGGAAAATGCAATCAGTGTCCATAAATGAATGGTATGGTATTTACATTCATAGTGATCCGCCAGCTTATGGACTTGATCGTGGCAGTTGTGACAGGGGGTTACACAGTAGTCTGCACCGGTGGCCACAATTTGATCTTTTTTGATTTCACCGTATTTCAAACGTTCTTCGTTAAAGCCGGACTGAAGGTATCCGCCGCCGCCGCCACAACAGAAATTGTTGGAAAAATTCGGCTGCATGTCAATGAAGTTTTCTTCACCAACACAGGCTTTGATAACATAGCGCAAATCTGCGGCTAATGGATCACCAAAGCTTTTTCGAACCTGTTGACAGGGGTCCTGGCACGTAAATTTGATTTTCAAGTCTTTGTTCCAGTCGGAATTGGGTTTGAGTTTACCTTCCCGTATCCATTTGGCATAATATGGAACAATGGGTGCAATTTCAAGATCGGTCTTATCTATATTGAATTTTTGCTGGCCCTTCCATACGGAAAAAGTGGAGTGGCCGCATTCGGTGTTCAAGTACACCTTACAACCCAGTTCCTTGGCAGATTCAATGGAATTTCTTGTAACTTTTTCCCAGCTTTCATCATCTGCGAGGAACATGCAGTAATTTTCTCCACCCCAGCCCCGTGTGGCGTAGGTCCAGTCTGCACCGACAATATTTAGAATCTTCCACAGGGGAACCATTTCCTCAGGTTCCGTGCCTGGTTCACGGGAATTTTGGCTTAGAAAAAAATGAGCGCCTTCTTTATTGACCGGTGCTTCAAGCTCTTCCCAGCCAGTTTGATCTTCACGGACTTCATCAAGAATGTCCCCAACCACCCACTCAAAGTCCTCTTCAGAGATACCCATGGCGCTGCCACAGCTATTTCTCATGGCCATGTCACAGGAGCCTATAATGCCTTTGGGTCTTTCTTCCCGGGGCCATGAGGCGCGGGCCTCAAACACCATCGCCGCAATGTCGATATTCATCGGGCAGACATAAACACAGCGCTGGCATTGGGAGCACAGCCACACCCATGGGTGCATGTGCAGTTCTTCGTCCATGCCCAAAGACACCATCCTGACAAACTTACGCGGATCCATATCTCTAAGACCGGTTGCCGGACAACCGGACGCGCATGCGCCACATGTCAGGCACATATTGAGGTTGACACCATTCGGCAGTTTGTCCATCAATTTTTTTTTAAACGCTGCCTCTCTTCCTTTATCAAGTTTTACTGCCTCGGTCATAATGTTCTCCTTTGAAGGTTTTTTTATTTTTTACATCAGTATTGTTTTTAAATTCCCAAAGTTTCGCTAACAGTCAGCGTATCAACCGGCTACAAGCCCGCAGAAGACTTTTCTCAGGTATTCCTGGGGAATGGGTGTCAGGTACTGATCGTCAAAATCGGGCGTTCGACCCGGCGATCGAACTGTTTCAAAATCAGCGGGTTTGGGGTTGTCACGAATGGTTAAGGTGGTCATCTTAATTTCAGTATTCTGGGGCTGTTTTTTTGAATAAGTTTTCAGCCAGACATCACAGCTTTCGTGATTCCCTACATGCATGACGTAAATGCTCTGTTTGGTGCGGATGCAGATCAGGCGGTATCCTGCACCAAGATCATATTTCCAGGAATTTTTTACCCGCTTATCTGAATGTGCCCTGAATTGTCCGGACGCCTGGAATGTCCGTCCTTTGATCATGGCCTCAATGATTTTTTCGGCACGATCTGCGGCAATGGATGGGGCATTAGCCTGGCCTTTCATTGTCGCAAGCTGTTTTTTAAATTTGGGATGAAGGTGGACTTTGTCAGCCATACTTACCCTTTCGGCTAACCGCCACATGTCCCGCCGCTGCAACCCGTACATCCGCCTGTCGGTTTCAGGCCTGATTCAAGGCGAAAGCCGGTTCCTGCGAAATCAATATCCACCGGGCTTGCCTTTTCCAAAAGATCCTTATCCATGATGTATTCCACATCATCAAAGGTAAATACGGCATCCGTCTCTTTTTTTTCATCCAAAGCCATAGCAAGACTTGGTCCACCGCATCCGGCAGTATTTAGAAAGATCCTAATAGGCTCAATTTCTTTGCCTTCAAAGTACATCTTGACCTGTTCCTGGGCAGGTTTACTGACATTGATCATCTGATTAACTCCTTTAAATTCTAAAATTGGCCGGGTGTTTTTTTAATGCAACAATTAAGTATTTCCCCGCTAAATCCTGCACCAGCCGGTCACGGGCGGTGCCGTCAAAATACCTCAGTGTTGTCTGGGAAAATTTATCATTATACCCCTTCCTTTCCAGCAACAACAATTATCCAACCTAGACCAGAAACGATTCAAGACCTATATAAAATAAGGGTTTTTGGCAAATTGAAAATCCTTATGTACTTGCATTCCCATTATCGGGATATTCAATTTTGCACATCAGGGAAGGCGGTATATACATGTATGAATTTTCGTCAGAGCTTGTTTAAAAATTAGGGAATCGAAATTATCAATAAAAAATGAATTGAGATTATTGTTGACACAATTCAGGCTAATTACGTCAGCCTAAAATTGACCAAGGCCAGATTATTGTTGACAAATTGATCATTACGAATCTTCGTGAACTGATATATAAAATTTTTCCAGTAATCCTGCAATTAGTTTGGCTAAAATGTACAGTTTAAACAGGCGCTTAGTTCGTAAATTTTTTACCCCCATTAAAGCGATAATGCTATGAATACAGTTTTTAACCACGTCAAAAATGCATTGGGCAAACCCTATAACGATCTTCACTTCTTGTTGAATTGCTTTAAAGACGTATTGGAAGAAAATAATCAGCAAAAGCTGGTTGGTTTGCTTCCGTGGCTGAATTCGACGGTTCCGTCGGATTCGGACCTGACGAGCAATGAATACATCCATATGATGTCGATGTGTTTTCAGCTGTTAAATCTGGTTGAGGTGAATGGGGCCGTACAAAGCCGTCGGCATAAAGAAAATGAGGATATGGCCCAGGTGAACGGACTGTGGGCGAATCAGTTTCAATATTTGAAGTCCAAGGGTATCACCGAGTCCCAAATTTTAAAGGTATTGCCTAACGTGGTGGTCGAACCGGTTTTGACTGCACATCCCACAGAAGCCAAACGTGCGGTGGTACTACAGGAATACCGCGAGTTATACCTGTTGCTGGTTCAGCGCGAGAACCAAATGTACACCCGATTTGAACAGGCGGACATACGGCAGGAGATCAAACAGATTTTGCATCGCTTGTGGCATGTCGGAGAGATATATATTGAAAAGCCACGGTTGGAGTCGGAGTTGAACAATGTTCTGCACTATCTGACCAATGTTTTTCCCAGTGTGGTTATTATTTTGGATAAGCGTTTGCGCCAAGCCTGGAAAGAATCCGGATTTGATCCGAATGCGCTTAATAACTCGGATTTACTTCCGGTGCTGTCGTTCGGCAACTGGGTTGGCGGAGACCGTGACGGACATCCGTTGGTGACACCGGAAATCACTAAACAGACGCTGGAAAAGTTTCGTATTCATGCGTTTTATATCATTAGAAATGAATTGAAACACTTGGCGCAAAAGCTGAGTATTTATCATAATATTTCGGACGTGAGCAATAATTTTGCTTCGCGGATTAAAGCACTTAGAGAGGAAATCGGTGTTAATGCCGAAGTTGAACTCGAAGAACATGCCGAGGAGATCTTTAAGGCTTATGTACTGATTTTGATTCAGAAAATACCCATCGATTTGAGCCGGGAGTTCAATCTTGAATTAGAAGATAAGCCGAATAGTTACATCAAGTCCATTGATTTAATTGACGACTTGAGCTTACTTCACGATGAGTTGGAAAGATGCGGAATCGGTGAGGTGGCCCATGTTGATGTTGGCTGGACCAAGCGAATTTTGAAGATTTTCGGTTTCTATTTAGCAAAGTTGGATATCCGTCAAAACAGTGATTATCACGATAAGGCATTGAAACAGTTGGTTGCCGCATCGTTGGGGGCTGACGCAGCCGCACGGATTGAAGATTCCCAGGACGCCAGGCGCACTTTCCTGGATCAGGAATTAAAAATCAACCGTCCATTTTTGGTGCAGCATAAAAGCCTCGACCCGGAAGGACGAAATGTGATTGGGGCCTTTCAGGTCGTTAGTGATCATGTTCAACACTACAGCCCGAATGCTTTTGGAAAGCTGATTGTGAGTATGACCCGAAATACGGAGGATCTGCTTACAGTTTACCTGTTCATGCGCGAAGTGGGTTTAATTGAAAAAAAAGACGGGCAGCTCGGGGCGGTTCTGCCTGTTGTGCCGCTTTTTGAAACGATTGAAGACTTGAAGTTCAGTCCAGGTATTCTGGACGATTACCTGAGCTGTCCAATTGTGAAAAACAGTTTGCAGATGCAATCATGGGACAATCCCGACGGCGAATTGATTCAAGACGTGATGATCGGTTATTCCGACAGTAACAAGGACGGCGGGATGCTGGCCAGCGTCTGGGCGTTGTTTGAGGCACAGAAAGAATTGACAAAAACAGGCGAAAAACACGGTGTGAAAATCCGTTTTTTCCATGGTACCGGTGGCAGCATCAGTCGCGGTGCGGGACCAAGCCATTGGTTCATCAAAACATTGCCGCACGGATCAATCAATGGCAAGTTTCGTATTACAGAGCAAGGCGAGACGATTGAACGAAAATATGCTAACCGGATAAATGCTGCATATAATTTGGAGTTGATGGTTTCGAGTGTTACAGCACAAACCGTGTTGCACGAAAATACGGAAGGCAAGCGTGAAGACGTTGAAAGCTTATTCCAGCGGTTAGGTGAAAGGGGGCGTCATTATTATCTGCAGCTGATTTCCGATCCTGATTTTATTACCTTCTTTTCCCAGGCAACACCAATTGATGTGATTGAGTCCAGTAAGATTGGTTCCCGCCCAACACGTCGTACCGGGAAGCGCAGCATGGAAGACCTCCGGGCAATTCCCTGGGTGTTCAGTTGGTCGCAATCGCGTTTCAATATTACCAGTTGGTACGGTGTTGGTTCCACATTGAATGAGTTCAAAAACGAAAACCCGGAAGAATACAAAAATTTGCTGAATTTAGTTGAATATGATCCTTTGGTACGTTATGTGATAACAAATTTGGATAGTAGTCTGGCATCGACTGATGTGCGGATTATGGAAAAGTATGCTTCGCTGGTTGAAGATGTGGAGATTCGCGATCGAATCATGGAGATGATCGAAAGCGAGCTGGACTTAACGCGTGAGATGCTGGCCGATCTGTTGAAACGACCAATTAACGAACGACGCATTAATCATTATTACTCAACCATACTTAGAGCCGAGGCCCTCAATAATTTGCACGATGCCCAGGTTGAATTGCTACAGAAATGGCGCGAAGCTAAAAAGGCGAAATCGAAAGAAGAGGACCATTATCTGTTTGCCCTTTTGCAGTGTGTTAATGCCATTGCCAACGCCCTCGGTGCAACAGGTTGATTTAAAATGAATCAGAATCACAATGAATTAATTGAGCAAATCAATAGCCTTAAAGATCAGTTAAAGAAAAAGAGGTTTGACAAAGAAGAACAGGACTTGATCAATAGTCTTTGCGAACGGGTTGGGGAAATCATAGAACTCATACAGACCAATGAACAGTTCAAAGAGGTGGCAACCAGATTTTGTACCCTAAGGGATATAACTCAGGAAAAAAAACGATTGAAGCAAGCAAATATCCAGTTGCTATCCACCATAAAAGACCGGTACCGATTTCAGAATATTATCGGGATGAGTCCGGCAATGCAGAATGTATATGATCAAATACTGACAGCTGCCAAATCCGATGCCAATGTTTCCATCTACGGTGAGTCCGGAACAGGGAAAGAACTGGTTGCCAGAGCCATTCATGATATGAGTTCCCGGAATGATGAGGCCTTTATCACCATTAACTGCGGCGCCATTCCTGAACCGTTGATGGAAAGCGAATTTTTTGGCTATAAAAAAGGCGCCTTTACCGGTGCGGTATTTGACAAACACGGATATCTGGATCTGGCAAATACCGGTACCTTGTTTCTGGATGAAATCGGAGACCTGCCGGTAAGCATGCAGGTCAAGTTGCTGCGAGCCATTGACGGCGGCGGATACTATCCCATTGGCAGCCAATCAAAACATACATCGGATTTCCGGATTGTTGCCGCCACCAACAAAAATTTGAAACAATTGGTTGATGAAGGATTTATGCGGGAAGATTTCTATTACCGTATCCAGGTTATCCCCATCTTCCTGCCGCCTTTGAAAGATCGAAAAGAAGACATTCCGCTCCTGGTCGATCATTTTACCGACATTTACGCCCAAAACAGTCCTTTTAAAAAAGTTCCCAATCATATTGCTGCACAGATTTACAATCACAACTGGCCCGGAAATATCCGTGAACTACAAAATGCCCTGTTACGGTTTTTTTCCACCGGCGAATTTGACATTTCAAACATGATCGTCACCCCCGGGAAATCTGCTGATGTCAACCGATCCGTTCCGATTGGAGACAACAGTAACAACCTGTCGCATACCATTGAAATAGTTGAAAAAGAACAGATTGTCAATGCACTGCAATCGACGAACTGGCATCGTTCCTGTGCAGCTGAAAAGCTTGGTATCTCCCGAAGCACCCTGTTTCGCCGGATGAAAAAGCATGGTTTAATATTGAAACAAAATGTTCGATATTGACACAAAACCCATAAATCCCCATAAATTCAATTTGTTCCATAAAAAAACACATCTATTGTTTCAGAATTGACACAATATCCCCGTGTCAAGCAGATAACAGCATAATAATAAAAAATCATATATTATTAAGCAGTTATAATAAAAACAAGATTTGGCACTTTTATTGCTTAATTCCTTTTCCGTTACTGATATGGAGGCTATATAAAAATATGAAAATTCTTATTGTTGAGGATGACCCCCAGGTTGTCGCCTATATTCAAAAAATATTGGAAAAATGGGGGTATGACCATCAGGCAGCAGGCAATGGAAAAGAGGCTTTGCACTGCATTTTAGAAAACACATTTGATGTCATTTTACTGGATATCATGCTGCCGGACTACCTGGGATATGATCTCATCCCTGAATTCAAACAGATTGATCCGGAGGTTAGTATTATCACCATGACCGGAGAGAGTAGCCGTGAACTAGAGCAGCGTGTCAGAAAAGAGGGGATTTTATATTACATGGTTAAGCCGATCGAAACTCAAAATCTTAAACTTTTATTGGCGCATCTGTGCAAAAACGGATAGCCGGCAGAAAGTTGTTTCGGATTGATGCCATAATTTTTTTGCATGATTAGGCATCAACGTTGGAAATACGATTTATCAAAAAGGAGAGAAGCGAATGACCCAGGACATAAGCCCCATGGATCAAGCCATCAAAGACACCAATACAAAAATCGGGAAATACCTGACCTTTTCCCTGGAAGAAGAAGAATATGGTATCGGGATTCTAAAGGTAAAGGAAATCATCGGAATGATGCCCATTACATCCGTTCCCCGGACCCCGCAGTTCGTTAAAGGTGTGATTAACCTGAGAGGAAAAGTCATTCCCATTGTGGACTTGAGAGCCAAATTCGGCATGGCCGGCATTCCATATACGGAACGAACCTGCATTATCGTCGTGGAGATTGACTCGAGCGATGCCACAGTTCTCATCGGCATCGTGGTGGATGCGGTATCTGAGGTCCTGAATATCCATGGTGATGAAATTGAAGACACCCCGGCCTTTGGCACCCATCTGGATACCGAATATATCATGGGTATGGCCAAAATGGATGGAGGGGTCAAAATTTTGCTGAATATTGACCGGGTTCTTTCCAGCGCAGAGATTCAAAATTTTCAAAATATCACATAACGGATTTAAATCAAAATAATAAAACATATGATAAAAGGGAGTGCAAAGATGAGAAATTTGAGTTTAGGAATTAAAATATCCGCGGGGTTTGGACTGTTGATCCTTATTGCCATTGCGCTTGGCGGGATGGCGGTCTGGAAGATGAATACGGTTAAAACACAGAGTGTCATGCTGGCTGACGAGTACGTACCTGAAGTGGAGATGGCCATGGAGCTCAGGGGGGCCGTAAACCGGCTGATGTTTGAAATGCGGGGGTATGGATTTACCGAGGACGACGCGTTCTATCAAAAAGTCCAGGCAGAGATGGCGGCTGTGGAAAAAGCATTGGAAGCGGGAAGGCATCTGGATGAAAACACAGTCAATCTTAAAAAGCTCAAGGGCGAGTTGGCCGAGGCGACCAAAGGCTTTCACGATTATGAGGCATTAATCGAACAAACTGTGGCCACGAGTGCCGAAATGGCAAAGAACCGTGGGATGCTGGATCAATCCGCAGTCAAATACATGACCAACAGCAATGCCTTTCTGGACAGTCAAAACGAGCAATTTAAAACAGACTTGGCCGAACGGCAGCAGAAAATCGCCTATGTGAGCCAATTGCTTGACATCGGTACTAAGGTCCGGGTGATGAACTACAAAGCCCAGGCCGATAATAAACCAGACATGATTAATGCGGCGGCTGACAAACTGGACAGTGCCTTCACGACCCTGGAGAACCTTAGTTCCATCACCCGGGATGAAGCAGACATCCGGCGCATTGATGCCACCAGATCCGCCGGTAAGAACTACCAGGATGCCCTGAAGGCCTTTGTTCCGGTATTCAGAAAGGGTCTGCTGGCGGACCAGGATGCATTGGCCCGGCTCAAAGCCAAAATGGACAAAAATGCAGCGCTCTATGTGAATAACTGTAATGAATTTCTCAAAGGGCAGCAGGAAAAATTAAGCCGGGAAATGCTGGAGCGGCAGAATAAAATAACCCTGGTGAATGATGTGATCAATTTGGGAAATGATTCGCGTATCGGTGCATTTAAGGCCCAGGCTCTGAGAAGCCCGGCAGTGATGAAAACCGCCATGGAAAATTTTTCCAAAGTGAATGATAAACTGGAGGCCCTCAAAGCCGTAACCCATTCAGCAAAAAACCTGAAAGAGATTGAAGCGATCCGGCAGGCCGGCACCACCTATAAAGCAGCCATGTCCGATTTTTTAACCAACTGGACCCGGCGTCAGGAGATCGGTCGTCAGCGTGGGGAAGCCTCTGAAGTGGCCATTGCCGCATGCATTGCCATGGCTGATGCCGGAATGTCCGCAACCAACAGCATTGCCGACGGGGCGGTTGCGTCCCTTGGTAATGCCTCCATGGTTATGACCATCGGTCTGATCGCTGCGCTCATTGTAGGATGTCTGATCGCATTTTTCATCACCCGGGGCATCACGGTACCGGTGAACCGGATCATTGCCGGTCTGAATGAAGGTGCCAACCAGGTGGCGTCTGCATCCACGCAAGTATCGTCATCCAGTCAGTCCATGGCGGAAGGTGCCTCCCAACAGGCGGCATCCATTGAAGAGACGTCATCCTCCATGGAAGAGATGTCATCCATGACTAAAAAGAATTCCGAAAACGCAAGCCATGCAGACCACCTCATGAAAGAAGCAAACCAGGTGGTTAAAACGGCCAATAATTCCATGGACGATTTGAATCTCTCCATGAGTGAGATCTCAAAAGCCAGCGAGGAAACTTCCAAAATCATCAAAACCATTGATGAAATTGCATTCCAGACCAATCTTCTGGCATTGAATGCGGCTGTGGAAGCGGCCCGTGCCGGTGAAGCCGGCGCCGGATTTGCCGTGGTTGCGGATGAGGTCAGAAATCTTGCCATGAGAGCAGCGGAAGCGGCCAAAAATACGGCAACATTAATTGAAGACACCGTAAAAAAGGTCAATCAGGGATCCGAACTGGTCTCTACCACCAATGAGGCCTTTTCAAAAGTGGCCCAAAGCTCTGGTAAAGTCGGGGAAATCGTGACCGAGATATCCGAAGCCTCCAATGAGCAGGCCAACGGCATTGAACAAGTCAATTTGGCGATCACGGAAATGGATAAGGTGGTACAGCAAAATGCCGCCAATGCAGAAGAATCGGCTTCAGCATCAGAGGAAATGAACGCCCAGGCCGAACAGCTTAAGGAGTATGTGGGGGACCTGGTACTCCTGGTCAAGGGCAGCAGCGGCCAAAACGCATCTATAGCCGGACGAACGCATATCAAAGCCATTGCTTCTTCCCCAAACCCCATCCCTGGACCGAGAAAACAAGTGCCGGCCCAAGCATCATTCAAAGAGGTCCGGCCGGATCAGGTGATTCCTCTGGATGACGATGATTTTACTGATTTTTAAGCCATTGAAATAAATATCGGCAGGATGGATAATTTTCCATCCTGCCCGTTCAGTGTATACAGATCAGAACCATGAAGAGCATGAAGGACATGAAGAATGATTTTCCTGTATATGCTTCATGCTCTTCATGGCCTTCATGGTAAAATAGAATACCCAATCTCTGATTTCGGACAATGTGTAATGATTAATAATAAACATAAAGTTGATACCATGGTTATATATATCAGTGCCATGCTGTTCGGCCTGGTTTTGTGGATCCTGGATGTTCTGACGAATTACTTTTTTTTCCCCAGTGAGGGACAAACCTTCTGGGGTCTTGCAGTGTATGGCGTAAGCCCAAAAGATCTGTTTTTTCGATCCTTTTGCGTAACAGCGGCTCTGCTTATGGGGATCGTGATGGATCGCTTGAACCGTAGCCGCATGAAACTGCAAGAGCGCCTCGACCACCATAACCGTGTGCTGACAGCCATCCGTAACGTCAACCAGCTCATTGTCGGAGAAAAGGATCCGGACCACCTTTTGAATAAAGCCTGCTCCCTGCTGGTGGAACCCCACGGCTTTCATAACGCATGGATCACGCTGACAGTGGACGGGCAGCCAAAGGAACCATTTTATCATGCGGGGTTTAACGGCGGATTTACCTCCATGGCCGAACGTCTGCTCGCCGGGGATATACCGGTCTGCGCCAAAGCGATGCACATGTCCGGCAATATTCAGGTAAAAGAAAATCCGTCAGGCCATTGCAAGGGCTGTCCGCTGATTGATCTTTATTCCGGCCGGGCCGGGTTGTGTGTGGGGCTGAATCATGCTGACAGGCATTTTGGCTGGCTCAGCCTGTCCTGCTCCATCGAATTTGCCCACAGCCCCGAAGAACAGGACCTCATAAAGGAAGTGGCCGGCGACATTGCCTTTGCTCTATGGGCCATTGAAAACGAAAATCACCGTAAAACCGTTGAACGTCAATACGCAGACGTATTAGCCGCATCTGTTGATGCGGTGGTGGCCACTGATATGGATGACAGGATCACGGTGTTTAACCCGAGCGCGGAAAAAATGTTTAGCTGTGAGTCAGAAGAGGCCCTGGGTTCGTCCATCACACGCTTTTGCCCTGAAGACCGCCTGGCAGAACGGGAAAAAATGATGCGCCGTTTGCATGAAACCGGAGAAGTAACCGGTTATGAGTCCGAAAGGGTGACTGCCGACGGCCGACGGATATGGGTGGAATTCTCAAAGAGCCTGAGCCGAGACAATCTGGGCCGGCCACAGGGAATCAATTCTATTTTAAGGGATATCAGTAAACGAAAAAAAATGGAAAAGAGGGTGCAGCAAGTCCAGAAAATGGAATCCATCGGTTCTCTGGCCGGCGGTATTGCCCATGATTTTAACAATATTCTTTTTCCGATTGTCGGTTTTTCACAAATGCTGATGGAAGACTTTTCTGAAGACAGCACCGAATATCAAAATGCCGGGGAAATTCTAACGGCAGCCACGAGGGCTAGCGAGCTTGTCAGGCAAATTCTTTCTTTTAGCCGTCAATCCGAAGACAAAAGCATACCGATCCGATTTCAAAGTATTCTAAAAGAGGTGTTGAAGCTCTGCCGGTCAACTCTCCCAAGCAATATAAAAATCCATCAGGAGATCAATTCTCAATGCGGTTTTATACTGGCGAACCCAACAGAACTGCACCAGATCGCCATGAATCTGATGACCAATGCCTATCATGCCATCACGCCGGACCATGGAGAAATATCATTAAGGCTTTGTGAAAAAGAATTCCGTCAGGAAGATATCCCGGCCTTTTCACTTGAACCCGGCCGATACGTGATGCTAACCGTTTCTGATACGGGTAAAGGGATTGATCCTGATATCATACATAGAATATTTGATCCGTACTTTACCACCAAGGAAACGGGTAAAGGTACCGGATTAGGCCTTTCTGTTGTTCACGGAATTGTCCGTGCGCATGGCGGTGAGATAAAAGTGTACAGTGAACTTGGACAAGGAACGACGTTTAATGTTTATCTTCCTTTGATGGAAAAATCGGTTGACATACCAACCGAAAAAAAGATGAAAATCAGCCCGATGGGCAATGAACATATTCTTTTGGTTGATGACGAAGAACCGATTGTTCAGATGGAGAAAACCATACTTGAACGGCTTGGCTATGGCGTAACATCCCGTACAGGAAGTGTTGAAGCTCTGGAAGTGTTCAAGGCAAAAGCCGACGCATTTGACCTGGTTATCACGGACATGACCATGCCCAATATGACCGGTGATCAACTGGCAAAAGAATTGTTAGCCGTTAACCCGGATATCCCTATCATCATACTTACCGGTTTCAGTGAAAGGATCAACAAAGATACAATAGAGACCATAGGGATAAAAGGACTCCTCATGAAACCTGTTGTGACATCTGATATGGCGCTGGAAATACGAAGGGTCTTAGATGGAAGTCAAAGCGTTGCTTAGGGATTATCCTAAAAATAATTTACATATCTTGTGCCGGGGGATAGTCTGTGTTCGTAAATAACATTATAAAATCTGGACAAAAATATGCCTTATGAAACCATAATATCAACTACGGAAAGTTTAATAAAACGTCTCGATCCAAACGTATCAGACAAGGCGCCTGAGATGGAAATCACAAAAAAAACGGGTGATGATGTACAGAATAGTGAATATAGCGCACTAGAGGCAAAGCTAAATGAGCTGTCTATACTGATTGCCGGTTTTTGCCCAGGTGAAATTCCTGATCTGGGACTAATGCTTAACACCCTTGATGATCTGATCAATATTTCTAAAGGCATTGATCCTACAACTTTTTATGACATGTCAAAACGCTGCAAAAAGTATGTAGAGAACATGACGCTTAAAGACCTTGACGACACAAAACCGCTTGAAGAGGGCATTGCCCTGTTAAAATCCATATTGTGTTATTTAAAAAAAGGGGAAGCATTTGCATTTGATTATTTAGATGTTCTTGAGATGCTGGAAGAAAATTTATCAGGAGATGTTAAAGAACAAATAGAGCAAGTCGAAAAGAAAGATGCCGATTATAAGATTCAAAACGCACCTGAAAAAATTTCTGATGATGACATGGAAATCCTCACTGATTTTATTTCAGAGGCGGAAGAGAATCTGGATACGATTGAGGTATCCTTGATTGAACTGGAACATGATCCCGTAAATACAGATATTATCAATGATATATTCCGGCCGTTCCATACAATAAAAGGGGTTTCCGGGTTTTTATCCCTGACTAAAATTAACAAGCTTGCCCACGCAACCGAAAATTTGTTAGACAGTGCCCGAAGTGGTGATTTTATCATCAGCCATACGGTCACAGATATTATTCTGGCGTCTGTAGATACCCTTAAAACGCTTCTTAACAGGGTAAAGCAGGGCATTCAGACAGGCTACAGAGAGTCGGATGATGATATTGATGTCGATTCTTTAAGGAGCCGGCTTAAGCAACTTCAGATATCACTTACCAAAGGAAAAAAAGAGCCTTTGGGGGAAATCCTCGTCCGTAAAAAAGAGCTGAATCAATCCGACCTTGATCAGGCGCTCGAGATTCAAAATAAAAATTCGGAGAAAAAACTCGGGGAGATTCTGGTTGAAGAGAAAAAGGTGGAACCTAAACAGGTTGCCTCAGCCTTGATGGAGCAGTCTCCCGTTAAAAAGAAAATGGATGTGCAAGTAAAGGTCAGCACCCAAAAACTGGATGACCTCGTGGATTATGCAGGCGAACTTGTTATTGCGCAATCCATGCTCCGACAGCAGACTCAAAAGGATGCCCTTGTTAGTAAGACTGTTTCCCAATTGGGACAGATCGTAAACAATATGCAGAATATTGCCATGTCCATGCGTATGATCCCGATTAAGGCAACATTTATGAAGATGATCCGTCTGGTCCGCGATCTTTCCCGAAAATCCGGTAAAGAGATCCATTTATCCATGACAGGGGAAGATACTGAGATTGACAGAAATGTTGTAGATGCCCTTTATGAGCCTATGGTGCATATGATCAGGAATGCCTGCGACCATGGGATTGAAGCAACATCAGAACGATCCAAAGCAGGCAAGCCTGCCCAGGGCAATATACATCTTTGCGCCTATCATAAAGGCGGGAATATTGTCATTGAAATTGAAGACGACGGCAAAGGCCTGGACAAAGATAAAATATTGGAAAAAGCCAAATCAACCGGACTGATTAAAGGCGATGAGCAAATGAGCGATTCCCAGGTTTTTAATCTGATCATGCAGCCGGGATTCTCCACGGCAAAAGAGATAACAGACATATCCGGTCGCGGGGTAGGCATGGACGTGGTTAAAGATGGTATTGAAAAATTTCGCGGTCATCTTAACATTGAGTCAAAAAAAGGAAACGGCACTAAATTCATGATCAGCCTGCCGCTGACACTTGCGATCATTGATGGTATGCTGATCGGCGTGGATGATGAAAGATATGTCATCCCCACCATTGCTATTCAGAAAGCGTTCAAACCAGGGCCGGACGAGTATTTTACTGTAGAAGGTAAAGGCGAAATGGTTAAAGATCGTGGCAGTCTAATCCCTCTAATACGATTGAATGAGATTTACAGGACCAGTAACAACAAAAAATCCATAGACGCGTGTTTGGTCGTGGTGGTTGAATCAAAAGAGGAAAAAAGAGCAATTTTGATAGATGAGCTTCTGGGTAAAGATGAGTACGTCATCAAAAGTCTGGGCCACAGTATGGACGATATTCAAAGTATAGCCGGCGGTGCGATTCTGGCTGACGGAAAAGTGGGGCTGATTTTAGATGTAGACGGCATTTTTTCCATTGTTTCTCAAAAATGATGTCATCGGACAGGAACGGCATTTGGAAAACTTGATCATTGAGGAGAAGGATTTTTAATGGCTAACAATATCAAGGTACTGGTGGTGGATGATTCTGCAGTTGTGAGGAAAGTATTCAAAACGCAGTTAAATAAACAAAAAGGAATAACTGTTATTGATACGGCACCAGATCCCTACGTAGCCCGAGATAAAATTGTAAAGTTGAATCCTGATGTTATCACTCTTGACGTAGAAATGCCCCGCATGGACGGCATTACGTTCTTGAAAAAGCTGATGAAACATTATCCACTTCCGGTGATCATCGTTAGTTCTTTAACAACAAAAGGCAGTAAGCTTGCCATGGAAGCCTTGTCGAATGGTGCATTGGAGGTGATTTCCAAGCCCAATGCGGCTTATTCAGTCGGTGATATGAGTGTGCAGCTTGCAGAAAAGATTCGGGCAGTTCATGGTGCAAAATTAAAAAAACGAGCGGTGGATAACCAATTGAAAGCGTCTATTGGTAAACCATCCCTATCACTGGCGGAAACAACAAACAAAATCATTGCTATTGGCGCATCCACTGGTGGAACCGAAGCGATTAAAAAAGTATTGACCTCAATGCCGCAAAATTCTCCCGGTATGGTCGTGGTGCAACATATGCCTGCCCAATTTACCACCTCGTTTGCAGAACGTTTAAATGAACTGTGTCAGGTGAACGTCAAAGAGGCCCGGAACGGAGATACGGTAACAAACGGAGATGTCCTTATCGCCCCAGGTAATTATCACATGCTCTTAAAAAGAAGCGGCGCCCGATATTACGTGGAGGTTAAAACCGGTCCACTTATCCATTATCAGAGACCGGCGGTTGATATCCTGTTTCGATCCGTTGCAAGGTATGCCGGCGCAAATGCATTGGGTATCCTTTTGACCGGTATGGGAAAAGATGGGGCCCAAGGTTTGCTGGAGATGAAAAAAGCAGGTGCCGTAACAATTGCCCAGGATGAGGCTTCCAGTGTTGTGTATGGGATGCCCAAAGAGGCCAAGCAGATTGGAGCGGTTGATTATGTTGAAGATATTTTAAACATTGCTGGTCGAACATGCTCGGTTTTGCAGAAATTATTTGCAGGAATTTAAGGATCCGGACGAAATTAATTGTACAAAATTTGCTTTAGATAAACTTCAGATTGTTTTTCCAGATGATTCTCTCACTATTTCTTAAAGAAATTTATATTACATTAATGTAATACCGATTTCCGTTAAATTACAAAAAAGAATCTTTAGACTACTTTGTCGGTATACCAACCTTTGCAATTATCTGAAAGTAAAACCAATACAGGGATTATTCTCCTCTGGCACGCCAATTGCTATACGCTAATTGCTTTTAGTTAAAGATTGAAATGGTATTAAGCATTGCACCTTTGCCGGTACCCTGTAAACAAAAATTGAAAATTGTTAAAATTAAAGAGTTAGTTTATGGGAAGTTCCATTGTTGATAATTTCTGGGTCATCGTTTCAGCTGTACTTGTCTTTTTAATGCAACCCGGCTTCATGTGCCTTGAATCCGGGCTTACCCGCCAGAAGAACAGCATCAATGTCGCCATCAAGAATCTGGCCGATTTTGTGTTTTCCGTTATGATTTTCTGGCTGGTCGGCTTCGGTATGATGTTCGGCCTTTCCTTTACCGGCATAATCGGCACCAACAACTTCATACCCGAATTCGGCAACAACTTCCACCAAGTCTCCTTTTTTTTGTTTCAAGCAATGTTCTGCGGTACAGCCACCACTATTTTTTCCGGTGCAGTGGCCGAACGGATTAAGTTTTCCTCTTACCTGACCATTGCTATATTGATGTCCGCCTTTATTTATCCCCTATTCGGTCATTGGGCCTGGAACGGTATAGACGCGGGTGTCTTTTCCGGATGGCTGGGGGAAGCCGGTTTTGTTGATTTTGCCGGTTCAACCGTGGTACACAGTGTCGGGGGGTGGTTGGCACTGGCTGTCCTCATTGTCATCGGCCCAAGAAAAGGCCGGTTTTCACCAGATGGGAAGCCGGTAGAAATATGCGGAAGCAATCTGCCCCTTTCAGTCCTCGGCACACTTCTTCTCTGGATCGGCTGGATCGGGTTCAACGGCGGTTCCACTTTGACAATGGATGTCCGGGTTCCGAGAATTATCGTTAATACAATGATGGCGGCTGCCTCAGGATCGATATTTTCCCTCTCGATCGGCTACATGTTGAACCGGATCTCCAAGATTTCCTTTCTAATCAACGGGTCCTTAGGGGGGCTTGTTGCCATCACTGCCTGCTGCCATTGTGTCAGTATCTCGGAATCGGTACTGATCGGGGCCATTGCCGGCGGGGTCTGTCTGGTTTTTGAAGAAATCCTTATTTATTACGGCATTGATGACGCCGTTAGCGCTGTCCCGGTCCATCTAGGCTGCGGTATCTGGGGGACCCTGGCCGCGGCATTGTTTGGAGACCCTGAAATCCTCGGCACCGGCCTTGGGTTTCTTCCGCAATTAATGATCCAGGTGACCGGAATTTTTGCAGCTTTTATTGTGGCTTTTCTCATGCCGTATCTCATTATTAGGGGGATAAACCGAAATTTCCCGCTCCGGGTCTCTCCCGAGGACGAATACATCGGCTTGAATATTTCCGAGCACGGCGCAAAAACAGAGGCTGCGGATTTTCTCAGGGTCATGGAACTCCAGGAAAAAACAGGAGATCTTACGCTGCGGGTGCCGGCGGACCCCTTCACGGATACCGGGGTTATCGCTACACGCTATAATAAGATGATGGATGCCCTTCACCGGATCGGCGCCACCTTTCAACAGCTGTTCGACGGCTCCCCCCAGGCTGTGGTGTCAATGGATATTAACGGATGTATCACCAGGGCCAACAAAGGGTTTCAATCATTGTTCGGGTATTCTGACGCAAAAGTGGTGGGAGCCTGTAATATCGACCTCATTGTACCAGACCACCTCTGCCTTGAAAGCGTTACCCTAATGCAGGCCGTTCTCAGCGGTAAAAGCATTGAAAGGGAGACACACAGAAAGCACAATACCGGAAAATTGATACCGGTTTTCCTGATTGGGTTTCCCTTGATTGTCAATAATGCGGTTGAAGGTGTTTTCTATATCTATCAGGATATTACCGATCGCAAGGCCATGGAGGACGAGCTTTACCACAAAGCGTTTTATGACAGCCTGACCGGTATCCCCAACCGGGTACTTTTCATGGAACGACTGGAACATGCCTTTAAAAGAAAGCAGCGAAAGGAAAAATTCAACTTTACCGTTTTGCTGATCGACCTGGACGGCTTTAAATGGGTGAACGATAATCTGGGCCACCAAGCCGGTGATATCCTTCTCAGGAAAGTCGCCCAACGATTCCTCGGCTGCCTCCGCTCCGTCGATACCATTGCGCGCCTCGGCGGGGATGAATTTGCCGTTCTATTAGAAGACATCACAGGCCCTAAAGAGATTGCCGCCATTGCTTGGCGGCTCATAAATGAGGCGGCACGACCATTCATTCTTCAGGGCACCGAGGCCTTTATCAGCGCCAGTATCGGCGTCATTCTCAAGGCATCCCGCTACACCAAGTCCGATCATATTCTCAGGGATGCCGACATTGCCATGTACCGGGCAAAAACCACCGGTAAGTCACGGTTCAAGGTTTTCAGTAAGAAACTGCACCAGATAACCCATGAGGCCCTGAAACTTGAGAATGACCTGAAAAAAGCAGTTGAACGAGATGAGTTTACCCTCTTTTATCAGCCCATTGTATGTTCCAAAACCGAATCCCTGCAAGGTTTCGAAGCCCTGATCAGGTGGGAGCACACTGCAAAAGGAAAGGTGCCTCCCAGTGATTTTATTCCGCTTGCCGAAGAGACCGGACTGATCGTTCCCATTGGCCAATGGGTAATTGAAACCGCCTGCCGTCAGCTGAAAGAGTGGCGGACCCGTATGCCCGGGGCCCGGGATTTGACCGTGAGTGTAAATATATCCGCCCAACAGTTTGTCCACAACGATCTTGAGCAGATCGTTGAAAATGCCCTCGGGACAAATGACCTTCCTCCCGGCTGCCTGATGGTGGAACTGACTGAAAGCAGTGTTATTGAAAAGCCCGAAGCCATGATCGCCCATCTTAACCGGCTCAGGAAGATAGGAATTAAAATTGCCATTGATGATTTCGGAACCGGGTATTTTTCTTTGGCCTATTTGAAACACTTCCCCCTGGACTGTATCAAAATCGACAAGAGTTTTGTGGATGAAATAAATACCAGTCATGAGAATCTGCAAATTGCTAAAGCCATTATCATTCTGGCCCGGAACCTGGATCTTAAAGTAGTGGCCGAAGGCATTGAAGACCATGAGCAACTCGAAACCATCCGCGGCTTAGATTGCAATTTTATCCAAGGATATTATTTTTCAAAACCCTTGTCTGCCCGGGATGCGGAAGGCTGGATGCAAAGGGAGGAGACCGTTTACGCTTAAGACTGAGAAACGATTAAACTTTCAGATCGCAGCACAATATGCAGTCTCCGGCCGGACAGGTAAACTTCATGGACAGGGTCACGCACATGTGCGCCCCTGTAATGGAGAGATAGGGCCGGGTGACCTGAACTTGGTCAGGATGGTAGATGGCGCGTCTGAGGTAATGGCGACGGAACCAGTCTGCACTGCTTGCATCTTCCAGGGGTTTGAACCGTTTGTCTCTCATGGTGTCGGACTGAGATGTCACCAGAGTCTGACCGATCTGTATCCCTTCGGTATCGATGAGGTAGCAGCGAACAACTTCGAGAGTTGACAACAGCTCCCTGCAGGCTGTATCCATGGAGCAGCCTCCTGCTTTGAGTATGGATACGGCCCTCTCAAATATTATTCGGTATGTTCGGATACCTTGCCTGAATTTTGTTTCGCTGCAATGCGATTTGCTTTTGAAATCCGCCAGGAGGGGGTTGAATCCGTCGAACTCCGGTGGCGGTTTTTTCAGATTGGTAAAAGGCCTGCCGAAAAAGAATCCCTGTACGAAATCCACATCACTTTCGATGGCTATCATAGCCTGATCCCGGGTTTCAACCCCTTCCATAAGCACCAGGGCACCGGCTTGATGGAGAAGTGTAACGATACCGGAAAGAATTTGCCTGATTTCGGGATTGCGGTCGGCCCTGCATAAAAAGGACAAAAAGGAACGGTCCAGCTTGACAATATCCGGCTGGAGGGTCCAGATTCGGTCGAAGTTGGAGTGTCCGGCACCGAAATCATCAATAGCGATCAGGCAGCCGAGTTCCCTGAAAAAGGCAACGGTCTCCATAAGTAGACCGTTTTCACCGATGGGGTTCTCCACTACCTCAATCACAATACGGTGGGGTGGAAAGTCATGGAACTTCAATAGCTCATTGAAGTATGAGCCGTATGCTTTTCTTCCACTGCTGATGGTTATGGGGGAGACGTTGAGGAATAGCCAGTTAATCGACGTTTTGATGATCCGGTAATTGTGGATGTGGATAAACCGACAGAGCCGGTCTATGTGAATGACCTCGGCGGCAGAGCGTTCATGGTCAAAGAGGATGGCCGGTGAGACGGGGGCCCCACCTTCATCCTGGATACGTACCAGTGCTTCATGGCCGACCACCCGTTTGTGGGCAAGGCTGTAAACGGGCTGCAGGGCCGTCATCAAATTCAGGGTGTTGAATTTACCGGTCATGAAAGGGGCGCGATATTCCGCCCATTGCCGGATATAATTCAGGTCAAGCTTCAGTGTCTGCTTCATCTTGGGTGCCGAAATTTTTTATTGCATTACAGTTTCATGTGTTTGCCCATTATGGACCTTCCCTATCCGAACCGGACATTAAGCAAAAAGCAAATTATATGCCAGATCCGGAATACAGGTTGATTGACGTGCGTATAAATAGTTTATTTTTCAAAAATGTAATTTATTGAATGATTTTTAATGCATAATTGTAATAAATTCATTAAAAGCCAACACCTCCTTAAAAAACTGCCTGTTTCCAGCCGGTTGATTAACCGGCATCCAATTTGCATATTTGCTTTGAAACAAAAGACATGAACAGGAGCGCTATGATGTTATTCAAATTGATGAAAAACAGGATGACGACAACAGGATCAGAGCCAATAGATGAAATAGAAAAAATGCTGGAAAGCACCTGGGATCTGACCATGACCCATTCTGTGGAAGAAGGGGTGCCCGAAGCCAGGGCGGTTAATATTTTCAATATGTTCTTTGAAAAGCTTAACCGTACCATTACCGCCATGTTAAGACATATCGTCGCCTTGGCCGGACTGGCCCCTGAGCTCACCGCCTTTTCCAAGACCTTTGGACGGCTGGCCGACGAACAAGAAGCTAACGTGGCTGACATTAGCAAGGCCGGGGACAGGATCACCCTGGGAATTGAGGAGATTCTAACCAGTACGGCTGAACTGAACCAAAATTTTACTGCCGTGAAGGTCGATGTAGAGACCGCCATGAACCAGGGGAATCTGAGTAAAACCGGATTCAACGAGATCAAGTCACAGGTCGGCATTCTCGTGGATACCATCCAGGCACTCAAAGAGAATTCCGCCTCCATCAGTTCTATATCCGATACCATCAACGCCATCTCCGACGAGACCAACATTCTTTCTCTCAACGCCCGTATCGAAGCCGCCAGAGGGCAAACCGACGGCAAAGGCTTTAAAGTAATTGCCGAAGAAATCGGAC
This sequence comes from uncultured Desulfobacter sp., assembly GCF_963666695.1. Classification (GTDB taxonomy): domain Bacteria; phylum Desulfobacterota; class Desulfobacteria; order Desulfobacterales; family Desulfobacteraceae; genus Desulfobacter. The sequence continues at coordinate 1,577,323 of NZ_OY762947.1, forward strand.
ACCTGGCAAAACAGTCTAAAGACGCCACGAATGATATCAGGCAGCGGTTGGATCTGCTGGGGGAAAAAATAGCGGAAACTATTGCAGCCGTGGATACGGTAGAACAACATGTCACGGACTGTGAACGACAGATCCTGGATGCAAATATCGCCCTGGATCATGTCTGTTTGCAGTTCAGACCTCTTTCCGAAAACCTGGATACCATCGGCCGTGCCGCGCAACAACAGGCCGAAAATATAAAATGGGTAACAGTGAATATCGGTGAAATTAAAGATTCCTCTAAACGTCAGACAGGTGAAGTAAACACCATTTTGACCATTGCGGACCGAGTAACTGCCGCCTGTGATGGTATGGTGACAGACGCTGGGGGGTTCCATATTTCCGGCCACGAAAGTGCTAAAGCAGCTGCCCTTGAAATGGCGGCAGATGCAAATCTGATAAACGGCAACCTTGATATCCGGGAGAAAGCCTTGATGACGTTCCTTGACAGGTTCTCATTTATTGAACTGGCCTATATTACGGATACCAACGGCAGACAGGTTACCTCCAATATTTATGCAAAGGTGCCGGCAGGAAAAAAAGGGCTCACAAAAGGCTTAGGCAATGATTGGTCCGCCAAGGAGTGGTTCAACAAAGGGCTTGGCAACAGCACCCCTTTTGTGTCAAAAGTATACCGGTCGTCGGCTACCCGGGAATTCTGCTTTACCGTATCGCTTCCCCTCAGGTATGCGGATGGAAGAACCGCAGGGGTTCTGGGTATCGATGTGAATTTTAGGGATATGTTGAATATTAAAAAGTAGGGAGCTACGAACTTTGGCATCTGCATTATCTTACCGAAATCTGAAAATTTCACACTATCTGATTATAGTTTTTCTCATACTTTCGGTCTTGATAAACATAATTATCACAGCCACCCTTTACCAGGCGGCATCCAAACGGGTAAAACAGGACATTCAAAAACGGCTTCATGATATTGTCGCCATCTCCGCTAGAAGCATTGATGCAGATCTTCACGAGCAATTATTGACAATTTCCCGGGAACAAACCCCTCTCTCGGCTCAAAATTCCAAAATCTATAAAGAGCTGAAACAAACATTACAGAAGATTCGGGATGCTGCAAGCGATATTCATTTTATTTACACGATGAGAACCACCCATATTCCAGGGGATCAAGACCATGGAAAGCCCCAAACTGCGCCCCAAATCATGTTTGTGGTTGATGCAGAAGCCGATCCCGGCCAAATGGCCAGGCTCGGGGATATATACACCGATGCCGGACCACTTTTAACCAAACATTTTTTTGATATGCGCACGCCGGTGATCGAGGAATCGGTTTATCAGGATCAATGGGGGTCCTGGCTTTCCGGATATGCCCCTTTTTACGATTCCCAGGGACGCAGAGCCGGTGTTGTGGGGGCAGATATCTCGGCATCCACCGTAGCCCAGTACCAGGAACGGCTTTTATTTAAGGCGTTGATGATATTTCTGGCCACCCTTCCCTTGATTCTGGGCGGTGCAATGCTCATCGGACGGTTGTTTGGGGCACCTTTAGCACTGATGCAAAAGGGGGCCCAAGCTATTACATCAGGGGACCTGGGCCATCGCCTTAAAATTCCTGCGGGCAGGGAACCGGCTATATTGGCTGATGCGATGAACCGGATGGCAGCGCATTTGCAACAGGAGCAGGACAACCTGAAACTGATGGTATCAAAATATAAGAATATCTTTGAAAATGCCTCAGAGGGCATATTTCAGACCACCCCTGAAGGCCGGTTGCTAACCGCCAACACAGCCATGGTTAAAATGCTTAGGTATGAGAGTATAGATCAGATGACGGCAGCCATTGACGGCAGCATTGGCAATATTTACCAAACCCCGGAAGACCGACGACAAATTGTCTGCCGCCTGAAAGAAGAGAAACGGATCTCAGGCCTCCAGGTGGGATTGAAACAAAAAGACGGTTCCGATATTATGGTGGAATTGAATATTCATCTCTGCGATTACGGCCAACCCAATGGGGAGGGAAAAATTATCGAAGGGAGTGTCCGGGATATTACCCAGCGCATTGAGCGGGAAAAGGCTGAACGGGAAAAAGAGGCTGCCCTGGCCTCATCCCAGGCAAAGAGTGAATTCCTGGCCAATATGAGTCATGAGATCCGCACTCCCTTAAATGCTGTAATGGGCCTGACGGATCTTCTGGGACGGACCCAGCTTTCGGATTCCCAGCAGCAATATTTAAGAAAAATCACCATTTCATCCAAAAGCCTTTTGGCGGTCATCAATGACATCCTTGATTTTTCCAAGATTGAAGCCGGACGCCTAGAGCTGGAACAGGCCCCGTTTTCTCTGTATGATCTCATGGCCAATGTCTCGGAAATATTTGCCTTTAATGCCGATGAAAAAGGGCTTGAGTTTTTGCTCTCCATTGATGAAAAAGCCTCTGCCGCAGTTATTGGAGACTCGGTTCGCCTTGGTCAGGTATTGATCAATTTGGTGGGCAATGCCATTAAGTTTACCAAAAAAGGAGAGATTCTCGTCAGGATAGACCTTGAAAAGGAACCCCAAAAAGATGAGGATAAGATTACAGCACTTCAATGGCTTAGATTTTCAGTCCGGGATTCCGGCATCGGCATCCCGGCGGATCGCCTGGAGACCCTGTTTGAATCCTTTACCCAGGTAGACGGTTCCATCACCCGCAAATACGGGGGAACCGGACTGGGATTGACCATTTCCAGACAGCTTGTGCGCCTCATGGGAGGGGATATCACCGTGACCAGCACCCCAGGGGAAGGGAGTTGTTTTTCATTTATTCTCCCCCTGAAATGTCAGCCTCACAAGGATCAGATTCTGTTGAATCCTCCCAGGGATCTGCGTGGATTAAAGGTGCTGATTGTGGATGACAACCGGACATCCCTGGAACTTCTGGCCGGTATTATCCAGTCCTTTCACATGGAGGCGGTCACAGCCCAGTCCGGTGAACAAGCCTTGGACCTGCTCAGGGAACAGGCAGATACCATCCCGTTTGATTTGGTGCTTATGGACTGGAAAATGCCGGAGATGAACGGCCTTGAGACCTCCCGTAAAATCAAACTGGATATGGAACTGGACAAGACCCCCATCGTATGCATGGTCTCGGCCCATGCCCGGGAAGATCTCATCCAGCAGGCTGACCGGAAATTTTTGGATGCATTTCTCCATAAGCCGGTAAACCAGTCATTTCTCTTTGATACCATCATGGAACTTTTCGGCAGGTATGAGGCCCAGGTATCCAAACCCGACACCCGGATGCCGGCTCAGGAAAGTCTGGAAAATAAACAGCTCAAAGGCAAACATATCCTTTTGGTTGAAGACAATGAAATCAACCGGGAAGTGGCCTTGGAATGGCTTAGCAGTGCAGGGATTGAGGTGGATATGGCTGTGAATGGAAAGGCGGCCCTGTCATTTTTAGGAATTCAACCCCAAAACCGGAACCCATTAAGGCCCGATGCAGTGCTCATGGATATTCAAATGCCTGAAATGGACGGATTTGAAGCTATCGGCCATATCCGCAAAGACCCCCGGTACAAAGATCTGCCCGTCATTGCTATGACTGCCCACGCCCTTAAAGGAGATCGGGAAAAATGTCTTGATGCCGGCATGGATGATTATGTTACCAAACCCATTGACCCGGAGAGCCTGTTCCAGACTTTGGCCCGATGGACCATAAACAGCGAAGGACCGGTACCTAATGAACCCAAATCCCTTGCGCCTCGGAAGACAGAGCCTGAAAAGCCGGGGGGAGAGACAGAGGACCAAGCATCCCCATTTGAAATTTCAGGTATTATCGTGGCCCGTGGGCTCTACCGTGCCAATCACAATGAAAAATTATATGAAAAACTGCTCAAAAGTTTTATCAGGGACTTTGGGAGTGCCCGGGATGAATTGACTCTTTTTTTGACCCAAAAAAAAGATTTGGCCACAGCCTTAGAGAATGCTAGAATTACAGCCCATTCCATTAAAGGGGTATCCGGCAACATCGGTGCTGAAGGCCTTTGCGCCCGGGCTTCCGACCTGGAGCAGGCCATTGCCGCATTAAAGGAAGGCAATGGAGAGATAAAAGTGCCGGACCAGGTCTGGCAACCATTCTGCGATGAACTGGATCAGGTACTCTCGGGTATAAGGAAACATGTAGAAAAAAAGGAGGATGGCAAAACCCTTGATATCCAACAGGATCAAAACAGCAGCCCCGGCCCGGACGACCCGATCCAGGATACGGGTGCCTTGGTTAAGATGCTGAACAGCCTCGGTCCCATGCTGGATGACGATCTGGATGCGGCCCGGGATATGGTAGACCGCATTGCCCGGGATTTTAAAACAGTCATAGGGCAAGCGCGTTGTCAAAACTTAATGGATGCAATGGATGATTTTGAAATTGATGAGGCATCTGATATGATAAAAAAAATGTTCCGGATCGTAAAAGAAAAAATAGAGCCGGAAAGCCCATAACCACCTCAACAGGCTGTTAAAAATATATATTAGGATGTAAGTATATGGAGAATCAAGTGGACAGCAAAGAGCATCGGGCAAAGTTGCTGATCGTGGATGATAATAAACAGAATATTGAGATACTGATGGAATTGTTTCGCGGCAGTTATAAAATTGCCGCTGCAAGAAATGCCCAGCGCGCCTTGAAACTGGCTATTTCAGATTCACCACCGGATATTATTTTATCTGATATTCTTATGCCGGATATGGATGGGTACGAGTTTTGTGCCAAAATAAAAGAAGATCAGAGAACAAAGCATATTCCTATAATTTTTATTACAGCTGTTTCTGAAATTATGGACGAAAACAGAGGATTTGCCCTGGGGGCAGTGGACTATATTACTAAGCCTTTTCACCCGCCTATGGTCAAGGCCAGGGTGAAACTCCACCTCAACCTTAAGCGGAAACAGGAATTGCTGGAAAAATATGCATTTATCGATGCCTTGACCGAAATTCCCAATCGAAGACGGTTCAATGAAGTCATTGAAAAGGAATGGCGGCGGGCAAGCCGTTCGGGTTATCCCATCTCCCTGCTGTTTATCGATGTTGACTATTTTAAAGAGTATAATGATACCTACGGTCATGGAAAAGGAGATGAATGCCTGCGACGTATTGCTTCGGCCATGGCAAGGACCCTTAGAAGGGCAGGTGATTTCATCGGCCGGTACGGCGGTGAAGAGTTTGCCGTTGTACTTCCGGATACAAAATCCGATAAAGCTGTGGCGATGGCAAAGAATCTTCAGAAGGCCGTGGATGACATTGCCATTTTCCATGGGGCATCGTCGGTGGCCTCGCATGTCACCATCAGTATCGGCATTGCCACGGTAAGACCAGATGATAAGGATATATCCTTGACCCCGAAAAATTTGATTGATGCGGCGGATAAAAAAATGTATGAGGCCAAATCCCGGGGCAGACATCAGATTGCTTATGAATAAAAACCATTCCAATTTGACGTGTTACAAGATTATCCGTCACTAACATCGGAGGCGTGTTGGCAAAATCAAAAACGGAAAAGCACAAACAGAAACGTAAACAAAAGCAGGTGCAGGTCAGGCGGGTCAAGGCCGGGCAGGCTGCTGCTGATAAAGGCTGGTTTTACTATAGAGAAGCGCACTATTATTATGACACCAAAAATTTTCCCCAGGCGCTCAAGTTTATAAAAAAAGCCGTCAAGTTTCTTCCCAAAGAAGAAGAGGTGCTTCGTTTTATGGGGCAGATCGGTGAGTTGGCCGACGACTCGCAGGTGAAGCTGGATGCCTTGGACGGCCTTGAGAAAATCGGAAAAATAACAGATATTATGCGTTATAATCGGGTCATTCTTCTGGTGAATATGGGAAAATACGAGATTTGCCTGAAAACCGCTGAAGCCTTGCTCCAAAATTTCACACAGCTCAAACTTGACGATAAGCGCAAAAAGAAATCCGACATCAAAAATATCATTGCCTATTGTGAAGAAAGAATTACCCAAGTCCGGGAGCGTGAGAAAACCATCCGGCTGATGGACGAATTTCATAGCCGACAGGAAGGTTTGGCTGGGGCGGACGCCAAAGACCCGGCGAAGATGGCTGATCCGTCGCCCCCAACACCCGAACCGTCACCCAAACCATCAGTGCTTGAGCCTGTTAAGGTGAAAGCGTCTGAAAAACCGGTATCGGTCCCTGTGACCGTGAACATTGACAAAGCAGCCTTTGTCAAAGCCCTGGCCGGAACTGACACCGCCGGGCCGGATTTGTATGAACTGGCGCTCATGAGTCACGAAATCCGGTTCGCGGAATCCTTTGAAACCCTGATCTGCCTGCCGGGGCTTACGGAAATCAAATCGTTCTGGTACCAGGAAGAAACCGCCAAAAAAGTACTCAAGCAATTCAGGGGACGGGCGCTGCTCTCCGATGAGGTGGGGTTGGGCAAAACCATTGAGGCGTTGATCATCCTGTCGGAATATTTGCGCCGGGGCATGGTGAAAACCGCGTTGATTCTGACACCGACGCCTCTGGTCTCCCAGTGGCAGACGGAAATGGCATCCAAATTCAACCTCAAGGTGCCGTCAACCGACAGTCCGGAATTTAAATCCGGGGACAATAATTTCTGGGAACAAAAGATTGTGGTGGCGTCCATCAACCAGGCCAAGTCAAAGAAAAACCGGGATCTGATCACCAACCGGGAGTATGACATAGTGATTGTTGATGAGGCCCATCATTTGAAAAATAAATCCACGTTGAATTTTAAGCTGGTCAATGCCTTGAAGAAAAAATTTATCCTTTTACTTACGGCCACGCCCGTGGAAAATAACCTCATGGAGCTGTACAACCTGATCACCCTGCTCAAGCCGGGGCAGCTTGAGACGGCCACCTCCTTCAGGGAGCGGTTCATGAAACGCGGAGACCCCACAGACCCCCAGAACAGGGAAATGCTCAAACATCTGTTAGGCCAGGTGATGATCCGAAATACCCGGGCCCTGGCAGGGATTCATATTCCGCCTAGGTTTGCTACCACCATCCGAATTGCCCCCACAAAAGGTGAGATAGCTTTTTATGAACGTCTTCAGGTTCTTTTGCATCTGCTCAACGAGCAGAAAAAGGGGCGGGCTAAACTGATGATTAAAAATTTGCTGGCCCAGGCCGGATCGTCCCCCAAGGCTGTGGAAGCTACCCTGGATCGGATGCTTGACAGCCGGTCATGGCTGCTGGAGATTGAAAAAGAGATCAAAGCAGTTCGAAACCTGTGCCGGACAACGGTGGATACCCCCAAGAACATGGCATTGCTCAAGCTGGTCAACGCGGACAGTGAAAAGCTCATTGTTTTTGTAAAATATACGGCGACCCTGGACCACCTGGCTGAATTTCTGGAATGGAATGATATCTCATTTGTTCTTTTCCACGGCGGCATGACCAATGAGAAAAAAGATGCGGCCATCCAGGCATTTAAGGATAATATCCAGGTGCTGGTCACCACGGAAATCGGCGGGGAGGGGCGCAATATCCAGTTTTGTTCCCGGATGGTCAATTACGATCTGCCCTGGAATCCCATGAAAATTGAACAACGCATCGGCCGTATCCACCGCATCGGCCAGGAAAAGGAAGTGCAGATCTATAATTTTTGCGCACAAGGTTCCATTGAGGATTACATCCTGGATATCCTGGACCGGAAAATCAATATGTTTGAGATGGTCATCGGAGAGATTGACATGATCCTGGGCCGGGTCCGGGGGGAAAAGGAGTTCTCGGATATAGTCTACGACATCTGGGTGGATTCACAAAGCTCTGAAGAGCGGGAGGACTCCTTTGCCAAACTGGGTACAAGGTTGAAACGGGCCAAAACAGGATATGTGAAAACAAAAGAGCTGGACGGCAAGCTTTTTGGAGACAGCTATGAACTCTGATAGACATGAACAGATTGATGCCATGGATTTTGCCTGTCGGTTTTTTAAAGCCCGGGGAGGGGTGGTGGAAGACCAGGGCCTGATCCGGGATGTCCTGCTGCCCGAAGAGGCCGCCCAAACCCTTGGCATGGATGAATTTTTCCGGGTGGGGCCAGAAGAGGTTATGGAAGAGGGGCGGTCAAAAATTCATGCCGTGCAACTGCATACCCCGTTGCTTGACCGGATGCTCACCCTGGCAGGGGAATCCGCTCCCTTTGTCCGCGCTGAACTGAAATTTGACTATATCAAAACCCAGGGGTTTGACCGGCTGATCGAAGACCGGTTTCAATTCTACAAGTCCAAGATCCGGGTGATGGAGACCGGCGAGGCAAAAACCCGGTATCTTATACTGACCTGTCGGTATAGCGCCCAAAGTGATGAGATAAAACAAGGCCTTGTGGAGATCTGTGTCAACTTGGATACTGGTGTGGTTATCCCGGACATGTCCCAGGGCCTTTCTCATGTTCAAAAGGAATTCAACGTCAAAAATGCCAAAGGGTTAAACGAAAAGGAAATTGAAGGGATCCGGACAATTGTCTCCCGATATGGGCAAGACCTGGTGAAAGACCGGCTGGCCTCATTTGTAGACAGCATGAACCGGCGGTTTCAAAGGGATACGGCAAGTCTTGAAGCATATTACCAGGCGCTTGAAAAGGAGATGCGGCAAAACCTCAGCAGGAGCGGGCTTTCCCAGGACCTGGTCAGGGAACGGGAAGAAAAAATCGCCATGATTCCAGCCGAACTTGCCGCCAAGAAAAAAGATTTGCTCAATAAGTACGGCATCCGTATTGACTTTAAACCGGCAGCAGCCTTGTATCTGACTTCTGCCTGTGTGAGGGTGCTTGCCCGGCTCATATCCGGCCGCAGCAATACGGATTTTAACCTGACCTACAATCCCGTAACCAAGGACATGGACCCGGTTGCCTGTCAATCCTGCGGTGCCGGTACTTACGGTATAGGATTGAGCCCCAATCTGCACATCAACTGCCCGGACTGCCTGGGTTTGCGTTTCTCGTTTGACAAAGGGAAGATTTAATCTGGAATTTTTTTGGTTTGTGTAAATTTTAGGCTTTCTGTGCCCCCGGGTACGGGATCGGTATCCGCAGACACCTCCTCTGTCGTGGGCGTGGTACCTACCGGTAACAGAACGGTAAACACAGAGCCGCGCCCGATTTCACTTTTAACGGATATTACGCCGCCATGGTTGTGAACAATACCATGAACAATGGCCAGTCCCATGCCCGAGCCCTTGCCAACATCTTTGGTGGTGAAGTAGGGATCAAAAATTCTGTCCTGTATGCCCGGATCAATGCCTGTGCCTGTGTCTTCAATGGTGAGCCGAACAGCCCCGGCTGCAGAGCCCCCCTCTAGTTCGGGCATTTTTAGATCATGGGCGTCCGCCGTTTCCAGGCAAATGGTCAGTGTGCCGCCGCCGGGCTCCATGGCCCGGACTGCATTGTTGCACAGGTTGATAATGAGCTGCTGGATTTGTGTGGCATTGGCATTGATTGGCTGTATTGACTCATCGTTTTGGCATAAGATTTTAATGGACGAGGGAATGGATGCCCTTAAAAGCCGAACCGTATCGTTAACGAGTTTGGCCGGATTTAAAAGTTGTTTTCCCTGTTTTGTCTGTCGACTGAAGCTGAGTAGTTCCAGGACAACTTCTTTGGCCCTGAGGCAGGCGGTCTGAATTTCATTGATGCGTGACCGGGCTGGATTCTCTTCGGGCAGGTCCAGCATTGCCAGCTGGGCATTTCCCAGGATGATTCCCAAAATGTTGTTAAATTCATGGGCAATGCCGCCTGCCAGGGTGCCGATGGACTCCATTTTGCGGGCCTGAAAAAGTTGGCGGTGCAGGGCTTCTCTCTCTTTTTCAGCCTTTTTATGCTTTGTAATATCGGTTGCGGAACCAACAATAGCTACGGTTCTGCCATTTTTTACAACCGGGTGTTCACGGATTTCAACTATAACTTTGCGCCCTTCATTTCCTTTCAGTTCCAGTTCATATGGGGGCTGGCGCTGTCCGGTTTTAATGGCCTTTTCAGTATATTCAACCCCTTTGAGGTTGATGGGATTGTCCGTGGCAAATTCAGTCCATCGTTTCATGGCCTCTTCGGGTTCGCACTGCAGGATCTGTCTGCACCGGGGGCTGATGTAAGTGATTTCATGGTCAGGGCTATGGGAATAATACATGTTGGTGCTGTTGTCCAGGATGTTACGAAGTTTTTCTTCGCTTTCCCGCAGGGCTTTTTCCGTGGCAATCCTTTCTTGGGTCTCTTTTGCGAGCCTGTGACTGCGGAACAGTAACGCAAAAATAACGCCAAGAGCGAACAAAAGAATTAAAAATATATATCGAAACACATCTTTGGGACTGACGCCATAGTCGTATTTGACGGACAGCCAGTGGTTGCGAATATCACTTTTTTGTTGGGAAGACATAGAGGCCAGTGCTTTGTTTACACTTGTGAGAAGTTCCTGGTGCCCCTTGGGGACGGCCATATACAACCGATAATCATCATAGGGTGTTGGTGCTGCGATTTTAAGATTTGCCAGCCCGTTTTGATGAATCAAATAGTTGGCTGTTGCCAGGTTATCTATGGCTGCGTCTGCCCGTGAAAAGGAGACCGCTTCAAGCCCTTGTAGAGGGGATTGCACATAAAGAGACGAAACGTCAATTCCGTCCCTGGAGAGCCATTCCGGTACAAGGGTTTTGGGTACCATGGCCAGGGTTTTCCCATGAAGGTCTTCAATGCCGGATATAAAAGGGCTGCTATCACGGGTGACAATAACCAGGGGGGACGTTAGATAGGGATCTGAAAAATCTAAATAGGTTTCCCGGTCAGCTGTTTTTGCAATACAGATGATCAGGTCAATGTCTCCCTGTCGGACCCTTTTCAACACTTGGGGCCAGGGAAGGTCTGCCAGGATACGCAATTTAAGCCCTAAGCTATCCGCTATAAATTTGGTATAATCTGCGGAAAGGCCTTTTAATTTGCTTTTTTCATAATAGTGAAATGGCGGAAAGGAACGGGGGCCTGCAATGGTAATAGTGGGATGACTGTCTAACCAGACCTTTTCAGTCGGGGTTAACTGAATACTGCCGGTTGCATTATCCGCTGTATTTTGGGCATAGGAATGCCCAACATTAGTGAACCACAGTCCAATGATGAGCGTCGGCACCAGTATGCAATTCGTAAAAAAATGTCCAATATCAAATTTCAAAAAATAATCCCCTTTACTTCGCTTTTCTATTTTCTTATACATTAATTTATTTAACTATAGTAGGAGGAAACATTGAAAAAAATTACTTGTTGTCTGGCGGCTGTCATTGCACTGACCATGGTTTTTTCTTCATCTGCGTTTTGCAAAAGAGAGACCGTCATTAAAATCGGCATCAATGCACCTTTGACCGGAGACATTCCAAAGGTTGGGGAAGGAAGTAAATATGCCGCACAAATGTGGCTATCAGACATTGAAAAGGCAGGCGGCATTGAAGTCGGCGGCCAAAAGTACAAGGTCGAACTGGTTGTTGAAGACAATGAATCCAAAGCAGAATCTGCGGTAAAAGCCAATACCAAAATGATAAGCCAGGATGATGTGCTGGCCATTGTCGGCCCGCAGTCTTCCAAACAGGCTGTACCGGCTGGTGAAGTGGCAAACAAATACAAAACCGTTATGATCAGTCCCTGGTCCACCAACCCGGACACCACCATGAACCGCCCGTTTGTATTCCGCGGCTGCTTCCTTGATCCTTTCCAGGGTCCTGTTGTGGCAAACTTCATCACCGATGAGTTCAACTTCACCAAGGCAGCTGTGCTTTATGACGTGGCTTCTGACTATCCCAAAGGTCTTGCTGAAGTATTCAAGGACGCATGGGAAAAGAAACATGGTCCAGGCTCCGTTGTTGCCTTTGAAAGTTTTACCACAAAAGACACGGACTTTTCTTCCCAGCTGACCAAAATTATTCAGTCCGGTGCCCAGGTGCTTTTTACCCCGCAATACTATAATGAAGTCCCCCTGATTGTTAAACAGGCCCAAGAGCTGGGATGGAAAGGACCCGTTGTGGGTTCCGATTCCTGGGGATCAGCCGAGACTGTTGAACTGTGCGGGGAAGCTTGCTACGGTCAGTTTTTCTCTTCCCATTACGCAGCTGCCGGTGCCAAGGGCGCAACCAAGGAATTCATTGACCGCTACAATGAAACATACGGTTACATTCCCGATGATGTGGCAGCGCTGACCTGGGATGCCCTTCGTTTGGCCCAGCAGGCCATTGAGGATACCGGAAAATTGACCGGTAGAATCGAGGAAGACCGCCTGGCTGTCCGGGATGCCCTGGCAAAAATTAAAAATTTTGCAGGTATCACCGGTAACATGACCTTCACCGAAGAGGGTGACCCGGTCAAATGTGCCGTTATTGTAAAAATAAACGATAAGGGTGAATACGAGTTCTATAAATCCGTATGCCCATAGTTGGTGTACAGAATTTTTTTAATACGTTTTAAGTTAGAAAAAGTGACTGCCGCAACCTGAACGCGGCAGTTTCTTTTTCAACCTAATTTCATTGTTTTAACACTCGATTATCGATAAACATTAACAAAAATTTGATCATCGAGTAACAGGAGTTGCTGTATGGAATCCTTTACTGATCTGATACCGTATTTTATTCAGAACTTTATCAATGCACTCCAGCGAGGAAGTTTTTACGCTGTTATCTCCATTGGGTACTCCATGGTGTATGGCGTTTTGATGCTTTTTAACTTTGCCCATGGTGATATTTTTATGCTGGGCACCTATATCGGTTTTGCTATTGCAACGATTTTCCTTGCTTTGTTTTCGGGCTTTTTACCGGGGCCTCTCATTTTTCTGGCCACCATTGTAGTGACCATGTTTTTAGCCTCCTGGATCGGGGTGTTTGTGGAAGTGGCAGGCTACCGGCCTTTGCGCCAGGCGCCCCGCGCCTCTGCTGCCATTACGGGCCTGATGATCGGCATCATTTTTGAAACCGGTATTTTGATTCTTCTGGGTGCCAAGCGTTTAAGCTTTCCACCGCTCATTGAATCAGTCTCCTATAATATAGGCGGGGTTTATTTTACAAATATTAAGGTGATGATTATCATCATCAGCTTGTTGCTCATGCTGGCGTTGCACACCTTTATCCAGAAAACCAAATGGGGGATGGCCATGCGCGCCATGTCCTATGATTTTCTGGCCGTACCCCTCATGGGGGTCTCCATCAACATTATAGCACCTTTAACCTTTGCCATTGGTGCGGGGTTGGCTGCGGTCGCCGGGATCCTCTACGGCCAGGCATATCCCATCCTGGATCCGTACATGGGGGTTCTGATTGGCTGGAAAGCCTTTGTTGCAGCAATTCTTGGTGGCCGCGGCTCTATTAAGGGTGCGGCCTTGGCCGGTTACCTTTTAGGGTTTATTGAAATATTTGTCGCCACCATATTTCCGTCCACCCTGAGGGATCTTATTGCCTATTCCATTATTCTTTTGATACTGACCTTCAGACCAAGGGGATTTTTCGGCATGGAGCACAGTACCAAACTAAGGCTGTAATTTTTACTCGATGATCAAGTTTTTGTTAATTTGTCCAACTTCTTCGTTGGAAACAATTTTTAATCCTCAAAATATGCCGTATATTCCTCCGGTTAAAAATTGTTTCCGCCTTGAATTTGAACAAATTCCCTAAAAACTTGATGATCGAGTTTTACCTCTTTACCCGTTTTCAGAAAGAAACGTTGCCATGAAGATTGTAAAATCAATAAAAAATTTCCTTCGGAACATACCCATGGCAGGCTGGCTCTTAGGACTGCTGGCTGCTGTGTTGATCGAGTATTTCTGGGGATACGACTATATTTCCTACTACCTGGGTCTGCCCAAAATCCCGGTGCTGTTTGGTGCCATCTTAATGCTCAAAGATCCGGTCATGATTCCCGGGGTTCTGGCCTATGACCTGGTTGTCTATGTTCTGCCGATCTGCATTGTGGGAAAGGCCACTGCTTTTTTTACCAACCCGCTGGCAGGTGCCATGGAAAAGCTGCCTTTATGGATCTCCGTGCTGATTCATTTGTGTTGTTTTTACGGCATCTTGTCCCTTTGGGCAGGGATCAATGATTATCGTGTGCTTGTGGTGAAATTGACGCTGATATCCATTATTTTGACTATCAGCATTAACGTCATCAACGGCTATCAGGGTGAGTTCTCCTGTTCCCATCCGGGATTCATGGCGGTGGGAGCCTATGTTTCGTCCGTGATTACCCTGTTTTTGTTTGCCAATGACAAGATTTTCGGGGCTGCCGTACTGCCGCCTTCCCTGGGGCCGTGGCTTTTCCCTTTTGCTTTGGTCATGGGGGGCGCCGCCGCTGCCATTACATCTCTTTTAGTGGCCATACCCTCATTCAGGACCCGGGGGGATTACCTGGCCATTATCTCACTGGCCTTTATGTTCATTGTCAAAAGCGCGGTGGAAAATCTCAATGTCATCGGCGGTGCCCGGGGCATGGGCGGGCAGCCTGATCTAGCCCCGCTTCATGTTATTTTTATCTGGACCATGCTGTGCATCTGGGTGATTCATAATTTTGTCACCTCCATCATGGGAAAGGCCCTTAATGCCGTGCGTGATGACGAGGCCGCTTCCGAATCCATGACTGTAAAAACCCGGAAAACCAAGATGACGGCCTTTATGTTCGGCGCATTCTGGGCAGGTGTGGCCGGTGGCCTTTTTGCTCATGTGCTGACCTATATAAATCCGGGCATGTTCAGCATCAACCGGCTGGCGGAAATTCTTGCCATGGTCTATTTCGGCGGTCTTAATTCCATTGTTGGCTCCATTGTGGGCGCTGTTTCCATTAATATTTTGGGCGAAGCCCTGCGGCCCCTGGAACTGTTCAAGTGGATCATTATTCCACTGATACTGATTTTTGTCATGATCTTCAGGCCATACGGTTTGATTTCTTTTAGGGAAATCAATGCCGGAAAACTTCTTGCGGCCAGAAAGAAAGGATAATACCATGACGCCTTTACTCCATGTAAATAAAATGACCCACTATTTTGGTGGGTTGCGGGCGGTTCACAACTATAATCTTTCGGTTGGACCAGACCAGATTGTGGGACTGATCGGCCCCAACGGGGCCGGCAAAACAACCGTTTTCAACCTGATCACAGGGGTTTATACCCCCACCGAAGGACGTATTACACTTGAAAATGAAAGTATTGTAGGTCTGGAAACCAATGAGATTGCAGCCAAGGGGCTTGGCAGAACATTTCAGAATCTGGCCCTGTGGCGGCACATGAACGTATTGGACCATATCAAAATGGCTCATTATTCCCAGCTCTCCTACAACCTTTTTGACTCGTTTTTTAATACCGGCAAATGCCGCAGGCAGGAAGCCAAAGCCGAAGAGAATGCCTACCGGCTTTTGGAACTTTTTGACATTAAGCAGCACGCCGACCAGCTGGTCACAAGCCTTCCCTACGGGGCTCAACGGCGGGTGGAGATGGCCCGGGCCATGGCCACAAACCCCAAAGTGCTTTTTTTGGATGAGCCCACCGCAGGCATGACCCCTGATGAACTGATTCAGATGATTAAAATTATCAAGCAGGTACACCAGGATTTCGGGGTGGCTATTTTCCTGATTGAACACCGCATGAAATTTGTGATGGAGCTTTGCCAGCATATCCAGACCCTGGTGTTTGGCGAAGTGATCGCCGAAGGACCACCCGAAGAGATCCAGAACAACCCCCACGTGATTGAAGCCTATTTGGGCAAGGAGGATTTGACCTGATGCAGCTGAATGTTAAAAATCTTAAGGTGTCCTACGGCAATATCAAGGCGCTTCACGGGCTGGACTTCAGCATTGACACCGGTGAAATCGTCACCATTATCGGGGCCAACGGTGCGGGCAAAAGTACCACCCTTCGGGCCATTTCCCGGATGGTGCCCAGTGAGCCGGGGTCCTTTATTGAATTTGAGGGTGAGGATGTGCTGTCCTATAACACCGACAAAGTGGTCAGCCGACTTGGCATCTCCCATGTGCCCGAAGGCCGACGGATATTCGGCAATCTCACGGTAACGGAAAACTTAACTCTGGCCTGTTTTGCCAGAAAAGATACCGACCAGATTGCAAAGGATAAAAAGTGGGTGTTTGATCTTTTCCCACGCCTTGAAGAGCGGAAAAATCAGTTCGCCGGTACCATGTCCGGCGGGGAACAGCAGATGCTTGCCGTGGGCCGGGGATACATGAGCGGCAGAAAACTTATGATTCTGGATGAGCCCTCCATGGGGCTTGCGCCCTTGCTCATGCTTGAAATGTTTGATGCCTTAAAAGAGATCAATAAGCACGGCACCACCATCCTGCTGGTGGAGCAGAATGCCCGGCTGGCCCTTAAGTTTGCCCAAAGAGGTTATGTGATTGAACATGGCAAGCTTGTGCTTGAAGGCCCGGCTGATAAGCTGCTTGACGATCCTGAGGTGAAAAAAGCGTATCTGGGCGCTTAGGAATAAGAGTGAGATAACTTAACCTGGGAGCGCGGGCGTCCCGCCCGCGCTTCCGGATATAGCAAAATGGAAAAGTTATTTAAGACTCGTTTCTTTATTTCAGCGTTTTTTCATGGATAACGAGATCCGTTTTCTGGGGATGTCCACCTCAAGAACGCGAACCATTACGTGCTGCCGCACTTTGACCACCTCATTGGGATCTTTGACAAACCGGTCAGCTAACTGGCTGATGTGGACAAGTCCGTCCTGGTGTACCCCGATATCCACAAAGGCGCCAAATGCGGTGACATTGGTCACAATGCCGGGAACAACCATGTCCGGCACCAGGTCTTTAATATCGTGGATGTTTTTGTCAAAGGAAAATGCCTGGAACGGCTGCCGGGGGTCCCGGCCCGGGGCTGCCAGTTCGGCAACGATGTCCTTGAGCGTGGGAATGCCTATGGTCTCCGTCACATAGGGCGCAAGGTCCATGCCCTGGACCGGGCTTTTTGCCGTCATCATCTCTTCCACACGGCAGCCTAAGTCTTTGGCCATCTGTTTAACCACGGGATAGGACTCGGGGTGGATGCCGCTGCGGTCCAGGGGATTTTTTCCGTTTTGGATTCTTAAGAACCCTGCGGCCTGTTCAAATGCTTTTTTGCCCAGGCGGGGCACCTTGAGAAATTCGGTTCTGGATGCAAAGGCGCCGTTTTCATCCCGGTATTTGACCATGTTGGCGGCGATGCCGGCGTTCAGGCCGGATACCCGGGATAACAGCTGCTTTGACGCGGTGTTGGCCTCCACGCCCACCTGGTTGACACATGACACCACCACATCGTCCAGGGCGGTCTGAAGCATGTTCTGGTCCACATCGTGCTGGTACTGTCCCACCCCGATGGATTTGGGTTCCACCTTGACAAGCTCTGCCAAGGGGTCCATAAGCCGTCTGCCGATTGAAACCGCGCCCCTGACCGTAATGTCATGATCAGGAAATTCTTCCCTGGCCGTTTCAGACGCTGAATAGATTGATGCCCCGCTTTCATCCACCATGATCACATCCACGTCTTCGGGCAGTTTCAGCTCCCTGATGAAGCTTTCCGTTTCCCGGCCTGCCGTACCGTTACCCACGGCGATGGCTCGGATTTTGTGACGGTTGACAAGTTCAGGAATGAGTTGTGACGCGGATGCTTTTCCGTTTGGGGTATGGGGATGGATGACATCATGGTGGACAAGTTTTCCTGTGGCATCCAGGCAGGCTATTTTGCATCCGGTGCGGAATCCCGGGTCAACCGCCAGCACGGGCCTGCCGCCCAGGGGAGGGGAGAGAAGCACCTGCCGTAAATTGTCCGAGAAAACCGCCACGGCCTTTTCATCGGCCTTTTGTTTGAGAATCCGTAATGCCTCATTTTCAATGGATTTGGACAGCAGGCGTTTGTAGGCGTCTTCAGCGGCCGCAAGGATCTGCTCCCGGCTGCCGGGGCAACCCTTTCTTTTGCCCGGGTAAATTCCATGGATGATATTCAACGCTTTTGTTTCATCGGGCAATACATGGACACGCAAAACTTTTTCGCCGGCTCCCCTGAGCATGGCAAGAATCCTGTGGGACGGTGCTTTAAATGCCGGTTCCTCCCAGTCAAAATAGTCCTTGAACTTGGCTCCGTCGTCGGATTTGCCCTTGATTACGGTTGCGTGGATCATGGCCGTTTTGATGAACAAGTCCCTGATACCCGACCGGATGGATGCATCTTCGTTAATGATTTCAGCGATGATGTCCCTGGCGCCGGCCCATGCCGCTTCCAGACTTTCCACATCAGGGCCGATGAATCCGGCTGCCTCCTTTTGAAGGTCGATGCCGGTTTTAGGTTCCAGAATCATCCGGGCCAGAGGCTCCAGCCCTTTTTCCCGGGCAATTGTGGCACGGGTTCGCCTTTTGGGCCGGTACTTTTCATACACATCCTCTAGCCGGGTCATGGAATCTGCATTTTCAATGAGTTGGGCCAGATCCTTGGTGTAAAGCTGCCTTTCCTCCAAAGATTTGACAATGGCCTGTTTCCTGGCTGCCAGTTCTTTTAGGGTTTTTGCCCTGTCCCGGATATCGGATATGGTCACCTCGTCCAGGCTGCCTGTGCGCTCTTTTCTGTACCTTGCTATGAAAGGCACTGTGGAACCCTGGTCCAGCAAATCCAGAACTGCTGCCACCTGGTTTTCTTTCAGGCCGGTATCCCTGCTGATCATCATTTTAATATTCATGCCGTTTTATTACAGCGGGCCGGGGCAAAAAGTCAATGCCTCCGATACCGATGGGCGGGGGGAGCGCATGTAAATTAGTTGTAGTTTTATGTCAATTCCGATAACACTGTTTTTTAAACGGTACAAGAATTGAAACCCAATAAAAGGCGATTAACCCAAACAGGAGTGCAACTTAACGATGAATGAGGATGATTATCCAAAAGCCGGCTTACAAAGGCTCTTTCAAAAAGATGCCAATAGTTTTGTACTATTGCATAAAGATGGAAAAGCTGTTGCCTTTCAATCAGATCAGAATGGAAATGTTAATATCGTTGATCGTCAAACGGATGTTGATTTCAGATCGACAGGTCTTTCATTACTTGATGAGGGTTGGAAATGTGTTGGGCCGGGATTGGAATACGGCTGGTTGTTTGAATGACACCACACCCCCACTATCATAACCTTAAGCTCTGAATATTTTATTTTACCATGAAGGACATGAAGAGCATGAAGAATATATACCGAGAAATAAATCGTCATGTCCTTCATGCTCTTGTATGGAGTTAGCTATATAGTAGATAGACGGTGTTTAATTTTTGATTCTTTCACCGTTATCTTCCTTTAGGAAAATCCAACTGATAATCGAACCTAATTCACCCTTTTCAACTGCTTGTTGCCAATATCTTTTGTTGCGAATGCTGTTAGAGCTGGTATCATCTTTTTCGTGTGTATTTTTTTCTTTAGGACCTGCGATTTCTTTTTGAAGTTGCTCAAGACGCTCAATCCAAACTTTCATGTTGCTTGGTCTTAAATCAATCCAGCCCTTATCAGCAAACTGGTTAAATTGCTGCAAAGAAACGTCGCCTTTTTCGGGGTATTCCCAATGGCTGGGAATCGCAAGCTGTTCTCCCCGTAAAAGTTTATCTCCAGGTAAAACGATGGCAAGCCCAACGGCCAGGGATGATTGCCTTAGAAAGCTATCTTCCGTGATGGTTTGCACACAGCGCTCCGACAACGTTTTTTCATCCACTTCAATCGGATCTAATAGCTTAATATGCTTTTCAATAATAAAAATTTCATAGAATAATTTTGCTAATTTAGGGGGGCCAAGGTTTTCAAAGGCTATGCTTGGCACGCCATATTTTTTTTCTAGATATCTTAGTGACTCCAGTGCTCTTTCTCTCATATACCCTCCTCTGAACGTAGGGCCTAAGATTGAGGAATCTAACGCACTGACAATATCGTGTCCGCTGTTACCTCCTTGCAGGCATTGTAAGACTTCATTTGCGATATCTTCAGGCGTGATGATTTCCATCAACCCTTCTTCGCTTAACGTTTCAAATTCAAAACGAGAAAAAATACCATTTTCTCCGGTGTCGATAAATGGCGCTTTAAAGGTTTCACCGGTTTTTTGCCAAGGTGTTGTTTCTGATTTCAAGGACGTTTTGTAGTCTAAAGCATGTTCAGGTTTGTGATCAACAAGCTTAACCGTTTTGCCTTTATGCGTTATTTCCCCAAATTCAATTGATTCCCATGCAATTAAAGCAGCCGGCTTTATTTCTTTGATGATAGGCGCCATGCGTTTGAGGTTGCGGTCATGATTCCAGTGGCTGTGGCCTCTTTCCTGGTTTGCGCTTCTGCCTAAGATAAATAAAAGCATCGAATGTGCACCAGCCATTGCTGATTTGGCTAGAAGAACCCTTGAGGGTTTATCTTCAGAATGGGTAAAAGGAATATTTAAACCCATCCCTCCAGTGCCTGTGGTGCCGATTTTAAGGTACATTTTTACTTGGTGGTCATTTAAGGCTCGCCATAAAATTTGAATATGGCGCACTAATTGCGGCGTATATTGGGTAGCGATGAGGGTTTCAATTTCTTCAAAAAGCGTATCATCAACAGCGGTTTTTGGGGTTTGGATTTCTTTTTGTAAGCGCCTGCTTTCAGAAAAGACGTCTTGATAAGCTAATGCTGTTGATGTGTTGACACTATCTATAATGATATCCGGACGTTCTTTTTGAATCATTTGGTAGAGATAGGATTCTTTAACAATCTCTTGATTAAGTGGGGCGATGATGTCTTTAATGTAGAGTTCTCGTGTTTTTTGTTCAGACAAGATCGTTTTTCGTCCCATGTCTTTAAGAGCACTTCGGCAAAAAATATCGCCGGTGATACCTGAAAATTTAGTTGTTGTGCTGAGTTTTTTTAACTCGTCTAACGTTTTTTCAACCTTGGAAGAAGATCGACCTGTAATTGTAATGGCTGCCGGTTGTTGTTCCGGGTGTGAAATTAACTTTCGGCATACAGCTTTTCCCACTAATCCTGATCCACCTATGACTAATATGCGTTGATTGCTGATATCCATGTTGATTCACTTTCTTTTTAGTTTTGTTTGAGTACGTTAAAAATAAGGCAGAGTTACTTAAATTTAACAGATTATGGCTTTGTGATAAAGGGTTAACCCATAGTTTATAGTTTGAATTTTGTTTTTTATACCCCTGATAATATAAGAAGTACTCAGGTCTTTCAGACCTTTTTCTTTTCTTGACAAAAAGCATCTTCCTATCCTACAGTAGATAATCTATATTCTTCGTTGCGACTTAGGGTACATATTCCAATATGCTCACTAAGTCGCGCCTTGAATACGAATAAAAATTCGGCGCAAAATTTGTAGCATTAATTTTTTCCGAGCCCCTAAAAAAATAACGATTGATTATAAGTTCTGGAGGCGGCGATGCGACACTTTTTAGATACCCGGCGGCGGTGTGTAATCATGATTCTTTTTTTAATGTGCATGATCGGAATGCACGCAACGGGATGTCAGGGGGAAGATACGAATCAGAAGAATTCGTCGGTTGCCGGAACGACGGACATATGTAGTTCCGGAAAGGCCGTTGACATTGACGGGCAGCGACGCCTGGCCCTGATTGTCGGTGTCGGTGAATACAAAAATGACAACATTCCCGATCTCAAGGGACCGCCTAATGATGCCCGCCGGTTTTATGAACTTTTGACCGAAAAAAACGGGTACGCCTTCCCCAGGCAGAATGTCTGTTTGCTTCTCGATGAACAGGCAACTACGGGACAGTTCAAAAAGCAGTTTGACAAGGCCCTGGTCGAACGGGCCCGTGAAAATGATGTGGTTGTGATTTTCTTTGCCGGTCACGGCTCACAAGCTCGCGACAAAAATGGCGATGAACCGGATGAATGGGACGAAACATTAATGTTTCATGATGCCCGTACCGACGGTATTCAGGATCTGCGGGACGATGAATTCAATCAGATGCTGGCGCGGCTGCATCGAAAAACCCGCCATATTACCGTCATTCTGGATTCATGTAACGCCGGTACCGCAACCCGGGACCCCGATGCAGGCACGACGGCAGCCCGTTTTTTTGAGCCCATGGCGGATGCCGCCGATGCGGCACCTTCCACCGCAGTCCCAGGTGGAGACCAAGATGCCGGATGGGTCACCGAGTCGCTGGCGGGCACGGTGGTCTTTTCTGCTGCGACCGACAGCAATCCGGCGCTGGAAAAAAATGGAAAGGGAATTTTTACGGATGCACTGTTGCAAATTCTGGCAGACGCGGGCAATCAACCCATGACATACGCTCAGGCTGCCCGGCAGGTTCCCCTTCTGGTCGCTGCGGAAAGTCCCCAGGTTCCGTATTTTCACGGCGATCTGTCCCGCACCGTTTTTGACAGTAAAACCCGCGATCGTCCGATCGCCTGGGAAGTTCTCAAGGCCGGTCCTCCGCTCGAGCTCGGTGGTCCGTCATTGCCGGGAATTGGAGAGGGTGCGGAATTCCGCATTTATGACGGCGCCGTTACCGGCGCAGATACCCGTGATCCAGGTAAATCAAAGGCGACGGTGGTCCTTACCAACGTCACAGGGCTGAACGCCTCTGCCGTCATATCCGCCGCCGAACAGGATCATCCGGAAATTAAACCGGGTGATCTCGCGGTGATGGTTCGTCCCGCAAATTCATATATTGCCTTGAAAGTGCGTATCCGCCCCCCTGAGGAATCCGGAGGAATTCCGGTAGAACGCGGCCGGAAGATCAGGATGGCGGTGGAAAAGGACGGAGAGACCGGCTTATCCGTAAAGCTGGTTGAAGGCCCGGGTGATTTTGAACTGAGCGTGGGTAACGGCAACCGTTTAATACTGAAGGGACCTGAGAACCGCATCCGGAATACTTACGCATCCGACACCGTCATTGCCGAAAGTCTTAGACAGCATGCCCGTCAGCGCGCTTTGCTTCAACTGCGGGGCGACGGCGGATCGGATTTCATAGATAATGAGACGTTAAACGTCAGCCTGATTCCGGCCTCAAAGCAGAACCGATGTGCCAACGGGATATGGGAACAGGCCGAACCCAATACGCTGCAGATCATTCCCCTTTGCCACGCATGGAATGTACAAGTCGCCTTGTCGAGTGATTCTCCCACGCCCCTTCTGATTGGCGCACTGATTCTTTCAACGGATGGCGGCATGTTTGCATTGCCCCGCGATGGCCGTAAAGTCAGACTGATGCCGGGAGAGCGTTACCTGTTCAATGCTTCCGGCGAAACCTTCATGGGTACGCCGCCCTTAAATGTACAGGACCGGATTATTGTTTTTGGAACCCAGGAAACCAATCCCGTCGAGTGGGGGCAGTTTGCAGCACCTGCCGTCAGCCGTTCTCCAGGTACTTCGGGTTTGCAACAAGCGCTGCATCGCTATTTTCAAAAAGGAAAACGCGGTATTGAAACTGTAGATGACGGATCGGTTGAAAACAGCACCTGGACACTGAGCTCAATTGCTGTAAAAGTGGAAGCCAACCAGCGGTTTCTAAATAATGCAAGGGCCCCCGGTCAACCCTTTGACTGGCGTGAATACACCCTTACCCATTTCGATATTCGACCATACCTGCCCGATGACGAAACCACGGCGTTGTATAAGGTTCTTGAGCGGGCAGACTGGCTGGCCCGGGCCTCTGCCGGGGACGGATTCGGTTACCGCCAACATGCTTGGGACGGAGCATCCGATGAAGAAAACCTGCAACGCGGCATCGACTGTTCACGAGCGATATGGTTTGCGTTTACCCGTTCGGGGTTGCCGTACAACAGAGATGACCGATACCTTACCACGGCCATGATGGCTTCCGATGAGACACTTATGCAGGATGAATTTGAGCGGTGTGATGACAACACGCCTTTACAAATCGGTGATATTCTGGTGTACCGGGATGATACCCGCGGTGATGGACACGTTGTAATGGTCATTGATCCGGAAAAACGTATCGCCTGGGGATCCCATGGATGGGACGGTAACCCGCGTATTCTTCCGGTTGAGCCGGACACCGGGGTTGAATACCAGAAAATCAAATACAAGAAGGATTGGGAACGCTGGGACAGAAAAACGATGACACGGAAGGCACGCTGGCGATACCGCAGGTTTGCCGAAGAACTCGTCGATTTCCGCGGACAACCCGGCTTGAAATCGCTGAAAAACGTCTGCAACGAAAACCTCAACTGCGGCAGATAACCCGAATTTTTGCCGTTACCATCATCTGCAGCACATTGGAGGATTTGAATGGAAGAATTTTTTCAATCGAAAGCCATGTTGACGCCGGGAGTTGCCGGCACCACCACGACAATGATCACAGGCACGCTGGTCAGCCAGTTTGGTCTGCCCGGCAACTGGACAGGTCTTGCAATCAGCTTGTTGTTCGGGCTGAGTGTCTGGGCCGATAAATCCGTACCCGTCTATCAGCGGATCATTTTTTACATTATCAACTCCATGACTATTTTTGCCGTAGCCATCGGTATCAATACCGCCGGCATGGTGATTAACCAACCTCTCGAAAGATCAGTCGATCCCCATGTTATAGAGGAAACGCATTCGCCGGCGGATCAACAGACGTTTTTTCAGGATTGGTTTCGATAAGCAGGTTAATGTCCAAATATATAATAATCAGTCTTATAATGGGAGGTACGACGATGCGATATATACGTATGGCAGGATTCATCATTATCGTGTTAATAAGTGGATTTGCGGGAGGCTGTAGCAATGTTGAAACACCCTCTTACCCATCAGTGGATACACCTACCGCGGGCATTTTTCTTGAACCTGAAGAACGGGCGGCCCTGCCTCCGGGAGTCACCCTTCGGGGCGTATATGACAAAGGACTGCAGCTGACCAAAGAATCGGAAGGATTTCGAAGTCATCTTTACAACGATGCGGCCCAATACTGCACCATCGCATATGGTCATCTGATCAAGTTAGCTCCTTGTGACGGCAGTGAGCCGGAAGAGTTCCTTCAGGGCGTCAGTGAAGCCAAAGGCGCTCAAATGCTTCGAAAAGACATGGAGCAGGCCGAACGGGCAGTGTTGACCGCGGTTAAACTGCCACTGACGGATGGTCAATATGCCGCCTTGTGTGATTTTGTGTACAATGTCGGGGGTGGAAATTTTCGACGCTCGACACTTCTCAAGGTCATTAATAAAGATGAATTTGAACGGGTACCCTTCCAGTTGCGCCGCTGGGTAAAAGCCGGCGGCAGGGAGCTGGCCGGTCTGAAGAAGCGACGCGAGAGAGAAATTGAACTCTTTTTTGAAGATATCGGCATCCCCCGGGCAGCCCCCGCGCCGGATGAAATCCTGACGCCGGTTGACATTCGACAGGGTGAATCCTGAATTTTGAGGTAAGCTCTGTTACAATAAAAATCGGTGTTGTCGTGCTCTTTTTTGCGGTTTGTGGCCTGATTACCATCCTTATAAATGGGCCTACAGCAGGGATGATTATTTTGATCACGGGTTAGTATGCTCGGCCCATGCGCAACCAAGCCGGGAAACTAACGAGCCGGCGATTCAACATATGATGGAAGGAGTCTATTTTTTCCGGCAGGGTCACTATCCGCAAGCGTTCGATGCTTTCCCAAAAGCACTTATCCTGTACCACACCGCCGGTGACCGCAATGGTCAAGCCTTAATGTTGCGCAATCTTGGAGTTGCCTCTTTAGAAACTAATTTGATTAAAAGTAATAATTCAAGACCTGAACTCATACCTGTTACACCACCCCTGTCTAAAGTGGTGCTCGTCTTTTGACATATAGTATGATATCAATGTCATTAATTTAAGAGTGGTTAGTATATAACTAATTGAATTTATATATTAATATTGCAAGCCGCAAGGCGATTATAAGAAAGTATAAAGAGGCATTTAATAATGAACCCCATACCATCTTCAGATAGAATGGAAAAAGTCCATTCAGATATACGCGGTCCTGTTTTTGAAAAAGCCATGGAAATGGTTTCTAACGGCATTGATGTGTTAAGACTCAATACAGGAAATCCAGATACATTTGGGTTTACTATGCCTGATAGTGTGCGCACGGCCTTAGTTAGCAATTTGGACAAGGCCGTGGGATATTGTGACTTAAAAGGTATGCCGGATGCCAGAAAAGCAATATGTGACTATCACGTTGGTAAAGGGATTTTGGATTTTACCATGGATGATATATTCATAGGAAATGGTGTCAGTGAAGTGGTCAATATGGCGATGACTGCGTTTTTAAATCCCGGTGATGAGATTCTTATTCCATCTCCAAGTTATTCACTTTGGACGAATATGGCGCATATTGTCGGAGCGACGCCGGTGCTCTATCGCTGTGATGAAGCTTCTGCATGGTATCCTGATGTGGTCGATATTCGTAAAAAGATCACACCTAAAACACGTGCCATACTGATTATTAACCCCAATAATCCGACGGGTGCGGTATATTCAAAAGAAGTGCTGGAGCAGATCATTCAACTTGCAAGAGAACACAACTTGCTTATTTGTTCGGACGAAATTTATGACCGATTGGTGATGGATGGGTTAGAACATTTTTCTACAGCGGCACTTGCGCCTGATATGCCGGTCCTCACCTTCAATGGGTTATCTAAGTCGCACATCGTATGTGGGTTTCGTTGTGGCTGGCTGGCAATCAGCGGGCCGCGCGGGCAAATTGACGGGTTAATCGCGTCTGTTACGAAACTGGCTGCCATGCGTTTGTGTGGCAATGCATTAACACAACTTGTGATTCCGTCGGCATTGGCGGATGAAGAAAGCACAAACGCGTTGATTTCTCCCGGCGGAAGAATTTATGAACAAAGAGAGGCGACAACTAAAGCTTTAGATCAGATTGAGGGAATTACATACGTTAAAAATTCGGCCGCGTTCTATCTTTTCCCAAAAATTGATACCCAAAAATTTAATATTACAAGTGACAAAAAATTTGTACTGGATTTACTGGAGAGTAAGCATATTTTGCTTGTTGCGGGAAGTGGATTTGACTGGCCGGAACCGGATCATTTTAGAATAGTCATGTTACCGGAATCAAAGGTTCTGTCACGGGCAATGCAGGAAATAGGTGATTTCCTCAGTACGTATCGTCAAAAATAATTCTTTTATAAAATGAAGAATCAGGGCTTGAGTTATAAGGGGCCTGGAATTTTTAAAATCTACCAAGTGGTAAATTTTATTGTTTCCATGGCCCTAAGTTTTTTAGGGTTTGATTCTATTGTAGGCCATTTTTCGTAGGGGCAAACCCTCTGTGGTTGCCCTCGTTAGGGCAGGCACGGTGGCCTGCCCCTACAGCGGCCGACGTTAGAACCAATCCCGTTTTTTACATGTGATGACCTGCGGAGTAATCATGATTTATTGAAATTTAAACTTATTTAATATGAAAACTTAGAACGGTTCAAAATACTAAAAGCTTGTTTATAATATAGATGAATCGGCTGCAATCTCATGAAAATGGCCCCAATTCCTTCAAGTTTTTGATCAATATTCCGATTATTAATAAAAAGTTTGAGAAAATTGGTTCCCATTCTCATGAGATTTTGCTTTGATCCCCTAAATTTAAACAGACTATAAATAGGGTATATAACTTTTATATTAGAAGGACTTTTATATGTCATTCCGGCAGATGTTTCTCAAAATCGTTTCGTTCAAAATGGTTTTTATTTTATTTATTTTTTACGCCTGTAATTCACAAGATCATAATGAACCTGAAAAGAAAAAAGAGATGCTGATTTTTTGCGGTATTACAATGATTAAACCCATACTTGAAATTGCTGAAATCATTGAAGCCGATGAAGATATTGATATTGTCATTACAAAAGGCGGGTCCGGAAACCTGATGAAGTCAATGCTCTACTCAAAAACAGGAGACCTTTATCTGCCCGGCTCAGATAAATATTATCAGATGCTTGATAACGACCATCCCGGAGTCATCCTGGAAAAAGTTTTAGTGGGATATAACAAAGCCGCCATGATGGTTCAGAAAGGAAACCCGCTTGGTATTACGGGGGACTTAAATGAGCTTACCCAAAAAGAATTTGCCGTTGTGATCGGCAATCCCGGCAGCGGCAGTATTGGTAAAGAGACCCAAAGCATACTTGAGAAAAAAGGCATTTATGATACGGTCCTCAAAAACAGCATGAAATTGACCACGGATTCAAAGGATTTGGTTAAACTACTGATCAATAAAGAAGCGGACATCGTTATCAACTGGTATGCCGTATCCAGATGGGATGAAAATAAAGATTACATGGATGCCATTGAGATTAACCCGGAATTTGCAAAAGAGAAAAAGCTGGTCCTTGGTCTTTTAAAATACTCCCAGAATAAAGAAACGGCCAGAAAATTCATGGCCTTGGCATCCTCGAAAAAGGGGCAGGCCATATTTAAAAAACATGGGTTCCACTTTGATTGATAGCCTGTTTATAAATAGATGAATCGGCTGCAATCGCATGAGAATGACCCTAATTTTTAAACAGGCTTTAAACCATTATGGATAAAATGAAAAGTACGCATAAAAAAAATCATATTTTATCTCAAAAAATTATTCGATTCCTGGCCATTTTTTTAGTTATGCTCATTGTTTATTCTTCCGGCCAGGTTTTTGTAGAACGTCTGCTTATCAAAAAAATGCAGAAACAGGACAAAATCATGAAGCGGCAGACCGCCAAAAGAAAACTGGGCCGCCTCATCAGAGAAAAAATTATACTGCTTGAGCTTTATTCCGGGCAGATGCTTAGTGCCCAGAATAAATTTGCACTGAAATCCATGTTTAATCAAGCCATGGGGGAAATTACCAGTATCATGCAATTACTGCCGATACTGAAAGACGGCGGCACATATACCGACAGGATTATCGTCAATTTAAACACAGCAGATGAAGTCAGTGAAACCATTGTTTACACGCCTGTTGAAACAGGCCTTAACAGCAGTTCCGGCAAAATTGTTGTGGAACTCATTAATATTCTGCCAAAAATTGAAGAGTTAAAGCAGATTTTAATTAACATCAATACATTACAGATTCAACTGCTTGAAAATAGTTTCAGTGAAAATACCGGAGCATCACCTGAGGCCGGAAACAATATTGTCGGCCTAAAAGAAAAACTTCATCTGTATTCACTTCAGGCCCAAACTCTGATGCTCAGATGCAGGGAAAACAGCAACAAGATTTTTGTGGATACTACAATGGAGCTCAGGCGGTTAGGTGCGCTCCATGAAAAGCTGATGAATCAGTTTGATTCCATCCGGCAGTACGCTTACATCGGTTTCCAGATCATCATTATCGGTATGTTTGCTTTTATATTCATAAAGATAGTCCAGGTTCTCAGAGTAGCCAGGGCCTCCGATGAAAAAAATAAAAACCTATTGTTCCGTCTCAAAAATGCCAATGATGTACTGGAAGAGATCTTCAACAACTTGCCGGTCGGTATTGTCCTGATTTCTTCCGGGAAAAAAGTGATACAGATCAACACTGAAGGGGAAAGAATACTCGGGTATCAACCCGGTCAAGGCAAAGAATTGTATGGAAAGATTTGCCATAACAACTTCTGTACCATAGGGGAAGATAGATGTCCTATTTACGATTTAAATAAACCCAAAGTGGTATTACAAGAGAGAAATGCCATCAAAAGTGATGGAAGCGTGGTCAGTATTCTTAAAAGCGTAATTCCCATTAAATTGAAAGGCGAAGACGTCCTGCTTGAGGCTTTCATGGACTTATCCGCCATTAAAGATGCAGAGCAGGCAATCATTGCGGCTAAAAATGCTGCAGAGTCGGCCAGTAAAGCCAAATCCGAATTCCTTGCCAATATGAGCCATGAAATCCGAACTCCCATGAACGCCATTATCGGGTTTACTGAGCTCCTGCTCGCATCAGAAAAAGATCCCTCACGCCATAACCGTTTGAAAATGATCATGGATTCGGCCCACGCCCTGTTGAAACTGATCAATGAAATTCTGGATCTTTCAAAAATAGAGGCAGGCAAGGTAGAACTTAAAAACCAGTCTTTTTCATTAAATAAACTTGTTAACCAGGTCACTTCCATGTTTTTTATCAGTGCCCGGGAAAAGGGGCTGGACATATATAGCTCTTTTGAGCAGAATGTACCTGAGTTTGTGGTTGGAGATGAAATGCGGCTGCGCCAGGTGCTTTTCAACCTTATGGGCAATGCCGTTAAATTTACCCGGGAAGGAAGTATCCGTGTTCATGCGTCATATGCGGCCCCTGACGTGGTTATCCAGATAGAGGATACCGGGATCGGAATTTCCGAAGACCGTCTGAATACCATCTTTGATAAATTTGAGCAGGCAGATAATTCCATAGAACGAAACTATGGCGGATCGGGCCTGGGGCTTTCCATTTCACTGTCTTTGGTACGGCTCATGGGCGGCCGGATAGCCGTAGAAAGCCAACAGGGAAAAGGCACCACTTTTACGATCAGAGTACCTCTGGACGTTGCACCGACGCCATCATTGCCTAAAGATCAGGGGACGGCCATTCAAAGAGAAAAGGCAGCCATTAAACCCGTAAAACAGGTCAGATGCCTTGTCGTGGAAGATAACCCCGTCAACACCATATTGGCTGTTGCCCATCTGAATAGCCTGGCAGTTGAAAATGATACGGCAGAGAACGGTAAAATAGCCCTGGATATGATGTCTGCCACGTCCTATGATTTTATTTTAATGGATATGCACATGCCGGTGATGGATGGTATTGACACGCTGGCGGCCATGAAGAGAAACGGCCTGTTAAAGAAAACGCCGGTTGTCGCGTTGACCGCAGATGCTATTAAGGATAATGAAAAAAAATACCTGGCGGCTGGATGCAGTGCTTATATCTCCAAGCCCTTCAGCCATGAGACCCTTCAAACCGTTATATATGATCTGGTACCCCATTTGTTCGTTTTAACCCGATGCCGGGAAGACAGCAGCGTCAGTAAGCCTTCTGAAGATATTCCGTCCCGGACTGAATCATGCCGTTTTACACAGGAAGATGTTGCGCTGATTCGTGAAGGACTGGATGTACTTAAAAAGAATAACAGTATTTTCAACCCCGATGAACTGGAAAACCTTTCGTTAATACTTGAGACAGGGACGCAGGCCAAGCAGATCAGAAAGCTTGCTTTAAGGATTAGGACTGCGGCAGAGGAGTTTGATGACTCTGCTCTGGAGGGTATATTGTCAGAGTTTCAGCGGATGTCTGAGCAATGCATTTCCCCTGAACAGGATAGTAGAATTTGAACAAAGGAACCTGGTAAAAAATGCCTATGGATAAAATAAACTCCATACCTGCTCCGACTATCCTGATTGTCGATGATGTTTCGGAAAACCGCAAACTGCTGGCATCCCTGCTTAAGGAAAATATCACATGCAGGATTATGCTGGCAAAAAGCGGCAGAGATGCTCAGAAGGTGTTTGAAAACAGGGATATGATACCCCCCTCCCTGATTTTGCTGGATGTCATGATGCCGGGTATGGATGGATTTGAAACGGCTCATTTGATTAAACAGTTTGAAATGGCACGGGATATCCCCATTATTTTTATTACTGCCATGAATGACATCAAGGATAAAGTCCGCGCATTTGATGCCGGAGGCGTGGATTTTATATCCAAACCGTTTAATCGTGCCGAACTCCTGGCCCGTGTTGATGTCCACCTGCAGTTAAAACAGATGACGGATCAGCTAAAGGAAAAAAATCGGCTTCTTAATGATCAGGCAGCCCTTCTGCAGACCCTTGTGGACGAGAAAACTGAAAAACTTGAAAATATGGCATTTTGCATGGTTTCAGCGCTTGAAAGTGCCAACTTCTATAATGACACCGATACCGGGCAGCATATCCATCGGGTGGCCCGCTACTCCGGTTTACTGGCGGAAAAAGTCGGCTTGGGCAAAGACCTCACAGATAAAATTAGATTGTACGCGCCGCTCCACGATGTGGGAAAAGTCGGAATTCCGGATACTCTGTTAAAAAAACCCGGGAAGTATACACCTGAAGAATTTGAACTTATGAAAAGTCATGTATCCATTGGGGCGGAAATGCTTGGCAAAGAGGGATTTGATCCTGTAGCCAGAAATATTGCACTGTACCATCATGAAAAATGGTCGGGAAAAGGGTATCTTAAAGGGCTTTCCGGTGAACGGATTCCTATTGAGGCACGGATTGTTGCTCTGGCGGATGTATACGATGCTCTGACCACTGCCAGAAGTTATAAAGCTCCATTTTCACAGGAGAAAACCGACCGGATATTGGAAGAAGAATCCGGATCGCATTTTGACCCTGCCCTGGTTAACATCTATTTTAAAAATAAGGATCAATTTGCTGCCATACGGAATCGGTATCAGGACGTTTAAACAGACTCTTAATGGCGCTGCCCGGGGTTGGGATGTTTATGGATATACTGGTGAATATGAACATCTTTTTTTAACTGCCCGTTTTCCATCATAAACATGGCATTGGCAATCTGTGACATAAAATCACTTTCATGGGAGATCAGGATATAGGAAAGCTCAAGGCGGTGTAGTACTTCAACCAGAATAGCTTTTGTTTTTTCATCAAGGCCTGTGCTGGGCTCGTCTAACAGCAGCAGCTCCGGCTCCATGGAAAGCACCGTGGCCAAGGCCACCAGACGTTTTTCGCCGCCGGACAGTTTATGGGTAACCCTGTTTTTAAAATGAACGATACCTAAACGTTCCAAGGTGTTTAGGGCAATATCCCGGGCTTCGGATTTGGATTTGCCTAAGTTAAGCGGCCCAAAGGCCACATCTTCCAGGACCGTGGGGACCGTGGGGCTGAACAGCTGGTCATCGGCATCCTGGAACAGCAGACCCACTTTTTTGTAAACTTCTCTGAAATCTTTTTCTGTTTTGACAGGTTTGCCGAAAAATTCAATGGTGCCTGAAGATGGGGAGAGCAACCCCATGATAATATGAAGCAAAGTAGTTTTCCCGCTGCCGTTGGGACCCACTAAACCGATGCGGTCCCCTTTGTTTATCTCAAGGCTTAGATTGTTTAACACCCGGTCCTGGCCCGGGTAGCTGAAGCTGATATTTTCAAGGCGCAGGATGGGAGCGGATGTTGTCATTATAAGGTGATCTCCATAAAAATCAGACAGGCTGTGGCTGTCAGGGCCGCCAACATCCATATTTTGTCGGCAGGGGAGAGGGCAAATTCATGCAGACAGATAAATCTGCCCGAAAACCCCCTGCATTTCATAGCATTATAAACCCGTTGGGCCCTGGCCGATGCCCGGACAAACAGCATGCCGCAAAGATAAGCATAGGTTCGGTAGGTGTGCATATTGGTCCCGGGTCGAAAACTGCGCAGTTTTGCCGCCCGGACCAGACGCCGGTATTCCTGTTCAATGACAAAAATATACCGGTAGGTTAACAGCAGTAGATGCACAAGTTTTTCGGGAATTTTAAAAAAATTCAAGGCATAGCCCAGGGTGCTGAAATCCATGGTGGTGATCAGGGCAATGAATACCAGCAGGATGGCATTGGATTTAATGCTGATTACCGTACACAGGTCAATGCCCTGTCTGGTGGCGCCAAGTTTTTCGATCTGCCAAACCACATCTCCGTCATAGGTAAAGGGTAAAACGGCCCACAAGAACAGAAGGAATCCCCAGACAACAACCAGACGTCTGAGCACCTGGACAAGGTTTAGGCGAGCCCATAATACCAGAATCGCGGAAATTACCAGTCCTGCCCAGAGCATGGGTATTTTTTGGCCAAGGGCTATGACAACGCACAGCAGAGTGGCTGCGACCACCCTGCATCTGGGATCGATTTTGTGAATAAAGGATTGGCCGGACGCAAAGATTTCTTCAATCATTGGATGGTTTTTTCTTGCGGGATGAAAAATACATGGCCACGCCCATCAGACCGAATATGTATCCGATGCCTCCGAAAATTTCATTGATGGTGGGCCCTTTTTGCTCCAGGTTTGCCACCATTTTGGTCAACGGTGTAATTTTTTTATTTAATGCCTTTGTTACGGCCTTTTCCACGATGGCTTCAAGCTGGACCGGGTCAATGAAGGCTGACGGGTGTGCCGCTTGTTCGGGGGCTGTGTTTTTCGCGGGTTCAGGTGGCGGGGTCCCTGCATCCTGGGCGATTTTAACCCTGGCGGTATCATCTATATCTTCAAGGGGAATGGTCCATTCGGCCTTGTGTCCCATGCCGGCAACGAGTTCAATACGCATGGCTGTTTTTCTCGGGATGGGAAATGAAAATTCCCCTTTTTTATTGGTCCAAGTGCGCAAGAGTTCTTTTCCGTTCAAGTCATAAACAATAAGTTCTGAGTTCTGCGCTTTTTTGCCGCCGCTGAATTTAGCTTCTCCCAGAACGGTGTCCCCTTCCACCCATGCAAAGACTGTGACTCTATGCGCCAGGGCAGTGCCGCCTGAAAGAATGAAAAAAAGCATCAGGCAGGAAAGTACTATAAAAGATGTTCGATGCATTATTATCGTTTACCATAGATAAAAAGTTTTTATAAATGAAGATATTAGACCTGTTTTTCCACCATGTTCGTTCTGCCGGCCAATGTGTCCTGCTGCTGTGCCGCAGACCATTTGGGCAGAAGTTCGGGCTGTGCCTTTTTAAGAAAACCGACACAGAAAATCGCAACAAGCCCCTCTATGAACATAACCGGAAGATGGGCTATGACAACGGCCCAGGCCACTTCTAAAAAACTTTCCTGGGTAAACATCAGGGCTGTGCCTAAAAGCAGGCTGCTGAAAAAAACGCTTAAAAATCCGCAGGCAAAAGAGGCGGCATAAGATATTGCCTCCGGTTTGTGAACAAATCCTGAAAACAGGTAATGACAGACCACTGCAGGTGTGGCCATAATAACCGTGTTGACCCCCAGGGTGGTGATACCGCCGAACTGGAACAGCATTCCCTGGAGCAAAAGTGCAATCAAAATGGCGGGAAAGGCGACCCATCCAAGCATCAGGCCAAGAATACCGTTGAGAATCAAATGGACGCTGGACAGCCCGATGGGCATATGAATCAGGGACGCCACAAAAAAAGCGGCCGATAAAATTGCGGTCTGGGGAATTTTATCTTCTTTGAGCTTTTTTAAGCCCACGGCAGTGCCGGCCAGGGCCAGTACCACCCCGACCCCTAAAACCGGCGCGGAAAGAACACCTTCAGAAATATGCATAATACCTTCTCATTACTATCCGACCGGATTGCTTAAAAAATGATCCGGCCGGAAATTTTATTTTTTACACACAACCACTCATCGGCCATAAAAAATAACAATGATTGTGCCGGGTGTTTGGATGAAAAGTTGCCCAGATGCAAGGCGCAAAAAAAATTGTAACCGGAGCAACCTAATGGTTGTGAGGATTGCAATTTTTTTTGCAACGCCGCAGATGGGTGACTTTTCGTTCAAACACTATTTTGTTTTCCAGTTTTCGAATTTTACCCATATCACCGCACCTAATTCAACACCCTTATCCTGCCCATCCGCTTTAAGGGTAAAGTCAGCTTCATTCAGTGCAGCAAAACCCCACCATCCTGCCTTGGGTGCCGCATAGGTGAATACGCCGTTGCCATCTGCCTTGATGGTTTGGGTAACCATGTAATCCGTGGGGGCTTCGGATTTTCCGTCTTGGTTGTAATATTCCACTTCAACTTCTGCATAAGGCACAGCTTTGCCGTCTAATTTCACAATACCCTGGAACACATTACCGGTATACTGTGCAAACGGTTTGGACAAAGGAACGATTTCCGTTTTCAGCCCAATCTCTTGGTCCCATCCTTCGTCATCCCCGAAAGCGGTCACTACGGTTTTGGTGTAATGAATGATAAAGCAGTCTTCGGCGGGTTCCCAATAGGGTACGGGCTCCATGTAGAACACGTAAACGCCGGGTCTTTTGATTTTGTAATCTGTTGTCCAGGCCGTGTGATCCATAACCTTTGCCTGTTTCAACGTACCCAAAAGATCCTGTGCTTCGCCGTTAGCCTGCACGGCAAATATTTGGGGCTTGACAAGTTCCATCCCAATGCCCTCAAAGGGGTGGGAAAAAGAGGCCGTGATATGAACGTTGCGGTCGTCATTCTGCATGACCATGGAATCCGAGGGGATAACCATACCGTAGTGTGCTTGAACACTAACGGCGGTAAACATAAGAACAAGAAACGTTAACCCTGATGCAACCATTGATTTTTTAATCATTTTTTTCTCCTGTGAAACCTTAGAAGTATTAAGAAAATACGCATAATAGCGCTGCCAACTGCATTGCAACCTTCCTGGCTGTGCTATTTAAGAGTATTGCTATACAACGATGGATCACAGACTTCATGCCTGCATTTTGGCTTTTCTTCTATCTTAAAAAACAAATTGAATCAATGGGAAATGTGTACAGGTATATGCCGAACTCCTAAAAAATAGGCAGCAGGTTTTTCAAAACCTGCTGCCTGTGACGGTTTTACAGTATTGGGTTACTTGATTTTGGAGCTTAATTCCGGGAACTGATGATAAAAGAATTCAGTTACCTGGCCCTCGGTTTTGCTCTCCTCATTTTCCCGGAGCTCTATACGCCGGATTTTTCCGGAGATGGTTTTGGGCAGTACTTCCACAAACTCAATGATTCTGGGAATCTTGAATTTAGCCAGCACATTAATGGTGTGCTGGAACAATTCCAGAGCCAACTCCCTTGAGGGTTTCTGTCCGGGAACCAGGATAACAAACGCTTTAACCAGCTGGTGACGTTGGGGATCAGGCACGCCTACCACGGCAGTCTCCATGACGGCCGAGTGTTCAATCAGCGCACTTTCCACCTCAAAGGGGCCAACCCGGTAATCACTGGATTTGATGACATCGTCGGCACGGCCCACGAACCACCAGTAACCGTCCTTGTCAAAAGTGGCTTTGTCACCGGTAAAATACAGTCCATGCTTAAATGCTTCAGATGTTTTTGCCTCATTTTCGATATATTCCTGAAATAATCCAATGGCGCGCCAGTTGGAAAGACGAACTACGATATGGCCGGTGATGTCGGGTTCTGTGATCTCTTTGCCTTCATCATCGGCTAAAATAACATCGTACATGAATGAGGGATATCCAAAGGACCCCAAGCGCATCTTGCCTTCCATCCATGGCGGATTGCCGATCATGGCTGTGGATTCGGTCTGGCCGTAAAAATCACGGATTTCAGTACCTGTGGCGTCCCGCCATTGGTCAATGACTTCCGGATTCAACGGTTCGCCTGCACTCAACGAGTACTTCAGGGCCGAAAAATCATACGCTGCCAGATCAAGGCCCACAAAGGCGCGCCAGGCTGTGGGAGGTGCGCAGAATGAACTGACTTTATATTTAGCCACAAAGCTTAAGTATTTTTTAATGTCCAGCGTGGTGAAATTAAAGCCTGTGGCGGTGCCGCCAACGTTAAAGGGGCTGAAAAAACTGCTCCATGCCCATTTAGCCCATCCGGGCGCACTCAAGTTGTGATGAACGCCTCCGGGCTCAAGCCCGAGGATCACGGCTGTTGACATATGACCCAAAGGATAGGAGACGGCGGAATGGCCCACCCGTTTGGGAAGCCCTGTGGTGCCGGAGGTGAAAAAGCAGAACAGAACGTCCTCACTGTTTATGGTCGCAGGTGATGCCTGGGCTGATTCCTCTGCAATCTCAGGATAGGATGTCCATCCCTCCTTTGCACCAAGGATAATTTTGGCCTTGGGAGTGCACTGGGCCTTGGCCAGAGCATCATCTACGAGGTCGGCCAGGCTTTCATGGGCAATAATAACATTCGGAGGGTACGCTTCAAAACGGAACTGGATTTCGCGCTCGGTCATAGTGGTGGCCGTGGGAACAGCGACAAGACCGCCTTTGATGGCGGCAAAGGAGGCAAACCAGGTTTGGGGAACAATGGGTGTCAGCATATAAAGGTTGTCGCCTTTTTCAACACCTTTTTTACGCAGATAATTTAACATCTTGTTGCCGTTCTCTGCCAGCTGGGTATATGTATACTGCTCTTCCTCATCCGTATTCAGGTCTGCCCAGATTAGCGCCAACTGGTCGGGGCGCTCTTTGACGTGTATATCCTCGAAAATTTCCTGGGCCCAGTTAAAGGTCTGGGGCAGTTCGGCTGAATTCAGTTTTTCAAAAAATGTTTTTGCTTGAATTTCACGTTGAGCCATATCCTGGATCCCATTGAGTTCCATCACCTCTTTATAAAAGCTTTTCAACGTCATTGGTTCCCTCCCGGTTAAGTTTATTCCACATCCTGATTTTAAGACCGCTCCTGCCTTGCTTTTAAATGCAAAACTCGCAAGAAAGGCCTGTAATTTAAAAACTGTCATTTATACCAGGCCGGCAGTTTTCTACCAATCGGTTGAAGGCTTAATTTTTATGTCAGTGGGTCGTGTGGCGTATTGTAGGTGTATATATTCACACTATGTATGTTTTAAACCTATATATGGCTGGGCGTTGATTAAATCAAGTCCTTTGATTGTCCCAGCAGTGCTGATTTGCTGTTCACCCTAAAAACGATAAGTCAATTTGCAATAAGCCGACGGCCCCACTTCAACCGGAGCGGAAAAAGATTCCTGTACAAATTCCACGTGGTCCCCTCTCAATAGATTCTGCCCCACCACAGAGAGCTCCAGGTCAGGCATAATTTGCCAGGCAAACCGGACATCCATGGTCAGGTAACTATCGACTTCATAGGTTCTGCTGGTATCAAAGGCATACAGGGCATGCATCTCATCCACAAAACGGAACCAAAGATTGAGCTGCATGTTTTTTGAGATGGCAAAATCCCCCTGCAGCGAAATCTGATGACGGGGAAAACCGAAACTGTAGTATCCGTCTGTTTTATCTTCAAGAAAACTATAGGCAAGGTGGCCTTGAAAGAAATCAGAGTACTTGTATTTCAAGGAGAATTCCAACCCGTAGGTTTCTGCGGAAGCTTCATTGGTGAGGGTTAAATATTGGGTAACCCCGCCGGGTGTGGGCACTAAAGCGCTTCGTTCTGCGATTCTAAGATCGTCGTAGGCGTTGAAAAACACTGCCAGATCCATTGAAAATGAATCGACCGGAATAAATCTATACCCCAGCTCATAGGCTGTCACCTTTTCGGAATCGTAGTCCTCGTTTCCCTGGGTGACAACGGTAAGAGGAAGTCCCGGTGGCAGGAGGAGATTCAGCCGGGATGTGTTAAAGGCAGCATTTTTAATTTCTGCATCGGACTCAAACCGACTGGGGGTCCTTACCGCCCGGGAGACCGCTCCCCAGATTTTATGTTCATTATTCACCGCCCACAGGGCTCTGATGCTGGGTTGAATCTCCATGTGGCTGTATTCATTATGTTCGATTTTTGACCCCAGGGTCAGCTTCACGGCATCGTCGGCCAGGGATATTTCATCCTGAAAAAATCCGCTGAAAAGATGATCTTCTTCTTCTGTGGGATCCATGGAAACGATATATGACTCACTAAACCGGTCCCGGGTATACCGGTACCGAATTCCCCAGACAATATCGTTTGACTCCCCTAAAGCAAACCGGTGGGTGGCATCAATGTCAAAGGTGTCACGGTCTGATTCATTGATATCCTCGGCCTGATTTTTTCCGTCATAATAAACCTGAAGGGTGAAATCAGAATCCGGGGAAATGGTTCGCTTCCACCGGGATAAAAAATTCCATCCCTTGATATCTGTTTCTACAGGGGTAGACGTCAGGTAAGTTGGCGGGGTCAGGCCGGCCAGGAGCAGGGTCTGATCAATGTCAGCCTCATAGATATCCCCCTGGACGGTGAGGCTGTCTTTACTTGAAAGCATGGAATCCAGCCGGAATCCGGCTTGGGTTTTGGTCCAGGCATCGCCCGCATCGGATCCGGACGCCAAGGTGAATTCATCTCTGCTTTGATGTTTTGCATAGAACCGCCAAAAGGTGTCTTGCCCCAGGGCATCCCCGTACCTGAAGCCTGAAATTATATTTTCATGGTTTCCGGAACCCAGGGCGACATATCCTCCCTGGGTATCGCCGGCATGTTTGGTGATGATATTGATGACCCCGTTCACCGCATTGGCCCCCCAGACAGTGGCTCCGGGTCCCCGGATCACTTCAATCCGGTCCACATCCTCCAGCAGCACATCATTGATCTCCCAGTAAACCCCTGAAAAGGCCGGCGTATAAACACTTCTCCCGTCTATGAGTACCAGCAGCGCATTGGCAAAACGGCCGGCAAATCCCCTGGCGCTCACCGCCCATTTATTGGCATCAATCCTTGCCACGGTAATCCCGGGTACCATGCGCAGGGCATCCGGAATATTGGTCACCCCGGACCGTTTTATATCCTCGTTGGTGATGACATGGATGGCCGCGGCACTGTTCGAAAGATTCTGGCTTTTTTTGGCCACCGAGGTGACTTCAATGTCCATCAACTCTTCCATGCTCAGTTCAAAAATATCCTTCTGTGCGGCCAAGGCCTGACATTTGCAGAGCGTCAAAAAACATAAAAAAATAAATAAAATGAATTTAGATTTTGACATGGCTATCACCTTGATTTTATCGTGATTGTGTTCACACTTATTCCATAGCCCATAAAAAGCGGAATCCACAGAGAAAAATATCAGGGTAAAAACCGTTTTTTAGCTTTCAACATGCCGGAAAATTCATCCTGGGTAACCGCAGGACTGAACAGAAACCCCTGGCCGTAGTCGCATCCCATGCGATGCAGCACCTCAAATTGTTCCCAGGTTTCAATGCCTTCGGCCACCACCTTCATGCCCATGCTGTGGGCCATGGATATCATGGCTTTAACAATGGATTCGTCTTTCTGCCCCGTTAAAATGTCTTTGATGAAAAATCTATCGATTTTTACCACATCAACCGGAAAGGTTTTCAAATAACTCAAGGATGAATACCCCGTTCCGAAATCATCTATGGAAATGGTCAGTCCGATTTCCTTGAGCCGATTCAGTATATCCAGGGTTTGGGAGCCTTGAGCGGCCATCACACTTTCGGTGAGTTCCACCTCCAAGCATGAAGACGGCAGATCATGAGCTTTGAGCATTTTAATGATTTTATCCGGGATCTCCTGTTCAACAAAATGCTTGCTTGAAATATTCACCGCCACCCGGACCGTCGCAACCCCCTGGTGATACCATTCCAGTAGCCGGCGGCCGGCTTCCCGGATCACCCAGTCGGTAAAGGGGGCGACCAGTCCCATCTCTTCTATGGCCGGAATAAATTCAGCCGGAGAAACATTGCCCATCCGGGGATTATGCCACCGGCTCAAGGCTTCGGCACCAATGATTCTGCCATCCAGCAAAGAGACCTGGGGTTGGTAAAAAAGAGCAAGTTTTTCTCTGGTCACCGCTTTTCTTAAATCGTTTTCAAACTCCAGCCGTTCCTTGGCCTGAATATTCAACTTCTGCCCGAAAAACTGAAACCGGTTTCCTCCGATTGCTTTGGCATGATACATGGCCAAGTCGGCATTGGTGATCAAGGATTCGGCATCGGTGCCGTCCAGGGGAAACAGGCTGATGCCGATACTGGAAGAGATGAACGCTTCGTGGTCGTCAATATAAAATACCTGGGACAATTTTTCATTTATCCGCTTAGCCACCAAACCGGCATTGTCAGGTGCTTTGAGGTTCGGGAGGATTGCGGTAAATTCATCCCCACCCTGGCGTGAAACCATCACCTGCTTTGCATCCTCTTTTAACCATGCCAGGCCGTCAGTGCACCGGATACAGGATTTAATCCGCTCCGCCACCTGCCGGAGCAGGTTATCACCAGCCTTGTGCCCAAGACTGTCATTTACCAGCTTGAACCGATCAAGATCCAGGAACAGCACTGCAAGCAATTCGTCCTTTCCACAGTTTTTCACTTCTCGCATCAGGTTCTCCCGGAACATGGTCCGGTTGGCAAGGCCGGTGAGATGGTCATAATAGGCCAATTCCTGGATCTGTTTCTGCTGCAGGATCACGTCATTAAAAGCGGTGCTGGCCCTGAGCATGTATTTGATACGATATTTGAGCACTGCCCAGTTAATGGGTTTACTGATGAAATCCGTGGCCCCGGCGGTAAACGCCCGATCAATGGATTCCACGTCCTCCAGGCCCGTCATCATCAAAACAGGCACATGCTTTCCATTGGGGAGAGAGCGAATGGCTTTGCATGCCGTAAAC
Organism: uncultured Desulfobacter sp.; assembly: GCF_963666695.1. GTDB lineage: Bacteria > Desulfobacterota > Desulfobacteria > Desulfobacterales > Desulfobacteraceae > Desulfobacter. The sequence continues at coordinate 1,619,460 of NZ_OY762947.1, forward strand.
CCATCCATTTCAGGCATGTTCACATCCATAAGAATGGCATCGGGATTCAATTTTTCAAAAACGTCAACAGCCTTCCGGCCGTTTTCCGCAACCTCCACCCGGAATCCATATCCGCCGAGGGCAGCTTCCATGAGCATGCGGATGGCTTCGTCGTCGTCAGCCGCTAAAATCAATGGGTTTTCAGACGCTTCAAGATCTCGATTTTCATTGTCCCCGTGTTGATTCATATTCATGTTTCCACCATATATTCCTTTAATTGGCTTATTGCCTGGTCAAGGGCCGGTCCGATTTCCGTTATGATTTGGGATACACGGTCCAGAGAATCCGTTTTCCGGCTATTTTCCTCCAACTTTTTATATAGGGAGGATAGATAAACAGCGCCAATATTTCCGCTGCTGGATTTCATGTAATGGGCATGATCCCTGATAGATTCCATATCCCCGGCCGCCATGGCAAGGGATATTTTTTGTGTCCGTTCAGGGGCATCCCTTAAAAATATGTTGATGACCTTGGTGAGAATATCATCCCCACCGGGGGGCTGCATGCCACGGATTATATCCAGGGCTGCCATGGAAATTCCCCCTTCGTTGGGTTCGGCATCTGTATGACCTTCCCCCCCGGGGGGCTGATTCCTAGCGCTGTCCTTCCATCCAGGCAGCCAGCGGTTCAAAACCACCACCATTTTGGATTTGTCAAAGGGTTTTGCCAAATGATCGTCCATACCGGCTTCAATACATTTAACCCGATCCCCGGCCAGGGCGTGGGCGGTCAGCGCGATAATCGGCAACTTGCCACCGTTTCTTGAACGGCTACCCATGGCCCGGATTCTGCGGGTGGCATCATACCCATCCATGACCGGCATCTGGCAGTCCATAAAAATTATATCGTAAGATTTATCCTCCACGGCAGCCAGCGCCATTTCACCGTTTTCGGCCAGATCCACCCTGCAGCCAAGGCTCTTCAAAATCCCGGAAGAGACCTCCTGATTAATGGTATTATCCTCCACCACCAACACCAGAGGTGCTTTTTCCGGGAGGATTTCTGCTTTAGGGAGCCGGTCGTACACATCGGGGTCTGCCTTTATAGAATCGGTTTCACTTGAAAATTCGACTGGAGATACATTATCTTCCAATGCTTTCTCAAACTCAAGCTGAAACATGAATTCACTGCCGATGCCGGATCGGCTTTCACATGAAATCCGGCCGCCCATCAATTCCACCAGCTGTTTGCAAATGGCAAGGCCCAGTCCGGTACCTCCGAACTCCCGGGTAGTGGATTCGTCTGCCTGGGTAAAGGGTTTAAACAACCGGTCACGAACATTTTTTTCCATCCCGATTCCAGTATCCTTAACTGAAAAACGGACCTTCGTGAAGTAATCTCTTTCTTCAATAGTCTCCAGTTGAACCCGTATTGTGCCTTCCTCGGTGAATTTAAGGGCATTGGAGAGAAGATTTAAAATAACCTGACGTATCCTTAGAGGATCTGCATTCACAAACGGATAAACCAGTTGCGTCATGTCTACAATCAGCTTTAATTGTTTGCTTTCAGCCTGGCCTGCGATGATATCCACGGTGCTCCTTACCAGGTTTTCAAGATTGCAGGGCGTTGATTCGAGATCCAGTTTTCCAGCTTCAATCTTGGTAAAATCAAGAATATCGTTGATGATAAGCAGCAAGGAGTCTCCGGACACCTTTATGGTATTTATAAGTTTTTTTTGATCCCGGGTCAAAGGAGTATCCATTAGCAGTTCCGCCATGCCCAGCACCCCGTTCATAGGGGTCCGGATCTCATGGCTCATATTGGCCAGAAACATGGACTTGCTTCGATTGGCGGCCTGGGCCTCCTCAGCCAGGATCATGGCCTTTTCCATTGTCTTCTGGAGTTTTAAGGTTCTGTCCCGGACCTGCTCTTCAAGATGAGCATCCCGTTTTTCTATTTTTTCCAGCATCTGGTTGAATCCGGCTGCCAACACCCCCAATTCGTCTTCGGTATCACTCGCGACCCGGAGGGTGTAATCCTTTTCTTCTGAAATTTGCCTGACCGCTTGGGTCAGCCTGATTACAGGTACGGTAAATATGCGTTGCAGACGGTTGGCCATTACGAAAGCAAACGTTATCCCTGCAAGGGCAGCCAGGGCCAGATATCCCGCCCACTCAAGCAGAAGACGATATAATTCCTCCATGCCGGCCTGAAGGAATAAAAATGCAATTTTTTCCCCATCCAAAATGACGGGCTGGAGGATGTTCAGGTGATGGTTTTTAACCCAGCTCATCGTTTCATTGCTTTTAAAATAATTTTTGGGAAATGAGGGAATGTTCAAAGAACGGGAATTGTCAGGTTCAAGGGTATAGGACAGTTCCACCATCACCGTACCGTCGATGCGATAAAAGGCAGACCTGTTAAGTGAAGATCGCTGCCCCAGCGATTCAAGGCTTTTACCCAATACCTGACGATCTTCGAACATCAGGGCAGCGGCGCTGTTATCCCCCACGATCCGGGCCAGACTGCTAAGTTCTTCCATTGCGTTGCGCTTGTAAAGGAACCACTGGGTGGCAACTACAATCAGAAAGGTCAAAAAAAGCACTGCGGAACAAGTGCCTAAAATCACAATGTTGAGTTTGCTTTTAATCGACCTTTTTTTTAACCGGATATTCATGCACGCGTCCTCTATTCCTTAATTTCCAGGGCCAGGGACAAAAGCCGGGAATCAAGATCAACGCCGGCGAACCCTGGGGCTTTCAAATTGATGATGAACCGCAGTCGTTTACGTATGGTGACCAATTGTATGGCACCGCCGTGTTCCGCAAAGGAGGGGTCATCCCCCACCGTAATCACCCTTGACGATTTCAGTGTCCTGAGAACAGGCTTCCATTTCTGACTCGATTGCAGGTAAAGCAGGTGGCAGCCATCCATGCTCTCCCCGGTTCGATACTGCCTTACTTTAATATGGCGGGAGCCGATGGTCCTTGAATTCAACAACTCTGCAATTTCCATGGGTGCATCCTCCCCTAACAGCCCGATGACAAATGCAGAGTCTTTACTTTCAAATGCAGATTCCGGCCAACGGATGAACTTGCTGAAATTATAGAGGTAGGCCGCTCGAAGTTTATATTCCGACACGCTTAGACGTCCGGCCGTATCCTGTGCGGCTGCCACGCCGGATATAAAGGATAGAACCAAGAAAACGATTACGAGCATGGAGACCGCTGCTCTGCTCATCGTTTTAAAACAGCCACGTAATTTTGGCATACAGGGTCCGTTGAATTTCAATCGGGGTCAGGTAACTGTCGGATCCGTATTCCATTAATTCACCATCCAACAGATTCTGTCCTGCCACCATGAAATCAATGTTGTCGTTGATCCGCCATCGAACATTTGCATCCAGTGAAACGGTGTCGTCAATTACATGCAGGTAGCTATCGATATTGGTAGGATCCACAAATTTAATTTTCCCTGTATATCTTGCCCAGAGATTCAGCCGAAGATTCTTTGTTAAATCAAATCCTAATCTTAGGCCTGCCTGGTGTGAAGGAGAGGTTTCCTCTGCTATTTTTTTTGAATATTCATCGCCGGTAATATCCATTTGAAGGTAGCTGTAGGTGAATTCGGTTTCCATCCATTCCACCGGCAGCCAGGTCACGGTGAATTCCAACCCATAGGTATTGCCCTTCATATTATTGCCAAAATACAGGGTTCCCAGGTCTTCCCCCTCGACTATTCCACCCAGATCAGTATATCGGTTGTAAAACAAAGAAATGTCCGCTGAGAAATCGCTACCGGCAGCATACCGATAACCGGTTTCCCATGCAATGAGCTTTTCAGCATCATATTCCGGGCTACCGTTTAGGTAAGCCGGAATATACCAAGGAGGGAATTGAATGCTCTGAAAGCCCTGAAAAATTTTCCCGGAAGCCTCCATCCGTGACGGTGTCCGGACGGCCCGTGCCACAGATGCCCAAACGCTGTGTCTTTTTTCGGGCCGCCACAATATTCTGACATTGGGCTGAATTTCCAACCCGGTATAATCGTTATGTTCGATCTTTGATCCCAGCGTGAGCCAGAGCAGGTCATCAATTATAGTAATCTCATCCTGGGCAAAACCGCTGAATAGATGCGTGGTTTCGGCGTCCGGTACCATCTGAACCTGAAAGGTGTTGGAAAAATCATCCCGGATCATCCGGTATCCCATGCCCCAAACCACGTCATGGCCGCGTGCCGGCTGGAATCTATTTTGCAAATCCATATCAAAGGTATGATGGGTTTGATCCAGAGAAGGCTCATCTCTGGTGTTGAAATCATAGTAAGCCTGGACCGTCCAGATATTTTCTTTAGAATTTTTTAATGTCCACCGGCCCAGGATATTTCCCCCGTGGGATTTCACATCCTCCACAAAAGAGCCATTATTGGAATAGGTGGGAGGGGTAACGTCCTGCTCACCCTCCATCTGGAAGATATCTCCCTGGAGGGTCCATGTATGGCGAGTGCCTTTGTCACCATCAATTCTGAAGCCGGCCTGACCGTTTTTCCATCCGTCGTTCCCGTCGCTGCCGTCGGTGGCGTTTACAAAGGAATCCCGGTCATTTCCCATGGCATAGAACCGGGCATAGGTATCCGTATTCAATTTGGTCCCCACCCTTGCACTAACCATGAGTTTTTCGTGAGTCCCTGTTCCCAGGCTGACTAATCCCCCCTGGGTGTCCGATGCCGGCAGGGTTATGATATTGATAATACCGTTTACGGCATTGGCACCCCACAGGGTTGCCCCGGGCCCCCGGATAACTTCGATCCGGTCCACATCCTCCAGCAGCACATGCTGAAGATCCCAGTATACCCCTGAATAACTTGGGGTATACACGCTGCGGCCGTCAATCTGTACCAGCAGTTTATTGGAAAAAGTGCCGTTGAATCCCCTTGAGGAAATGGCCCACCGGTTGGCATTGATCCGGGCCACTTGTAGTCCCGGGACTAGTCGGAGGGCTTCGGCAATGCTTGTTGCGCCGGAGTCGAGTAGTTTTTCCCGGTGGATAACATAAACTGCGGCAGGAACATTTGATAGAGCCTGGGACTTGCGGCCGGCAGAGGTTATCTGGACATCCATCAGGTTAGCCAGATCCATCTCCAGTAAATCTTCATCACCTGCATTTGCGAAAACAGGTGTCACCATGGCATACAATAAAAAACAGACGACAAAATTTACAGGTATCCAAAAACCCCAGCGCATTTAACCTCCCAAAAGGATATATTTTTTGCTTAATTTTTTTAAAAAAAAGGGGGGGGGGGGGGCAATCCTTTATAACCCCGATACACTTAAATCGGGAATCAAAAAGTACCTCTATCATTATATTTAAATTTTTAATAAAGATCTAATATTCAGTTCGCTTTGTCAATGGAAAGGTAAGTGCGATTAGCCAAAAGGGAAACATTTTTGAAGACAAGCCTGAAAAAAAAACGTGTTTGGACGAAAAGTTGCACAGATGCAAGGCGCAGAAAAATTTGCAACCGGAGCATACTAAAGTATGTGAGGATTGCAAATTTTTCTGCAACGCCGAAGGTGGGCGACTTTTCGTTCAAACACAACTCATACTGAAAGCTCAAGCCACTCAAACCAGATGGAATAGTTTTCCTTGTACCAGCTCAAAATCTGTTTGAGCAATTCCTGCTCCACAGGGGAAATGGTGGTCGGCGAAATTTTGTCAAAGCGAACCACCACCTTGTCTCCAAAATGTTCCAGGGCTTCGGTACACAGTGTCTGAAGTTCGTTGCGGATTCTGCCGGAGTCTGAAATTTTCACGGCCCGGGTTCTGAAATCTTCTCCCTTAAAAAACCGGTTGAGTAATGGTGAGAAAACCAGCTTACTTTGCTGTAAAGGTTCTAACAGGCGAAGGGCAAAGGTAATGGCCTTGTCCCCGAACTCTGACGTTACCCGAACAGTTACTTCCCAGGTATTTTCACTGATCTGTTTTACGCCTTCGGCACCACTGTATGGATCCGGCAGCATATATCCTGACACGGCCAGGGTCTGCCATTTTTTTGCGGCAATCAGGTCGCCTGCAGTGATGGTCCGCGGTTTTAAGGGGATGCCGGCGTTTTTGGCATCGATGATGCTGTCTCGGTAGACTTCAATCATTTCCGGGGGGACATCGGTTTCAAACAGATCCTGTTCAAGCCTTGTGGCAAAATTATTGTCTTCTGGATCCAGCTTCATGGCAGCCGCATCCTTGTCATGGGGCAACTTGAATTTGGAGGAGAGCACAGCCAGCGATACATCCAGGCCCAGAATACCGGACAGGCTGGCGGCCTGCATGGCTTCGGCCGACGCTGCATATCCATCCACCACCAGCAGGTGGGTCTCGCCTGTGTCATCGGTCCAGGGCTTGACTGCAAAGGTCGGCGCATAGGTGCCTGAATCAGTGAAGGGGGCTATCCCTGTGGGCAGAATCCAGTTTTCGTCAACGAGATGGGCCCCGGCATCCCGCCACTGGTCCCAGAGTTTTTCGATTCTCTCCCGCCGGGCATCCCCGGTAAGGGTCCAGACATGGACATTTTTGGCCTTGATTCCGTCAAAAGTCTCCTGGATAGCATCCATGACCATATGACGTGGGGTGAAATAATTGACCAGAATGGATTTAAAGGCTGCATTTTCAACCACCTGTTCCGGGAGTACAAGGCACCCCATGTATCCTTCATACTGGTCACTGATGATCAACGGCTGGTCAAAAAGATGGAATACACTCATGGGGCCTGTGGGGTCTCCCTTGGCAAACCTTGAGGTGTTTTCCAAGGTGTCGATGGCGGCCCCCCACACGGTGATGTCCCGTTTCTGGATATCCCGAGAAAATTTCTCCCAGGGATATTCGGGATCATTAATCAGCCGCAGCACCCGGTCTTCAAGAAATTTGGCCACCTGGGGCCGGGCATAGATCCTGCCGAATCCCAGCAGGGGGTTGGCGCCCATTTCCGGGGTTTCCCCGGCTTTGGGCATCAGCCCTTCCCCTAAACAGACCATGATGGCATGGTTTTCCGGCAGGGTGCGGGACAGGTACCACAAACTTTCGCTCATGGCGTAGGCGGAAATGGCATCAGCATCTTTTTTTACCAGGTTCAATTTTGTTTTGGACAGCCCCTTTCCTTCTCCATAGCGGCCGAACAGCCGGGTGCCTAACGCCGTGACAGCGGCGGAAATTGCCAGCATTTTTTCGGTACGCCCGTCCGTGAAGGAGACCGTATCCATGTGGCGGCGTTTGACTTTTTTTTGAGATACGTCGCTGTACCAGTGAATGCGTACATCTTCGAGCCATAAATGGAACCGGCCTAATATGGGACGGGTGTCAAACGCCCACTGGGAAATTAGATTCTGTTTTTGTACTTCTGCCGGTGAAATATTTTTTGCTGATTTGGTTGAATTGTCAGTTGCCGTGGTCATGGAATACACTCTTATTTGAATTGTGTAATTTGGAGCTGGTTTATCATTATAAAATAAAATATGTCAAGTATTGTTACTCGATGATCAAGTTTTTGCTAATTTGCCCAACTTCGGCGTTGGAAAAAATTTTTAATCCTCAAAATATGTCGCATATTCCTCCGGTTAAAAATTGTTTCCGCCTTGAATTTGAACAAATTCCCTAAAAACTTGATGATCGAGTGTTACAAAGTCCGGTATCGGATAATGCCGGAAGGCGCGTGGTGCGCCTCCGGCATGCCATGTATTTAGTGATCATCACTGTCATGGGCGTTGTCTGCCATGGCTTCCATGGCGCGGTCAGGATCAGCTTCCACTTCTTTTAAAATGTTGTCTACTTTAGCCTCTTCAAGCCAGGAGACCTTGCCGGTGCTGACATCATAGATGGCACCCACCACTTTGGCTTTGCCGGCCTTGACAAGGTCGCGTGTGGCAGGACTTGTCATGAACAGATCCCGAATGCTGGTCCAGACGTTTTCTTCAATGGCAAAGGGAATTATTTCATCACCTTTTGCATGGGGATGCTTTTCCATGGCGTGTCTGACAGCAGGTTCAATGTTATCAACCAGGGGAGGAATATTTCTTTCCATGGCATGGCCATGTCCATTGACGGCCCGGGTGACGGCGGTCACTGCGCCGCATTGCGTATGGCCCAGCAATACCATAACCGGTGTGTGTACATGCGCCAGACCGTATTCTATGGAGCCGACTTCATCTGTATCACATACATTTCCGGCCACACGGATAACAAAAATATCCATAACCCCGGCATCAAAAATCAATTCTACAGGAACCCGGGAATCGGAACAGGTGATGATTGTGGCATAGGCATGGTCCCCCTGATCCTCCTTGCCGGCCTGAATGAGCCGCTCTTTATTCTGACGCGGATGTTGGGATGTTCCACTGACAAAACGTTCATTTCCATCTTTGAGTATCTGAATCGCTTGGTCCGGGCTGGGTTTTTGTTGCATGGCGCTTGCTTTGTCGCTGGTAATGGCGCTTGTTTTGCAGCCGGCAAATGCCATCATGCATGTCACCAGCAGGCATAAGATTAATCGAAGTGATGTTTTTTTCATTTTTTCTCTCCTTAAAATTATTTTACGTTTTACAGATCCCAACTGATCTGCTTATATGACTGTTGTAACAGTCATGGGCTGACCTGGTCCATCGACACCCAGAGCCACCCCACAACGAAAATTGAAAGAACTGTCTTAAGTAGGACAGGCTTTCTTATAAAAAAGCCAATATCCATGCTCAACGGAGCAAAAAAAGAATGTAAATAAAAGATCAAGAACTGCTGTAAATAAAAGATCAAGAACTGCTAAATCAAAAGCCTCAAATATCACATTTATCCAGATTGTTCACCTTTTTTGTTTCAGGTCGGACGTTCATCAAAAAAAGTTGTTTTGGTCTGCCGTGTCCTGTATGGTGAGCCGATATGAACCAGAGAACAGATACATTGCCTGATTCCGGCCACATTAACGAGGTCTTAAAGGGTGTTGTGGACCGGGTCACATTCCATAATCCGGACAATGGCTGGTCCATTCTCAAGGTACTGCCCTTTGATCGTCCGGGCAGCAGGGAAACCGTTGTGGTCCATCAGACCAAGGTGTTTGCCGGTGCCACCATGGAATTTGAGGGCGCATGGACGGTACACCCGAAATTCGGGCGGCAGTTCAAGGCCGTGCATGCCAGGGAAAAAAAGCCGGCTACGGCATCGGCCCTGGAAAAATATCTTGGTTCCGGGATGATCAAGGGGGTAGGGCCCAAAACCGCAAAAAAAATCGTGGGATATTTCAAGGATCAGACCCTGGATGTGTTTGAATCCGATATTGAGCGCCTTGTGGAGGTGCCGGGGATTGCCCACAAAAAGCTTGAAATGATTTCAACGGCCTGGGCCGAGCACCGGGCCATCCGGAATGTGATGATGTTTTTGCAGTCCCACGGAATTTCCACTTTGTTTTCCGTTCGTATCTTTAAAGAATACGGTCATAATGCCATTGCCTTGATCACCCAGGACCCGTATCGTCTTGCCGCTGATTTTTTCGGCATTGGTTTTTTTACTGCGGATAAGGTGGCCTTAAGCATTGGCCTTGAAACGGACAGTCCCCCACGAATCACTGCCGGTATCCGCCACGTACTGTCCGCAGCCCGGGAGTTCGGGCATTGTTATCTTACGTTTTCCCAGATTAAAGAACAGGTAAAAGATTTGCTCAACCTTGATCTGTCACAGCAGCTTGAAGCTCTTCTGGCAGATATGGAAACCCAGCGGCTTTTGATGCGCAGAGATTTGCCTGATGACAACGGGCAGCCTGTGGCCTGTTACTATGCCCGGTCTCTTTACTTTGACGAGGCTTATGTGGCAAGGCGTCTTTTAGATCCAGGGCCTGAACGGAGCTTTGACCAGGCCCGGATTGACCGGTGGGTGGCGTTGTACTGCCAACGGTTTCAGATGCAGCTATCCGTTGAGCAGGCCGCAGCGGTCAAGGGCGTGGTGCAGCAGCAGTTTTCCGTTCTCACCGGCGGACCCGGATGCGGTAAAACCACGGCCACACGGGTCATGGTCCGCCTGTTGGAAGCCATGGGGCAAAAAGTGATGCTGGCTGCGCCCACGGGCCGGGCTGCCCAGCGTATGAGTGAGGTGATCGGAAAACCGGCTAAAACCATTCATCGGCTTTTGGGCTGGAAAGCCGGCGGATTCAAACGAAATGAAAGCTCCCCTTTAAAAACGGATTTTCTAGTAGTGGACGAATGCTCCATGCTGGATATTAATCTGACCGCCTCCTTGCTCAAAGCAGTACCAAGACTGAGCCAGGTGGTGTTTATCGGTGATTATGACCAGTTGCCTTCTGTGGGTGCGGGCAACGTGCTTAAAGACATTATTTCGTCACAGGCAGTGCCCTGTTTCCGGTTAACCCAGGTGTTTCGCCAGGCCCAATCCTCTTTGATCATAAAATTTGCCCACCAGATCAATCAGGGACGGATGCCATGGGTAAAAAGTCCGTTTAAATATCCTTTCGTCTGGCAGGACGGAACCGACTGTCTGTTTCTTGATTCCGATGAAGCCACCAAAGAGCAAATGGCCTTTGTCAGCCGGGTTAAACGTTTGTCTATGCCTGGTGATCCGGACGCGTCAAACAGCGATGCTGTTCAAGAGACGTCTATCCCCGGTGATGCCCGGGATGATGATCATGGTGATTTGTATGAATTCAGGGTTAACGAGTCGCGTTCACCCTGGGAGACTGAGATTGAGATACCTAAAAAATTTGCCCATGTGGATTTGACCCGTCTGGCCGGCACTGAAAATCGCATTCAAGAACTAATGGCGGTGGTGGAAAAGGTTCACCCATGGTCCTCTTTGCATTATGGTTTGTCTGCTCTGGATGCGGTGAAAAAATTATATCTGGAGTGGATTCCCAAATACCTGGGTAAAGATACGGAAATCCAGATTCTTTCCCCCATGACCCGGGGCAGTCTCGGCACGCTTTCTTTGAACCGTGAAATTCAGGATAGCTATAATCCCATGGGGCCAAACAAAGCCCAGCTCACGGTGGGGCAGCGGGTATTCAGAACCGGGGACCGGGTGATTCACAGAAAAAACAACTATGATCTGGGGGTATTTAACGGGGACATCGGCATCATTGACCGGATAAACACCATGGATATTACCTGCACGGTTCGTTTTCTACCGGATAACCGGGTGGTGCACTACCAGCAGACAGATATCATGGAACTTGACCTGGCCTATGCCATCACCATTCATAAATCCCAGGGAAGTGAATTTGAGGTGGTGATCATTCCGGTATTGACCCAGCATTTTAAAATGCTTTTCCGCAACCTGATTTACACAGGACTTACCCGTGCCAGAAGACTGGCTGTGTTTGTGGGGACCCGAAGGGCGTTAGGTATGGCCGTGGGAAACCAGGATATCAGCCGCCGTCAGACCGCGCTGCAGGCTTTGCTTACAAAAGAGGTAAAGGTATAGCCGCTGCAGAACTATACGTTTTCATTGATTTTGTTTTTAAGTTTGCCTGCACATTTGAACGTGACAACCCGCCTTTTTTTAAGGATCATGGCATCCCCCGTAGCCGGGTTTCTCCCCTTTCTCGGTGACTTTTCAATTACCTGAAATTTTCCGAATCCGGACACCATAATATCTTCACCCGAAGCCAGGGTGGATTTCATGATTTCAATCAGGGTTTCAAGTACCTCTTTGGATTGAGAAGGGTTTTGGTCAAATGTATTTGAAATTTTCTCGATGAGTGTGGATTTGGTACAGGTCAAAATTTCAGCCTTTTCTTTAGTTGGATTGAATGAACTTTGGATATATTAATTGATTTTCCAAAAGAGTCAAGCAATTAGATAGTAGTGTTGCCGGCAATATCTGTAGAATCAGGCCCAGGCTGATTCAAATGAAGGCTCCATTTTTTTAGTATTTTCAAAAGATCTGCCATCATGAAGGGTTTTGTCAAAAAATCGTCCATGCCCGCATCCCGGCAATTTTCTTGTTCATCCGCCATGGCATGGGCGGTGATGGCGATGATTGGGGTATGGATGCCAAAGGTTTCTTCATGTTTCCTGATTTCCCGGCTGGCCTGGTAACCGTCCATTTTCGGCATCTGGCAGTCCATGAGGATGATGTCCGGTTTTAACGCAATAAACTTATCTACGGCTTCAACACCCGTGGCTGCAATCTCCACCCGGCATCCAAATGTTTCAAGCATGGCTGAAAAAACATCCTGATTGGTGATATTGTCTTCAGCCACCAGCACATGAAGATTAATCTTATCTGTCTTTGGGGTCCGGGCACGGGCCACTAAAGAGATTTCGTCAACGCTTTTTTCTGCCTTTCTCAAAGGAAGAACAAAGGAGAATATGCTTCCTTGTCCCGGTTTGCTGGTGCATCCGATGGTGCCGCCCATAAGTGACACCAGGTTTGATGAAATAGCAAGGCCAAGTCCGGTGCCTCCATATTTGCGTGTAAAAGAGGCGTCAGTCTGGGAAAAGGGTGTAAATAAAAGTTTTTGCTTTTCAGGTGGGATACCAATGCCGGTATCCTTTATGGCGATGGTCAGGTCAACCCGTGATCCCCGGTCTTCAAAGTTTTGAAATTCACTCTCCTCAGGCAGGGATGTGGACACCATGATGGTTATCCCGCCTTTTTCTGTAAATTTTATGGCATTGCCCACAAGATTGATCAACACCTGCCTGATCCTTGTGGGGTCTCCCAACAGGAAAAGGTGTGTTTCATTTTGGATTTCAACAGTCAAATGTAGGTGTTTTTCCTTGGCAACAGATATTAAAAGTGCTTTGATGTCCGACAGCAGGCTGCTTAAATCAAAGGCAATGGATTCAACTTCAAGTTTGCCCGCTTCAATTTTGGAAAGATCTAAAATATCATTGATGATTGCAAGCAGGGCATGGGAGGATTTTTGAATATTGATTGCAAATGTTTCCTGTTCACTGGGAAGTTTGGACGAAAGCAGGAGTTCGGTCATGCCGATAATACCGTTCATGGGCGTTCTGATTTCATGGCTCATGTTGGCAAGGAACCGGGATTTTACCTGGCTTGCTTCTTCTGCTTTTTTTTGGGCCTTTTCCAAATGAATAACCGTGGATTCGAGTTCTTCCTTGGCCTGGGTCAGGTCCAGGGTTCTTTGTTTGACCCTGGATTCAAGGGTTGAACTGTATGAACTTAGCTCTTCGTCCTTGGCCTGGATCTCTTCAAGCATCTGGTTAAACTGCTCCACAAGTACACCAAACTCATCGTTGCTGCATTTTTTTACCCTGACCTGATAATCTTTTTCCCGGGTTACCTGCCCCATGGAATCAATAACATCAAATAATGGTCGGGTGAAGATGGATTGCATTTTGGAAGACAGAACCAGGACCACAGCTAAAGAGATGATGACAATGCCCGCAACAATTAGATAATAGGCCGATAATCTTCTTTTCTTTTGCTGCATATCATCAATCAAATGAATGGCACCTAAAAATTTGTCTTGAAAATTAACCTGCAGGATCACATGGGCATGGCCGTTTGTAAACCCGCTTAAAATTTTCTGGTCGGCAATCATTTCAATTGGGGACATGCCCGGCTTGCATATCTGTCTGACTTCGTGGGCCAGCGTGTCAATGGAAATGGCGCCTCTTGAAAAATCAGCGTAAATTGCGCCATGGGTGTCGTAAAGGACCGCGCCGATAATGCCCTGTTTTGCAGACAGGGCGCTTAGGTCTTCCGACGCCGCATTCCGGTCATTGAACATCATGGCAACCGAAGAGTTTAGCGCAATCAGGTCTGCCATGGATACAAGTTCATCAACCAGATTGTTTTTGGCATTATAGGTTTCATATATCACCATGGAAGCGGCCATCATAAAAAGGGCCAGCAATGCCGTAAATCCAAGGGTCAGGAACAGTTTTGTCCTGATGGAAACGGCGCTATGGTTTGATTGTTTTTTGGGTTTCATTCTTTTTCATTTACGATGACAGCCAGTTTAAGCAGCCTGGAACTGAATTTGAGCTGGTGTGCCTCGGCTTTTTTAACATTGACTTCAAAATGAAGTTGATCCTCTCTTGTGAAGAACTGAATGATGCCTCCGGCCCGGCTGAAATTTTTGTCTTCACCAATAGTAAGAACCGGTCTGTCCCCAATATTGCTTAAAATTTGCAGGACCTGCTCCAAACGTATATGCCTGCTGATGAATATAATATGACTTTCTTCCAGCGTTTTTTTGAAATCGTTGGCTTTGGGGTCTGAATACTGGATGGATATAAGGCGTCCGGTACTGATTTTTCCGTCAATGGTCTGGAACGATTCTTTAAGGTATTCATCACCGACCACCACCATTTTAAAGTTCTCTCCTTCATTGTCAAATGCCGTTTGGGGCCATTGAATGAGTTTGGTGAAATTATAAACAAAGGCTGCTTTGACTCTATACTCTTCAAGGTTTTGTGATTGGACTGTTCCTATCGTAATAATACATAGCAGAATCTGGCAGATGCTGGCCTGGATAAATAATTTTATTATTTTATACGTTAACGGTTGCATCTGCCTTGTTTTTTTTGCCATGGGGAACACAGCATAATTCAGAATTTATAGGTCAGGCCGGCATAGGCGCTGCGGGGGACTTCCACAGGATAACTGAATGCTTCCTGGACAAACTCAAGATGGCTGTCCTGGAGTAGATTCTGCCCGGTCAGAAAAAATTCCAGATCAGGCCGGATTTTCCATCCCAGGCGCAGATCCAGAGTTGCGTAATCGTCAATTTCATAGATGAGCGTATCAGAAAATACGTAATTTGCGTCTGTTTTGCCTACATATCTAAGCCAGGCGTCCAGGGTCAGATTTTCCGTCAAATCAAACCGGCCTCTCAAGGATACCTGATGTTTTGTAAATCCATAGTCGAGCTCAAAATCCTGGTCATTGTCATAATCATGGCATGTCAGTGAATATGCCAGAGTCCATTTAACTTTCCTGCCTGTGGCCAGTTCTACGGCAATCTCTGCCCCCCAGGACTGGGCATTGGCCATGTTGCTTAGTGCAACATCCTGAACAAGCATTTGGTTCTCGGCATCAAAATAGGGAGAACCCTGGGGTGAATAGATCCTTAGATCTTTATAGTCATTGAAGAACAGTGCCAAATCAATTGAGAGGTTTTGTTGCGGGATAAAGCGGTATCCTGTTTCCCAGGCCCACAATGTTTCTGCCGTTTGATCCTCATTATTTATGAATCTGGTATACAACGGGCTGCCGCCGATATCTGTTCCGGAGAGGTAGACTATGGCATTGGCTTCCATCCGGGAGGGAATCCGGGTGGCCCGGGAAACGGCCGCCCATAATCTGTGGTGTTCACCGGGTGTCCACAACAGCCTTGTGGACGGCTGAATTTCAAATCCGGTATAGTCGTTGTGCTCAAATTTTGAACCGATGGTGAGTTTGATTTTATCTTCAAGTAAAGATATCTCATCCTGGATAAAGGCCGAGTACAGCAGGTCATTTGTGCTGACCGGATCCATAAATGCAACTTTTGAGCCGGAATAATCATCAGATGAATGGCGCAGCCTGAGTCCCCAGATAATATCGTTCCCAAAACCCAATCCGAAGCGGTGCTGAAATTCCACATCAACGTTGTGCCGGTCTTCGTTGAGGATATCCTCGGAACGTTTCATGACATCGTAATACATCTGCATAGACATGTCCGATGTTCCGGAAAGGACTTTTGTCCACCGGCCCATGATATTGCCCCCGGATACATCGGTTTTTACGGGAATTTCATCCATGTATGGCGGCGCCGCACTGTAAAGATAAAGATCCTGGTGGATATGGCCGTCATAGATATCCCCCTGGAGGGTGAAATTGTCGGTCAAAGACAATTGGGCATCCATGCGGAAGCCGGCCTGATTGATCTGCCAATCGTCCCCTGCATTTTCTCCGGAAACACGTTGAAAGTCTTCTATAGATCGGTGTTTGGCATAAACCCGCCAGAATTTATCTTTACCCATGGTGCCGCCATATCTTGCGGCCATCGTGTTTCTTTCCACTGATCCTGCAGACGCCTGTACAAAACCGCCCTGGGTATCATTGGCTCGCCGGGTGATAATATTGATCACCCCATTGACTGCATTGGATCCCCAGATGGTGGCACCGGGACCGCGGATCACCTCAATGCGATCCACATCCTCAAGCAGCACATCTGTTACTTCCCAGTAAACGCCTGAAAAACTGGGGGTATACACACTGCGTCCGTCAACAAGGACCTGAAGGCTTGGAGAAAAACGGCTGTTAAAGCCCCTGCAGTTTATTGCCCATTTGTTGGCATCAATGCGTGCTACATTTACGCCCGGGGCCATGCGCAGGGCCTCCGGAATACTGGTGACCCCGGAACGTCTGATATCTTCCCGGGTGATTACGAAAATTGCTGCAGCACTGTCAGACAGCCGCTGGCTTTTTTTATTCACGGAAGTTACTTTGATGTCCATGAGTTCTTCAATGGAGAATTCAGTCAAATCCTGGTCCTGGGCGGCCGGGCACATGGTGGGTAAAAATAAGAATAGACTATCCAGAAGCAAAAGCAGCAGGATTATTGTTTTCAGGAAAAGGCGTGACACCTGAATCCTCTTTTTTCAGATTATAAAAATTTTGTGTAAATTAAGTTACAATAATTAACGTTAAATTTCTTGATTGTCAATCAATTCCATAGACAGGGGCAGGGTAATCGCATAAAAAAAATATATACAATGCCATGCAGAGGATCTGCTTTGATATATCCGGGAGCGCAGGCGTCCCGCCTGCAGTAAAAATGCAGGCGGGACGCCTGCGCTCCCAGGTCAAATTATTTCGGTCTCATTCCTTTATTGCCGTGTTCCCATGGTCCTTATCTGCTGTTTATATATTTTAAGATATCATATCCGATGTTGTTGTCGGGGAACCGCTGGATCATTTTCCCGGCTACTGTCCGGGCATTGTCCAGGCGATTTCTTTTAATATAGTGATCTGCCAGGGCAAAAAGAAAATCAAAATTATCCGGTTCCAAAGAAAGTGCTTTTAAAAGCGCTTTCTCTGCTGCGTTTTCTTTTTTCCGGAACTGAAGCAGTAGTCCAAGGTTATAATGGATTCTAGCCCGCCCCGGCAGGCCGCCGGCTGCTTTTTTAAGATAAATTTCTGCTTGATCATATTTTTTTTCTTCTACGAGCAACAGGCCCAAAGAGTATGCAATGTCATATAGTTGGGGCCGATCTTCAAGGATCTGAATAAAAAGTTGTTCAGCTTTTTCATTTTTTCCTTGCAAATTATACAACATTGCCAGATTATTTTTTGCCGGAAGAAACAAGTCATCAATCCGAATGGACTGTTCATAGTTGTTAATGGCTTTATCATCCTGCCCCAGTGCATGATACATTAAAGCCAGATTATATCGTCCGGCGGGAAAGTCAGCTGAATATTCCATGGCGGCAAAATATTCTTTTTTGACCGACTCGAACAGGCGTTGTTGGTCTTTTGTCAACTTTAAGTTTTTTATGGATGCAACACCGAGAGCGGCCTGGATTCTGACAGCCTTTACCGGGTCATACAGCAATGGAAAAATAAGCGTGGCATCCTTGTCAAAGCGCAGAATATTAATGGTTGAAATAGCCGTGTGCCGAATCAGGGCATCCGGATCCGATAACGCGGTTTCAAGCGCTGAATAGCTTAGCTGTGATGGATAAGACGATAAAAGGGATAATGCGGTGGCCCTGACAATACCCGGGAAAAGCGTATCTTCTGAAAGCGATATCAAGTCAAGCACAGCCTTTGGGTCACCCTGCCTGCCCCGGGCAATGATTTCTCCATAATGGGGCCGTTTTCTTTTGCCATACCAAGAAGACATATGTTCATTGGTCCACTCAAGGGATTTATCCGAATGACATCCGGCAGCATTGCAGGCATTGGGTATCTGGTAGGTTTGACTTAAATCCGGCCGGGGGATTCGGATGGAATGATCGGCCCGCCAGTCAATTCCCATGTAGACCGTTTCCGGCATATGGCATTGAATACAGTCATCACCTTTGCTCTCTTTTCCCTTGTCCATTTTTTGGTGAAAATGATGGATGGCCGTATCATAGGTATTTTTCCTGTGACAGTAGAGGCACAGGTCATTGCCTTGTCTTTTAAGTTGTTGGCTGTGGACATCATGGCAGTCGTTACATTTGACGCCGTTTAAAAACATCTTACTCTGGGTGAAAGACCCGAACACATAATCTTCATCAAGAATCTGGCCATCCGGATAATATAACCTTTCCGTCAGCAGGCTTGGAATCATATAATCCATGATATTTTTCTGATCATGGGAAAAGTCTGCAATGGAAGCCCGCCTTGAATGGCACCGGGCACACACCCCGGCAAAATCTTCTGAGGTCATATCCCTTGTTTGAACAACCAGATTGAAATTATCAACCGCCTTGCGGCCCATTTCAGGCGCTTGGGCCCAGGCCACATGCCCGGACCCCGGTCCATGACAGGCCTCACAGCTTACATCAATTTCAGACCAGGTCGTGGTAAACCGGTCTGTGGCCATATCATATCCCTTTTTCAAATTTGTCGAATGGCATTCGGCGCACATGCCGTTCCAGTTTTGGCCCTGGCCGGTCCAATGAAGCCAGTCCCCGGGATCATCCGTATGATTGGGAAGGGCGTACCACGTTTTTTTAACATTGTCCCATGCGATGGTGAGGCATTGCAGTCGTCCGCCTTCAAAGGGAATCAAATACTGCTGCAGAGGAGAAAAACCAAATGTATGGGTAACCTGGAAATTTTTATACACACCGTCTTGACCGATGGTATTGACAAAAAACCGGTCTCCTTTTTTAAAAAATCGTGTGGTGACCCCGTTATGGATAAATTCTGAATTATTAAAATCGCCCAGCACGGTTGACGTGTCCGCGATTTCCATGGCCCGGTCATGGTCGGAATTCTGCCATTTTTCATATTCGTTTCTGTGGCAATCCCTGCATTTTTCTTTCCCCACAAAAACAAAAGCGTTTCCCATGCCTTGATCCAAGCAGGCAGATCGTTGATTGGCTCTTTGCCAAAATTTTATATAGGCCAGGGGGATGATCAATACAATCACAAAAATTGCCGCAATGCCGGTGCGTATCCATTTTTTTTCCGAATCCGGATGAATTGAAAAATCGACAGTCATTATTTTTTCGGTTTCAACCTTGAATGGTTATGGTTTCAGGATAGACTGCCTGGTGGCGGTTGAAGCGGTTCCGTCTTATCCTGTTACCGATATTTACCTGTATCTGCCTATTCACGATGCTGACCTCAAAAAGGTCCAACGCTCTGGGGGCGGGAGAACTCAACACATTACCCGTAATATCAAACTCAGAGGCATGACAGGGACATATGAATTTTTTTGACTCTTTATCCCAGGGGACGGCACAACCTAAGTGGGTGCACCTGTTGGACAACGCAAGAAAGCCACCGTCCTCAAGGCAGACCAGATAAAACTGCCCGGTGACGAAGGCCGAAACAGACCCCGGCTCATAGGTATCTGCAGAACCTGCATCAATCATCCTGGCCGCAGAAACCGCAACCTCTTTTTTGGCTACGGGTCTGAAAAAAGAAAAAATCACCATGACCAGCTCGCCAAGGGCAATCAGTCCAAGGCTTGCCCACAAAATTTTCAAGAAATTTCTTTTGCCGGCTTTTTTTATGGCCGTCTTATCGTTCGTATCCATCAGCTGCCCCAAAAATAAAGTTTCATTCCTGCCCCTCTGAGCCAGACGCAGGTCAGGGTAAGGATTGCAAATGCGGTGATCATAAAAACTGCAGTAGCCTGAAAGGCTTCGGCAAAATTGAGTTTGAATTTTTGCTTAATCCCCAAATGATGGAAAAAGATCAGGCATATAATCAGAGTAAATGGAATGAGCCCTGTGGATAAAATTCCGGGGATGTTTGGGAACCATTTTTGGAAATCAATAACGGTTTCGTCAAAAAAAATCAGTCCCGGAGTGAGGATTGCAGATATTAAGGCGGCTGTTTTCGCGGCTGTTTTCGCCCGTCCTGAAATAAACCAGATGCCGCCTTGGCTATCCCCCATGAAGGGAATACCGATAAGGATACAGCAAATGAATATTGGGATTAAAAATACGGAAAAAAAAGGATGAAAATGGAGTAACAGCTCCTGAAATCCTGAAAAATACCAGGGTGCCTTTGCGGGATTCGGGCTCAGGCCGGAATTGGCCATCTCATCCAGGGGTGCGTCAAAAACAAGGGAAAGCGTCATGATGAAGGCGGTCAGCACAAGTGCAGCCACTGCTTCCCGCAGCAATAGGTGTGGTTGCACGGCAACCATCATCATTTTTTCACCTTCCCCCTTGCGGGTTAATCCGGATGTTATTACGCCTTTTGCTTTTCTGACTTTCCAGAAATGGATCACCATGAAACCGATTAGAAGCGCTGGAATTATTGTGGTGTGAAGGGTGAAAAAAAACTGTAATGTTTTTTCGTTGACGCCGTTATCGGAGATGAAAAGGCCCTTAAAGAGACTGCCGACAGGAACATAATCAAACATGTTCATGCATATGGTAACGGCCCAGAATGCCGTCTGGTCCCAGGGCAGAAGGTAACCGGTAAAGCAGGACAGTAACACCAGGCTGAAAATGAAGAGACCGACAAACCAGTTCGATCGTCTTTCGCCCTGATATCCTCCTGTAAAAAATACCCTTAACATGTGAGCTAAGACCATTATCACAAGAAAATTGGCAGAAAAATAATGCATGCTGCGAATCAGCCGTCCAAAGATAAATTGATTTTCAAGATATTCTATAGAGATATACGCAGACTCTGGAGAAGGCTGGTAGGAAAAAAGCATGAGTGCCCCTGACCCGGCCAAGAGTATCACCAGGACAAGACACATCCCACCCAGAGCCCAGGTGTTTTTTAGTTCAAGGGCTTTTAAGGGTACCTTTACAGGATGAATGTGTTGGATAAAGCGTGCAAAAGTATGGGATTTTAGGGTGATTGATCAACCTCCACAAAAGATGAGTCATTTCTAAAAATTTCGTACACAATCAGCGTTGTTTCTCCCGAAGAAGTTGGCTGTATAATTTTTATTTTTTTACAGCTGAAATCATCTATCGTCAATGAAAATTTCGTATTACACTTTAGGTTATCCGGCAATAATTTGATGACAAATTTTATTATATTTATTATATGGTTAGTGTTATGTATACGCAACAGATCAAATCCGTTGCATTTATTTCGTCACTTAAACGTTTACCAAATGGAGGTTCGCATGAATTCGTCCTTGGACAAAATTTTAAAATTATTTGTCGCCATAGGTATTCCACTTATATTCGCAGGCTCGGTCATGTCAAATGAGCTTATCGTTTTTCCTGCCCAGGGGCAAAGTACCCAGCAAATGGAAAAGGACAAATATGACTGTTATCAATGGGCAAAACAGCAAAGCGGTTTTGATCCCATGGCACCACCTGTAACATCGAGCGCACCACCGGCCCAGGGTGCCCAGCAAGGCGGTGTTGTCAAGGGGGCGGCAAGAGGGGCGCTTGTCGGGGTCACTGTGGGTGCCATTACCAATAACAGCAAAAGCAGAAGTGCCGCAGCCGGTGCAGCTGCTGGTGGTCTGATGGGCGGAATGAGTCGCAGGGACCAGGTCAGACAGCAAAACCAGGCGGAGCAGCAGTGGGCCCAGCAGGAAGCTAATAAGTATGCCCAGCAACGAAACAATTATAATCGTGCTTATTCAGCATGCCTTGAAGGCAAGGGTTACACTGTAAAATAAAGGCTGTGGAAATATTAAAATTCATAAATAGCTCGTATTCAAGGCACATCATGTGGTGGATTTTATCGTTTCCATTGCCCTGATACGAATCAAGGAGACTGACATGATACGAATTATTTTTATTTCTATTTTAACAATAATCATTTTTCCCTTTTTTGCAGTTGCTCAGGACCTTGATGGTTCAAAGCCGTTGATATGCTCGGTTGTAGAGGTCGTTGAATGTTCTCCCGGCACACCCTGTATAAAAGGACTTCCTGACAATTTTGACTTCCCGCAATTCATAAAAATAAATTTTAAAGATAAATTATTGGTTGGTAAAGTTAACAACCGGAAAATGAAGACATCTCCCATAGAGAAAGTTGAAACCATGGAGGGGAAACTGATCCTTCATGGATCCCAGAACGGACGGGCATGGAATATCGTTACCTCCCAGGCAACCGGCAAAATGACGGGTACCATCGCGGCGGATGAATTATCCTTTACTGTATTCGGGGCCTGCATTGCGCAATAGTTCGTGTTATTGGATAGATACAACGAAAAGCGTCTTTTTATTCAGTGCCTGAACGCAAATCCGTGTTTGGACAAAAAGCGCCCGGATGCAGGGCGCAGAAAAATTTAAAACCGGAGCAAACTCATGGTTGTAGGGCCCGATTTTATGATTTGGTAAATTTTTCTGCAACGTTTCGGGTGCGTGACTTTTCGTTCAAACACAATTTTAGGATCGAGTCTTAACTAACTTGATAGTATAGGAATTTCCATTTCCCAATAGCTGACAGCTATCAGCTAACAGCCCGCCCGGAGGGCGCTAATTTAACCTGGGAGCGCAGGCGTCCCGCCTGCAGTAAAAATGCAGGCGGGACGCCTGCGCTCCCGAATATATAAAATGTGCAAGTTATTTAAAATCCGTTCCTAAACAGGCTCTAAGGACAGGAGGAGAGAAAGGTGAAAAAGTTTATTCCAGTTTTAATAGTGTTCTTTGTTTTGTTAACGTGCCACACGTCAGCTGTGGCAGGGGGACTATACCTGAACGAGTTTGCCACACCCAGTACCGGCACAGCCGGGGCAGGCGCCGAAGCATGGGGGCATGATGCATCCACCAGTTTTCATAATCCGGCAGCGATGACCCGCATAGATGGAACCGAAATAATGGGCGGATTCATGGCCATGTTTACAAAAAATGAATTTGAGCTAGACCCATCCACGCCGGTAGCAGGTGGAAACGGAGGGGATGCCGGTGGGTTTATTCCAGCCGGGGGGCTCTATTTTGTCCATTCGTTGTCTGATCAGCTAAAAATAGGATTGAGTACAGCAGGTCTGTCAGGTGCTGCATTGGACTATGACTCAACTTGGGCCGGACGGCGTCAATGTCAGGAAGTTGATATTATGGTCATGTATTTGACTCCCAGTATTGGGTACAAGGTAAATGATACCCTTTCTTTGGGAGCTGGAGTCTCTCTTGTTTATGGTGACATGGAACTGGACGTTGCCGGCATATCGCCGAACAGTCAAATTTCCCTGTCCGGAGATGATACGGAGTTTACTTTTAATCTAAGTGCGTTAATTGAATTCAGTAAAAATACCCGTTTGGGAATTATGTACTTTTATAAAACCGACTTGAATTTTGAGGGAGATATTACACGTACTGGTAACGTGCTGAGCGGACAATTTGCCAGTTACACGGAGTTGGTCATGCCACAGACGTTGAGAGCCGGTATTTATCATCAACTGACGGATACGGTTGCACTCCTTGGGTCGGTCGGATGGGAAGAGTGGAGCGATCTGGAAAGTGTGAACATTTCTGTTAGGAACCGGACTGCGGCCTTGCCGAAAAACTGGGATGATGTATACCATTTCTCTGTAGGTATTCACTACCGGATCTCAGATCCGTGGCTGCTCCAATTCGGCATCGGCTATGCCAGCTCACCGGTGAGTTCCAAGGACAGAACCGCAGATATGCCGATAGACCGCCAGCTGAGATTTGCTATTGGCGCGTTGTACGACTGGAGTAAGAACCTTTCTATCGGCGGCCAGTTTGAATATATCGATCTCGGCAGTGCCGGTATCAATAACAGTAACTCAGTAAATGGCTTGATAGGTGAATACGATACAAACAATATGATTGTTGCATCTATCAGCCTCAACTGGAAGTGGTAAAAATAAATTTGAGATGATATCCGGAACCTCATCGCCGAAAGAGCAGATTGATAAAAAAGTTAGCAGATATTAAATTGTTGAAATTTTCTCAAGCAGGGCCTGGTAAGCGTTGCTCAGTTCCACAAACCTGTCGTGACTGCCCCCCTTGTCCGGATGATGTTCTCTGGCAAGGTTTCGGAATTCCCGGGTTAGATCTTTCTTATTCATGGATTCCAGGGCCTTGGCGGTGAGATTAAAAATTTTGAGTGCCTGGGATAACCCAAGCTGCCGGGTGGCACCGGGCGGCTTAAACCATCGGTCTCTTTGACGGAACTGAAAATCTTTAACCATATCATCCAACAGCACCGAATCTCCGTAAGTGTGATCAAAAAACATGACTGCGTAACGGATCAGGTATTCATGCAGATGGCTGGTCAGCTCGAAAAGTTCCTTATTCAGCATACACAACTCCTGGATAAAAAATGCTTCTACTTTATCCTGGTCCAGCGCATGGGGCATCTGCTTGGCCATAAATCCTTTAAAAAAACGATGGAGATTAAGTGCCGTATATACGTAGGATTTAAGATCTTTTTTCTTTAAAACCCGCTCCTGGTCCATGAAAAGCTGTTCGATTTCATCCCGGGATTTGTTGTGCAACTGCCTGAAAATTACTGCGGGCATATGAACCATGGGCCCCTGGTCCATGTTGCCGAATTTTAGGAAATGGGCCCGGCGTTTGTCAAAGGCGTGGACCTGTCTTGCAATGGCCTCTTTCTGCGCCCGGTTCATGGGCGTATACTGCTTGAAAGAACGCTGCCGGAACGTCTGGGTCGCCCTGCGGACCTCGGGCCGGAGAAAAGGCAGAAACAGGCTTTCGAACTGTTCACTGTCAAAGGTGTCGGCCAGACTTGAAATCTTTGATTCCAGGTCCGGGTTTAAATACCAGGCATTGCCGCCGGGATAGTCAATCCAGGCACCGGGGCTTGGACCTATATCAAAAATATCCCGGGCCACCATCTGTTTACCCTGTTTGACAGATTCCCGTAAGATATATGTGGTCTGTCCGTTTTTTTGTACTTTTGCCAGATACATGGTTAACCGTGTGCCCCTGGATTTTTATATGCCAGGGTCTCCAGTTTGATCAGGTTGTATTGTCTTGTACCAAGTCCGATATCCTGGGCATAGGCAAGCTGGTGTTCCCAGTCTACGCATGGGTAAAGTCCCTTGAACTTGTCTTCTCCCGGGGCCAGGTGGGTGGTCAGCACTGAAGACGCAAGGCCCTGGGCCTGATTGACAAGGTCTGCGCAGGCCTGGTCAATGGCCACGGGATCGCTGGATGCCACCACACCGATATCATTGCAGATAGGGGATTCTGCATAGGGCAGGCAGTCACATTTGGGAGAGACATTGGTAATAAAGTTGACAAACAGGCATTTACCGGCTTTGTCTTTCAGCACACCGGCGGTATATTCCATCATTTTCTCAAGAAATACGGGAACATCCTGGTTCCAGTTAATTTTGATGGACTGGGTGGGGCAGCGCACAATGCATTCGGCACATCCGATACAGGCCGCTTTATTTATGTATGCCTTTTTGTTCTCAATGGTTATGGCCTGTCCCGGGCAATGTTCGGCACACAGGCCACAGCCGGTGCAGGTTTTGCGTTTTATCTTAGGACTTACATTGGAATGCTGGTCCAATTTTCCCCGGCGTGATGCACATCCCATTCCCAGATTTTTAAGGGTGCCGCCAAATCCGGACAGTTCATGGCCTTTAAAATGGGCCAGTGCCACAATGGCGTTGGCATTGACAATTTCCGAACCGATAAACACTTCCCGGTTGTGTTTGAGATCCACCTGGACAGCTGTCTCACTTTTTCCGAACAGGCCGTCGGCAATGATCAAAGGGGCTGCATCCATGGATGAATAGGAAAACCCATTTTCCACAGCGGTTTTGATATGGGATACTGCATCAGATCGGGTTCCCACGTAAAGGGTATTGGCGTCGGTGAGAAAAGGTGTGGCCTCTGCTTTTCTAATGGCCCGGATAATTTTCCGGATAAGAACAGGCCGGATGTAGGCGGTATTTCCCTGTTCTCCGAAATGCACCTTTACAGCGGTTAGATCATTTTTGTCTAATACAGCATGAAGTCCTGCCGTGGTTACCAGGCGTTCTAACTTGGCGGGCAGGTTCTCCCTTGATGTGGCGGTCATGTCCATGAAAAATACATCAGCGCCCATTTAATTCTCCTTTTTGACGTTGTTTCGACGGGCTGTTACAAAAGGCTAAATTTTCCAATTTTTTCGTTAAAAATATAAACTTTATCCTCAGGATGCTGTACGTATTCCTGCGGCCAAATTGATTTTACCCCGTGCACTTAGAAAAAATATTTAATTCATAACAATCTATCTATATTATTCTATATAGTATAAGTATCCGTCATGGAAATTCAATACAGGTAAATATGTTGATTGCTTTTGGTATCGGTTTTGCTTAGAGTTTCTAAGCTCGCGTGCCTCATCCGGGATTTGACTTGACTGTTCCGGCATGCTAAAAACTTTTACCTTTGCAAACGGTAACAATATGCACATGACACCAGGTATATCAAAAAAACTTTTTATTTTTCTCTTTTTTTTTCTCACTATATTTTACGGCACAGTATATTTTCCGTTTATGAAGGTCCGGGAGATGTCCGATACCTCTCGGATTGTCGGCATCAGCAACCGGATTGCGGTGTTGTCCAACGATCTTAAAAACAGCCTTCTTGACATGGACGTCAATATTAAAAAATTACAATTACTGAAAAAAGATTCTTATTTTGACTATTTTGAGACAGCCAGACGCAATTACCAAGATGTGCTTGCCGAAATTATTGAGCAGGATAAAAAGCGTGGAGCACCTACAAGATACTGGCGTGATATTGACCAGACCTTTGGTGGCCATATCCAGTCGGGTGTATCCATGGAACAGGCCATGAATGACGAATATATCTGGATTGACGTCGATGTGATGGAGCAGTGGATGGACGCCATTGCTGAGGCGAGAAGGGATAATGAAAAGAGGATAAAACAGGCGTTGAAACTGATCAACCCTTTAAGCCAGGAAGTGATGACTCGCTGCTGGATTGGGTTATTTATTTCTATACTGGTAGGCATTTTGGGTGTTTGGTTAATTTCCAGGTCCGTTATTGTTCCCTTGAATAAATTCAAATCCGGACTTAAATTGGTTTCTGATGATAATTACATGTATGAGATGGATATTACTTCCAAAGATGAATTCGGGGAGCTGGCTGCGGCGTTCAATGATATGAACCGCCAGCTTAAAGCCGATGACGACATCCGTTCGGATTTTATTGCCACCTTAAGCCATGAAATCAGAAGTCCCTTGTCTTCCATCCGTGAATCTGTGAATATGCTCACCGAAGAGGTCCTTGGGCCGGTGAACAATAGGCAGAAAAAATTTTTAACCATTGCCGCCGATGAGATTGCCCGGATCACCAGCCTTTTGAACCATCTGTTGGATGCTTCGATCCTGGTTTCAGGGGTTAAAAAAAGGCCGGTTTCGCCTTTTGATCCCAATAAACTTATACAATCGGCCATTTCAAGTATTACGCCCGGGGCACAGGCCCGGGGTATCCGTATGGAATTTGAGGGCCTTAAAAAGCCTCCAATGGTCAAATGCAATGAACATGAAATTATGCAGGTGATAATAAATATTTTGGATAATGCCGTGAAATTTTCACCGGACAACCGCCGGGTGGATGTCTGTTTGACCCGGGGGCCGGGAAAGCATTTTTTGACATGTAGCATCAGTGATGAAGGCCCTGGTATTCCCGAAGATAAGAAAAGTTTGATTTTTAAGAAATATTATCGAGCCAGGGAGGTGCGCAAGCACATGGACGGGGTAGGGCTTGGTTTGAATATAGCCCGACGGATCGTCCAGGCCAATGGCGGAGAAATTTTTGTGGAGAATAGGCCGGAGAAAGGGTGCACTTTTTCTTTTACTTTGCCCGTGTTTTAATCGATGAATTTTAAGGGTTTTTTATATGCGTTTTTCATGGATCTCTGATTTTTACCTGAGTTTTTTCATGGGAAGGACGTTCAAACGTTTTTCTCTTTTTTTCAGGGCTCTGGTTTTTATCGGGTGCATTGGGGCATTCTTAAACGGGTGCAGTAGAATACCCGTCTGCACTGTCGTCTGTATGGATGTCAAGGTAAAACAGGGCCAGGAGGCATATTTAAATGAAAATTATAGCCTTTCCCGTCGTATTTTTTCACAACTTACTGTAAGGGAAGGTCATGCACAGCTTCAGGCGGCCGGCCTTTATGGAAATATTTGTCTTGACATGGTTCTTGCAGAAAATGCCCCGGAGTTTAGAACGGCTGTGGAGCAGCTTCTGCTTTTACCGTCACAACTGCCCTGCCGGATTTCAAATCCCGGGGACCAGGATACTGCCGACCGGGGAACGCGTTGCAATCCGTTTTCGATGATGCATCCCGGAATGCTGGAGAAAGCGTTGGCCCACGGTATGGCTTTGCTTGAATCCGAACGGTCGGATATTTTGAAAAAGTTTAATGCGCTATCGGCCAAACAGGACGTATATAAAAAAGAGCGTATGAACATGCAAAAAGAAATAAATTCTTTAGGGTTGAAAATAACAGCCCTGGAAAAGCAGAACATGGAACAGGAGGCACGGATAACCGATCTTTTGTACCAGATAACCGTGCTTGAAAAAATTGATAAGGAACGGCAGGAACAAAGGGAGAACCCGTGACAGCAGCACACAAAATACTCATTGTTGACGATGACCCCAGTATACTGGAGGTCTTGGACGCAAGACTGTCTGCATCTAACTTCAAGGTATTGAAGGCAAAGGATGCGGCAGGGGCTGAACAAATACTCAGAGATCAGAAAGGCGTAGATCTACTGGTTTCAGATATAAAAATGCCGGGGAAAAGCGGAACGGAATTGTTTACGGATGTCCGCAAATCCTTGCCGGATCTACCTGTGATTTTTTTGACTGCCTACGGCACCATACCGGATGCTGTGGACGCTATAAAACTGGGCGCAGCCGATTATATTTCCAAGCCTTTTGACGGTCTGGAATTGATTAAAAAAATTAATGCCATGATGGCTCTGCGCGGCTCAGGTGCCGGCACAGAACCTATGCCTCTTGTTGAGTCCGGGTTTTACTGGGGAAAGTCCGCTGCCATGAAGCATCTCTATACGATGGTGAAAAAGGTTGCCGCCACCCAGGTCAACGTGCTTATTCTCGGCGAAAGTGGCGTGGGCAAGGAATGTATTGCCGGATGTATTCACAAAAACAGCCTTAGAGAAAAACAGCCATACATGGTGGTGGACTGCGGGTCAACGCCGGCAGGTATCCTTGAAAGTGAATTGTTCGGCCATTTGAGAGGGGCGTTCACCCATGCAGTAAAGGACAAGATTGGGCTTATTGAGGCTGCGGACTTAGGTACGCTTTTTCTGGATGAGATTGGCAATATCTCCCATGATATGCAATGCCGTTTGTTAAGATTTCTGGAAGATAAAAAAATTCGCCAGGTAGGCGCAGTAAAAGAAACACTTGTGGATTGTCGGGTGATATCAGCGACCAACGCTGACCTTGCCCAAGCCATTGAAGAAGGAAGCTTTCGCCAGGATCTGTACTACCGACTCAAGGGAATCACCCTGACCATTCCGCCTTTGCGGGACCGAAAAGAAGATATTTTTCCTTTGGCCGAGCTTTTTGCTGACAACTATGGCAAGGCGCACGGCATTGATCGGCTGCGTATTTCCGATGCCGCTGTTAAGGTGCTCCACGAACATCCCTGGCCCGGTAATGTCCGGGAATTAAAAAATACTATTGAAGCGGGTGCGGTTCTATGCCAGAATCAGGTTATTGAACCATGGGATCTTCAGATTGAAAGCATCAGGGAAAATGCAGTGTTGACTTCAGACCTGCATGATACCCAGGCATTTTCAATTAAACAGAGTGAAAAGGATACCATTATAAGGGCCCTGAAAGAATCAAGGGGGGTTCAAAAAGATGCGGCCGATCTTTTGGGTATCAGCAAACGAGCCATGCATTATAAGGTTAAAAAGTATGACATTGATCCCACAGTCTATAAATAGTGTCCGACCGAAAAACGTAAATGAAATGAATATCCCCTAAGTTAAGATTTCTTAATTGGGCGAAAAATTAATTTGGATGCAGGCATGCATGCGCTATTCTGAGGATCAATTTGTTTTTACAACGAAGTTTTCGTTCAGACGCTAAATAGGGCGACATAGTTACGAAATATTTTTTAGGGTTAGCCGTTTTGTGCTGTATCATGTTTTTGTGAATAGTCGCTTTTCAGGCAGTTTTTAACAACTGGGTGCTGTTTTCGTAACTGCCAAGGTAATTTTGGTAACCGTATAACTGCTATTAGTGGAGATTTAGCTTGCTTATATCCTGGGAACCTGTTTAAAAATAAATGAATCGGCTGCAATTACATGAAAATGGCTGCAATCCCTAATTTTTAAATAGGCTTTAAAGATAAACTTTTGGAACTATAGTTTTTTATGTTTTGGTTATAGGAGGATCGGCATGCAAGTTGCATTCGTTCTCAAAATCCAAAAAAAAGTTATGTGTTTTGCAAAAAATTTGAAAGGAGGCTGTTGATCAGTGAAGATAACACAGGAGGAGAATATGTTTTTCAGTGCTGAGTTTCAACTGAATAACCCGGGAATCTTCTATCAGTTCAAGTTGAGAAAAAATGAATCAGAGCCATTTTTCGCCTTAGTCACAAAGCACTCAAGGGCGCTCGATAGTCTTAAAAGCGGCGATCTTGTTCCCATGATTTTTCATTACCAGGACAAGACCATTCCCGCAGTTCGTAAACCCACCCGCATTAAATATATTCTCGACGGTACGCCCATCGGATTTAAAGATCACGTTATGATCGGCCTGGACATTGAAAAGGTTGGTGAATAATTAGAATAATCCATGACATGCATTAAAAAAATCAATAAAGCTAATAATACCCTTGAAGAGATTTACGCCTTGTTTGATACGGCTATGGCTGCATTTCCATTTGCCTGCGCAAAACAGTGTTCAGACTGCTGTACCTGTAATGTCACCGCCACAGGTCTTGAAATTGCCTATATAAAAGACCGGCTGGGTGCCAGGGCACTTGAGGATATCCGTGTGCGGCTGGACCGTGTCCGACAAAGCCGACGGTTTCGGCCTCTTCAGACCACCAACGGATTTGCTTTGGCCTGCATGGAGGGGCGGGATGCAGATGAGGAAGAAAATGATCCGTCCTGGGGCACCTGTCCGTTGCTTGAAGATGGGATGTGCACCATCTATCCTGTCCGGCCCCTGGGGTGCCGTGTGATGATGTCCACAACCCCTTGCCGGCAGACAGGTCAGGCGGATATGCCTTTTCTTGCATTAACCATAACAACTGTTTTCATGCAGTTTTTAGAGCATCTGGACGCAGGTGGTGTATATGGCAATTTTCTTGATTTGCTGGAACATGCGGGGAAGAATGCCTTGGACTGTAACCGATTACCGGAAAAAGGCAAAATTTCCGGAACCATCCAAAATTTAAAGATTCCTGCACTTATGATTCCGCCTGAGCATGTTGTTAAGACCCAAGGCCTTGTAACGTCTCTTCGGCGCATGATCCAAGAAAATGACAGCTCCTCAACTTGACTTCACCCGTGAGAATGGGTTAAATGCATGCCTGCATTTGAAATATATAGTACCAACCATTATGAAACAAGGAATAACCATGACGAAAAACGTGGTAGAAAAAATTGACGATTTGGTGAAAATAAAGACTATTCTGGTCAGTGTATCCGATAAAAGCGGGCTTGAGGCATTTATTCCGGGGCTGCTTGGGATCAATCCCGATATCACCATTTTATCCACCGGCGGAACCTATTCCAAAATAAAAGAGATTCTTGGACCTGATGCAGAAAACTATCTGAAACAGGTTTCTGATTATACCGGCCAGCCTGAAACCCAGGGGGGGCTTGTTAAAACCCTTGATTTTAAAATTTATCTGGGCCTTTTGACTGAAACTTATAATCCTGCCCATCAGGGTGATCTGAAAAGAACCCATGCGCTGCCCATTGATATGGTTATCGTCAATCTCTATCCATTTACCCAGACCGTTGCCAAGGAAAATGTAACCGTGGAAAACGCCCGGGGCAATATTGATATTGGCGGGCCGACCATGATCCGGGCCGCTGCTAAAAATTTTATCCGGGTGGCCTCGGTGGTGGATCCCAAATCATATGACAGTATTCTGGCTCTCCTTAAAACAAAGGACGGGGCTTTGGGGCTAAATGACCGGTATTCGCTTGCATCAAAGGCCTTTGAGCATACCGCCCAGTACGACCGTGCCATTGCCGATTATCTGGCAGGGCTTTCAAAAAAAGACGTTCAATCGTGTTATAACACAGGGGAGTAAATATGAGCACCGATCTTAAAAAGATGTACAAAACCATAATGGATGACCATTTTACCCCGGCCATGGAAATTTCCTTTGTGAATGGCGATAGCCGGCAGACCCTGTTTTATGAAAAGGTTTCCTGGGTTATTGACGGGGTGGAAAAGGGCCTTCGTTATGGAGAAAATCCGGGGCAGGAAGCCGCATTATATCGCCTGGTTAATGGAAATTTGGCACTGGGAGATGCAAAAACCATCGTGCCGGGCAAACATCTTGTGTCCGATATTGAACTGCTTCAGTCCGGCAAACACCCGGGCAAAACCAATCTCACAGATGCAGACAATTCCCTGAATATTTTACGGTATTTTACGGATACACCCTGTGCGGTCATTGTCAAGCACAACAACCCCTGCGGGGCTGCCCGGGCGGACAGTCTGGAGCAGGCCTATGCCAAAGCTTATATGGCAGACCGTATCGCGGCGTTTGGTGGGTGCATTGCCCTGAACAAGGCCGTGGATAAGGCAACCGCCGAAGGCATTGCCGATCAGTATGCTGAAGTGGTGGTGGCTCCGGAGTTTGAGGATGGGGTCATCGAGATTTTGGGCCGGCGGAAAAATCTGCGGGTGATCCGGATCAACGCCATGGATAAATTGCAATCCTTTATTGGTGAGCGGGTGGTGGATTTCAAAAGTCTTATGGACGGCGGCATTGTGGCCCAGTGGTCCTATGTGCCCAAAACACTTAAAAAAGAAGATCTTTTCATTGCTTCCACAGAATATAAGGGAACAACGTATAAAGTAAACCGGATACCCACGGAGCAGGAATACCAGGACATGCTTTTTGGCTGGCTGGTGGAGTCCGGTATTACATCCAATTCCGTAATATACGTTAAGGATAACTGCACCGTTGGTATCGGCACCGGTGAACAGGATCGGGTAGGTGTTGCGGAAATCGCCGTGGATAAAGCCTATCGCAAATTGTGTGACCGGTACTGCTTTGAACGCTATGATACGTCCTTTGCCGACATGACCGATGAAGATAAAAAAGCCGAGATTGAAGCGGATGTTGCAAAAGAGAAGGGTGGGCTTATCGGGTCTTCCATGATCTCAGATGCTTTTTTCCCGTTCAGGGACGGCATTGATGTGGGGTTAAGACAAGGAGTAAAAGCCGTTATCCAGCCTGGTGGTTCCATGAACGATTACCAGTCCATTGAGGCCTGTAATGAATATGGGGCCAGCATGGTGTATACAGGTCAGCGTAGTTTTAAGCACTAACTGGGCTTTTTTTTTCCTAAAAGGCGGACCCGATCAAGGTCCGCCTTTTTTTATGATACGTTTTTTCCGAGTGTTTACATTAGATTGCTGTTGATGAACAGGTGGCAGATGATGCTGGCCGCATATCCCAGGGCGATAACGGGGGTCCACTTGAGATGGGCTCCGAAGGTATAGGTGCCCCGGGCCGTGCCCATGAGCGCTACGCCGGCGGCCGACCCAATGGCCAGCATGCTACCTCCCGTGCCGGCGGTCAGGGTGGCGAGGAGCCACTGGCCGTGGGACATGGCCGGATCCATGGTCAGCACGGCAAACATCACCGGAATGTTGTCCACAACGGACGAAAGCACCCCCACCAGTGAATTGGCGATGGTTGGTCCCAGATCGGTATACATGTAATTGCTGATCAGGCTCAGGTATCCGAATTGGGCCAGTCCGCCAACGCAGAGGATCACCCCGTAGAAAAAGAGGAGGGTGTCCCATTCGGCCCGTGAAATTTTTTCCATGATGTCGAAGTGCTTGGCCTCGCGCTGGATGTCGCTGATGTCCTTGATGGCCTCAATGGCCCCAACCACCTGTCCGTTTTCATCTTTGACGGGCATGGCCGTGAAGGTGAGCCATTTTCCGCCTTCGCCCATATTTTCGAAATAATCCGACACATCGTAAGCCGAATGGATTTCATCGTTTTCCAGGTATTTGCCCTGGTAAAATTTATCGACCAGCACTTCGGGCACACTGCCGATGGTCAGGTCTGCCAGAGATGGCCGCTGTGTTTTGTAAAACGGCTTCCACTGGTCCTTGGTTCCGATACGCTCGTTGGACGGTGTACCGGTCAGGTCGGCCAGTGCGCGGTTCCAGTGTGTAACGGTATGGTCCCGGTTGATCATGAAGGCAGCTGTTGGCATATCGTCTATGATTCTTGCGATCTGTTCAAAGGTCTTATCCTGGACGGCATACAACGGATTCTGGGACTTGCCCCGTCTTCTTGCCCCCAGAATATAGTCATAGCGGGCCGTGCGCCCTTCTTTCCGCTTAACATGGTAAGAAACCGCCCCAAGGTATCCAAGTCCGAGCATCATGCCGGCGGCCGGCGGTAAATGGAGAAAATTGTGAAAACTGACCGAGGTGACGATGGTCAGCAGAAACAGTGCTATTATCACCTTGGCGCCGTATTTCATGGATACGCTCTCTTCAAGGATTTCGGGTGGGGTTTTGTCCACGGCAAAATTCATGATCACCGCCGGCACCAGCCAGTTGACCGTCGAAGGAATCAGGATAGCGAAAAACTCGGAAAATGCCAACTTCCCCTTTTGCCAAACCATAAGAGTAGTGATGTCGCCGAAAGGTGAGAAGGCGCCGCCGGCATTTGCCGCTACCACGACATTGATGCAGGCCAGGGCAACAAATTTTTTATTGCTCCCCCCGACCGCCATGACCACCGCCCCCATAAGCAGGGCCGTAGTGAGGTTGTCCGCCACAGGAGAAATAAAAAACGCCAGGAGGCCGGTGATCCAGAATATCGCTCTCAGTGAAAAACCGCGGCTGACCAGCCAGGTGCGCAGGGTTTCAAACACATTCCGCTCTTCCATGGCGTTGATGTAAGTCATGGCCGCCAGCAGGAAAAGAAAGAGCTCAGCGTATTCCAGCAGGCTGTGTTTAATGGCCTCGTTGGCCGTGTGGATATTCCCGATGCCGGCGTAGGCCAAGGCCACGAGGACCCAGATGACGCCGGCGGCCAGAAGCACGGGTTTGCTCTTTCTCAAATGAAGATTGTTTTCCAGCGGAACCAGGGCGTAGGCGAGCACAAAAAAGATCACTCCAATATAGCCGTAGGCCGTGGACGTCAGGTCGACGGTGGCGTGTCCCTCTCCGCCGCCACCGGCCATGGCCAGGGCTGGACAGATTAAAATGGCCAGCATGAGTATCAATTTTTTCATTTTTGATTCCCCCTCGTGTCTTTTATAGTTCCGGTTAAATGACTTGATTTTTCGGCTTTAAATGGATAAAAATCAGTCTGTTAAGGTCGAAGATCGGTTTGAAGTCATGTGGCCGGAACTATAGTATTCATTGTTTCTTATTTCACATTCACTCACAACACACCGCCTCACCAGGCACCGACCGATTCCATGGACAATGGTTCCGGGCGAATGTTCTGTCGACAGGCTGTTAGATTGTTACAACATGCCAATTTCCCCTGTTTCTACGTTGAAGAAATAGATTTGGTCCTCGAAATACTATATGAATGCCTGTGGCCAAATTTATTTTTCGCCTTGAACTTGGAAAAATTATCTATTCCGTAACAACCTGTCGATTGTTACGGAAAAAGGAAAACGTTGAAAAAGAAATAATTGGAGAATTTTTCCGACAACAATCGAACTTTGGTGGGTTACAAATAGCGGCCCAGGTCATTTTTCAAAACAATTATCAGACAGGCTATTAACACCTGGCATTATTAATAAGTCTCAGACAGCAAATAACGTCAACTGGCCGCGCCGTGCATCCGCATGCTGGATCGTCACCTGGATCTGATCCCCTGGTTTGAGTTTAAGTCCGGATGTAGGCAGTCTGGATTCAAGCATGAACTCCTTGATAAGAACGTTGTAATGGTCCCTGTATGTATCAAGTACCAGTCCTTCAAAGTTTTCTCCTCTTAAATCCTGCAAATATTTTATCAGCCAGTAGCGTTTACGAGCTGCCTGGATGCGTCCTGTATTGGATACGGCCACGGAAATGCTTGCAAGGATATCCTCAAGCTCTTTGGGTGAATAGGGGGTGCCTATGCCCAATATTGCTTTGATTTGGCGCTGGGTGAGCAGGTCATGGTAGCGCCTGATAGGGGAGGTGGCCGTAACATAGGCAGGTACGCCAAGGCCTGCGTGGGGCTCGGCATGGGTGGTAATAACAGCCCGGCTTAATTGTTTACGCTGGAGAAAATTAGGCATTAATTGAGTTTCAATACCTTTGAAAATGCGCTGTTTGGGCTGTGCC
Source organism: uncultured Desulfobacter sp. (assembly GCF_963666695.1). Lineage (GTDB taxonomy): Bacteria > Desulfobacterota > Desulfobacteria > Desulfobacterales > Desulfobacteraceae > Desulfobacter. Next base: position 1,656,040 of record NZ_OY762947.1, read on the forward strand.
TGGGACCGGAACACCCCAGGCATGTCATTATTTTTTAAAAATTCAGCCATCAGGGTGTTGGCCAAAATCATCATCTCTGATACAAGCATCCGCGACGGATTTTCCCGGTCCACTTTTGTATAATGGATCTTTTTGTTTTCATCCAGCCATACATTGACCTCTGGCAGCGTAATCTGAATAGCCCCGGCCTTAAGACGTTTATCCCGCAGTACGGTTGCCATTTTGTAAAGCGTGGTGATGGGGTCGTTTTTACCGTTTACAATATTGGCCTCGGTATAGCTCATCTGCTGGTGTACTTTGATCACTGATGGAACGATTTGATAGTCCTGAACTTCAAAAAAGCGGTTCATCTGTACCAAGGTTGAAACCCCCGGCCGTAATTGGCCTTCCTTGAGGCTGCACAAATCTTCCGACAGGCTGGGTGGAATCATGGGTAATTTATCGTCGGGCATGTAAATGGACGAGGCTCGCTCCCTGGCAGCCATATCAATGGTATCCCCGTTGCGGATGCAGGCCCCTACATCAATAATATGAATGCCTAAGCGATAACCGTTTTCAGTTGTTTCAAGGCTGATGGCGTCGTCATAATCCTGGGTGGACTGGCCGTCAATGGTAATTAAAGGCAGATTTGTCAGATCCTTGCGTTTGGGATCGTTAAATATCAAGGGAGCGGTTTTGCATAGTTGATCAGCTGCCTGGCTCTCCTTAGTTGAAAATGAAGTGGGAATCCGGAGGTATATCAGATCCAAATTTTCATCTACATCCCAGATTCCGGCTTTTACAAAAAGTTCAAACAACCGGTCAGGAGAACTTAAACCTGCTTTTTTGACGATCGCCTTTGCTAAAAAGGCTTTTTCAGCATCATTGCCGAAAATATAATAGTCTTTTAAAATTTTTAAGAGAACAGGGTCCGATTCTTGGCTAACATCATCTTGATCCTGGAGTCGGACTAACCAGGCGGCACCTTTTCTTATCAGTGTATTCTTTCGATCTTCTTCCCTGATCTGTCTTTTTTTTGCTTCTACCTGTGCTTCTGTGAAAGGTAAAAAAATTACTTTGTTAAATTTAAAATAGAGGCGGTCGTTAAAAAAGGCTCTGATAACGGCAGCTTCGTGGTCCGGGTTCAAAGGTGGGTCAAAACAGAATAAGGTCATGGTGGAAATATCAATTTCCTGGGGGTCGTCATGAAGTATTTCCCATAACCCTCTGATATCTATGGACTCTGATAGGGTCTTGCGAGTTTTAGTGACCTGTTTAAGGTGAGAGACCAAGCTATTTTTGGAAAGTTTGGTATCCAGTACGGTCTCGGAAACATGTGCAAGACGTTTTTCGGAAAAGCTGACTTCACGGCTGTTTTCATTGAGCAGCCGAAGCTTTCCTTTTGCTTCACTTAAAATAACCGCAGAAATGATTTTTTGCTGGTCTATATATTCAACAATGTTACCAATATTCATGCAAGGACAATAGCAGGAAGGTGTTCTAAAGTCAAATCCGGCAAACATTGACAGAACCTTGAAAACACCCTGTTTTTAAAGTAAGATAGCTATTATGATAAAGAAAAATACCAGGAAAAATAAACAAAAATTAAAACGTAAAAATGCTCTGCCTAAGCTTGCATCGGACAAAGATTTTTTAGATGCATTTTTAATGGACGGCGAAGAGGGTTTAAAAGAAAAACAGGAAAAGTCAAATAAGCCTGTTAACCCCCAAAAAAAATTAAATAAACATGGCCTCCCTTTTCTGGATGATTATGAAGCCTGGATAAATAAAGATACTGATTCTAAAACCCCACCTGATGATAAGACTGCCGAACAGGAATCGGTAGATCCTGAAACGGAAGTGGCGTTTTCAACCCTGCTTAAAGTTTCGCTAAAACAGAACCACCCCCCCCGCCATGCGGCTAAACCGATGCCGTTGAAACGAAGGCTCAAGCGCTATCCACCCCCCGAAGCCGATCTTGACCTTCATGGATTTACAGCCATCGGAGCCCAGATCAAAACACGGACTTTTATTTCAAGTGCTCATGTCCAGGGTTTTTTTACCCTGCGTATTATTGTGGGCAAAGGGCTTCACTCAGAAGATGGCCCTGTGCTTCCCCATGTCGTGGAGGACCTGCTAAAGGAGATGAAACAGGAGAATGTTGTTCTATCCTATGAATGGGAGGGCAAAAAGAAATCAAAATACGGTGCCATGCTGGTTTATCTTAAAAGGTTTGGTGATTAAGCTGGTATTTTTTTACGGCCCTGTTGTGGTCTTTCAGATTGGTTGAAAATTTATGCGTGGTATCGTTTTTTGATACAAAGAAAAGGTATTTTGTCTTGGCAGGATACAGGGCTGCCTTTAGGGATTGGCCGCCTGGGTTTGCAATGGGGCCGGCCGGAAGTCCGTTTATCTTGTAGGTGTTATAGGGTGTGACACGCCTTAAATGTTTATATCGAATCCTTCCGTGATAGTCAGAAACCCCGTAAATTACTGTGGGGTCACTTTCGAGTCGCATATTGCGTTTTAACCGGTTATGGAAAACGGATGAAATGATAGGCCTTTCTTTTCCATTACCGGTTTCTTTTTCTATTATTGAGGCAAGGATAACAACTTCATGGACGCTTAAACCTATCTTTTTTGCCCGGGCTTTCCACGTATCATTAAATGTTTTGTTAAAGGTGGATATCATTTTTTTGATTAAGGTTTTACAGTCTGTCTGCCTGGAAAAAAAATAGGTATCCGGAAACAGATAGCCTTCTAATGTCATCCCAGGTAATTCCAACTGATTGATAAATTCAAGATCATTGCATAACGATAAAAATTGCTCACTAGAACATAAACCGGCTTTCTGGGCGAGCGTCGATATCTCTTCCATGTTCAGCCCTTCGGGGATAGTTAACCGGTATAGTTTATTCTTACCCAAAGTTAGAACGTTTAAGATGGTTTTCGGGCTCATACCGGTGTTCATTTCGTATTCTCCTGCCTTTATCCGGGTCGCTGCCTTTTTTATCCGGACATAAATTTTAAACGCAAGGAGATTTGAAATTAAATCCTGGTCTTTAAGATTTTGGGCTATGATAGATAAATGCTGGCCGGAAGAGACCGTGAAGTTAACAGGTTTAGAAATTTGGGCTACAGGTGTTTTGATAAAAGAAGCCATCCAGTGCGTAGCAACTCCGGCGGCTATTGCAATGCACAAACATATAATGGCGAAAAAAAGGATAATTTTTTTTATCATTTTTAATATAAAATAAAACGGGTCTGCCGTAAAATCGGTCAGACCCGTATGTTTTAATTATTTCCTTGTACCTTATTTATTTGGCAATAGGAAACTCGGTATCAGGATTGTAGCAGATCCGGCAACAGTTGAGACAGCGATCAGCCTCGGCAAGCGCCTGCTCTTCGGGCAGAACCAGATCAACCTCAATCATTGAATCCAGTCTCTGACTAACCGGGATTTCCGGCATTTTAGCCCGTTTGCTGGGAGTTATGCCGTCAACTTTTTCGAAAATAGATTCAGGGATTCTTTTTCCTTGTAAGGAATTCTCGACCGGTTCAACCGGTTTTCCTTTCAGGAACAGGTCAATGGAGCGGGCTGCACGCCTTCCGCCGCCAATGGCAGTAACAACAAGGGACGGCCCTGTTGCGGAATCACCCCCAGTGAAAATATATGGGATTGAAGATTGCAGGGTTTCAGGATCGTTGTCAATGGTATTCCAGCGAGTCATTTCCAGGTCTTTTATTTTCGGAGTAGGATCATTATCCTTAAAAGAGGGATCCGGCGCCTGACTAATGGCAGAGATGACCATATCAACGTCAAGTACCGTTTCAGACCCTTCAATCGGTACAGGACGTCTTCTACCGGATGCATCCGGTTCACCCAGTTCCATCTTCAGGTATTCAAGGCCTTTAACCTTGCCGTCATCATCTCCAATGACCCGTGTGGGGGCTGCAAGGAATACAAAATCAATGCCTTCCTCTTCTGATGCAATAATTTCCACTTCATTAGCAGGCATTTCATTCCGGGTTCTTCTGTAAACAATGTACACTTTTTCAAGACCCAGCCGCTTCAGTGTTCTGACACAGTCAATGGCACTGTTCCCACCACCGACGATCGCTGCGGTTTTCCCTAATTTCATTTCCTGACCGCTTGAAAATCTTGAAAGCCAGTCAATTCCCTTATAACATCCGTCAAGGTCTTCCCCTTCAATGCCAAGGGCATAATCTTCCCAGGCACCAATTCCCATGAAAATCGCATGGTATCCCGAGGCTACCAAAGAGCTTAATCCAAAGTCCGTTCCGAATTTAACTCCGGTAAAGGCATTTATGCCTAAATCGAGAATTCCCTGGATTTCCCAATCCAGAACCTTTTTAGGAAGTCTGTACTCAGGGATGCCGTATCTAATAATACCGCCAAGTTTTGGCATAGCGTCAAAGATATCGACCTGATGACCGATCCGCCTTAAGAAATATGCACAGGAAAGTCCGGCAGGTCCGCCGCCGATTACAGCCACCTTTTTACCAGTATCAGGGGCACAGGTAATGGGAAGCCGGGAACCGGAATTCATTTCATAGTCAGCAACAAAGCGTTTGAGCTGGTTAATGGAAACAGGTTCATCCTCAATACCTCTTCTGCACATATCTTCACAAGGATGAGGACATACCCTTCCACAGGAAAGAAGAAGGGGGTTTCTCATGCGTATGGTCTGAACCGCGTCGTCATATTTACCGGCTTTTATTTCACTGATATATTTTGGAATATTTATTTCAGCAGGACAGGTCTGGGAACACGGTGCCAAGGCACCTTGCTCCTGGTTGAATTCCATTAGTTTTTCGCTCAGGGTCTTGACTTGAATAATATCTTTGGGGCAGGCTTTCTGGCAGGCACCACAGCCGACGCATTTGTTGTCATCAACCACGGGATAACCATTCGGTCCCATATGAAGCGCATCGAACTGGCATGCCTTGATACAGTCTCCAAGACCTATGCAGCCCACTGAACAAACCCTGTGTCCACCAAAAACAGCGGCCATGGCTTTGCATGATGAAACACCCATATAATGGTATTTGTCAGCAGCCCGGTTACCGCCTTCACACAGATTATAGGATAACGGAGCTTCAGCAGCACCCGCATCAACACCCATGATACGAGAAACAGCTTCAACCCCTTCCTTGGAATTGACAATGCAGAGGGTTGGGGGTTCTTTACCAGCCACAATGGCTTCAGCGGCCGCAGAACAACCCGCATATCCACATCCGCCGCAGTTGGCGCCGGCAAGATTGTTTTCTACCTGTGCAATTCTGGGGTCTTCATACACATAAAAGATTTTGGAAGAAAGACTGAGCACGATGCCGCATGTTGCGCCAATGCCCAGCATTAGCAATATAGCTGGAATCATACAATCACCTTATATTATATTTTGTGTTAAACTAAACCATGCCCCTGAAAACGGTAAAAGTCAATGCGATCAAACCAGCGGTCATCAGACCGATGGAGGTATCCTGTAATGGTTTGGGCACCCGGGCCAGAACAACTCTCTCCCTAACGCCGGCGAACAGAATAAGAGCAAGACCAAAACCCGCGGCATAGGAAAACGAGGATACCAGGGCCTCAATAAAAGTGTATTCTTCCTTGATATTGATCAGACACACACCCATAACCGCGCAGTTGGTTGTGATCAGTGGAAGAAAGATACCAAGGCCTGCATACAGCCCCGGAATACTCTTTTTTAAAAACATTTCCACGAATTGAACCAGAGCCGCTATAACCAGAATAAAGGACACTGTCCGCAGAAATTCAACGTCCAGGGCCTTGAGTAGATATACATCCACAATCCAGGTTATCATGCCTGCCATGACCAGAACGAATATAACAGCCATCCCCATGCCTACGGCAGTTTCCATCTTTTTAGAGGTGCCCAGAAAAGGACAGTTGCCGAGAAATTGAGCAAGGAGGATATTGTTAATGAAAATACAACTGATCGAAAGGACAAATAAATCACCCATGTCTAATATCTCCTTACCTTATTTTTTTCCGATGAGGTTCATCAGGCAGAGCATCATACCCAGGCCCACAAATGCGCCGGGGGCTTCAACCATGAAATGAAAAGGAATATATCCATGCCCGATTGTAACAATTGGGGTGCCGCCCCATACAGTCAGGGTGCCGGCTCCGATAAGTTCTCGCACCGCCCCAAGGGAGGACAGTGCCAAAGTAAACCCGATGCCCATGCCAAGGCCGTCCGCAGCCGAGGGTAGCACGGTGTTTTTTCCGGCAAATGCTTCAGCGCGTCCCAGTACGACACAGTTTACAACAATCAAGGGTATGAAAATACCCAGTTTTAGGAACAGTTCGTAGGTATATGCCTGCATCATAAATTCCACGATAGTTACAAAGGTGGCAATGATAACGATGTAACAGGCAATTCTGACCTTTGAGGGAATTATATTTCTAAGCAAGGAGACCAAAATGTTTGAAAACAAAAGGACAAAGGTAGTAGCCACCCCCATGCCGATGCCGTTTTCACAAGTTTTGGTCACGGCAAGGGCCGGGCATAGTCCAAGGACCAGCCGGAACAAGGGAATCTCAGCCCAAAGTCCTTTTGTAAATTCTTTTACCAGGGATTGTGCCATAATTATCTCTCCTGAACGACCTTATTAATTCATCTGTTTAACAATTTCAGGTTTCAGTTTCTTATATATATCCTGGGCTGCCACGGCGGCCTGACTGACACCAACGGATGTCACCGTAGCTCCGGACATAGCATCAATGTCGCCGCCTTGGTTCTTTGTGCCAAAATTCGATGCCATGGACATGCCGGCAAACTGGCCTACAAAGGAAAGGTCTTCTTTGGCCCTGGAACCGATACCCGGTGTTTCAGAATGGGTGGTCACCCGCACGGCAATGATTTCATCTGTGTCAATGTTTACACCCACCATCAGCCCGATGGGACCACCAAATCCGGTTCCCTTTGCTTCAAATGCAACGGCTTTTACCCCATCAGCCAAAGTGCTGGGGAAAATCTGCAGCTCAAGGCCTTCGGCTTTGGCGTTAAAACGTTCCTTGATGGGATCATTTGTGGCATCGGCAAAGATTGCCTTAATGGCAGGGGCTTTTTGAAATTTTAGCACCTGTTCTTCAATCTGAGGCTCGGTTTTCACCTTAACAGCTGCCAGAAGGCCGCCGGATACTGCCGTGAGAACGGTCAGTACCAAAATCATACTTAGCATCTCACGCATTGGAAACCCCCTTTCCAAGAGCTTTGGGTCTTATTATGTCAATCAGCGGATTAACAAGGTTGATTAACAGGATAGCCAGGATCGTTCCGTCCGGATATACGCCGATATTGCGGACCAGAATGATCATAAATCCACCTAAAAATCCGTAAATCAGCATGGGAATGCGATTAACCGGTGAGGATGAATTTTCTACAGCCAGAAAAAAGGCACCGATTAGGGTGTATCCTGAAAGCAGATGGAACAAGGGCGGGGCATATGTGTCAGGATGGAGCACAAAGAAAAGTGTTGCGGTGATCAAAACACCTGCGATGAATGACGCCACAATTTCCCAGCGTGCGTAACCTTTTAAAATTAGATATATTCCACCTATAATGATGCCAAGCCCGAAGGTGGAACCTATACCGCCCACTTCGTTGCCCATGAGCAGATCACAATTTGAAAAGGAGTCCAAAGCGGGTATGCCCTGGGCTTTCAACGCTGCCAAAGGTGCAAGAGCGGTGAAATCAAATTGGTATGATACATACGCCGTATCAAAATCTAAGAAGGCAGGCCAGGACATCGTGAGAATGGCAAGACCTACCAGCGTTGGATGGAAAGGATTACCGCCGGAACCGCCAAATACAAATTTGCCTAGGACTACAGCAATAAATGTGCCGGTAATTACAACCCACCAAGGCATTGTGGCCGGAACCATCATGCCGAACAGAAGGCCGATGACCGCAGACTCCATATCAGCTATAGCCATTTTTTTCTTGGAGAGGGTCGACATGATCACTTCCCAAAGCATAGCTGAGGAAGTGGCAAGGGTCAGCACCCCAAGGGCAGGTGCGCCAAAATGGAAAATACCGAAAAGTGCGGCCGGTAAAAGGGCGATAATAAAGTTCAGATTCTGTTGAAACAGGCTGTCTCCGTTATGCCAGAAAGGGGCATGGGAAACGATGAGTTTAGTGTTTGTCATTGGCTTTCTCCCAGCTTCAAGCATTTTCACGAAGGGTCAACAGTTCACGTTTGCCCAGGCGGATATACTGATATAAAGGAATTTTGGCCCTGCATACATAGCCGCAAAGCCCGCACTCTATACAGGATTCCAGATCGAACCTGTCTGCTGCCTCTTCATAAAGGTTTGCTTCAAGATACCGTACCAGCAGGTTCACGGGTATATTGGCCGGACAGATGCGAACGCACTCACCACAATTGACACAGGCATTATCCAAAAGTTCCGGAACAACATCACTGTCCTGTACGATAATTGTATCCATATCCGGAACCACGGGGTGATGAACCGTATACGTAGAAAAACCGCGCATGGGCCCGCCGATGATGATCCGGTCCCGTTCATTGATTTGAACATTAAAACAGGAAAATATTTTGCTGATGGGCGTACCAAGGGTGGCTTTGACCCGGTATCTTTTCCCGCCCTTATCAATCAGGGTAATGATCTTATCAAAAACCGGATGTCCGGTTTCGTAAACTCGGGCAAGGGAAACCAGAGCCTCGGGGCGAATAAAACAGACACCTTCTTCTTCGGGGATGGTACCAGGTGAAAGTTCTTTTCCCAAATGATTTTTCATTATCATGGCGGGCAGATTGGACGGGTATGTATCCGATGTTCTGAGTACACTAAAACCATCAAGGTCCACCTGGGCTGAAAGATTTTCAGGCACTGTAATGCACATCCGGTCAACCCGGGTCATCGCCTTAAGGATCTTGGCCCCGGCGACCATCAAGCCGGCGTATGCAGTACATACAAATTGACAGGTATCACACAAAATGTCTGTGTCTGCACCTGTCACAACAATGGTCCTGATATCATAATTTGGGTTTGTCAGGGTTGAAAAGGGCAACGCCCCGGGAATGTGTCCAAGATAATCGGCGGCAAACTCAAGCGTTTGTTCCAGTTTTGTCTGGGTCCATTGATCATCGCCTTTGGCCGATTGATCCGGCTTGATCGTTATATAGGTCGCTTTGTTGCCGAAATCATCGGAGTAGGAATCATATCCCTTGATCGTACCTGCAACAGGAGATAAAACATAAGGTGTACTGTCATCGTAAAGCTTCAACTTCTGCCCTTTTTGGACAGCATCTCCCGGGCCGATCAAAGCCTTTTTTGCGCTGTTTATTTTTTCAGGCAAAAGAAGGGTAAGGCTGCCGGGAACTGCAAGTTCCTGGGCAGATTGCAGGGACGTATCAAGCAGATTATACGTCAGCCTTGGTTTGGATAGAGCGAAAAAAGATCGTTTAATCATAATTAGTCCTTAAGTGTTGTAAAAGTCTTTAGCCAAGCCTTGATTTTGTTCGGGTTAGTATTATCCATTATCCTGAACAAAATTAGTATGCGTGACATGCATTACATTCTACCGGACCCGCACCATAATCTTCATGGCATCCCTTGCACTGGGCGTGGAATGCGTCAGCCCTGGACGGCATGTCTTCATCACCTTCTTCCTCATGACACTCGCTGCAGTTGTAGGTTTCGTCATCTTCAATGTTGTGATGGCAGTCCAGACAATCTAAAGAATAGTCGTCTGTGTGCATGAGGTGAGTGAATAAAACTTTGCCTGCTTTGTTCTGAAACATCAGTCTGACTGGATTATCCGGAACAGGTGGGGAAAAGGACACGTAACATACAATCCCTGTGACTAAAAGAACGATCATGATACATACAGCTATTTTCAGGTCTCGTTGTGATGTCATAATTCTTCTCTCAATATTTTAGGGGTTAGAGTTTAGCGACGAACCCACAACTGCAAGCGTATATAGTATATTGATTTTAGATTTACAAGGAAAAAGTGGGAGAATTTTATTTATTACAACAACGCAATTTTCAGGATTTGAGCGGGATTTTTTTTCTAACCAGAAAAGGTTTATATTTGTCTTTTTGGGACATGCCGGCTTGCTTTTTTCTGATGATAAGAAAAGCGATTACAAAAAGTAAAAACCCAAACCCCATAGACAGGGCGGATCTATTCAGTTCCAAAACAGGGGCAAGGGCATCACCAATAAGTGCGCCAACGATGAGCAGTATAATAGGGAATACATACAGAAAGAAGCTTAAAAAAAGCATGGGTGCTGAATTAATGCCCACAACCACAAGGTCACCTTTTTTTACACCAAGCGTATTGGGTAAAATAATGTTCATTTCTTCAGAAGGGTGATGGCTGACGCCGCAGGAGTCCTTTGAAGAGCAGCTTTCGCAGGCTGCGCAGCGGGTGGTTTTAATCCAGGCCGTTTCAGGTGTGGCGTGGGTGACAATGCCGTCTTCAGTAATCATAATGCGCTCTTGTGGAAAGGGGTTAGTATTGACATTTCAAGGTTCCCCAAAAAAAACAATCAGGATCTTGTCAATGCCTGTCAAATCAAATGCTATATAATATAATGTCAGGCGATAATATCAAGCTGACTGCTTTGCCGGCCCTGAAAAGACTGGTCCTGCTGGTTTTGTTGAGCTACCTGCTGTTCCTGGTCTTTTTTGGCCAGGTCTTCTGTGTTTTGAGTCTGCAGCGCTAACGCTTCCTGTGTGATGTTAACTTGAAAGGCTTCCTGAACAGGCTGGGTACTTTCCTTAGCTGGTTCAATACCTGTTGCTTCCTTATTATTGTTCCGGACAGAAGCCGTATCTGCCATTGGCACATTGGCTGTGTAAGCGTTCATTCCATGAATACTATTCATATCCATCAGTGTTCTTCCTTTATTCATTTTTATGATTAAAAGTAACAATAATCTCAAGAAATGCGGATGTCAAATTTTTTTGTTGAATATGCTTGACAAAGAATTTTGGCTGGTATATAACCCACGAGTCTTGATTGAGAGACGCTGCTCCCCAGTAGCTCAGTTGGCAGAGCGAGTGGCTGTTAACCACTAAGTCCGCGGTTCAAGTCCGTGCTGGGGAGCCAATAAAAAAATATTATCCCGACAACTTAAAGGTTGCCGGGATTTTTATTTTTGAGCCTCCTGCCGTTAAATCATCTTCTCTTATAATTTAATTTCTTCATTGACATATCCGTAAATTGTTTTGTATTTAATTTATTGTTAGTCATGTCTAGTTTAAATGTAAATTCAATTAAAATTTTAGGGAGGATGCTTGATGGACACGATGAAGTATTTTTTAAACATATGGGAAATTGATCGTCACTTTAAATGTCCCGTGATCGGAGCCATGCTGTCTGTTGACAAGCATAAAGATATCCTTAAGAAATGCGGCTGGGGTGTTCGAGAGCTCAAACCCTATGAATACCACTCGTATCTTATGGGGTGTATGGGGGATGAAAATGCGGTATCCATCAAGACAAACAACTATATCCGGCATCAGTCCGGAAAATATATGAAAGAGATTGCATCCCTGTATAAAAAGAAAGATTCAAAAAAAGTCAGGGCGCTATGGAGCGATTATTCGGCCCGGGGGATCATCGGACCTGTGATGTATGCCATTGTTTCCCACAAGGATATGGATGTTCAGTTGCTTCAGGATATCCATGGTGAAGTGCATATGCTTTCCCATGCTAATATGACCGAAGTTTTCAATATCCGGCGCAAGCTTGAAAACGCTGATCAGGTCCTGGACCGGGAAAAGAACAAAAGTTGTGAAAAAAGTAAAAAAATTCGGGAACTGGTCAGTCACTTAAAACTGACAGGTAAAGACAAGGATTCTCTTTCAAGGGAAAATATCAGGCTGAAAAAGAGGATTGATGAACTTGAAACCCAAACCGCTTCACAACAGCCGTCAGAACTTGATTTGACCCAGGATGTTGAACGTCTTGAACAGGCATTGAGCTGTCAACAGGAGGCAACGCTTCGTGCGGAACGGGAGAGAAAACAACTCGAAATTCAGTTGTTTAGTGCCCGAAATGAGAACTCAATGCTCAAGGATGAGTTTGCACAGCTGTCTTCGGTCTTTGCCGCCGGGACGGATGATCTATACAGGTGCCGGAAACCTGAAAAATGTCCAATAACGGGCACCTGCCCCGACGAGGATTGTCCAAGACGTCGCCTGTGTGCCAAGCGGATTTTTATGATCGGTGGAATTACGAAGATGAAATCCTACTACCGCCAGATTGTTGAAAAGGCCGGCGGCGAATTTGATTACCATAACGGTTATATCAGAAACAGCAATGAGGATCTTGCCGCTAAAGTCAGACGGTGTGATGTTGTTGTCTGCCCCGTGAGCTGCAACAGCCATAATGCCTGTTTAAAGATCAAGCATTTGTGTGTACGGTACAATAAAGAACTGAAAATTTTAAACAGTGCAAGCCTTTCAGCCGTTACCCAGGCGTTGATTGTGCCCGATATTTGCGATGATGCTTTAAGTGTCAACTAAGGGGCCCGGAAAACCTTAAATATCCAAATTGCAGCAAACAAAACAACAGCTTTATTTTATTATTTTTGTTGCATGTTTTATAGGATAATAATATTTGAATATTATCATAGATTCATTTACATCCGTATTCGATGATTTTAGGTCATTGCTTTTATTATTCCCCCCCCCCCTAAATCAGTATTCCGAATACGACGTCAATTTTCCGGTAAAGCATTTGTTCCCAGCTGTCGGAAGCATTTTAAAGGAGGGTATCATGTCAAAAAGGTTGACAGTCTTTTCGTTTTTGGTTGTTTGTCTGCTTTCAACCATTGGGTGTGTGTCTCAGTCAGCCACCCATGTTAAAAATTTCAGCGATGCATCTTCATCATTAACCGCACACACCCAAACGGTCTTGGATGCGGTTGATTCAAGTACCATCGAAAGGAAATTGCATGAACTGGCCACACTCCCTCCTGATCGGGTGAAAGCTCTAAGCCTTGAGGACTTAGCATATGTCAAAGGGGTGTACGCCAATAAAAATAAACTGCCGGTGTTCCGGGCAATATCGACACTTAAAAAATATACCAATGCTTTGGGGAATTTGAGTACGGCTGATTTCCGAAAAGACATTGACAGTGCGGCCGAGGATCTTTACGGTGCCATGACCTCAATGCAGAAAGAATACAAAGAAATAACAACAAAAGACCTGGGTCTAAAAGATGAGACCTTCGCCATAATCGCTACGGCAGTGGATGCCATCGGCACCGTGATTGTTGAGAAAAAACGAGCGGATGCCATAAAGAAAATCGTTACAGAAAACAATGAACACATCGCTGTTTTTTGCGACGTCATTCACGACAATGTAGCCGCTAATGTTGATCTGGTAAAAATCAATACAAATCGAATTGTCAGGGAAAAGATCGAAGCCTACAAAAAGCAGGCGGATAAAATGGTTCTGGAAAGCAAACTGGTGGAACTGCGGAAAATTCATACCGCGGTTAACAATTATAACAAGATCGACCGTCTGTACAAAGATGCCCAAAAATCACCTATGCTTGTCAAAAAAGCACATCAAGCCCTATATGATGCGGTTCAAAAGGACAAATTTACCACTGAAAACATCGTAAAAACAATTGGCGAGATGAACGAGTTCAAGTCTCACCTGGAGAGCTTTTATAAGGAGCTTTTAACTGAGAAAGACAAATAATCGGGAGGAAGTACGGATGGCAACTTTAAGAGAAAGTGTTGTAAATACAATTAATGAACTGCATCCCTTAATCAACAAGGATATCTCTGAAGAGGAAAAAAATGCGGTCAGGTCCCGGTTAACAGTGCTTTACGCGCAATTGGAGGCTATTATTTCCCAAACCATCCCCAATACCACACCGGGGTTTGATGATGCTGTCACAGCCCTGGAAAGTGCCACCAACGAAGCCAAACAGGCTAAGAAAGATACTGACAAGGTGGCGACAACCATAAAAAAAACAGCCGAAGCAATCAATAAAATAGAAAAAATAATCAAAATCGGCGTTCAACTTGTTGCATAACGGTTGTGATGAAAGAATAAGTGCTTAGGGTCATGGAAAAAATAATTTCTACATTTTGTTTGCCTTTTTATCCGTATTCTTCGTTGTGACTTAGGGCACATATTCCGATATGCCCCCTAAGCTGTGCCTTAAATACAAATAAAAATTCGGCGTAAAATTTGTAGCATTAATTTTTTCCGAGCCCCTAAAACATTGGTGACGTTTTCCAGACGTGTTAGGAAAATGGCTATGCCGGAGGACTGAATATTTTTTTTAGCATCATGCCAAATTTAGAATTACCGGCAAAATAAAATAATATCTTGACATTCTGTGGATTAGGCAAATAATGAGGAAAAAAATAGCGTGTTTTTTGTTCTGTGCAAAAGTTGTAATTACGGTGCATCCCATACTTAAAAATACTGATTTATGCAAATTCTGAACCCTTCCCGGTGGTATCTTCATCCGGTGTTTATTTTTGCCTGTTCCATTTTTGCCCTTGCGACATTTCTGGTCCTTACGGTCAGCCTTTACATGGAAATCCGTTCTGCCCTTGAAGTGGTGATGCTCAAATTCAATATTTCGCCCCAGGTCATTTTTCCCTCCAAAACAGGTATGACAATACTTGTCCTGAGCCTTTTGATATTTGTGGTTCTGGCCGGCATTTTTTTAGCTTTTATATATTACCAGAAAACCGTGAACCTGTTCCGGCTTCAGCACAACTTTATCTATAATTTTACCCATGAACTGAAAACGCCTGTCACGTCACTTCGCCTTTATCTTGAAACGTTTATTCGTCACCCCATGGACCCTGCGGATGTAAAAAAATACAGTACTGCGATGCTCAAGGATGTTGACCGGCTCACGGAAAATATAGACCGGATTCTTAATCTGGCACGGATAGAGAGCCAAAATTTCGGATCAAAGGTGACCCGGGAAAGTCTTGTGGTACTTTTAAAGGATTTCTGCCGGAAGAATGCGTCCTTGTTCAGGGATCTTGACGTAAAGATTGAAAATCCATCAGGGGGCAGATTTGAGTATCCGATAAATGCCTTTTTATTGGATATACTTCTGACTAATATTTTTTCAAATGCTATTCGTTACAATGAAAGCCGCACGCCCAGTTTGACCATTTTATTTAAAAGTTACTTGCAGAAAGTTACCATAGATTTTATTGATAACGGCATAGGTGTGGATAAAGAGGATGCAAAGAAAATTTTTCGAAAATTTTACCAGGGGGACAGGAATAGTAACCAGGCAAATACAGGATCAGGTCTTGGGTTGTATCTTGTATCAAGTATTGCTGCCATTCATGGTTGGCGAGCATCGGTTTCCAGTGAAGGTAAAGGAAAAGGCGCCAAATTCACCATTACAATCCCCCGGGCAAGCATTGCCGGCGTCAGAGATAAAGAGTTATGGAAACGGCTGAAAAAAAACGTGTTCTGATCATAGAGGATGAATCTCATATTGCCGAAGGGATAAAACTGAACCTTACGCTCCAGGGATATGCGGCTGAAGTGGCTGCCGACGGCATTCAAGGCCTTGAAAAATGGCGTGCCTGGCACCCGGATCTTATTGTTCTGGATATCATGCTGCCCATGGTTGACGGGTTTTCCATTCTTCAGACCATCCGCCGGGAGGATGAAAAAATACCCGTATTGATTTTATCGGCCCGGGGGGACACCCGGGATAAAGTTCGGGGATTGAAATACGGGGTAGATGATTATCTGTCTAAACCCTTTGATCTGGAAGAATTCCTTTTGCGTGTGGAGCGGCTTGTAAAACGTAAAGAATGGTACGCACAGCCTGGAAAAGAGGAAAAAAAATCAGACTGTCCTTTATTTGAAGGAATCTCTTATACCTTTGGGGAAAACCACATTGATTTTGTGACATCCACGGCCCAGTGTGCGGCCGGTGAAATTGTCTTGACCGAGCAGGAAATCACCTTGCTGCGGATTTTCATCGCCCATCAGGGAAAACCCCTGTCCCGAAAAATGCTTCTCAAAGCCGGGTGGGGATATGCCAGAGATACCTCCACCCGGACCGTGGATAATTTCATTGTCAGATTCAGAAAATATTTTGAACCCAAACCCAAATCCCCGGTCTACTTTAAAAGCCGCAGGTCTGTGGGCTATATTTTTGAACCCGGGGAATAAATTTTTTACTCCTGTCCTGCCAAAAGGAACATAGGCATAAACCGCGGATCCAGATCCTCGGTCCGGACATGCCCGTATTCCGACTCCAGTTCCCGCAAAAGTCTGTACAAAATGCCCTGGAGGGCCGTGGGTAGATCAGCCTCATGCACGCCGGATGCCTGGGCTGCCCATAACCCCAAGTCCTTTGCCTGGGTATCGCCGATGGTCCCATCCGGCCCGAAAAGCTGGGCAAAGAAATCTTTGAATTCAGAAACTTCAATGGGCGCAAGGCTCAATGGATTTGAACTGTTCAGGCCCATACGGTCCCGGACCCACAAGGTCAGGATCATGCTTTTGTATGTGAGGACCCCAAAGGTAAAGGTGGCAATGTCCACATCCAGGCGGTTGAGAAAATCATCCAGGCAGATAATTTCATCCAGTTGCCGCCGGGTGGCCCTGATATCGGAAAGGCCGGCAAAGTTGCGGTACAAGACCTTGTCGGCATAGTCGGCAAAAAACATGGGCCGTTGAACCATAAGGCCCCCAATAATGCCCAGGTACGTTTCCCCTAGAAAACTTAAGGGCAGTTTTTTTGCCGCGATAAAGCTTGTTTCATACCATTTGCGCGTCATGGCCTGCAGCTTTGCACCTTCCCGGGCACCGGTTCTGAAAATATCTTCAAGAAAATATTTTTTGATCAGATTCCCGGCAGCCTCCACGCCGGCCTTGGACCCTTCCAGGAGCACCTCAAGGCCCAGGCTTAAGGTTGACATGGTTTTTTCAAGGGGCTTTTCAATGGATTCCCGGTTCCGGATTTTGATTCGATCTGCACTGATGATCTTGTTGATCAGGGCGGCAAGCTCGCTGTCAAGGCCCGGTATTCCCCCTTGCGCATTGATTTGTTCCAAGGCTTTTGCAAACAGGTTGTCGCCTATTAAAAACTGGGTAAAGAACATGGGCGGCATGGGAATATCCGAAGGAGGTGTATGGGGTTCACGTGTGATTACAGGTCTGGGTGTTAAATTTTTTCCCGCGATCGGCTGGTAAATACCAACAGCCTCATGGGTCGGTAAAAAACCTTTTTCCGCAAGCCGGATGTTTTTTTGCCGGAACTGTTCCTCCTCTGCTTCGGCAGGCAGAAGGCTTAAGGTCTCAAGGAGCAGGCCGTGGAGAACCGACAAATCCATGGCGGCAAGGGATTTTAACATCTGTTCGATTAATTCCGGCGCGTCATCGGGCAGACCATCTTCCTGTGGGGCATCCTGGGGTAAAAGTTCCCCGTCAGGATTTTCATCTGCAACAGATGGATTGCCGGGAAACCTGAAATAAAATTTATCATCCAGGGTGATGTAGTCGTCAAAGTCCTCGGGCGGTGGTTCATCGTGTTCCCGGATAACAACACGCATTTTTTGTGACAGATAATATTCTATAAAATCAGGTTTTTCTTTGATGGTCCAGCGTATAAGCCGTTGGGGATCAGCTTTAAAAAGGAGGGAAAATACCTGGGTCATCATATGGGGATTCAGCCGGTCATCATCCCAAACATCCACGTCAAGGATATACTCCCACTGGCTGGATGCGGCCAGGGCCAGAACCGGAATGAAATCATGAACCCCGACTTTATGCATCAAATAGTACAGGTCCTGATCCGGAAAAGACTGGATCAGCGTGGCAGGGGAAGGGGCTTCCAGGATCATGTCAAGGGCTTTGGAGCCCTCGCTGACAAGGATGTCCCGGCGCATTTTTTGTAACTTTAGTTCTTTTCTGGTTTTATTGGCCAGTTGATGGTCGTTGTTCATATGGTGATACGTTTCCCGGTTTGATTAAAAATGAGATATAATGACATTCAATTATTAATATGGTGTAAAAAAGTTAATGCGTTGTTTTTTGTTTGCATATGCTGATGTATTGTCCTAAAGCCGGATCTTGGGCAAACGGGGTGAAATATGTTAAGGCGTTTTGAAATTCACCGATGTTCATCAGGCACACACCCATGCACACGCAAAGCTCTTTGTCTTTTGGAAAATGGGACAGACCTTTGTCAAGAAAAGCCATGGCCTTGGGAAATTTTTTTTGTTTCTGGTAAATCATGGCAAGTCCCTGGAAGGCTCTGGGGCAGGGATAAAATTGTAACGCCTTTTCAAACAGATTCACTGCCATCTGCTCAGCGTTTTTAACCCGGTCATCCCGGGCATATTCTCCATGGGAAAAGGTCATGGCAAGCCGTGATAAAAAATCAGCATGCAAGGGCGCAGATACTTTATCCGGATGAAGGGTAATGCGGTTGACAAAATCTTCAAGGTGGTCAAAAAAAGCCTTTCTGAGACGATCCCCCCACCCCTTAACCCGGGGAAAGTCCATATCCGGGTCCAGTTCCCACCAAGGCAAATCTTCAATGTTTTTTTGCCAGACACCATCATGGGTCCATCCTTTCTGTAAGGCCCGATTATACAAGGCTGTACCGGGAAAGGTGACCAGCATGTAGAACACCGTGCTCAGCGGACCCAAACGGATCATAAGATCAATGCTGTCCTGGATGGTGGCATCCGTTTCTCCCGGCGAGCCATAGATAAAATAGGCCCGGGGCAGGATTCCGGCGGCACGCACCATGTCAAAGGCGGCCACGCAGGTGTCATTGTTAATGGGTTTGCCAAGGATTTTTTTGATGGACTCAGCCCCGGATTCAATGCCGAAACTGATCTGGATGCATCCGGCCCGGCGCATGGGGCCCAGTATGCTCTCGTCAATATAATCCACCCGGGAGATGGCATTCCAGGTGATGCCAAGATCTGCCTGGATCATTTTTTCGCATAATTCCCTGACCGCATCAGAATCCATGGTAAAGGTGTCGTCACTGATGAAAAAATGAGTTACCCCTTTTTGGGCAAGCGCCTTCATCTCTTCAAACAGCCATTGGGGCGAGTGGCGGCGGACAAGGGACGTGCCCCAAAACTTCGGGGAACCGCAAAAGGTGCATTTTCCGGGGCAGCCCCTGGACATGGCCAGGTGCTGGTAAGTGAAATACCGGGATGGGTGGGGCAGGGTGTCCAGATCCTGTATTAATTCACCTTGGCCCGTGTCGTAAAGATTTGATCCGTTCCGGAAAACAATACCGGGAATTCGGCTAAGATCTTGTACCAGATCCGCTCGGATTTCCTGGTCCTGATGGATGGTGCCAAAACGGTTTTTTATTTTTTTTGCCGCATTGACCAATCTTGCCGTGCTGATCTCTCCTTCGCCTTTGACAATCACATCCAGCGCCGGGCAGGCGCTAAACAGGAATTCCGCCATAAAGGTGGCCCCGGGGCCTCCAAATACAATAAGCGCGTCCGGCAGGATCTGCCGGGCCTTGTTTGCACATGCCATGGCATTAATCCGTGTGGGGCTGGTTACGGAGATCCCTATGATATCAGGCTTTTCCTGCATGATGGATTGGGTGAATAATGCAAGTGCCTTTTTTTCCGATCCCTTTGCCGACGGGTTGGCCGGGCCTGCGGGTGCAAGATTTAAAATACCTGATACATAACCCTGGTCCAGAAGTCCGGATGCCAGATAGTAAAGTCCGATGGGAACCTGAAGTGCATCCGGGTCCGTAACCCTTGGGTCCAGGCAGGATGGATTAACGAATAGAACCTTCACTGTTACAAGACTTTGAGAATCAGATCTTCAAGCTTGCGCTTGGGAACGTGGTGAACCTTATTTTCATCCCGGAAGTACCGGATATCCCCGTCATCACCCACATCATCAATGCAAGCTTCTTCCACGGGCTTGCCAAGTGCGATGACCAGCTTGACCTCCAGGTGATCACCGATGCCAAGCAGTTCTTTTAATTTTTTAATGTTAATGGCGGCAAACATACATCCGGCCAACCCCTTTGCCCGGGCCCCAAGCAGCATGGTTTGGGCGGCAATGCCGTGGTCGCACCAGAAATTGTTTGCAATGGTGGTATCCCCCAGGAGCACAATGTATCCTGTGGGCTGCTCTTCGGGTTCCGGGCCTTTCCAGTCTTTGAGATAAGCAGCCCAGGTCAGGCAGGAAAAAATCTGATCATTTTGTTGCCGGCTGCTGGAAATAATGTATTTCAGGGGTTGGTTATTGGCCCCGGAGGCGGTATACCGGGCCAGTTCCACAAGCTCGGTCAAGGTCTGGGTATCCAGCGCAAACGTATTGTCAAATCGTCTGCAGGATCGGTTGGATTTTACCAGCTCTTTGAATTCTTTGAATTTATCCATTGTTTTCCTTTTTGGGTGAAAGACAGCTGCTCGTTTGAGCGCTAATTCGGGACATTTGGATATCTATCCAGTCCAGGATTTTGTCCATCTCCTGGGTAATCTCCTGCAACGCCTTTCCTCTATGGCTGACCGTTGCTTTCTCCGCCATAGATAACTGGGCAAAGGTTTTATTCAATTCCGGGAAAAAAAACAGCGGATCATAACCAAACCCGTTGTCGCCTGCAGGTTCCCGGGTGAGTACCCCTTCGCAGCGGCCTTCATAGGTCAACGCGGCACCCGTGGGCACCGCAATGGAGATCACACATTCAAACGCTGCTTTGCGGTTCTCTTCATTTTTCATGTCCTCCAGAAGTTTATCCACATTGTCCTGGTCCGTGGCATTTTCTCCGGCGTAACGTGCCGAATACACACCGGGTGCGCCGTCCAGCGCCTCCACGCAGAGCCCTGAATCGTCAGCCAGGGCCGGATACCCCAGAATTCTGGCTGTAAACGACGCCTTTTTATACGCATTGTCGTCAAAGGTCTCCCCGTCTTCAATTACCTCGGGGATGGGACCGAAATCAGACAGGTTTTTTATGTCAACCGGATAGCCTTGCAGCCTTTCCTTTAATTCCCTTGTTTTGCCTTTATTGGTCGAGGCCAGTACTAAAATCTGTTTCACCTGAAAGCTCCTTGTGCAGTATTAGTCTGTTTTTTTAAATTTAAAGTTTAATATAAATGCAGGTCAAAGGTTTGTAAAGGTGAGCATCATTGACAAGGCTATGCAAAAACGCTATTTTACCACGTTTTATTCAAGGGATTTACCGTGCCTTAACGTTTTAAACCAAAACAAAGCGGCCCTTTTTATTTATAAATCCGGAGCCAAAATATAAACGAAAGCAGCTATTTTTATGGATAACAAAACAAGCAAACTACTTGATCTTCGCAAAGAAAAGATAAACGAGCTAAAAACCGAAGGCGTCAGCCTGTATCCCAATGATTTCAAACCGGATCACAGGGTTCATGAAGTAAAGAACATTATAGAAAAAGATGCGGATTCCCTGGGCGAAAACGGGCGTAAGTTCTGCCTGGCCGGTCGTATGATGGCCGTTAATAAAATGGGGAAATCCTCATTTATAAGATTCCAGGATGACGGTGAGCAAATGCAGGTATATATCCAGAAAAACAAAGTGGGAGATGATGTATATGCCCTGTTTAAAAAACTGGATATTGGTGATTTCATAGGTATTGAAGGTCCTTTATTCCAGACAAGAACCGGTGAATGGACCCTGCTTGCCGAAAATTTCAGGCTTTTATCAAAGTCCGTAAGGCCGCTGCCTGAAAAATTTCACGGCATCAAGGATCCGGAAAAAAGATACCGCCAGCGGTACCTTGATCTGATCATGAATGAAAACACCCGGCAGATTTTTAAAAAACGAAGTGCCATTGTGGCTGCCATGAGACGTTTCTTTGATGAAAACGGATTCATGGAGGTGGAAACACCCATGATGCAGACGTTGCCCGGCGGCGCCGAAGCCACACCGTTTAAAACCTGGCACAATGCTCTTGGCATGGAATTGTACCTGCGTATCGCACCGGAATTGTATCTTAAGCGACTGGTGGTTGGTGGATTTGAAAAGGTGTTTGAAATCAACCGGAATTTCAGGAACGAAGGGGTTTCCACCCGGCATAATCCGGAGTTCACCATGGTCGAGTTCTATCAGGCCTATGCCACCTATGAAGATCTGATGGACCTGACCGAAGAGATGTTTTCCACCATTGTCACCCAGATTACCGGGGCCGGCAGCGTTGAATACCAGGGCTTGACCATTGATTTTTCAAAGGGATGGAAACGCATTTCCATGATAGATTCCCTGTCGGAAATCGGGGGTATTGATCCGGCCATCCTCAATGACACCCAGGCGCTGCTTGCGTACGCTGAAAAGGAAAATATTCAACTTGCCAAAAAGGACCGGCACGGCAAAGTATTGACCAAGCTTTTTGATGCGTTTGTGGAGCCGAAGCTCATTCAGCCCACATTTATTACCGGATATCCGGTGGAAGTCTCTCCCCTGTCCAGAAAAAGCGAATCAGATTCCGAACTTACGGACCGGTTTGAATTATTCATTGCCGGAAGGGAGATCGCCAACGGATTTTCCGAAATCAATGACCCTGAAGACCAGTATAACCGTTTTGCCATGCAGGTGCGTCAGCGTGATGAGGGCAATGATGAAGCCCATATCATGGATGCGGAGTATGTCCAGGCTCTGGAATACGGTATGCCGCCCACGGCAGGACAGGGGATCGGCATTGACCGCTTTGTCATGCTGCTGACCGATGCCGCCTCCATACGAGAGGTGATTCTTTTTCCACATATGAAAAAAGCATAAAAGGTGTCTGTGGGGGTAGAACTTTTCATAGCCGGAAAATATCTGCGGGCCAAACGCAAGGAGGGATTTATCTCTCTGATCACCCTGTTGTCCGTGGCCGGTGTTATTCTCGGCGTCATGGCACTGGTGGTGGTTATTGCCGTCATGAGCGGATCGGAAACAGAATTTAGAAATAGAATTCTTGGACTGGAACCCCATATTCTGGCCATGAACTATTCCGGCCACTTTACTCCCGATCCGGATATGGAAGATAAGATCAGGCATACCCCCGGGGTCACAGCCGTATCTCCCATCTTATTCGGACAAGCCATGATACGCACGGCAAACTCTTTTTCCGGCATCATTCTCCGGGGGATTGAACCGGAAAAAGGGGCCGCAATGATTAAAGGATACACGCCTGAAGATCTTGGGAACGCATTAAACAAAACAACGATCACAAAAGGTCTTCCCGGTATTATTCTTGGTCAGTCCCTGGCCCATGCCGTGGGGGTGATGAAAGGCGACCGCGTGATCCTTATGTCGGCATCGGGCATTATCTCCCCCATGGGTCAAATCCCATCCATGAAGCAGTTTGTGGTTACCGGCACCTTTAAATCCGGCATGTCGGAATACGATTCCAGCCTGGCCTATGCCCGGCTGGATCAGGTACAGGCATTGGTGTCGGCCAAAGGCAAAGTGTCGGCCTTCGGCATATGGACCGATGAGATATTCAAGGTAAAAAGTTTGAGCCAAAACGGGCTTGGGTTCATTGAATATCCCTATTATCTGCGCAACTGGATGGATATCAACCAAAGTCTTTTTTCAGCACTCAAACTTGAAAAAACCGCTATGTTTGTCATTTTAACGCTGATTATTCTTGTGGCGGCATTTAATATTGCATCGGCACTGATCATGATGGTTATGGAAAAAACCCGTGATATTGCCGTATTAAAAGCAATGGGTGCCACAAATGCCATGATCCGCCATATCTTTATAATCAAAGGGATGATTATCGGCATTATCGGCACGGGTATCGGGACAACGTTCGGGGTGGTGATCTGTTACATCCTTAAGCGATACGAATTTATCAAGCTTCCCGAGGCATACCCTTTTGCAACCCTTCCCGTTCAGCTTGAATATTCGGATGTTATTTTAACGGCAGTCTCTGCGCTTTTAATCTGCTTTCTGTCTACCCTGTATCCGTCATATAAAGCGTCACGAATGAATCCGGTGGAGGCCATAAGATATGGATGATACGCCGTTGATTCAACTGAACGGGGTTTCACGGTCTTTTGTATCCAAAACAGCTGCGCTGGACATTTTGCACAATGCGGATTTATCCATACAACAGGGCGAAACCATTGCTATCATGGGGGCTTCAGGTATTGGAAAATCCACCCTGCTGAATATCATCGGTACCCTTGACAAGCCGGATGCGGGAAATCTGCTGTTCAGGGGGGAACAGATTCTGGGGTACAATGATGAAAAACTTGCTGCCTTTAGAAACAAGAATATTGGTTTTGTTTTTCAATTTCACTACTTGCTTCAGGGATTTACAGCCGTTGAAAATGTAATGTTGCCTGGGCTGATCAGTGGTCAATCTAAAAAAACTATTGAAAAACATGCAGTAAATATGCTTGAAAGGGTAGAACTTGGTGCCCGAATCGAATACAGGGTGGAAGATCTGTCCGGCGGCGAGCAACAGCGGGTGGCCATCGCAAGAGCACTTGTTCTGGCGCCGGCCCTGTTGCTGGCTGATGAGCCCACCGGCAATTTGGATCAAAAGAACAGCCACGCGGTTCACCAACTCTTGAAAGAGCTAAACCAGGAAATGGGAATGACCATTGTCGTGGTCACTCACAATTCAGATCTGGCCGGTTTAATGGACAGGAGACTGACGTTGAAAGACGGGAAAATCGTACCGGCATAAAAGTAATAATATATTAAAATTAATTACTTAGGACCAATTATGAAAAGTATTAAGTTCAGTGTATTGCTTGTAACGTTTTTCTGTCTTTTGGGAACAGGCCTTTTGTCTGCCGAGGAGCGGGTCGCAGTGGCATTATTCCCCTTTCACGTCCAGGCAGATCAGCCTGATGAGAAAATTGCGCCGGCGTTGTCAAAAATGTTGAAGGATAAATTTGAAAAAGACGGTGCAAGAGTTGTGATTACAGATACTTTTGTTGACACAACTGATTGGGGATACGAGCAATTCCGCCAGGAGGGCATCCGTTTAGGTGTTGAATGGATTATTACCGGGAACATTTTTATCGTCGGGCAGGCTGTGAGCATTGATTCCCAGATGCACAATGTATATGAAAAACAGGCGCCTTTAACCTTTTTTTCACAATCTCCCAGTCTTTCAGAGTTGTATGCAGGGGCAACTTCCCTGGAAAAAGATATTATAGGCGAACTGTTTCAGCAGAAAATCATTTCAGCCATTACCATCACAGGCAATGTGCGTGTTGATGCGGATGCCATTCAGAGAGTCATCGCATCCCAAAAAGGCGATCTAATAGATCGCACCGCGTTAAGCAATGATTTGAACAGCGTCTATAAAATGGGTTATTTTGATGATGTGGTCATCAAAAAACAAAATATGGATAAAGGGGTTGAGGTTATTTTTGAAGTTCAGGAAAAACCCAGTGTCCGTAATATCCGTTTTGAAAACAATCATATTTATGAAGAACAAGAATTATTTGAGGTTGTCGGAACATCAACCGGGTCCATTCTCAACGTCTATAAGCTGAACAATGACGTGGATAAACTCAAACGTCTGTATTATGAAAAAAATTATCATAACTGCCGGATTTCTTATGACATCAAACCTCTGAAAAATCATCAGGCCGATATTATCTTTAATATTGAAGAAGGCGAAAAAGTAAAAATTACTACCGTTGAGTTTGAAGGCAATAAATATTTTGACGATGATGATCTAAAAGATGAGATGCAGACCCAGGAAGAGGGCTTCTGGTCATTTATAACATCCTCGGGAGAACTTGACGAAACAGAACTTGATAATGATGTGCTTCGCTTAGAAGCGTTTTATAAGAACAACGGATTTATCAATGTTAAAGTATCCGACCCGATAGTGAATATGGGAACAGAAGATATTACCATCCAGTTTAAAATTGATGAGGGAGATCAATACAAAAATGGGACGGTTAGTATTAAAGGGGATATTCTTACCACCGAAGAAGCGCTTTTGGCGCTTCTGGTTTCACAAAAATCTGAACTGTATAACAGGGAACTTGTTCGCAAGGATATGATTACCCTTAACGATTTTTATGCTAACCAGGGTTATGCCAACGTCAGGGTCGTTCCAACGGCGGACAAGAATGAGGCGGAAGCAATTGTAAATATAAGCTTTAACATTGACAAGGGTCCGCTTGTTTACTTTAACCGCATCATTATTACCGGCAATGAAAAAACCAGGGACAAGGTTATCCGAAGAGAACTTGCCATTGAGGAGCAGGGTCTTTACAGCATGAATAAAATCCAGCGCTCCCACAGAAACCTTGTATTCAAAGACTATTTCCAGACTATCAACATCAAACCGGTTAAAACCAAAGAAGAAAACAAGCTGGACGTTCATGTAAACGTTGAAGAAAAACCCACTGGAAATTTTTCTTTTGGCGGTGGTTTCTCCAGTGATGACGGTGCCTTTGGGCAATTTTCGGTTGAAGAGCGTAACCTGTTCGGCAAAGGGCAGAAAGGCAAATTCACCTTTCGGATGTCCGGAGAAACTGCGTTGTATAATATTGGATTCACTGAACCCTGGCTGTTTGACAGGCCAATTTCAGCCGGGTTTGACATCTATAAATTTGAAAAAGAATACGATTATTATGATAAAAATGCCATAGGGCTCACCCTGCGTGGTGCCTCCCGTCGATTCTGGGATTATACAACTATTGGTTTGGTTTACAATATTGAGAAGTTTGATATCGACGATGTGGAAGAAGATTCTACATCGGTTAGTGAAGGCTCTTATCTTACCTCAAGTATTATGCCCTACATCAGTTATGATTCACGAAATCATAGTTTTTTACCCACCAAGGGCATGTACCACAAACTGTCTATTGAGTATGCGGGTGAATTTTTAGGGGGTGAAATTGATTTTACCAAATACCTGGTGGAATCCGCTGTATTTTTTCCTATGTTCTGGAAATTTTCAGGCGGTATATATGCCAAGGGCGGGTACCTTGACGACAGAACCGATGGGGATCCGGATATAGACTGGGAACGCTTTTATCTTGGCGGCATCAATTCCATCAGAGGGTTTGACGATACAGACATCAACGGCACCAGAGATGGCTCCGACATTGAGGTTGGCGGTGAGACATATTTTCAGTTCAATATCGAAATGATGTTTCCCATTGTAGAGGAACAGGCGGTTTACGGCGTCTTTTTCTACGACCGGGGCGATGTATATAACGACGGCGAAACTATTGATTTTGGCGATCAGTATTCCAGTTCAGGCTTTGAACTTAGATGGAATTCCCCCATGGGTCCCATCAGATTGGCTTATGGTATTGTTATAGACGGTAAAGATGTTAAGAGTACCGGTGATGGTCAGTTTGACTTTTCAATTGGTGCATTTTTCTAAAAAAATTAAAATTTTATCTTCGGAGGCACAAATGAAAAAAAGTATTATAGTTCCGGTAATTTTGATCGTTGCCGCAATGTTCACTTGCAGCGCTTTTGCAGCAGATGCGACCAAAATAGGTGTGGTTAGTTTTGAAAAAATAGTAAAAGAATCCAGTGCCGGCAAAGTCATGCAAAAGGACCTCAAGGCTAAACTTGATGAACTGCAGGCAAAACTTCAGGCTGAGGAAAAAAGAGTTAAAGACATGTCAGTGGCGTTAGAGCGTGAAGCCCTTGTTCTCAGTGCCGAAAAAAAACTTGAGCGCCAAAGAGAACTGCGGGACAAAGCGGATGACTTAAAAAAAATGAATGCTGATTATACCCAGGAAATGAAGATTCTGCAAAACAAGCGGATGAACCAAATACAAAAAGATGTTTTTGACATCGCCAATACATTGGGAAAAGCAAAAGGGTATGTTTTGATCATTGAAAAAAAAGTCGCTGGTGTTATCTATGTTGCTGATAAGCTGGATATCACTGATGAGGTAATCAAAGAATATAATTCAATATACGCTAAGAAGTAGTAATTTATGCTTACAGCAGACCAAATAGCTGCTATGGTAAATGCCCGGATACATGGGGATCCGGGCACAACCATTTCCGGGGTATCCTCCTTTGACGATGCAGGGCCCAAAGATCTGACTTTTGCAGTGGATCAGTCGTTTTTTTCCCGGCTGGATGAAACAAAGGCCGGCATTATTATTGTTCCGAATGAAGCTCCTGCGGTTTCGGGCATAACACTTCTTCATAGCGACAATCCGAAGCTTGCGTTCTTTAAGGTTGTAGAGCACTTGATGCCCGCAGCACCGTTAAAGGAATTTATTCACCCTTCGGCTGTCATTGCAGACGACTGCATTATTGGTGAAGGCACACGCATTGAGGCTCATGTCAGCATAGGGCACGGCAGCATCATTGGCAGTCATGTCCACATCATGGCCAATACGGTGATCGGGAAACAATGCCGGATCAATGATTCCTGCCGGATCAGCCCCAATGTCACCCTTGCCGATAAAACCCAAATCGGCAGGCAGTCCATTGTTCATCCCAATTGCGTCATCGGCTCTGATGGGTTTGGATTTGTTCAGGATGGTCACGCCCATGCCAAGCTGGTGCATACAGGGTTTGTTCATATCGGTGATTGTTGTGAAATCGGAGCCTGTAATACCATTGACAGGGGGACGTTAGGCATAACCCGCATCGGCAACGGCGTCAAGACCGACAATCAGGTCCATATCGCCCACAATGTTAAAATCGGAGACAATACACTGGTGGTAGCCCAGGTGGGTATTGCCGGGAGCACCACCATCGGCAAAGATGTAATTATTGCAGGTAAGGCCGGCATTTCCGGCCATTTGACTATAGGAGACAAGGCTATTGTCGGACCCTATGCCGGCGTCACCGATAATGTTCCCCCGGGCAATATTGTTTCAGGTATTCCCCACATGCCCCATAAAATATGGCTGAAAGTATCCCGTATCATACCCCGGCTACCCAGTTTAAGAACACGACTGCTTTCTCTTGAAAAACGGATAAAAAAGCTGGAAAGCAGCCGGACGGAGCAACCATGACTCAACCGATTCAACCAATACATCCAACGGCAATCATTGATTCATCTGCCAGGATAGATGAGAATGTCACCATTGGCCCCTATACCATTGTCAAAGGAGATGTTACCATTGGATCCGGCACAACGATAGGGCCTTACTGCACTATCGAGGACCATGTCACCATTGGACCGGACTGTAATATTTTTCAGTACGCCTCCATTGGCGGCGCCCCGCAGGATCTCAAATTTCACGGAGAGACCACCCATCTTACCATTGGCAGAGGCTCCATTATTCGTGAATTTGTCACCATTAACAGGGGGACCGGTTTTGGCGGAGGCCTCACCGAGGTGGGTGAAGAAAACTATCTGATGGCCTACACTCATGTTGCCCATGACTGTAGAACGGGTAAAGGTGTCATTCTCGCTAACAACTCCACCCTCGCTGGACACATTGAGATCGGAAACTATGCCACTGTAGGTGGTCTGGTGGCCATTCATCAATTTGTCAAAATCGGAGACTATGCCTACATCGGCGGTAAATCCGCTGTTGTAAAAGACATTCCGCCCTTTGTCATTGCCGCAGGTGACAGGGCCACCCTGCATGGACTGAATAATGTAGGTCTCAAGCGCCATAATTTTGAAACTCCCGTTATCCGTCAGTTGAAAAAAGCGTACCGGATATTTTTCCGGATTGGACTGACAGTGACCCAGGCAGTGGAAAGAACCAAAGCAGAAGTTGAACAACTTCCTGAAGTCGTGTTCTTTAGTGAATTTATAAAAAACTCCAATCGTGGGGTGACACGTTAATTTACATGAACGACCCAGAAGGCAATAATTGTTCTTCCCACATCGGCCTGATTGCAGGAGGCGGCCAGTTTCCGATACTTTTCGCCCAAAAGGCACGTGCAAACGGTTATAAAGTTATTGGGGCAGGATTCCACAGCGAAACCGACCCCCAACTTGCCCAACAGACCCACCGGTTTGAATGGCTTTATCTTGGTCAACTCAGCAAACTGATTCGCTATTTTAAATCCCATGGTGTTACCAAGGCGTTGCTCATGGGGTCCATCAGCAAGGCTAATATTTTCAAAGATATAAGACCGGATTTCAAAGCCCTTGCCTTTATTGCCAAAACTGCGGGGACCCACGATGACACTATTCTTTCATCTTTTGCGGATTTTTTGGAGAAGCAGGGTATTACCCTGGTACCTTCCACCTTTCTTCTGCCGGAGCTTATAAGCCCTAAAGGATGCTGGACAAAACGGAAACCGGACAGATCAGAAAAAAAAGATATTCAGCAGGGATGGAAACTTGCCAAAGCTGTTGGCCTTCTTGATATCGGCCAGTGTCTTGTTATTTCCAATGGAACGGTGCTTGCCGTAGAAGCCATTGACGGCACGGACGCCACCATAGAACGGGGAGGGCGGTTGAGCCGGGGCAATGGGGCCACAGTTGTAAAACTATCCAAGCCCCACCAGGATTTACGCTTTGATTTACCTTCATCCGGGTGTACCACCATTGAAACCATGCACCGGTCAGGTGTAAATGTGCTTGTGCTTGAAGCTGAAAAGTCAATTTCATTTGACCGTGAAAAAATGATTGCCCTTGCAAATAAGTGCAATATCAGCATAATCGCTATGACTGAGGATGAGATCCATGAATAACGACCATGGGTTAACCTGGCCTGTCGACACCCGGACGCAACCCAATACAAAGACGACCCGGCATATCATGATCCTTGCCGGAGAACCTTCAGGCGATTTCCACGGAGCAGCCCTGGTGCGTTCGTTAAAAGAACTTTGCCCAGGTACCCGGATTACGGGTATCGGTGGTAAAGCCATGGCAGGGCAGGGGGCCGACATTTTCTTCCCCATTGACAAGCTGTCTGCCATGGGGCTTATTCAAGTGATCAAGCAGTTAGGTACCATTAAACAGGCTTTTTCCCTTGTTAAGCGACGATTAAAAACAGACCCCCCTGATGCTGTTGTGCTCATTGACTATCCGGGCTTTAATTTGAAAACCGCTAGCTTTATTAAACAGCATTATGATATTCCCGTTTGTTATTATATTGCACCAAAGGTGTGGGCCTGGAATTCAAGACGTCTGGATACCATTGCAAAATTCACTGACCATGTGGCACTGATCTTTCCCTTTGAAATCCCCATTTATAAAGCCAAAAAAATTTTTGCCACCTATGTGGGAAATCCCCTGGTGGATGAATACCCCCAAAGCCTGCCGATTTTACATAAAAAAAATAAAAAAGGCCTGCCCGAGGATCTGATTATCGGCCTGCTTCCGGGTTCGAGATCAGCTGAGATTGATAAACTGCTCCCTGTCATGCTGGATTCCGCCGGCATTATTGCAAAAAGATATCCCCATCTAAAGTTTCTTATTTCCTCCGGCATTAAACAGCATGAAAAACGCATTAAAGATATTGTTTCTCACCATCCAAACAGCGATTTATGCCGGATTGTAACAGGACGGCCAAAACAGATTTTTGACCGGGCCGACCTTCTGGTTGCCACATCGGGAACCGTCACGCTGGAAGCGGCTTTAAATCTTGTACCCACTGTCATAATTTATAAAATGTCCTCTGTTGCCTACCGGCTTGCAAAATTGCTTGTGAAAAGCAGATACATCGGACTGGCCAATCTGATTGTCGGCCGCCAGGTGATGCCGGAGCTGATCCAGGACAATGCCAATGCCGGAAACATCAGTGAAACCGTCTTATCAATGCTACCTGAACTTGAGAATCATAGACAGCAACTTCATCAGGTCCGCAGACGATTAGGTCTGCCGGGCGCTTCGAAACGCACGGCAACCATTATATTTAACCTGATTCAAAAACATGAGGCAAAAATGTGTCGATAATAGACCTTAATCATTGTTTGGTCCAAACCGTAGGGGCGGATTCCATATCCGCCCCCGAACAGGGCAGATATGGAATCCGCCCCTACTAAAAACACCTGTTTGACAAATTCAGGTAAAAACGATTAGATTATTCATCTTCTAAGATTTAAAATTATTAGGAAATATTGTCGTTTATGAGTTTCGAACTGATCCTCTTATGTGTCTGTCTTTTTCTGTCAGGTTTTTTTTCCATGTCTGAAACAGCACTTTTTTCCATATCCAAAGTCAAAGCCTTTCATATTTCTAAAGACGGTTCAAAGTCCGGCCGGCTTATTCTGGAGATGAAGGAAGATTCCCACACCCTTTTGACCACCATTCTCATAGGCAACAACTTGGTCAACATTGGTGCATCATCCCTTGCCACATCCCTTGCCATTGTACATTTTCAGTCCAATGCCGTCGGGATTGCCACCGGTGTTATGACACTTCTGATTCTTGTTTTCGGCGAAATTTTTCCAAAATCCTTTGCTGCTCACAACAATATCTTGGTTTCAAGGGCAGTCATATATCCCATATATTGGTTGTCAAAAATTTTATGGCCTTTGATCTTTGTGCTTAATTTCATACCTAAATTGCACGGCACCATATACAATTCCCAGGAAACCGTAACCGAGGATGAACTGATGACCATGGTGGAAGTGGTGGAAGGGGAAGGTGAAATCAAGGAGGAAGAAAGGGAATATATCACCAATATCTTTGAATTTGATGACACCTATTGTTCTGAAATTATGACACCCAGGGCGGATATGTTTGTGGTGGATGCAGCCGAAGGCATAGATATTCCAACGGTTTTAAAAACAGGATTTTCACGTATTCCTGTGATTGAGGATACCATAGATAATATTGTAGGGATTCTGCATATTAAGGATCTATTTTCCAGATACCTGGAAAATAACCGTTCCGAGGCCACTCCGGACAGCCTTGATATCAAAGCGATTATGAAAAAGCCGTATTTCATCCCGGAATCAAAGAAACTGGATTCGCTGCTTAAAGCGTTTAAAGCAAAAAAGAGCCATATGGCTGTTGTGGTTGATGAGTATGGTGGCGTGTCCGGTATTGTAACCCTTGAGGATGTGGTTGAAGAAATTTTTGGAGAAATTGCCGACGAGTCCGATCAAAATACACCGGACATTGTCCAGATTAAAGGGAACAAATGGCTGGTGTTAGGTAAAACAGATATATATCATCTCAACAAAGAATTGAATTTGGGTATTCCCGAATCTACAAACTACGATACGGTCTCGGGATTTTTCCTGGAACTTGTGGAGCGTATCCCCAATCCCGGGGAGTCCATCCGTATGAATAACTGGGTCTTTTCGGTAAAGGACATGGATGGCAACCGGATTCAGTCGTTTATTATTAAACCGGTTGAAGAATCCTGATTTGCGCTGTATGAGATATTCAATGCAGGCACGATATATTGGGGTCGGATAATTTCAGAAAAAGAGTTCAATTAACCATTAGTGCTTGGTCAACTATGTGCTAAATTGAATGAAAATTTGCAAGCCTTTCCAAATGATGTTAATAATTTTATAACTGTTTAAAGCGACTACTATCTGAAATTTAAAATAAAATTCATGAAAACAAATACTTTTTCAAGGCATAAAAAAATAAATGGCACAGGGACAGAAAAAAGCTGAATCCGTAACCGGTAAAAGATAATTTTTTAAACAATATTCCCCCGTAAGAGAGGATTATCTGCCGAAGGAAAGGATTAATGCCGATCTCTCATAGACAGGTCGGAAATCATAAAAAAAGATAATTGTCCTGCCGAAAGTTTGGAGGCCAGGGTCAGGTCTTGAAGTTATTGTAAAGGAAATATCAAATATATGATAGGTGCCTATTTAAACTAATAAATTTATATGGAGAGATACTTATGAGTTACGTAAAATCTGTACTTGCAGTATTACTTGGTTTGTTGCTTACTGGATTAAATATTATTGTTGTAATCACCTTGATGTTGAACATCATTCTTGTCTTTTTTATTACAGGTTATCTTGGTCTAATTAAAATCATCAAGAATCCAATCGAGCGTTTATTTGGGACGGAACTCCCTTGGTGGCTACCGTTTGAACAACAAGTTGTGCTGACGCCGGTTGTTGAATTATTAAAAGAATCTATAAATGGCTTTGGCAAGATTTGGAAATGGGTTGTAAGTGCATGCAAGAATCAGTAGCCATTTAATATCTTCTGCACAATCTGCACAGAGGTGTTCTGTAAAGATGGGGCCAGGTTCTGAAATAGTGACACCTAGCCCCAACCCCCACCCCAATATTACCGAGAGCGGGGGCGGCTGAATGCCGGATCATACCGTTTATCAA
The DNA here is from genome assembly GCF_963666695.1 of uncultured Desulfobacter sp. Taxonomy (GTDB): domain Bacteria; phylum Desulfobacterota; class Desulfobacteria; order Desulfobacterales; family Desulfobacteraceae; genus Desulfobacter. Next base: position 1,690,213 of record NZ_OY762947.1, read on the forward strand.
ACCATCCGTTGAAACGGTATCGGAGGAACCCTGACTTTTGTATAGGTATTTTATATGACGTACTTTTCTATGAACTTTTTTGCATGAGAGGTACTTGAGCACCTCATATTGCTCCCCAGTTGGCGATCAAGATTTTTCCTTTGTTTTTGTTGTATTAACTTTTTGATAAAATCTCTCAGCGGTTTAAATAACCAGGCAATTTAATCCCCCATATTGTTTACTGTGAAAGCCAGCGAATTCCGGTAACACAATGCATAAAAGGAAAGACAGCATGTCCGCGATCAAACAACAACAGGATGAGTTTAAATCGGTGAAGCAACGCTTGAGTAAGATACAGCTGGTTATAAAAAAGGATCTTAAGGACGGCCGCTTCCCTCGGGTGGATGATCTTAACCACTTCATTGCCACATCCAGAGAAATGGACCGACTCTGCCAAAATGAATGGCGGGTAGAAATGGACAATTATATGGACCGGCTTGATCAACTTGAGACTGCCATGAAAAATAATGAGCTGCAGGCTATCGAAAATGCCTTTCATGAATTGCTTGATTGCAAAATTTCCTGCCACAAAGAATTCAGGCAACAATAGATTGGCTCGACTAAGAAAAATACGGACAGGACCTTGCTATAACCTATTAGCCTGTTATGCGTGATTAACTATTAGCCGTTTGAAATTATGAATAAACTTCTCAAAAACAATAATATTATTCTACTCGAAGCTGCGATTATCGAACAATTACGACGGTCAGGCCCTATAAAACTTCATCACACACTTATGAACGCACCGTTGATTTATAATAAGGAAGAAAAAGAAGCGCTTAAAAACATTTATCAGAATTACATCAATATTTCTCTGGAAGCGGAAATTCCTTTTCTAATGTGTACTCCGACGTGGAGAGCAAACCAGTCCCGTGTAAGCAATTCAGATATTAATCCTTCCGTAAATACACATGCAGTGCATTTTTTACAAGAGATTCGTAACTCACAGCAATCAGGCAAAAATTTGATAAAAATCGGCGGAATGATAGGATGCAGAAACGACTGCTACAAACCCGAGGAAGGATTATCGGCAGTAGAATCTGAACAGTTTCATTCATGGCAAATTGCCCAACTTGCAGAAGCAAGTCCTGATTTTTTAATCGCTGCCACTCTGCCAAATGTTGATGAAGCTATAGGTATAGCCAAAGCAATGGAAAAAACTGGCATACCATACATTATCAGTTTTGTTATTTCCCGCAACGGACATATTTTAGATGGTACAGATATGACTGATGCCGTTGATATGATTTATTTTTCTACAAATCAAAAACCGCTTGGTTTTATGATTAACTGTTCATATCCGACATTTTTATGTGCAGACAAACAGTCTTCAAAGCTTTTTACCAGACTGATCGGTTATCAGGCAAATGCCTCTTCACTGGATCATTGTGATCTTGACGGAGCAGATCAATTGGAGAAAGAAAGTTTGTCTGATTGGGGGAACGAAATGCTAAAACTTAACAAATCATATGGAATTAAAATATTGGGTGGGTGTTGTGGAACAGGCGAAGAACACCTAAGATATATTGTAAATCACAAACACGACTAATCGGGATAGCCCTCCTCACCACTGAGGAGCCACCCCGATTGGCATGACTGAAAAATATGGACAGGATCTGCCTATCACCAGATTGGCTATTCTGGGTATTTCATGTTAGGCGAACTGATGGTACTGGGCTCATACTATTCCAGCATACCATAGGTTGTGCTTTTTAAAATTGAAACTCCACAATATCTTGTAGATTTTCTATTGTTCAGAATGATACGAGCCCAGTGCCAACTGATTGAGTGATATTAAAAACGGAGACTATAGGTAATTCCGCCGCAGTGGATTGAGGCGCTGGGTATTCGCCTTGTGGGATTTGCAGGCCTCAATAAACAGCCCCTTGGCTCTACCTCCTAACGTTTTCGATGGCGGTGCTGTTCGTTTTCTGGTTGCTGGATAAGATCGGGGTTATTTAGAACCCTGGGAATCCCAGGGGCACGATACCGAATTCAACAAAATAATATATTAAATTTACTTTTGGGATTTCAGGGCAGACACAACATCTGGTGGGCGGATAATTTCAGAAAAAGTGTTCAATCATACCATGATTGAACTGTTTTTCTTTGCTCATTTTGAGTGCAGGTTATCAGGGGACTGACACCCCATTTGACTCTAACCAAGCATCGACATAATCAAGATCCAATGCGAGGATATCGTCCAACCTTTCTTTGGTAGCTGCAGTTAGCCTTTTTAAATCAAATTCATTTAGGACATTTCGATATAGCTGATCATCATTTTCAATATGTTCTTTCGCCTCAGCCCGAATGTAATTTGCAACAATTAAAACTTCACTCGGGGGGATTTCATTGAAGGTTCTTGGCCCTCTTTCACGTAATACTATTGGTTGTGTGTCTTTTGTCCTAATATATGTATAAACTAGTCCTCCGATATTCATTTCATCTTGAATCACGACATCGCCTTGTCTGACCAATATTTGGAGGGATTTGTTCATGATTTTCTTAAGCTCTTTACCCATCCTTTTTATGCCACAGGTTTTCAAATAAATATCATAGGCCCGTTTGGCAAGCATCGGACCTTCAATGTTTATTATTTCCATAAGATTTGATGCGATTTCATCTCCTTCGGCTTGCCTTGGATCGGTTAGCTCTCCGCAAGAGTATATGGAATAAGGATGGAAAATTATTTGTACATCGCTACTCTCACGATGTTCATAATTTGCTTTTGCATACTTTAGATTTACGTCTTGCACTTTTTCCGGTACTTTTTCAATTGAATCTTCTTTAGTCTCAACTATCTCAAAAGCCTTGGACGCTGATTCGTTTGTAGCTGGTTCTTGTTCTTTAATTGCCTCAATTTCATCCAACTCTATAATCTCTTCATCAGACATATCTTTAAGTTTTGCGGATTCTCTATGAATTCCCAATAGGTTAACTAACGTGGAATGCACTTTTTCTATGGAACCGCCTGCATCTATCCACCAGTCTGTTGACCAGATTCGAATGATATCCCATCCTAGGTTGACCAAAACTTGTTCTCTTACTTTATCCCTATCCCTTGCTGTGGCAGATCTATGATATGTCGCCCCATCACACTCTATTCCGGCAAGGTATTTCCCTGGAACATCTGGGTTAACAATCCCTAAGTCTATCCTAAAAGATGACACCCCTACTTGGGGATGAACAATCCAACCTTTCTGAATCAATGCGTTGGCTACGGCTTGTTCAAATGGGCTCTCATAATCTCCGATAGAGCCATAATTAGATGATGCAAGTGCTTTTGAACCTTGCTCCGCATATTCCATAAAATGCTTCAAGTCACGGACACCCAATGCTCTTGTCCTTGACAGGTCAATTTGCTCTGTTCTTAAACTCGAGAAAATATGAAGTTCCTGTCTGGCTCTTGTTATCGCGACATTCAGTCTGCGCTCTCCACCATCCCGATTCATTGGTCCAAAATTCATTGAAATTGAACCACTAATGTCAGGGCCATATGTAATTGAAAAATACATAATATCTCGCTCATCGCCTTGAACACTTTCAAGATTTTTAACGAACAAAGGCTCAACATTATCGTCTGAGAAAAATGATTCAATCGAAGGATCTTTCCGTCTTTCATTATCAAGAAGGTTTTCTATTAGATTTTGCTGCTCTGAATTAAAGGTGACGACGCCAATCGTCAGATTTGATTTTTTGAAGGCTTTGTCGTTCAGTCTATTAATAATATGCTCTACAAGAGCAGCAGCTTCCGGTTTATTAATTCTTGCCCCACCTTTTTCATAGATACCGTTTTGCTGAAAATGAAAACGAACAGCCCTGTCTTTTGTCGCTGGAGAAGGAAAGGTGATCAATCCCCCTCCGTAGTACCTATTATTTGAAAAGGAGATTAAACTCTCGTGACGGCTACGGTAATGCCACATTAGGTTCATTGTAGGGAGACTTGCGCCCAGGCATTCATCAAGAATACTTTCTAAATCTTCTTCAACATCAGGGTCATATTCACCGTCAGCTTCTGTACGATCAAAAAAAGAAGTTGGAGGAAGCTGTTTTGGGTCTCCCACCAAGACAACTTGCTTTGCCCTTGCAATAGCACCAATCGCATCCCAGACAGATATCTGTGAGGCCTCATCAAAAACGACGATATCAAAAAGTGCAGTGTCTGCGGATAAATATTGGGCAATTGATAAAGGACTCATCATCAAGCACGGTGCCAGTTTCGTAATTACATTTGGGATTTGCTTCATCATCTCACGAAGCGGCATGTGGCGCCTTTTCTTTTGCATTTCCCGCCTTAGAATGCCCCACTCTGTATTCTTTTTGGCTTCATCATGATCTGGTAAGTTAGAGCATAAACCACTGCGAACATAGGCGCATGTCAAATCAGTGAATTTTTGATCAAGGCTTCTAAAGTCCTCTATGTACCTTTCATGTGTTGCAGACACAAATGTTTTTAGAATGTCGTCATTTTCAACAATTGTATTGATCCACCACTGTGCATAATTAGTATTAAATGCCTCCAAAATTTCGTCTGGTTCTATCCTTTTGTTTTCTAAAGCCTCTGTTAGCGGGAGTAACCCTTTTTGAACAGCTTGTTCTCTTATCCTTATCCATGCGCACCATGAGTTAATCTTTTGCTCAAAATTGATAATTTCGTTACAAAAGCCCCTCATTTTTTTGGGATCTTCCTCTATGAAATTACCCAAACTGGTTTCGGAACGTCCCGTGCTTTCAGATAGGTCTTCAACAGATTGTGAAAAACGATCTAATGACGAATTGAATTCAACCCCTGACGTTGATATCAATCCATTTTGTTCCAAGAGCATATTCGCATCACCCAATAGATCGTTTAATGATTCCTTAATCAGCCGTATTGATTCTGGTGTCTTAGCTATTTTTGATAAGGAATTTGATATGGCCTTTTGAAACGATATAATATCTTCAACTTGGGCTATATCTGTGTCTAAACCAAGCCAGACACCATTAGTTTTTTCTTTTAATGTATGAAATTTTTCTAATTTCGTTAGAAGTGCCTGCATAGAATCTATAAGCTTGAGATCCTTTTGCATTATGGCGCCGCATTTGCCATCCAATATGGCTTCATAATCATCTCTTATATTAACGTGTTCTTCATTCAGTTTTGTTGACAACCTATTTGATAAAAAGGTTTGGAACTCAATGCCTAACAGAATATCCTCAACTGAGGTTTGCAATCCATTCCAAAGGTTATCTGTAGAATGAGATAGCTCGTTTAGAGATTCAATTTCGAGTTCCAAATTACGAAGCTTTTCCAAGTTGCCGATATCGATTTGCAAAACGTCTTCGGTAATTTTTAAAGAACTGTCTTCTTTTTGAGCCTCTTGAAAAATAGACCTTATTTTTCGATAGCCCATCCATTTGCCAACAAACCAAGAGGACTCTGTTTCTTTTAGTTCTTTTTGGGTCGTCTCAATATCAATTTGTTGTAACTTTTCAACATTATAATTAACAGAGAACTCCTCTACTAAAGTTCGATGCGCCTCGATTAAGTCCAGTCCTATTCTAATCTTCTCTATTAAAGACGCAGACCAAGGTTTAGACAGTTGTTCTTCATTATTATTGTAATCTTTTAGTAACCTTAAACCGTCTTCTAAGGTTTGGGTTATTGAAATCGCATCTGGAAGCAGGACAAAGCGCCAATCTTTTCCTGCAGCTTTTGGTAGAGTGTTACAAAGAAGACTTAAGCCTTCTAAAAATGCAAAATTATAATGACTTTCTGAGATGTTAAGTTGAGTGAGGATCGTTTTAGTTTTGTCTAAAAGCTCATCAACTGAATGGATACCATCCCGGGCAACTTCGACAATCGACTGTTGCCAGTTTGGGGACCAATCACCTTTTGAAATAATCCTTAAAGGATGATCTGAAATGTTGCCAATATTTTTTGCGTGTATTGCTATCTCATCAACTATTTTTTTAAGTTGATATAAATCGTGGTCAGTATGCTCATCTGCAGAGGGCCATCTTAAATCAAGTTTTGACATGTTTTGTCCAGCAACAACTAAACCAATAGCATTAAAAACACTCATGCCGTTCCGTCTTTTGGTGTGCAAACAGTCTACAAATGTATTTAGGCGATCCCTGATTTCTTTTAAACGCTGAGCCTTTGCTTTCCACTCAGCAGTATCCACACCCCCTTTTGCATCCCAAGATGTTCTCAATTTTTCCAGCAATTCTAATTTTCGGGCTTTATTTGAATGAAGCTCTATACAAAAGTCACCTAAACCTATTTGGGAAAGCCGTCTATGCACTACATTCAAGGCAGCAATTTTTTCTGAAACAAACAAGACAGTTTTCTGCTCTGCTAAGCATTGAGAGATTAGATTCGCAATAGTTTGGCTTTTCCCTGTCCCTGGAGGGCCAATTAGAACAAAATCTTTGCCTTTTGATGCCGCTATAATTGCCGATAACTGAGACGAATCTACGGGTAGAGGACAAAAAATATGCTCTGGAGAATAATCGACATCTAAGTTCTTTAGTTCAGGGAACTCAATGGATGAAACAAAAGGGTCTTTTGGTGTGTCGATCAGGTGTTTTACAACTTGGCTTTGTTTTAACTGTCCTGTGCGATCGACAAGATCTTTCCACATAAGATATTTGGCAAATGAGAAGGTGGAAAGAACTATATCTTCCATCACCTCCCAACCAGGAATATCAACAATTGAGTGAGAAACCTTATTCCATATTCCCCGAATATCAAGCCCATGCTCATCTTTTGGCAGTTCATCTTGCTCAAAGTTTAATTCAAGATTGAAATCCTGCCTCAACATTTCAATTAATGTTGGATTGAACTTGGGTTCATCCTCCATTAGGCGAAACGTGAAACCGGATCGGACACTTTTTCTGTGTAGCGAGATTGGCATAAGGATCAATGGGGCTTTATATTTCTTTCTATCTTTTGAATCTCTTGTCCAAGATAAAAAGCCTAAAGCCAGGAAGAGCGTATTCGCACCACCCTCCTGCAAAGATGCACGTGCAAATCGATATAGTCCTACTAATCTGTTTTCAAGTTCCTGTTTTGATAACTTCGCATAAATAATGTTTCTATTTAATGCATCTTTTGCATGACTTCGAATGATATCGTCATTGGTACGGGTCTCATAGATAGCTTTATTTCTTTTATCTTTGCCCTCCATCAGTTCTGGACGAGGCTGCAACCTTAGAGTATGCCCATCAGCAAGTATATCTTCGATTCTTCCTGGTTCAGGCGCATCAAACATAACGGACTTTTTTGTTGTCCTGAAATTCAAAAGATTATTGCGAAGTGACAGATCAAGAAGTTTTCTTTGCCATCGTTCCAAACGGCTTGCAGGAGTCACTTTTTCGGCAGCATCAGTAAATATGTCCTCAGTTTCTGGGAGATCTGGTGCTTCTTCAAATGCGGGTATGCTGTCTTCGGTGTCTTCTATTTCTTTTTCAACATAAGTTACGGATGTATCACTTGATAATGGTTTGATTCTTTGAAAACGAGCCCGACGAATATCAATTGCCAATTCAAAATTAGCTTCTTCGTTTTCTGAAATCTGCTTTATAGCTCTTTCAATTGCGATTCCAAAACTTGGGCAAGGTCTTTGTGTTATCAAAGTTGTTTCAAATAGTATGAGTTCTTTTAACTGGACTCGCTTTCGTAATGCTGTGATATCATCGACAACTACAGTAGAAAACTCTTCTTGCTTGAGCCAAACGCCTGCAAAGACATGCCCTTTTGTGAAGACAACAATTGGATTTAAGTTACATTGTTCTAACAATGCGCAGAATAATAGTGTTGTATCCATGCACGTTGCAATACCAGTATCTGAGATCTGTAAGGGAGAGCGTATTTTTTGACCTTCATTCTCAAAGCTTGCAGGCGGCAAAGAATAATCAAGCCCCATCGCCCCAACGGCAGTCCAAATAGCTGACGATAATTCCCAAACTCTTTTTGAACCATCGTTGTAGCCAATTAACTCACTCGGCTTCCCATTCTGTCTTAAAATAGATGCAGCTTTTTTTAATAATCGCTCTATGGTTGGCTCGTTTGGTTGAACAAATGCGGCTATTAATTCAGGCATGTATCCAATTCCTCCCCATTCATTACGTGCCAATAGTTCTATGGGGAGTTCTAATGTATCCAACTGTTCTTCAGAACCGAACAATTCGAAACTGATTTGAGCAGTCTCTGCCTCTGTTAAACGTGACAGCAAGTCTCTATTAATGGAGATATCCAGATCTGAAAACAGGTAGTCCTGATCATTTTTTAAGGATTCTACTCGCCATGTTTTTTGAGCAAAAAATGATGGCTTTGAAGACAATTTTAGCTCGATGTTATCAATTGGAGTATCATCATTATTAACAATTCTTAGCTCACAAATCACAGGGATTGAGTTTTGGTAGAATGACAGATTAAATTTTGGAATTATGGTTGCTTTGATCTTCGCTTTTTGAACCATCCTTACCCCTTATGTCTTTGAACGATGAAGTTTAACCTGCTATGTAAATTCATACGATGAATTTACGGTATCCATATCAAGGATCGGGATGATCAACGACAATTATTTTTTCCCCTCAACGACAATTAAAATTCCCGTCCCTCATCCCTTATAACATTCTGATTTTGTATTATTTTTTTCATTATTGTCTTGCTATTTTTTTTAACATTGATAATATCCCCTACGCCAGCCCGGAGGATAGGGCAACTGCTGGGAAGCACCCCGAGCGCCGTGACTGGTGACGAAGACATGGGGGGCAGTATGCACTCTACTGTATGCTGTCCTTTCCCCCATGTTTTTGTCCTTAATGCGTAAAATCCTCGCGCCTTAGCGCGAAACAAATACTCCGTAGGGCCGCCGGAGGCATTAGGCCTTTCTTCATTTTTTTGGTTGGTACTTAAAACCCGCTTCAATCAGTATATATTCCAAAACTATCCCAACCTCACCTCTTCTTTTGAGTTCATCAAGCATCCACTGCTGGATTCGGGCATTTACAGGAACCCGCTTTAGATGAGCCGGCAATTTGGGTTTTGGTTTTCCTCTATATCCGCCACGCATACTGTCTCCTTTTCTAACAAAAAACACCTGAAAGCCTTGAAGTTAAACGGTTATAGATAACCGTAGTACAATTATCAAAAAACCCAGGTGATTTTTGTATTCAAAAATGACCGTTAGTCTCCACTTTTTTTTTAAAGGGGATCTTCCAAAAAACCGGTTCTGCCATGTGTTAAACCATGACGTGATAATATACGCCCAATCGTACTTACAGACGGTGTTGGCCGGATATTCCCATCCTCCATTTGCTTTCTAATGACCCAGGCACCACAATGAAGGCCCCTGTTATATAAATGCAACCGTATCATTTTAACAATTTCTACGATCTCTTCCCGGGTATATGGTGTACCCCATTCATGCGCCGGCATCATTTTGACTCCTTTTGGGCCTGTTCCATGCGATAACTTTCAACATTCAATTCGAAGATAATGCTGTGGTGAACAAGCCGGTCAATAGCCGCAGCAGTTGTCATAGGGTCCTTAAAAATCTGTTCCCACTTAGAAAAGGGAAGATTGCTGGTGATCATCAGGCTGCCTTGCTCATACCGGTCTGCCAGGAAGGTGAACAATACTTCCATCTCTTCCCGGCTTTGCTGGACATATCCGATATCATCAATAATCACGGCATCAAACCTGGAAAGGCTTTTGAGCTTTTTTGTCAACTCAAGTTCCCTTTTGGCGATCAGCAGATCCTGGACAAGACTGCTGCAAGGAATGAAAAGGACCTGTTTCCCTTGTGCAATCAATTCATGACCAATGGCACATAACAGATGGGTTTTCCCGCTTCCGGGATTCCCAAAGGCCAAAATGTTTTCAGATTGATTTAAAAAAGAGCCGTCGATCAGTACATTCAAATGATTAGCGACCTTTATAGGAAGACGCTTTTTATCAAAATTCTCAAAGGTCTTTGAGGGCGGCAGCTTGGATGCCCTCAGGTTTCTGGCTATCCGGTTTTGCCAACGCACTTCACATTCAAGATTCAGCAACTGCAAAAGATAGTGCTCATACCCCCATGACTCCGCCCGGGCCTGATCTGCCGTTTCTTCATAGCTGCGGCGCATGGTCGGCATGTGCAGACTTTTAAGATGGTTTACAATCTGGTCTCTGTCGCTCATCATGCCTCCACCATTTTGAGAAGTTTGTCATAACTGCTTAAATCAATGGCCGGGATATGGATATCATCCGGCCCGGCAACAGGGGTATTAGATGTCATAAGACGCTGGACCGCATCTTTGCTGATCTCATGGCCTTCATTAATTAAAATCGTCAAGGCATTGTCCACAGCCACTTCACTGTCTTTTGCGGCAAGGTATAAAATTTTCAGATATCTTGACGCAGCGCTTTGAACGGTATAGCGCTCTTTTAAGGAATCATAAGCGATCCGAAAACGACTGGTGGGGAACATGGCATCACGATATCGATAATTTTCAAACGCCCCCGGTTTTCTGACCAAGCTGTCAATGATATGCCGGTAATTGACTTTGTACTTCCCCTCGCCCCGTAACCGTGGCACGGTATCGATTTTTTTTTGCCCGTACCAGATTTCCAGGTATTCCATGTAAAGGCGGACCTGTATTTTTTCTCCTATAAGTCTGCTGTTCACTGAGTATACGTTGTGATTAACCCGTATTGTACAACCGGGACCGACTTTCAGATCCAGTTTTTTACATGAGTCGATTCGGGTTTTGGGCAGCCGACGCAAAACTTCAAGTTCTTTTGCAAGGCGGTCTTTTCGGCCGGCATTCAGTTGTCCAAACAGTTTGGACAGAAAACGCTCGTATTCCTCCCGGTCTCTAAAATTCCGGTTGTTTCTTAGCAAAAGGGCCTGGTCAACAGCCTTTTTGAATCGGTAATTGCGCTGCTCCACGTCACCATTTTCATTGGGACTGTATGGGTTCGTTTTGCAAGGTGTCAGGCCGTAATGGTCCATAAGATCCTGATACCTGCGGGTGAACTCTTCCGGGTGGGTCTCCTTGTTAACAGCGGTCGCCAAACGATCTGTACGGTGACGATGGGGAACACCGCCCAGGTTCCATAAGGCATTTTGCAGGCCATGGCTCAGGCTTTCAAAACTTTCAGAAAAACATATGCTCCCGGTTTCCCAGTTAGAATAGGTTAAAACAAAATGATAGATCATGTGATCAAAGGGAACGCCGCCTATGGTGACACCCACCTTATCCATATGCGTGAAGTCAGACTGGCATAGTTCGCCTGGTTTATGTATTTGTGCAAAGAATATTTCTTTGCAGGGACCTTCTGTTGCCCGCCAATGCTTGATCCGTCGTTGCAGGGTCCTTAACTGACCATCGGCAAATCGGCCGGGCTGTTTGCGCTGAAGATCCTCAAAAATGGTTTTGGCTTCCAACCCCGAATTTATTGATAACATTGCTTTGATACTATCCCATACGTCTTCAAACGGGTTTTTACGTGTCCGCCAGTCGTGTTCCTGTTTAAGCTCGCTTGGTAATTTACCAATTTCACGGTACTTTCGAGCCGTCTTTTCATCCATACCTGCTTTCATTGCTGCGATCCCGAAATCCTTCTCAGATTGAATCAACTTGAACAACCTCCTCACTTGTTGGTTTGTTACCATCCAAATCACTCCTTCAGTAAGATTTGGAGGCTTTTACCATTTTTTTTGATTCTTTAAATTTCGGGAATTTTAATTGTCGTTCGGCGGGAATTATAATTGACGTTCATCAATCGGGATATTATTCAATCGACAACAGGCTATAATTTGATCTAAGAAGCGCTGTAAAAATTCGCCCCGTAACTATTGAGTTCTTCATTCAAAGAAGACTATTTACAGGTTTCGTTAATACTGATATGCAGTTTGCCAGATATTTTGAAGGTGCTCTGAGAAGAAAGTCTATTTGGATATTTTGAGGTCTTGGTAATAAACAACACCAGTTATATCCTCTCCATGTGTCTATTTTGACAGCGAGGACTCCATCAAAACGAATGCTCTCCAGTGATTTTCATAGACCACAATATATCTAATTCATCAAATTTCCGGTCATATACTTTCTTTTCTAAATGAAGGAATTTCATGGTGAGCTTTGTGTCTATAAATGCACGCTTTTCAGAGAATGGGAACGGGTACAACATCTTGTGGCTCCCCCTGTCTTTGACTGAGAGAGGGTGATACTTTAATAACGTATTAAATGTACTGCGTGTTTTTTTCATGCTCTTGCTCTTAATCCTGCTCTTGCTCGAATTTATTATTTCGAGCAAGATTAAGAGCAAGAGAGCGATAAGGATTATTGGAGATTAACCTTATCCTTCCCAAATTTCGAATTACTGTATTGACATTGAACCTATTGACAGAAACAGAGTCAACGTATATGGTTTTAAAAAAAATAAGGGGAAAGTAGTTCAATGATTTTTAGCTGCAACAGAAATTTTTATTTTAGCACTCGATTTTATAGAAAGGACAGCCTGTCTGTGGACGACTGATTTTTCCATAAATTTAACTAAAATCACTAAAACCGCAGCAGGCAAAGCCTGATGCGGTTTTTTTTGTTTAAAGCTGATCGTCAACTACCCGCCCCTAAAGGAGCGGGCTTGAATCGTGAGATTCGAGATAGGAACGAGTAGTTCCAATAGGTGATTAGCCTAAGTACTTTGAGTACTACGTTGTTTGGATTATTACACCCTTGGATGCCTCCCTAGTCCAAGGCTCTGTATTTCAGCATTAAAAGACCTCAACAGGTCGGTGTGCTGAGACCGGCAAGTCCTTACAACATTGGCGAAGGGAATCAATCCGAAAGGACTTAGCTTCATTTTAGCTAAGATACTAATTATGAGAGTTTTCGTTCTAAATAAGCATGGTGAACAATTGATGCCGTGCAAGCCTCGTAAAGCAAAAATATTGTTGAATGAGAAAAAAGCCAAAGTGGTTCGACGTAGTCCGTTTACGATTCAATTGTTGTATGGCTCCAGCGGCTATAAGCAGAATTTAACACTGGGCGTTGACACCGGCCATAATGGGGTCGGCTTGTCTGTTATATCAGAAACTAAAGAAGTCTTTTCTGCTGTGGCTGAAATGAGAAACGATATTTCCATCAAAATGACACAGAGGCGTATGTATCGTCGCAATCGACGCAGTCGTTTAAGATACCGCGAGCCTCGTTTTAATAATCGTGCACCATCTACCCGAAAGGGACGATTGGCGCCTTCCGTACAATGGAAGATTGATGCCCATGCACGATTGATTAACCAGTTAAAGGCGCTGATGCCGATTACAAAAATCGTTTTAGAGACCGGCACGTTTGATCCACACAAGTTGAAAGATCCAAGCGTGAAAAACCACCAATATCAGAAAGGCGTTCAGTACGGTTTTGAGAATGTTAAAGCCTACGTATTGGCCCGGGACGGTTACACATGCCAATGCGGAAAAAGAGGGTGTACGGATAAGCTTGAAGTCCATCATATTGTTCCGCGTTCCGAGGGTGGGTCCGACGCCCCGGAAAATTTAATAACACTCTGTTCAAAGCATCACAAAGTGCTCCATGCCGGCAAGATAACGCTTAACGTTAAAAAATACAAAAGCTTAAAATCCGCCACAACGATGAATATTATTCGCTCGCAGTTGTTGGAAATGTTTCCGGATGCAATAGAGACATTCGGTTATGTCACAAAAGCAAACCGATACACGAATAATATAGAAAAAACCCATGCGAATGATGCATTTGTCATAGCCGGCGGAACTACCCAGGCGCGTGATACAGTGCGATCCGTTACATTCAAACGGAAGAATAACCGCTCCCTGCAAAAAAACAGGAAGGGTTTTGCCCCTTCCATTCGAAGACAAAGATATCAGATACAACCAACAGATCTGATTCAGTATCAGGGCCGGATTTGTGCAGCAAAAGGCACACAAAACAAAGGTACGTATGTAGCCTTTATGGCCGGCTCAAAACGTGTGGTGAAATCAATCCAACAGTTGGTTTTAATATTTCAGCACAAAGGCATTGTATGTGCATAGATTGAAGTCGGGATTCATCCCACCCCTTAAGGGGCGGGTTTTCTCCTGACATTTGGATAAAAAAAGGAAATTAAAATGACAAATCGAGAGAACAAGGAAAAAGAAAATCAACAACAAACCGGGGAAGGGACATCCTCACTCTCTCCGCTTCGTGGGGAAATTGACCGTATTGATGAGCGCATTCTTGAACTGATCAACCAACGTCTTGAGATCGGTAAAAAAGTAGGGGAGATTAAAAAACAAAAAGGCAGTCAGATCCTGGACCGGGCCCGGGAACGCATGGTGATCGAGCGGCTTACCCAATTGAATCCCGGCCCTGCGGATGAAAGCCTGATTCAGTATATTTTCAATGTGATTATTACGGCCACACGGGAAATCCAGAAACCTAAAACCATTGGTTATTTAGGGCCTGTTGCCAGTCATTCTCATATTGCAGCCCTTCATTATTTTAATCACTGCGGGGAATTTGTGGAACAACCCGGTTTTTTCGATATTTTTAACAATATTAAACGAAAAGAACTTCATTTCGGCATTGTCCCTGTTGAAAATTCCATTGAAGGGGCTGTTAATTATACCCTTGATCTGTTTGCCGAATTTGATATTCATATTACAGCCGAGCACTATGAGCCCGTTTCCCATGATCTGTTATCCATCACAGGGGAACTCAAAGACGTTAAAACCGTTTATTCCCACCCCCAGGCCATTGCCCAGTGCAAAAATTGGTTGAAGAAACACCTGCCCCATGCCATAGTCATGGAGACTACCTCCACATCAAATGCGGCACTTATGGCCTCAAAGGATGAACAGATTGCCGCCATTGCGTCGGGCAAAGCGGCTCATTTTTATAACTTGCTGCCGGTGGCATCAAGAATACAGGACCGTGCCGGCAACATTACGCGCTTTCTTGTGATTGGGGGAGATCGTCCGGAAAGAACAGGACATGATAAAACCTCAATTATGTTTGCCACAAATCACACGCCGGGCGCTCTTTTCAGGGCGCTTTCACCTGTGAACCGAGCCGGCCTGAACATGGTTAAACTTGAATCCCGGCCCACGCGCCACTATAACTGGAGCTATCATTTTTTCATGGATATTGAAGGGCACATTCAGGATGAAATTGTATTTCAAACCATTGAGCAGATTCGAAGTCAGGCCCTGTATTTAAAGGTGTTGGGGTCATACCCGATTATGTCAAAGCAGGAGATATCACAATGATTGACGCTGCCACCCGGTTATATTGTGTATTTGGAAATCCTGTCAGACACTCTAAGAGCCCTGTAATTCATAATGCAGCGTTTAAACACAAGGGCATCAATGCCGTTTACCTCGCCTTTGAAGTTCAGGATGCAGGCAATGCGATACAGGCTATGCGTACGCTGGGTATCCAGGGCGCTTCCGTGACCATTCCTTTCAAGGAATCCATTATGGAACATATTGATTGGATCGATCCCACAGCCCAGGCCATTGGTGCCGTAAACACCATTGTTCATGAAGACGGTGTGTTAAAAGGCTATAATACCGATTGTCAGGCGGCTGTTGCACCCCTTGTCCCCTTTGGTATTTCAGGAAAAACCGTTTGCATTGTGGGTGCAGGCGGTGCAGCGCGGGCTGTGGCCCACGGTATTTCAGCTCAAAATGGGGATATCATTATCACCAATCGAACGGAACAAAAAGGACAGGCCCTGGCTGAAAGGGTTAATGCACGGTTTATACCTGCCAATGAGATGGCACATATCCAGGCAGATGTGGTCGTCAACACCACAAGCATCGGCATGATACCCAAAGCGGATAAGATAAGCTTTCCACCGGACGCATTAACATCTGACATGGTGGTGATGGATGTGGTGTATACCCCGTTGAGGACCCGGTTGCTTGAAGCGGCGGAACAAAAAGGCTGTACAACCATTGACGGTTTATCCATGTTCATTGCCCAGGCCGCAGCCCAGTTTGAATTATGGACAGGTATAACCCCCGATACGGACCTGATGCGGAACACCATTATTAATGATAAAAGGAGAACGTCATGAAGCAGGTAATTTCCAGAACTATCCAGGACCAGGTGGTCAAAATCCCGGGCTCCAAAAGCATCTCACACAGGATGCTGATCTGTGCAGCTCTGGCAGACGGCATATCTGAAATTTATAATGTACTGGACAGCCAGGATATTTCACTTACCCGCAAAACCCTGGAGTGCATGGGTGCTCAAATTGAAAACAGACAAGACGGGGGCCTGTCGGTCACAGGTTTCGGCGGACGTCCAAAACCCTGGCCGGATCCCATCCACCTTGGTAATTCAGGCACGTCCATGCGCCTTTTAGCAGGTATTGCCGCCCTTGGCAGTACCCCATATACCCTGACCGGGGATGAGCGCATGCGTCAACGCCCCATGGGAGAGCTTTTAGATGCCCTTAGCCGTATCCGGATCAGTGCCGACTCCCAAAATAATGAAGGTACGCCGCCGGTAGTGATTCAGGGCGGAGACAGGGCAGGGGGGCGGACGCTTCTTGATTGCTCCCGGTCAAGCCAGTACCTGTCTGCCCTACTCATGGCCGGGGCTTTTTTTGACCAAGGCCTTGTGATTGATCTGACAGGGCCTGCCGTGTCCCAACCTTATATTGATTTAACTTTGGATGTGATGAAACAGTTCGGGGTCAATGCCTTCCAGATATCCGACACCTGTTATGAGGTCCCAGGGGACCAGACCTACTCCGCCGGAACCAGATCCGTGGAGCCTGATCTTTCCAATGCCGGCTATTTTTGGGCAGCAGGGGCTGTAACAGGTGCGGATATCGGCGTGGATAACATCGGCACAGCCTCCTTGCAGGGAGATTTGAAACAGGCATACATATTTGAGAAGATGGGCTGTTTGGTAAATCATGACGGCAGGGTCCTGCGGGTAAAAGGCCATTCCCCCTTGCAAGGTGTGGATGTGGATATGTCCGATACACCGGATGCCGTGCCTGCTGTGGCTGTAACTGCCGCATTTGCAGAAGGCACCACCCGGATTACCAATATCGGTCATCTTCGGGTTAAGGAGTGCGACCGCATTGATGCGGTTTGTTCCCAGCTGACCAAAATGGGAATTCAAGCAGTGCAGGGACCGGATTTTATGGAAATTACCGGCGGCACGCCCCATGGCGCAGTCATCGAAACCTTTAATGACCATCGCATTGCCATGGCCTTTGCCGTTGCAGGTCTTAGGGTGGAGGGCATTCAAATTGAAAATCCCGTGTGCGTGGAAAAATCATTCCCCACATTCTGGCAGCTTTTTGATGCCTTGTAAAAAGGAGTGACCATGGGGCCTATTTTTCTTATCGGATACCGGTGTACCGGCAAAACCACTACCGGAAAGTACCTTGCCGATCTTTTGAACAAAAAGTTTCTGGATACGGATTTGGTTTTGGAATCAACTTACGGCACAACCATTGCACAGATGGTGGCCCGGCACGGCTGGTCCTATTTCAGGGCAAAAGAAACCGAAACGCTCGTGAATCTGGATTTAAAGAATGCGCCTGTCGTAGCCACGGGGGGGGGGATCATCCTTGCAGAAGAAAATAGACAGTTTTTAAAAGAGAACGGGGTTGTTGTATATCTGTATGCAACGGCATCTGTTTTAACAGACAGAATCCGCAAAGATGAAGACAACACCGAGCGAAGACCGGACCTTACCCGTGACAGCCTTGCCCTTGAAACGGAAAAAATGCTTGAAATCAGAAATCCATTGTACCAGGCTCTTGCCGCTATATCCATTAACACGGAAGAATATGACCCGAAAGCAGCGGCGCTCCGAATCAAGGCCGAACTTGACCCAGGGAGTCCAAACATTAATTTTAAAAAAGGAGAATTTTAATGGATATCATAACCCATCAATTGATAGACAATGAACTGTGCGGCAAGCCGGTCATGGTGGAAAACGGTAAAAGTCGTGTGGAATATATGACCACGTCCAGAATGGCGGCAGATGATTCAGGACTGGTGCATGGCGGATTTATTTTCGGACTTGCCGACTATGCGGCCATGCTTGCGGTGAATCATCCCAATGTCGTGCTTGGCGGGGCAGATGTTAAATTCCTAAAACCTGTTAAAGCAGGAGAATCTGTATATGCCCAAGCCGGTGTAACATCAGTATCAGGCAAAAAGCAGATGGTCAGCGTTGAGGTTAAACGTGAAGATGAGGTGGTTTTCAAGGGGGATTTTTCCTGTTTTGTCCTGGAAAAACATGTTCTTGAATAAAATGGTTTAAAAAAAATCCCAGGCGCCATATGTTTATTAAAACATGGCGCTTGGGATTTTATAAATTTAGCTTCTTTTTCATTCTTCGTTTAAAAAATGACCCAGGATATCCCCCTGGGTGTATATGATTTTCAATATGGACAGATAAAATGAAGACCGGGCATTGGACATGCGCCGCTGGGCGTCTACAAGCAACGTATTAGCATCCATGATATCAATACTGTCAGCCATGCCGTATTTAAACTGCATCTGAACGGCATTGTAATTTTCTTCGGCCGATTTTACTTCATCAGCAAGATTGATCAGGGTTGATTTTGAGGTATTAAATTCCAGAAAGGACTGCTTTGATTCAAGGATTACCGCCTTTTCTTCATCGGCCAGGGCCTGCTTTGCCTGGCGCTGCCTTGCCTGGGCCTGTCGTACCTGAGCCCTTCGTAATCCGCCGTCATACAAGGTAAACACAAGTTGGGCCTGGATATATGCCTCTTCGGTATCATATTCGCCTTGGGGCCCGGTTCCTCTATCATAACTGATGTCTTTTTCACGGTAGCCGCCTTCAAGATCAATGCGGGGCCAGTAATCACCCTTTTCATAGTCAATGGTCCGTTGGGCAATTTCAATATCCTTTGTGGCTTCCTTGATTTCATAACGGTTTTCAAGGGCACGGGATTTTATTTCTTCAAGGGTGATTGAAAAATTTTCAATATCTTTGGTATCCCCCGGTGCAATGGAGAACTTATCTTCGATGCCGGTGAGCCTGACAATACCGGCTTTGGCTGTCTGAACATTATTGAGTGCCACAATCTGATTGGTTTTAGCCTTTGATAATTCTGCCTGGGCCCTGTACATGGCCGGTTTTGTCACACTGCCCACAGTCAGTTTTTGATTCACCGAATCCCTGTATATGCTCAAACGCTCAACTTCGGCATCGGCGACCTCCACCAGACGTTTCAAATTCAACGTCTGGATAAAGGCCTGGGCCACCTGGAAAATATAATTGCTTCTAATGGTCTGTTCTGAAAATTTTGCCTTTTCAATGTTTTTTTTACTGACATCATAGGCGATCAGTTCCTTGCCGTTCAGGGTAAATGACTGGGTGAGTTTGCCGCCCAAGGTATTTACATCAGGCGTATAATCATCGTCGTTTTTATAATTCAGGTAACTGCCGTATAGGGTTGCTGACGGAATAAGCACGGACTGGGCCCGCTTTTTATCCTGTTCCACAATATAGGTCTGTTCCCTGGCAATATGGATGGTTTCTGCATTTTCATTAGCAATTCGGCACAATTGTTTCAGGGTGTATGACGGTTCGCAGATGCCTTGTGCTGAAAATCCGAAAATTATTAAAAATAATGCCTGAACACAGACATAAATCTTGTTCATATTTAACACCCTAACGGTTTCGGTCGGGCTCTATTTAGAAATCTCAATATTCCAGATATCCCGGGCATATTCCCTAACAGCTCTGTCGCTGGAGAATTTTCCCATATTTGCCGTATTTAAAATGGAACATCTGGTCCATTGCTCCTGATCCAGATACAGGGCCCGGACCTTGTCCTGGGCCTGGATGAAGGCGCGGAAATCAGCAAGAACAAAATACTTATCTCCAAGGGCCATCAGTGAATCCCAGATGGGTAGGAAAAGATTGGGCTCTTCCGGAATAAAATGATTAAGCCTGACCATGTCCAGCGTGGTTCTCAGTTCTTCATCGCTGTTGTAATAATGCCAGGGATCGTATCCTTGGGCTCTCTTTTTTTCCACCTCTTTGGCGGTCAGGCCGAAAATGAAAATATTGTCTTCGCCCACCTCTTCCATCATCTCGATATTGGCCCCGTCAAGGGTGCCGATGGTAAGCGCTCCGTTTAAGGCAAATTTCATGTTTCCGGTACCTGACGCTTCAAGTCCAGCCGTTGAAATCTGCTCGGACAGATCTGTTGCGGGTATAATTTTTTCCGCCTGGGAAACACAATAATTGGGCAAAAAAATAACCTCAAGCTTATGGTTCACGTCCGGATCATTATTGACAAGGTCTGCAACGGAGTTGATCAGCTTGATGATCAGTTTTGCCTGGGCATAGGAAGGTGCGGCCTTACCGCCAAAAATAACCGTCCTCGGCACAATCTCTTTGGACGGATCTTTTTTTATCCGGTTATACAGGGTGATGACATGAAAAATATTTAAAAGTTGGCGTTTGTACTCGTGAATCCGCTTCACATGAACATCGAACAGCGTATCGGGGTTTACGTCCGTGTTCACTTTCCGCTTGATATATTTTACCAAACGCGCTTTGTTTCTTAATTTTACCTGCCGCCATTTTTCACGAAATTCAGGGTTGTCTGCATGGGGGATAAGCTTTTTGAGTTGGTCAAGATCGGTAATCCAGTCCGGCCCAATAGTGTCGGTGATAAGGGATGATAACGCCGGGTTTGCCTGGAGTACCCACCGTCGAGGTGTCACTCCGTTGGTGACATTGATAATTTTCCCGGGAAAAATAATGTCAAAATCTTTAAATAATTTTTCTTTGATAATTCTGGAATGAAGGGCGGCCACACCGTTGACCGTGTGACTTCCCACAATGGCCAGATGGGCCATGCGCACCCTTTGTTCCGGGCCATCTTCGATAATTGAGACCCGGCGTAATAATTCAGGTTTGTCTGGATACTGTTTTTCCACCATACTTAAAAACCGTCTGTTTATCTCGTAGATGATTTCCATGTGACGGGGAAGCAATTTTGAAATAAGGCGGACCGGCCAGGCTTCCAGTGCTTCGGGCAGCACGGTATGGTTGGTATAAGCAAATGTTTTTACTGAAATCTCCCAGGCAAAATTCCATTCAAGGCCTTCCTCATCCAGCAACAGACGCATGAGTTCGGGAACGGCAATGGCTGGATGGGTGTCATTGAGCTGGACAGCAACCCGCTCAGGCAGCAAATTAAAATCAGAGTTATGCTTCTTAAACCTGCGCAGAATGTCCTGGAAGGTGGCAGCCACAAAAAAATACTGCTGTTTGAGACGAAGTTCCTTGCCCACATCTTTTTCATCACTGGGATAAAGCACCTTGGAGATATTTTCCGTGAGCACCTTGCTCTCCATGGCACCAATATAATCGCCCTGATTAAACTCATGCAAAGAGAATTCCTGGCTGGACATGGCCGCCCACAGCCGCATGTTGTTGACGTTCTGGGTACCGTATCCCGGGATAAGAATATCACAGGCCATGGCATTAATGTCTATCGTATCCACCCACCGGTAACAACGCTTGCCCGCACTGTTTATATAGGGTTCAGACCTGCCGTAAAATTGAACCTTGTATAAAAATCCCCGGCGCTTGAATTCCCAAGGATTACCCCAACGCACCCAGTTATCACATTGTTCCACCTGATACCCGTTGACAATGGTTTGATAAAATATGCCGTAATCATACATGATACCGTAGCCATATCCCGGAATATTCAAAGAGGCCATGGAGTCCATGTAGCATGACGCAAGCCTGCCCAATCCACCGTTGCCAAGACCTGCATCCCATTCCTGCTCTTCAAGCTGCTCCAGGGTAAAATCGGTTTCTTCCAGGGCTTTTTCGCACGCTTCGTTCAATTGCATGTTGGTAACATAATTCATTAAAAACCGGCCGGGCAAAAATTCAAGGGAAAGATAGTAAACCCGTTTCGCACTTCTGTCGTAGAAAGAGCGCTGGGAATTGAGCCACCTTGTAACCAACCGGTCACGGACACTGTAGGCCAGCCCATTGTAATACGTGTCTTTTCTGGGGGGATAAAAATCATTCCCCATGGTTGTCATGATGTGATGTTTAATATCTTCGTTAAGATCTGTGGCGGACTGGTCAATGTTTTCCGGAGCCTTGCCCGGATAACGTCTTTGGTTCTCCATGATACGCTTCCCCACTTATAATACGGTTTTCTCCCATCGGAAACAAAAGACTAATCAATATTTGCCGTTGGCACGTCTTTTTATCGGGTATGACTTTATAAGAATTTGAACTGTCTTGTTAATTAACATAAATCACAGATAGATCTCAATGTATATTTAGCAATAGCAATACCGGGGAGCTTAGCCCCATAAAAGTTAATCTTCCTGGGCTTTTTGGCAGCCGCCGCTATTTTCACCGCTTCCCGGATCCAGTCCCAAGTGCTTACGCACACTGCATATATCGTTGCCTTCCACTACCCAGGAACCATCCTGGGCCACCACCAGAGGCACAAAAAAGATGTCAGCCTTTTTGAGCAGATCAAAGGTGTTATTTATACGTTGGCTCGCCTTTTCACAGTCTGTTGACGCATCATTTTTTTTCAGGGTTTTATATGCACCATAGCCCAGGTGTTTGCAGATGACATGGGCCGTCATGATTTTGCTTTTTTCTCCAAGAATCGGATATATGATTAATTTCAGGGCAAGACCCGTTTCCGCAGCCACTTCTTCCAGGCCGTCGAGAAGGGCTTTACAGTGACTGCAGGCCGGGTCTGAAATAACATAAAGAAACCTATCAGATGACCCTCCCGGCGCAAAGCTCAAAGAAACCAGATCCGCCAGGTCCGCGGCATGGGTTTTAAAAAAAGCTTTACGCATCTCAACAGCCTTGGCCTCTTTTTCTTTGGATTTTTTTCGTTCAGCATCAGCAAGGTCAGACAAACCGGACATGGTTCTCCGGGTTATGGATACACCGTTTTTATACAGTTGACCGGCCACGATGAAATCCTTACCCGCGTAGACCGGCGCAAGACTGCCTTCAATCGAGAGTACGGCTTCACACAGATCGCCCTGTTCTTTTTTAAATACCAGTTTTGCATCTTTGGGTAACGGTACCTGGGTTTGTAACCACGATAGGGATACATGGTCGCATACCGATTCTGCACGACCCGAAGAAAAATTGCCTGAAAGGAGGAAAAATCCCAGCATGAACGCAGCAAGGTACCTGAAACGCGTTTTGGATGTCATAATTTTATTCATACTCCTTATTGTTTTCATGACCCGATACCGATGAGAGACGCGGACTGGGGGAACAAAATACCTCCATATTGTCAATGTACAAAAAGGAACGCCTGATCCTTACCGCCTTGCTTCTTGCCTTTTCCACACTTTCGGTCGGTATTTTATTCTTTTTATACCAGAGGTCCGGATCTGTTAAAAATTCAATCAGATGGGTTTCTGCCTGGGCTGCATTTTTACAGGATTTCACAAGATGGGGGGTGAACGCGGGGCCGTATTTTTTATCTGCAATTTTCTGGGTCTGCTTCCGGGCGTTTTCCCATAAGTTATCCCGGTCCAAAAGAATAATGGGTGCCAGAGGATTTTCATGAATTTTCATGGATGTGATCGTGATGCTCAACTCCTCGGCACTGCCGTATCCACCGGTGTTGATGACAGGCAGGTTGCTCAGTTTCTGCAAATGATCCTGGCGGGATAGGCGCTGGCCTTCATTATATTTAATCAATCCGTCACAGGTGGTTAAAGACGCCTGGTTTTCCCCTTCCAATTCAATGGCGATGCCTATGCTCATGATATTATGCCGGCGGGCCAGATCATTGGCTTCCTTCATCAGGCCGGGGCCGCCACCGTGGACAATGCCCATTTCATCACCTAAACGCAGGGCCAGACGATTGATCAGGTCAATGGTCAGGCGGTTGTCCACAGCCTTTGTATGTGATCCGTAAAAGGCAAACCAGAACCTTACCTGGTCAAAGCGCTCCCAGTCGTCAGGCTCCATGAAGCACCCATGGTAAAATGAATACAACTTGCCGATCACTGGATCGTACCGCATAAACTCACATCTATCCTGCCCGGCATGGGTCAAAGCGATCATATGCCGTATATCGTCGTCGTCGAAACTCGGATTTTCCGCATTTATAAGAAATGTGCACAACCCGGTTCTTCGCAGCGCATCCACCACTTCCCGTTCAGGAAACTGCCGGCCGATGAATACCCGGGAATTGACCCCGCCTAATACGGACAGCTTGCCAAGGGTCTCCTTGAACCTGTCGCCGATCGTGGGTGGTATAGCGGGTTCATGGCGGCGTTGGGTACTTTTTGCCAGACAGTTTTTAATGATCTCCAGCTGGGCCTCCCCTTTGGTATCCTGGGCCCGGGGCACCTGAATGAAATTACCCTTATTCAGGATTAGGCCCATGGAATTTTCATCCAGAATTTTAAACAAATTGGATACCTCGGCATGGGTGAGCAGATCGCACAGCCGGTACCCTTCCTGCACCCTGGCCTTTTCCAGGGGGACGGTCAATGGGTTGTGACTTCTGAAAAAACGGATACGGATACGGATATCACCCAAGGGAACCGGAGTTTTTCCGAGATGATACAGTTCCACCTGCCGGTTCCTGAAGGTGCGGAAAGGATCCAGCACCCTGGCGGGCAGATGTACAATATCATCTTTTTCCGGGCTGACTACGGCATCAATTATCCCGTAAATGTCACCCAAAGAGATTTTGATCGCCCCCACAAAAAGTTCATTCGGATTGAGGACGGTATGATTTGGATCCATGGGCACCCTGGACCGGATGGCATTCAGGGCGCTTCGCCCTTTTTTAATCACCGCGCTAATGCTGGATCGGATCATGGCTGCCGGCTCAAAACAATACTGAAAAGACGAGAGCGCCACCTCAATATAATCGCACGTTTTTCCGGTTAGCGCATCGGTTTCCTGGCAGATATCAAAACCTTCATAATAACCCTTGCCCACCCGGTTACCTACAAAAAGCCGTTTATGGAGGTAATGGCGGACATCCCGGATGCGTAATTCCGGGTCCATGACCACGAGACGGCCGATTTCGTCCCCGGTCTCAAAAAAATCCAGGGCATTGGTTAAAAGGGGGTTCAGATTTCGAATTATACCGGAAAGCAGAATCTTTGATCCGTCAATTTCCGGCGTCGGCGGGGTTTCTCCGGGCATATGGGTATCCGTAAGCAGGCCTATTTGGGCATTGCCGCTTCTGCCGGAAAAAAACCAGGGTTTGCCTTCCTTTAGGGATGATACAATATAATCCGACACTTTGGGGAACAAAAATCGAACATCCATCTGCGCTTCTTCGGAGGTACGGAGGGCAATGGTATCAATATAACCGTCCGGACTGACTATCTGGGGTATGTCCATCAGCAACCTTATTCTCAAGTGAACCTGTGTAAAAAAACTGAATCATCAAGGGGCAAGCATAAATCCGAGGTTATTGTACGTCAAGAAAAAATACAGTTTAAGACCCGATCCCAACATCCTGAATACATGATGAGAATCATTTTACATAAATATTATGTAAATTTTTTCCTTAAAATGTATTTTTTATTTTCTCTCCAGATTACTAAACAACGAATAATCCTTTGAATTTAATATGTTGGAATTATGGCATTATTAATGCATTAAAACTATGTGTTTTTGATAAAATTTAAAAGGGTGTCCTAAATAAAAGGAAGGTGCTGACAGAATGAATGCAAAAAAAATCCGAATAGAACCCGGTGAAAAATACAAAATATTTTTCGAAAAAGACAATCCGAACAATGAGTCTATTCAGATTCGTTCGATCATTGATGAGGACCAAGTAGTTTATAAAAAATTGAGCAAAGAGGAGCAAAGCGTATCATATCACATTGGAAGTGTGTATTATTTTGAGTTGCTGCAGGCAGGGGGTGTGATTAAAAAAGCGTAATAATATAACTCGATGATCAAGTTTTTGTTAATTTGCCCAACTTCGGCGTTAGAAACAATTTTTAATCCTCAAAATATGTTGTATATTCTTCCGGTTAAAAATTGTTTCCGCCTTGAATTTGAACAAATTCCCTAAAAACTTGATGATCGAGTATAAGGGGATCAATCCACCATAATCGGTCGATCCCCAAATTACCCAACAGCGTCTGACAGGTAATCCCGTTCTTAAAATCATGAGTGAGCGTTTTTTGTATTGTAAACCGGATAAAAAAATTACCTCTCAACAAGAATCCCCAATGCCTCAAACTGATTCAAAAACGCCTTTTTTTACCTGGCAGTACAACGATATGCGCATCACCTGCGGGCAGACAAAATTGGTTTAAGTTCCGGTTTGATAATATCTGTTTTCGCGCCTGGGCGTGGCATTCATATAGTGTTACCGACCCTTTATCCACGACGGCTGATGCCATATCCATCATCTCATCAAGATTTTTATTGTCCTGCGATGGATTATTTACTAACAGCCGGGTAATTAAAATTCTGTTCAGGAAAACGTGTATTATGTGTTGAGGTAGTGAAATAGTGAAATAAGGATTGAAACCATTCCCAAGAAATCACAAAGGCTCCCAGCGTTTTCGCTGGGAGCCTTAATTTACTTGGTAGCGGGGGAAGGATTTGAACCAACGACCTTCGGGTTATGAGCCCGACGAGCTACCAGACTGCTCCACCCCGCAACAACGAGAGAGAATATAGATCAAAGAAGCTTTTGAGTCAAGCTAAATATTCATATAATTCAAACATTAATTTTAACGCATTGTTTTAGCTCATCAATTGATGCGGTTGCCGTACCTACTTTGGCCACCACAATGCCTGCCGCAAGATTGGCTAACCCGGCAGCCGCTTTAAACGTGGCGCCGGATGCCAGTCCCAGGCCTAAAAGAGAGATAACCGTATCTCCGGCCCCGGACACGTCAAAGACCTGCCTTGCTTTGGATGCAATGGCCACAGAAGGCTTTCCGGTTTCATAGAGAACCATACCGGCCTTTCCGCATGTAATCAGAAGTTTTTCAAGGTCGGCCACGGCCATGAGTTTTGCTGCAGCCTCTTCCATCTCTTCGGGCGTTTGAATCTGTATACCGGCGGCAATTGCAGCTTCTTTTTTATTTGGGGTTAAAACGGTTACCCCCGTGTATTTGGAAAAATCCATGGACTTGGGATCTGCCAGGGTCATTACCCCTGATTTTTTTGCCAGTTCAACAATACGGGCTACAAGCTCACGGGTTACAAGGCCCTTATCATAATCTGAAATTATAACAAGATTCATTTTGTCGATGTAACCGGCAAGAATCCGGGTTAATGCGTCAAGCGTATGGGCACTGATATTGCGCCTGATTTCCCTGTCGATGCGAAGCATCTGCTGACTGGAGGCGATGATTCTTGTTTTCCGTGTTGTGGGACGGTCCGGCTCACTGATCACGCCTGTGACATCAACGCTTAAAGCTTCAAGCTTTTTTAAAACACTGCAACCTGCCTGACCCGTACCCACGCTCCCCATGGCAAAGACCTTCGCACCCATGGCTGAAAGGTTATTTATAACATTACCGGCCCCGCCCAGTGTATGGCTTTCCTTTTCCACGGCCACCACAGGCACAGGGGCCTCCGGTGAGATCCTGTCAACCGTTCCCCACAGATACTCATCGAGCATTAAGTCCCCGATGACAAGTACACGCAGATCTTTAAATTTATCAATGTTTATCATTCATCAGTTTGCCAGAAGATTAGAAAGCATAACCTTAAGCTCATCATAGGAGCGTGTAATGGGAATATCAGGAAAATCCTTGGTAATGGATTCAGGGGGCTTAAAGAAAAAGCCCTGGTCTGCCTCCAGAATCATTCCGGTATCATTGTAGGAATCGCCAAATGCAATGACGTGGTAGTTCAGGCCTTGGAGGGCTTTGACTGCCCGGGCTTTCTGATTATCGATTCTCAGATTGTATCCGGTGATCCGGTCTGTTGCGTCCACAGTCAAGCTATGACAAAGGAGCGCAGGAAAATCCAATTTTTCCATGAGCGGCCCTGCAAACTCTTCAAAGGTGTCGGACAGAATAATGATTTGGGTCTGTTTCCGGATCCAGTCCAGCATCTGCTTTGCGCCGTCGAGGGGGTCAAGGGTTGCAATGACATCCTGGATATCTTTAAGCGTTAGATTATGTTCATCAAGTATGGACAGGCGTTTGGTCATGAGTACATCATAATCACTGATATCCCGGGTGGTAAGTTTAAGTTCCTCAATCCCGGTTTTTTCCGCCACATTGATCCAGATTTCAGGCAAAAAGACCCCTTCCAGATCTGCAACAAGTATTTTCATTCCTTTAACCCTTTTTGTCTTGTTAATCTATTGATGCTGTAAATACAACGAAACAGCTGTTTACTACTCCGTGTCATCTTCTTCAATGCGGATAACGACGGGTTGTCCCACCACGCAGTCGGTTTGAATAATTTTGGCAAGGGCCTCCTGAACTCTGCATTCCTTTGCCAGGTGGGTCAGCATGACAATGGGCACCTGACCATCGGCATTGCGCCCTTTTTGATGGACGGATTTGATGCTGATGTCATTTTCACCTAAAATGCCTGAGATGGTGGACAGAACTCCCGGAGAGTCCTGGGCCTCAAAGCGCAGATAATACCGGGTGGATAACTGGGCCATGGGAAGTATAGGTATTTTTTGAATATTTTCTTCGGGATACCCCAAAGTGGGAACCCTGCGCGGGGTGCCGGCGATGATGTTTCTGGCAATATCGACTATATCCGAAAGAACAGCAGAGGCTGTGGGCATCATGCCTGCTCCGTGACCGTAAAGCATGGTTCGTCCTGTGGCGTCTGCATCAATGGCAATGGCATTCATGGATCGATCCACATGGGACAAAGGATTGGAACAGGGAATCATGGTCGGATGTACCCGGGCTTCAACATGGTTCTCATGTTTTTTACCGATGGCAAGCAGTTTAATGGTATAGCCAAAGTCTCCGGCAAACCCGATATCATCCGGACCGATGTTCCGGATGCCTTCCACATGGATATCATCAAGGTTGATTTCCATACCATGGGCCAGGGCACTTAAGATGGCAAGTTTATGGGCCGTATCATATCCATCCACATCCAGGGACGGTTCAGCTTCGGCAAACCCCAGCTCCTGAGCCTTTTTCAAGGCATCCTCAAACTGGGAACCGTCCTGGGTCATCTTGCTTAGGATATAATTACAGGTCCCGTTGAGGATGCCACACATGGCTTGGATGTTGTTGGCAACCAAAGATTCCCTCAGGCTTTTTATGACAGGCATGCATCCCCCACAGGACGCTTCAAACGCCAAATCCACCTGATTCTTTTCGGCAATGCGAACCAACTCATTACCAAAACCTGCCAAAAGTGCCTTGTTTGCTGTCACCACATGCTTTTTGTTTTCAAGAATCTTAAGAATGAAATCCCTTGCTACGGTTTGTCCGCCGATAAGCTCCACAATGATGTCAATGTCAGGGTCATTAATAACTGATGTGGCATCGGTTATTAGTTGAGTGCCCGTCAGATCAACACCCCGATCCGTTGTAATATCAAGGTCAGCAATGGTTTTAAGATTTAGACAGGCGCCGATCCGGGATTCAAGCAGTTCTTTTTTTTCCTTGAGCAGTTTTGTCACGCCTGCCCCTACTACACCAAATCCAAGTAAGCCGATATGAATTGTTTTCATGAAGATATTTTCTCCAAAATAGTCCCGTGTTTAAAAATCACCCACTTAATACTTCATCCAGGCATCCCTTGTCAAAAAGCTTTTGACTTTTTACAGGCTTTGAGCTTATGATTGACGCCTTTATAAGGGATTAAACAGATCTTTTAAGATGCCATAGGTGAGATTACGATGAATGACTCTTTGACATATGCGGATTCCGGCGTTGATATTGATAAAGCCACCCGGCTTGTAGACCGGATAAAAAATATTGCCAAGTCCACCCCACGCAGCGGTGTAATGGGTGAAATTGGTGGTTTTGGGGGACTTTTTTCCTTAAACCTGGCCAATATTTCCAACCCGGTACTGGTTAGCTCCACGGACGGCGTGGGTACCAAGCTGAAAATCGCATTCCAGATGAACAAGCACGACACCATCGGCATAGATCTTGTCGCCATGTGCGTCAACGACATCATTGTCCAGGGCGCAAAGCCATTGTTTTTTTTGGATTATCTAGCCATGGGGAAACTGGACAACGGCGTGGCTGAAAAAATTATTGAAGGTATTGCCCAGGGCTGTACCCTGGCCGGATGTGCATTGATCGGCGGTGAAACTGCTGAAATGCCCGGCATGTATCAGGAAGGCGAATATGATCTGTCAGGTTTTTCCGTTGGTCTTGTTGACAATGATAAAATTATTGACGGCTCTTACATTCGCCCGGGATACAAACTTATCGGTATAGCCTCTTCGGGTGTTCACTCCAATGGCTTTTCTCTCGTGCGCAAAGTTTTTTTTGACAAATGCGGGTATGATGTCAACACACGGATAGCCGACCTGGACACCACCCTTGGAGAAGAACTGCTCAAGCCCACTATTATATATGTATCCACCATTCTAAATCTGCTGCGCGATCTGCCTGTTCACGGCTTGGTTCATATCACAGGCGGTGGTATAGATGAAAACATCACCCGGGTCATCCCCAAGGCATGCAAGGCTATTATCCACAAAGAGTCCTGGCGGATTCCACCCATATTCAACATCATCCAACGGGAAGGCAATGTGCCGGAACACGACATGCACAGAACCTTTAATAACGGCATCGGCATGGTGGTGGTGGTTCCTGAAAATTCCGCCCAGGACGTCATGGACAGACTGGGTGCCATGGAAGAAAAAGCGTATCTTATAGGTGAAATCCTGGAAAGGGAAAACAACGAGAACCAGACCCAGTATGTCTGATTACCCTGCCGGAAAGTAACCCATGCTCATTCTCGGGATTGAATCCTCCTGCGACGAAACTGCGGCTGCAGTCGTGGAAGACGGTGTACGCATTCGTTCTTCTGTTGTGGCCTCCCAGGTATCTACCCATGCCATATACGGTGGTGTGGTGCCTGAACTTGCGTCACGAATGCACATTGAGGCCATAGACCCTGTGGTAGATCAGGCCCTGGCGCAAGCCGGTGTCGGCTTAGATGACATTGACGGCATTGCCGCTACCCAAGGCCCCGGACTGATAGGTGCGCTTCTAGTGGGATTTTCGTATGCCAAGGCATTGGCCTGGGCACGAAATCTGCCCCTGGCCGGTGTTAACCATCTTGAAGCCCATATCTGTTCTTTACAGCTTTTGGATAATCCCCCCGGCTTCCCATTCATCTGCCTTGTGGTGTCAGGTGGGCACACCAATATTTATCATGTAAAAGGACCCGGCGCATTCACCCTTATGGGCCAGACCCGGGATGATGCGGCAGGCGAAGCCTTTGATAAAGTGGCTAAAATGATGGGGTTAAGCTATCCAGGCGGACCTGCCATTGAAGCCCTGGCAAAAAAGGGGGACCCTGAAAAAATAAAATTTCCCAGAAGCATGCTTGGGAAAGACAACTTTGATTTCAGTTTCAGCGGGCTTAAATCTGCGGTGGCCCGGCACCTGCACGAAAATCCGGATATGAACGAAGGCCGGACTGCCCATGTGGCAGCCGGATTCCAGATGGCTGTCATTGATGTGTTATCCACCAAACTGATTGCCGCAGCCAGGGATAAAAATTGTGCCGACATCGGCATTGCAGGCGGGGTATCCGCCAACCGCACCTTTGTTGATATCCTTTCTGAAAGGGCTAAGCGGCATAATATCAACGTATTTTCACCCCCCTTATCCCTATGCGGAGATAATGCGGCCATGATTGCAGTCAGGGGTTGGGAAATGATCCGGGATAACCAGGTGTGCGGCCTTGGAGATGATGTGTATTCCCGGGTAAAATTTACGGTGGACACAGCCAACTAAAGTTCATCGCAAAGGATATTGATACTTAGTCGTGCTCTTAATCTTAATCTTGCTCTTGCTCCAGACTGTGAATCCGAGCAGGAGCAAGATTAAGAGCACGAGCAAGAAAAATAGTATCAACCAAGAAATCGTTTCCTTTGGCCGCTAAAATCCTTTTCACGCAGGTCCGGCCTGATTCATACAGTTCCCTGTCCTTTTCAAGATATCGCATCACGGCGTCCCTGGCTTCAGCTATATTGGGGCCGGTGTGGCAGACAAGCGCCATGTCGATTTGTGCGGTCATGATCCTGTGAATACAGGTATCCATATCATGACGGATGGCCTTCATGTCAAGATCGTCGGTCATGACAAGACCCTGGTATCCCATATCCGTTCTTAATAGATCGTATGCAATGGTCTTTGACAGACTGGCCTGCCAGAGTGAATCCAGCTTGGGGTAAAGGATATGGGACAGCATAATCCCTGAAACCTGAGCCTTTTTTGCGGCTTCAAAGGGGACCAGATCTGTCTGTTTTAAATCGGACAGTTCCGCATCCAGCTCAGGCAGGAAAAAATGGGAATCCTTGACTGTTCTACCGATACCGGGAAAATGTTTGGCCACAGCCATGACCCCGCCCTTTTGAAGTCCCTGAATTACCGTAGTGCCCAGTTGGGACACACGGTTTGCATCCCCTGCAAACGCCCGGTCTTTCATGATGGAATCCACATCCGGCGGGACCACATCCATAACCGGCGCCATATTCATGTTAATGCCCATGTCAGACAGCTCTGATGCTGTAATCCGGGCAAATTCCCGGGCATCTTCACGGGTGTTCATATGGGGATTGCCGGGAAATTCAGTAAACGGCTTGCGCAGCCTTGCCACCTGCCCGCCTTCCTGGTCCACGGCAATAAACAGACCCGGCAAACCTTGATCCAGGGCATATTTTCGGGCATCCATGCACAAACGGCGCAACTGGTCTGCAGATTCAATATTGGGCCGGAACAGGATTATCCCCCCGGTTCTGTATTCCTTTATCAGATGTTTTAATTCAGAATTAAGTGTCTGACCGTCAAACCCGAACATCAGACGCTGTCCGGCCAGATCCGGTAGTGATTGAAAATTAAATTGAATCATAACAAATTATCATATCTGCACACCGTTCAAGTGCTGTTCAAGGGTTAATATTTTCGGTATATACTGGTAAATAGGTTTCCACCTTGATATGCCGTTCAATTCAATACCGTTATATATAATTGAAATAGGTCTGTCGGCAGAAACGATAACCACAATCACTTTTGATGTTGTGGCGGAAAATCTCAATGCCGAGTTGTATCTGGCACCCCGGGCCATGTTTTCCCAGGTAACGGATTGCCCGTCCAAAAGACAGCCGAATCCGCGGATTTTGGCATCCGGTGTTAT
The DNA here is from genome assembly GCF_963666695.1 of uncultured Desulfobacter sp. Taxonomy (GTDB): domain Bacteria; phylum Desulfobacterota; class Desulfobacteria; order Desulfobacterales; family Desulfobacteraceae; genus Desulfobacter. The sequence goes on from NZ_OY762947.1 coordinate 1,723,591, forward strand.
TTGAACTGCACCGTCAATGCGCATGAATGCCGCGGCCAGATCATAATTATCAGAATCCAGAAGAGATAAAGGGGGGTCCAGCACATGGCCGGACAGTACCAGTGGTTCATCGTTCATATCGATTACCACGGTACTGCCGTAATGTGAATGTCCTGCCTTGTGTATCAACCCGGAAACAACACTGAATAAGGTACCGGCAGCTTCGATCTCAAGCTGTGAATCCAAAAGCAATTCTTCCAGCTCCACCAGCTTATTTTCCCTGGTGGTGGAATAAAAATTGCCGTCACAAAATGAAGCGATTTTATGGGTGCCCATACTCAAAAAGCCGTGATCTCCCTTGAAATCAGCGATAATGGCATACTCGGGCACAGGGGCTAATGTGATACCCACAACATAATTGCCGTCGGAAACCAGTTTACGATTTGACCGCTCCACACTGATAAGAAGTTTTCTGATATGTTTGATGTTTGAAATTACCGGCCTTTCATTGCGCTGAAACATGGTCAAAAAATCAATGGTGTCTATATTGACCGGATCCGTAAAAAAAAGAACGCCCCTTGCCCAGGCACCCTCTTCCTTGGTTTTTGAAATGGAAAGAATATGATTTAGAATCGTTGGAATTTGGATTTTGGTATCATATCCCAGGTGACTGTTGCGTTCATCCACCATATAATCGGCTATGGCCTGGAGCGCATAATTTTTAACCACATAATCCGAACAGTTGATGGGCGGATTACACGAGGTATAATCATGGACAAGCAAGGTCGCCGCTTGTTCCAGCCATTTTTCGGTTGGTTTGATGGAACACATGTCAGGATGGTGCTCGGTGAACCAGACCTGGTAAAAAAAATCACTGCTTGCGCCTGCATACGCAATAAGTCCTGATAAATCTAGATTTTCCAGAGGGATCAGATGGCCTTTGGGTTGATCTTCAATCTGCTTTCCAATATGCTGCCGCCAGCGTTCTTCGTGAACAAGAAAGACTTCATTAAGTACGGTTTCATGCCCTAACAAAAGATTCTGGGGGTCAAACACCTGAACTGGATCATCCGGCCCCGGTGCAAACAGCAGGGCAACACGGCTAGGATTGGAATATCGACGCAACCCGTCAGACACCCCGTTAAGGATATTGGCAATACATAATTTTTTGAAAGAATCCTGATTCATACACCAACTGTTTTCCATTTAACAAACCGCAGTAATTAATTGCAGGAAGTAATGACTGATCCCATGTTCCACACGGTTTGGCAAGTTTTTTTTACATGTCGGGTGTTGTAAAAACAAGTGAGGACTGATAATTAACTAAAAACTGTTAAGGAGGCAATAAATAATGATGAAACTATTTCCACGGATTTGTGCGGTTGTTCTAATTATCATCGGGGCCACAGCGATATGCCATGCCCAGACCGCTTATGTCTCTGATATGCTGATTCTCACATTCAGGAAGGGACCAGGCCCCGGCTATCCTGTAATATCGGCGATAAAAAGTGATACCCCTTTAACTATAATTAAAGAAAACAACGGATACCTTAAGGTGGAACTTTCATCCGGGGAGCAAGGATGGGTAGATAAAAAATATGTTGTAACAGATCCACCCAAATCAATAATCATAGAGCGGTTAAAAAAAGAAAATGCCGCCCTTGAAGACAAAATCAGGGTCTTGACGGAACAGACAGACCAAGCGGCCATGGCTCAGCTTGAAAAAGAGAACCAGACGCTGACCCAAAATATTGAAACCTTAAAATCACAATACGCCGCGCTTAAAACCGCAGCCGCCAATGTAAGCGATACGTTAGAAGAAAATAAACGCCTTAAAACCCGGAACGCATCTTTGTCCGGCGAAATAGCCCAGCAAAAGGAAAATAATGGATTTATGTTTAAAACCGGCATGATTAAATGGTTTCTTGCCGGTGTCGGTGTGCTTCTTCTTGGCTGGGTTATTGGCCTGAGTGTATCTTCCAGGAAAGGTGGTTCAGGCTCATTGCTGGATTGAATTTTTCAATATGCTTCCATTGGCGAGTATTATGACGACTTAAGCGCCTGTTTAAAATTCGGCTTGTTTGTAGTGCTATTTAATTCTGACCATATTTAAAATTTATGATAAATTTGTTCCTGTTCATCCAGGATGTCATCCAGGATGTCTTCGGTGGTATAGGGATTCATGATAACACTTCGAAGCACCACTACCATGAAGTCATCCTCCGGCACAAGTTTGAGCCGGGTTCTGGAGACAAAACTTTTGCCTGCTTCCCGCTGGACGCGTTGGATGCGGGTATTGATCTCGTCAAGTTCCTGGTTTAAGCGTTTACGCTCCTGTCCCTGGGCCGTTTTCAATTTCCGGCGAAAGGACATAGGTACCAACCGGTAGGTCAGAATATTGAGTACAGGGGGGGTCACAAGTTCAAACTCCGACCGCGCGTCTATTTTTTCAGCAAACGCCCTGGCCGTTTCAATACCGTGATCAATCATCAGGGCATACCCTTTAGATCCCATGATTTTTAAGGATGCATCCAGGATCAGGCAGGCAGCCTCCCTGGAACCTTCAAGGGTTTTGATGCCTAAATCCACAGAGCCTTTTCGGTTGACGTACCGGGCATGGTAGGCAATGGCATCAAGGGCAAGGGGGTTTTTAAAATAAACCATGCCCGTTCCCATGGGCATGTAAAATTGCTTGTGGCCGTCAATGGTGACGGAATCTGCCCGTTCAATGCCTGACAATAGATGGGCATAGGTGTTGGACAACAGTATCGGTCCGCCCCATGCTGCATCTACATGAAAATGAATCTGCTCCTGTTCACAAATATCAGCCAGCTGTTGCAATGGATCAATGGTCCCTGTTTCCGTGGCCCCGGCAATGCCTATAATTGCGGCGATTTTTGTGCGCTTCTCCTGTTTCAGGTCCTGGACAGTCTGTTTCAGTTTGTCTAAATCAATGGTGTGATCCGGTTTAACATCCATGGCAATAATGTTTTTATTACCCAGGCCCAAAATCCCGCTTGCTTTTCTTAAAGAGTAGTGCCCCCGCCGGGATACAAGGATCACCACCCGGTCCGTTTGATGGACGCTCATGGCCTTGAACAGGCCGTCTTCTTCAATGCTTGAAAAATCATCTTTGGGCGGGAACAGGCGATTTCTGGCTACCCACATGGCTGTCATGTTGGCCGTGGTGCCGCCGGATGTAAATGCGCCCAACGCCGTACGGGTGTTCTGGACATGGGCCCGGTAGAACTCCCGGCTTTGTTTGAAAATCAGGCGGTGAATTTTGGCCAGCACCTGCCTTTCTATGACAGCCAGCACCTTGGAGGTTTCCATTTTAATGACATTCTGGTTCAAGGCTGCGGTAATCGCTTTAAGATGCACCATGAAAAAGGGTAGGGCAGAGGTCATATGACCAACGAAGTAGGGTGATGCCACATTGACCGCTTTAGGGGCAATGTCTTCGATGATGTCTTCAATAACCTGGCCCAGATTTTTCTGGGGATGGTCGCTGATTTCGACGTCCATGTAATTTTTAGCCAGTTCATTGATGCTTATTTCTTCGGTGACGCCCACATGCCGGTTAAGAAAATCATGCAGTCCGAACAGGATCTGCTCCATGTATTTAACCAGGGTCTTTTTGCTGTTTTCATCGTCGGGACGGATGAATACACGGTCCAGGGACTTGCGGTCTGCGATCAACTGTGTGGTTGTTTTTCGTAAATTTTTCCGGCCTTGATTCCAGTTGCTCTTTACAGGTAATGAAAAAAATGAAAAAGAGGATGACATATTGTGAAGGTCTTTCCTTCAATTTAAAAATTGTTTTGTCCAGCCTGTGCTGTCCGGTATGGACCTGCCCCACCTTTTGTGTTTTTCGGTTTTCATTTTGTTAAATTAACTTGAAAACCATCTTAAAGTATGGCAGGCATACCTTAAAATAAGGAGAAAATCAAATGGAACTTAATGTTAAAGATATTTTAACGCGGGTAACCCGGTACAATCTGATTCGTAACGGCAGAATGATATATATTGATGTTCATAAAAAAATCCAGGGTAATCTGGCAAGTGATTATATTGCCGTGCCCAATCTTGTGAACATTATTGCAGAATCCAAGCACCAGGGTGCAGGCAGCACCGAGGAACAAGCTCTTTCCGATTGTCTTAAAAAAATCAAGGAGTTGAACTTAGAAGACCTGTTTCCGAAAGTTGTTTCAAAAAACAATGCCCCGGACCCTGGCGAAAAACCTTAGAGCCTGTTTGGTAATTAGGGACGGGCTGTTCGCTTTTTATTTGATTATATAGCAGTCGGGCATTGAAGCATAACAGGGATTGTGTTATTTTTAAATCATCATCTCACCAATAAAAGGAGAGCCTATGAACATTTCAATCACTTTCAAGAACGTCCCTTCATCTGACGCTGTAAAGTCCCATATCGAAAAAAAATTAAATAAATTGGATAAAATGCTGGATGCCCCGGCCGAGGCCCAGGTTGTCCTGTCAGAGGAAAAATTACACAGCATTGCTGAAATCAAGCTGATTTGCGATAAGTTGAAAATTCATGCCAGGGACGAGGCTGAAGAGAACAACATGTATTCAGCCATTGACGGTGTGGCCGAAAAAATTAGAATTCAGATCACCAAATTCAAAGATAAGCAAAGACGGCACCTGGCTGGTGACAAACAAAGTATCAAAGATGAAGTATTTGAACCTGAAGATAGCGAATAGACGCTTGTCTGAAACTTGATCATCGACAGGCTGTTACGGAATAGATAATTTTTTCAAGTTCAAGACGGAAAATCAATTTGACCGCAGGCATACATGCAGTATTCTGAGGATCAAATTTATTTTCCAACGAAGAAATTGGGAAAATTAGCATTCTGTAACAGCCTGTCGAGTGAAATATGATTTAACCCCATCCCAGTCCCGAAAAGGACCGGGATTTCTTTTCAGCTTGAATAATGGCCTGCACCCCCCTGTAAAGATCCTCCAAAATGGTATTGGCGCTGATACCTAACCTGCGGGCATTGGATATGTCAAACACGGCTTTTTCAACAGCGGTTTTTTCCCCGCCCGTACCCCGGATCTGCAGGTGGTGATCCCTGGTTATGGTTTTTAAACAAAATGGGTTTTCTTTCAGTCTTTTAAGATGTATATGCACACCTGCCCGCATGGCTGTCCCAATATTGGTGGGGCAGGCCGTAAGGAAGCCTTTTTTCCGGTCAAAGGCAAAATCAAGTCTATCGCCCAATGCCTTGATCATCTGTATCAGCCGGTTAAAAACATTGGCAATATCCCCGCCCGGGGACTGGGCTATGATGCGCAGATGGTCTTCCTCATTGACCCACACCCGGACCACGTTGTCCCGGCTTGTGAATATGCCGCGTCCTAAAGGATAATCCCGGTTTATGCCTGCCGCATCCATGAACCGGTCCCCTTTCCGGAAGGCCAGCCCTTTTTCGAGCAGGGTATTGAACTGGTTTTCATTCAAATCCGTAAAAGAGGTATAGGTGCCGGATAATTTTTCGGGTAGAATTTTGAAGGCGTGTTTTACCGTCTCTTCCAGGGCCAGTCGTTGATCCGGGGTCATGTTGCTTGAAAAAGGGAATTTGCGCAGGTTTCTTGCCACCCGTATCCGGGATGAGCGTATGAATATCTGCTCCGGGTCCAGGTCCGGCAAAACCGCTTCTTGCAGGCCGGGCTTATGAGACCAGCCTGGCTCAAGGTGATGGTAGTCCTCAATGATGGGTAGCAGCACCGGTGCAAAGCAGTCGTAGCTTTCCAAATCCCCGGCATAAATACCGATGTTGGAATCTGGATTTTCAATACCGGACCTGATGGCCTGATCAAGACTGTATCCCGACGGGGTGCGGATTTCTTTAAGGGCGTTATAAAGTTTAAGGGTCAGGTGTTGTTTTATTTTGGAACGGGAGGAGGCGTGAAAAGGCAGTCCCGGTTCAACTTTCATAACGTGAGGACTGGGAAGATACAGCCCGGGCCAGTCGGGTCTGGATCTGATCTAAAAGAATGCAGTCCTTATGGCATTTGGGCAGGTGTTCCCTGAATTCACAATTGACGCATGGGCTTTGGGTCAGATAGCCTACTTCAAAATCAAATAAATCTCTTTTAACTGCCTGTTTGTCCATATCTTTTATATATTCTACGGGTTGAAATGACAGCTTTTATATCATTATAGTTAGGCCCGGGTCAATATCCGGGTGACAAAATCGATTACGAATAATGGGTGACGCCTTACGCTTAAACCAGCTTTTGGGATAAGACCGAAATATGCTCGGGACCGATGCCACAGCATCCACCAATCAGCGTCGCGCCTTCCTGAACCCATTTTCGGGCCCAGTTCAGATATGATGACGGGGTTAAATCCGTACGCATATCGTTGAGTTCTTCGTTTGCCTTTGCATCTTCAGGTTGCGGCGGAAAAGCATTGGCATAGGCGCCAATCTCAATATTCCCAACGCCTAAGCGTTCCAATTGACTATGGGTTACCTTGATGGCCTGACTGATGACCTCGGGTTGGCAGCAGTTAAATAAAACAGCATCCACCTTGGCATTGGCCATCGCTTTGACCGCATCAGCCACAGATTCGCCGGACCGTAATACTGGTTCACGATTTAAATGTAAATCGTCCAGGGTGAAAGAGATCCAGAACGGCTTGCTTGACATATCCAATTGATCCGTCAAGGACTTGATCCTGAGCGGTTCATCAATCAGGCTCTGGGTTTCACATAGCCATAAATCTATATACGGAGAAAGCCCCTCTATTAAAGGGGTTGCAATTTCAACCACCCGCTCCGGCCGGTACAGATCGGCACGGTAGGAACCGAATAATGGAGGGATGGAACCTGCAACACGTATGCGGGTCCGGGTTGCGGTTTGGGTTTCATTGACGGCTGCCCGGGCCGTTTTTCCGGCGATAGCTGCCAGCGCCCTGCTCTGCTTTTTAAATTTTTTTTCACCAATATGAAAAGGGATTAGGGCATAACTGTTGGTTGTTATAACAGATGCGCCACTTTCGATGAATGCTTTATGGACCGCCTTGACAACCCAAGGGGCCTCCATCATGGCCAGTGCTGACCACTCCGGCTGTCCAAACGGTGCGCCCTGCCGTTCCAGTTCCCTGCCAATGCCACCGTCCAGAATCGTCACTTTCCCCGTTGTCATTGCGGGCTCCTTATGTTTCATTTGAGGTTCAATTAATTGGAGAGTAGATTTTATTTCAATTCCGATGAATTAAAGAGTAGCCATACCCATGCAAAAAGATCAATAAAATATTCCGGCTAAAAAGATTTCCGGGGAATTGAATTCCTTTTTATCCTGAAAAAAGTTTTATAATAATCTGGCCTCTGAAATTTTACATTTTGAGGCCTTGATCATTGTTTGGTCCAAACTGTAGGGGCGGATTCCATATCCGCCCCGAACAGGGCAGATATGGAATCTGCCCCTACCCAATACGTGGCCGAAAGGATGATCAAGGCCCATTTTGATGATTTGGGATTTGGAATGGTCCACACTGAAAAAACTAACCGACCACCGCCATCAAAGCGGTGTTTTTAACCACAGGCTTACTGACCGGTTAAAGCCTGCCCAACAATAATAAAACATCCAAACAAGATCTGTCACTGGTCGTATTAAAATGTCACTGAGGACTGGCAGAAGTAGTGATCACCTTTTTTGCAGTGCTTTGGGCGTTGGATGATACCATTAGTGCTGACCCTGTTAGTTCTCATTTCGATCAAAGAAAGAATGCCGTGTTGTAGTTTAATCAAAACCAAACGGAACTGACACGGAAACCGGTTGCTTATGGCAAATATCCAGTGCAGATCATAGTATTTGACATATCAGAACTTGTATCGTAAATTATATTTTGTCTATGAGATTCTTTTAAAGGTAAAAATCGATAGAGATTTTTTAACCTTTAAAATTAGGAGGATGTCATGGATAACATCAAAGCAGGCCTTGCTATTGCATTTGTTATTTTGACAGCGATTGATCAAATAGCTGACATTTTGAAAAAAGTTTAGCAGGCAAAAAATGATAGCGGATAGAGAATACTCTGTTCGCTATCTATTTTATTTCTCTATATCTGGCTGGTATGGTGTATGAAAAAAATTAAAATGAAACCTTCTTGGATTAATTATTTCTTCAATTTTAAAGGTACAGAAAAACATGTTTTCGAGGATAATGAAAATCGAATATACGATACTTTTATAATCCACAACGATCCTACCAAACTCGGTGTGTGGAAAGCTTATGTAAAAGACCCAATAGCATTCCTCCACAAAAAATTAATGGGCTGTTATGTAATCTTTTCTCCTTGTTATTTAAAATGTCCGGGTGGCAAATTTGATAAAAAAAGTTTTGAAGACGAAAAAAAGAAACTTAAGTGTTTGCACAAAAAAATATATGAATTAGGAAGAGTGTATTCTAAAGAACAATCACATTTGCAAGCTCAAATATCAATTCTTAAAGTAATAAACGAACAAAACAAAAAACAGGTAAATTTAAATACAATAAAACGGCTCAAAGAAAAAATCGCCCCTGTTAACTATAGTATAGAAGATCTTGAAAAAAGAAAACGTGAAATAAAAGAAAGGATACTCTCTAAACTTCAAGATCATGGAGAAATTGTTATTTACGCATATGCTGTTGGCAAAAATCAAGAAGGTAAAGAATTTGTCATTCCCAATAGATTAGCAGTCGATTTTTCTTCGCGTCAGTCCTCAGATGAAAAAGAATTGACTTTCACCATTCAAGTTATAAATTCTACTTTCCTGGGCGTTGAACAAGGAACTGATGAATTTAAAAAGGTCATTCAAAACGAACCTTATGTTAATTCTTTCAACAATGCATTCTATTTCTTTATCAAGCATCAATATTTTAATCACATTGATGAGTTAGAAGAACACCGTCTTAATATTGAAATAGAAAACCAAATCTATAACAATTCACCTATCCAAGAAAAGACAATATATAGCCCATATATGTCGTTTTTTAACCCAAGAGAAAATCCTAATTCGTATAGTTTGGAAATCGAAGATATTATTGATGAACTATCATTGCTTGGGCCATTGAATGAAAAATATTATCCGAACTCGCAACTCTTGCCCACTTGGTTCATAGAATTTTTTAATGACTTCTTAACAGAAAACAAAAGACGGTTAATTAAAAAAAAGTGTTTGTTTGAATTGAATACGATTGATTCAAAATTCTTATTTAATTTAAAAAAAGAATTAAATTCATATTTGAATTATATTACTCAGAGAAAGTTTGATTTTTTAACTACTATTTTCAGCAACTATAATTTATCCTATTTGGAAACAGCGTTTCAGAAGAGAATGGCAATTATTCTTGTCCAGGATGAAATAAGCAATTTTCAAAATTGTAACGAATCAACAGATTTTGATGATTTGTATATTAATCTAAAACTCGAAAAATTCACAGAGTTTAAGCAATGGCAAGATTTACCTGAACTACCTGAACATTTGCGCCTATTTTAGGAAAGATACTATATCAATCGTGGCACCCATTTTTTGTAGATGCAGATCCAAGCTTTTGAAGGAATTCAAGAAATGCAAAAACAATTTATTGTTTACAGCTTTCATAATAGTGAAAAAAGTTCCAATGAAATAATAAAGTATCTGTATGAAATGAAGGCCGAACTGGAAAAGCATGATTTACCAATGAATGATTATGATATCGTTGATGGTAATTCAAAGTTTCCAGAAACAAAACTATTTCTGGAGCAATCCTTTAAAAAGAACGATGATAAAATTGCGATAGATTGTGATAAAGTTCGTGAAAAAATTCATATCATTGAGAGCCCCTTCCTTCAATTCAGCCAATTCCGCCAGATAAAAAGAGCAAAAGAATATTTAGACGAAAAAGGCAAAATAGACAAAACATATAAAAATAATTTTTTTTCTATCTTCAAAAGTGAAATCGGTCAGTTTTGGAAAAGTAGAGAAGAATACAATTTCCCCGATTCTTTTGATGATGATGATTTTTTTAATACTATAGCTCAACAATTTTATAATTCTGTTCATGGGGATATATTAATAATAGCGGATCGAAAATTTAAAAAGATTGTTGGAGAAAATGTAGTTTCAGGTGCACACGGTGTTAGAATGATTGGCAACCGGGGTAATGGAGTGGTTTTATATATCAAAGCCTACAAAAACATTATTTGGCATGAAGCTGCACATCTTTTAGGAGCTAAAGATCATTATAATCTTAACAGTGATGGTCATGAAGCGATACAAGATTGTTTAAATCCTAAAAATTGTGTTATGCAATGGAATGCAGGTGATACATTTTGTGAGAAATGTATTGATGAAATACGAACTTATCTGACTTAAAATTTTATTATACAACTTGAACGCCCCGATTAGAAGAGTGTTTTCAAAATTTTGTGTCACGGTTTAGGCTCCAAGATTTGTCTTGGTGCCAACGGAAGCAATATATAGGTCTTAAACTCCATACTCGAGAATATAATTCTAATTTAGGAATATAGAACTCTACAATGTGTCTATCATTGGTCGCTGTCAATAATTTTGAATAGGGCAGCACTGGAAAAAGTATTGTGGGGTAATCTACCGAGTAACTTGAGCTAAATTTATAACGTGTATGATGAGTTCTTTGCCCTTCCCATATCCTGTGAAACTTACAAATGGTTTTCCGCAGACTGAGCTTCAAAAATTTATATTTTTTTGATAAAAAATGTTTGTTCAGATTTTATTTTGTACCTCATCATATATTGAAAAAAGCAAGCCATGGGCAAAAAAGATTTAAAATACGTTTATATTCCTGAAGCTTTAGAAGAGCTCAAAAATACCATGATGATGTAATCCGAATTGAAAAAGCAAGAAGAGATCGGAGAGCTAATATCAGGTTTTGAAAAACTTGAGATCGTAAAAGATGCAATAAAAGTACATCCATCGGATTTTTCAGAACGGTATGGGCTATGGATAGTATCTGGTAACAGAAAAAACGTATCCTATTCACCCCCTAGTAGATTCAGCGCGAAAAGGCATAAAACGGCACGAAAATGGAAAAAATTGGTAAAACTCATTTTTTTGCAAGACAAGCCAAAAGGATGATGCTATGGTCAGAATATGAGCCGCCAAGAGATAAAAAAAATACTTCATAATATTGATTTCCAAGCAGACAGTTCCCTTCAAGAACCGTTCTCCAAAGGACTTCCAATCCTAATAAATCTTGTCGAAAAATTGAGCGAAGAAAACGAACAATTGAAGATAGAAATCCAAAAACTTCGCGATGAAAACAACCAACTTAAAGGAGAACAGGGCAAACCGAAAATCCGTGGCAAAAAAGGACGTGGCAAAGGCAAAAACGTATCCTCGGAAAAAGACAGAAAGGAACGAGAAGGAAAAAAGGAAAAAAAGCAGGAAATCAAAAAGAAAGATACCACCATTGATCGGACCGAAATATGTAAAGTCGATCCCTCCATATTACCCGCTGATGCCGAATACAGAGGATATGAACCTGTCCTTGTGCAAGAAATTCTGATCACAACGGATAACGTCGAATATAGAAAAGAAATCTTTTATTCCCCTTCCGAGAACCGCACTTACGTGGGAGAATTACCAGCAGGTATAGTTGGGGAGTTCGGTCCCGGTATACGATCTTTAGTTTGCACACTGAAATATGTGGCAAACATGTCTCAGCCAAAAATCCGGGAGTTGCTTGAGAACTGTGGCATTAACATTTCACAATCGACTATTTCACGAATCCTTACGAAGGATGAAACCGGGTTCAACCAGGAGAAAATAGACATTTTTCTTTCTGCACTGGAGCATACTCCTTATCACCAAATCGACGACACCACGGTAAGGGTTAACGGCCAAAACCACTATTCACAGATTTTCTGTAATCCATATTATACAGCCTTTTTCACCGTCCCACGCAAAGATCGTCTCACGATACTGGATTTGTTGTTGTGTGGTAGGGAAAGAACATATCGTTTTGATCAGATGGCATTTTGTCTAATGGCGGATTTCAGGGTTGGAAAAAAAGTGATCGATCAGCTTCGGAGTTTGACCGACAACAAGGAGCTGTGTGAAACGCAAATGCAACTGTTACTGGAAAAGGTCTTTAAAAAAGGAAAAGGAAAAAACACAAAGACCAGGGTTATGGAAGCCGCAGCCATAGCCGCATATCATAGTCAAACAGATGTTCCGATTGTAGACATTTTGTTAGCCGATGATGCGCCGCAATTTAAAAAGATTGTTGAGGAACTGGCCCTTTGCTGGATTCATGAAGGTCGTCACTACAACCGTTTGGATCCGGTCGTACCATGCAATGTCAATGCTCTCAAGGATTTCAAGACACGCTTCTGGGACTTCTATGGTGATCTTCTGATCTTCAAACAGAATCCAAGCCAGGAAACAGCGGCAAAGTTATCCATTGAATTCGATGAGCTATTCTCCAGTAAAACGATTTATGACACTCTAAACGATCGTATAGAAAAAACCAGGAACAAAAAAAAGGAACTCTTGTTGGTCCTGAAACATCCTTGCTTGCCACTTCATAACAATGATTCAGAATTGGGGGCAAGAGTTGAAAAACGTAGACAGGATGTTAGCCTGCATACGATATCCAAGGCAGGAACAACAGCAAAAGATTCCTTTCTCACCATTGTCCAAACCGCAAAAAAATTGGGGGTCAACTCTTTCGATTACATCCGCGACAGGGTTTCCAAAAACTTCAGTATGCCAGCGTTATCTGATCTAATTATTGAAAAAGCGAAGCTACAGTCCGGGTAAGTGTTTTCTTCTCAAGTTCGCATCTTAATTTTTGGGATCCCATGTGTAGGGGGTGAATAGGATACGAAAAAACTTTTATTACGGTATTGACCTGGTGAATTTTTTCTTGGATTTACTGAGATCTGAGCCTCCCGAAACAATCGCAGAGGTTTATTCAAAGATTGAGCGGGTTAACGTTATGGTCGAAAAACATCCGGAAACCGGTGTCAAAGGGCTTGAGACGGATTTAATGGAAATGGCTCAAAAATTCAAATGCGTTCAATGCGGGCATTGCTGTATTAATTTATCAGACGCTTACCAGACCTCAGTTCCGGATTTTGACGTGTCACGCTGGCAATATGAAAAACGATATGACATCCTGGAGTGGGTGGATTCATTTGCAGGCCTGAATGATGTCTGGATCAGTCCTAAAACTCATGATTCTGTGGACCGTTGCCCTTGGCTGCGGAAACTTCCCGGTAAAGATAAGTATACCTGCAGGATTCATGAAACTAAACCTATACATTGCCGAGATTTTCCAAAATCAAAAAGACACGCATTAGATAGTGGCTGTAGAGGATTTCATACTTGACCTTGAACATAACCTTTTTGTCATTTGACACTACATTTGCGCGCACTATATTAGAAAGAAAATTTTGTTCATTCAGGGCCGGGCCTTTTCTGCGGCTGCTGCTTGAAATAAAGGTCAAAAGCAAAGGTCAAAACTCGGCCGGAACATAAGGATTGACAAGTTATGGAAGAAATCACAAAGCAGATTGAAACAGCCCATCTTCTGGTGAACCGTATCCGCAGTGAGGTGGGCAAAACCCTTGTGGGTCAGGAAAAATTGGTTGACGGCCTGTTGACAGGGCTTCTCACCGGTGGGCACGTGCTCATTGAAGGGGTACCGGGCCTTGCAAAAACTTCGGCGGTCAAGGCGTTGGCCGCCGCTGTCCAGGCAGATTTCAAACGCATTCAGTTCACCCCGGATCTTTTGCCGGCGGATTTGACCGGTACCGAGATCTACCGGCCCAAGACCACGGATTTTGTCACCCGTAAAGGACCGTTGTTCAACAATATTATTCTGGCCGACGAAATCAACCGGGCCCCCTCCAAGGTGCAGTCCGCACTTTTGGAAGCCATGGAGGAAAAGCAGGTGACCATCGGCGACACCACCTATGCTTTGCCTTCCCCCTTTTTGGTGCTGGCCACCCAGAACCCCATTGAGCAGGAGGGCACCTATCCGTTGCCCGAGGCCCAAGTGGACCGCTTCATGCTCAAAGTGCTGGTGGAATACCCCAGCCGGGCACAGGAGCTTGAGATCCTTAAAAAGATAAGTTTTGCTGCTGAAGAGGAGATCTCACCCGTTGTGTCATGCGAGGACCTTGCCGGATTAAAACGCCTGGTGGATCAAGTCTATGTGGATGAAAAACTCAAAGAGTATATCGTCAGCCTGATCTTTGCCACACGAAACCCGGAATCCTGCAAAATGCAGACCGGCCATTATATTGAATTCGGGGCATCGCCCAGGGCAACCATTTTCCTGGCCAAGGCTGCAAGGGTTACGGCATTTCTTGCAGGCCGGGCCTATGTGACGCCCCAGGACATAAAACTTGCCGGACCGGATGTGCTGCGCCACAGAATTCTGCTCTCCTTTGAGGCCGAGGCTGAAGAGATCTCAACTGAGCAGGTGGTGGCGGACTTGTTTGATTCCGTGGAAGTGCCATAAAAATTAAGTTACAGGTGATCATAAAATGATTCCTGCTCATATCATAAAAAAGATCAAGCAGATTCATATAAAGTCCCGCAAAACCGTCAACACCCTGATGGCAGGTCAGTACCGGTCTGTATTCAAAGGCTCGGGCATTGAATTTGAAGAGGTACGCGAATACGCCCCGGGCGATGATGTCAAGGCCATTGACTGGAATGTTTCGGCGCGTACGGGAAAGGTGTTTGTCAAACTTTTCAGGGAAGAGCGCGAATCCATTGTCATGTTGCTCATTGACATGAGCGCGTCTTTAAATTTCGGGACCCATTCGGGCAGCAAACTTGAAAAAGTGGCGGAACTGGCATCGGTCCTGGCATTCAACGCCATTAAAAATAATGACAAGGTGGGTGTGATTTTTTTCACGGACCAGGTGGAAAAATATATCCCGCCCAAAAAGGGCTCTGCCCATATCTGGCGGGTGATCAAGGAGCTTTTTACCTTTGCGCCCAAAGGGGTGGGCACGGATATCGCCTGTGTCCTGGATTTCATGGCAAAAATCAGCAAAAAGCGCTGTTTTGCCTTTGTGATTTCCGACTATCTCTCTCCGGAGTACGAAAAAAGCCTGCGCCTTGTAAACCGGCGGCATGAGGTGGTGGGTATGCGTGTGTTTGATGACGGGGCTTTTCACCTGCCCGTTGCCGGTATTGTGCGGATAAAGGATTTTGAAACCGGAGAAGAAACCCTCATGGATGCGGGCAGCAAAAAAATGCGGCAATGGTATACGGATCAACGGCAGAAAATCCATACCCTGACGGAATCGGTGTTCAGCAAAGCCCGGGTGGATCTTGTGGATGTCACCACTTCTGACAGTGTGTCCGACGTGTTGACCCGGTATTTTATGCTCCGGGAGAGCAGGCGCTGATGATTGAAGATATTCATGACATACGGCCGCCGGTGATGACCGGCATGGACCCGGGACTGGTCCGGGGGCTTCTTTGGGGTGCAGGGGCACTGGTGCTTTGTGCCCTGATTGTCCTGATCATCCGGTACTGGCTTAAAAAAAGAAAGAACAGGACCTATGAGGCCCAGGCCCTTCCGCTATTCTCCCCATATGAGACAGCGGTCCGGGATCTGGAACAGTGCATGGCTGGTTTTGGCCACGATGCCAAAATTTTTTATTTTGAACTGGGACGTATTGTTAAAGCCTATGTTTCAGGTACGTTTCAAATCAATTGTTCCGAGATGACCTCCCAGGAGATGGCCAGGGCTGTAAAAGATCTTAACTACTTGGACACCGGGCTTAAAACGGAATTGATTCAGTTCCAGGACCAGTGTGATCCCATCCGCTATATGCCCTCAGGATCCCAGGGGGCTTTGGATGCCGGGCGTATGGAGCAGGATCTGGCCTTTGCCGGCAGCCTTGTGGCCCGGATTGAACAGATGATCGCAGATGCGACAGCCAAAGAAGATGCGGAGGATGCCTGATGTTTCGATTTGCTTCCCCCTGGTTTCTGCTGTTGCTTTTTCTACCCTGGATCTGGCTGTTGGTTCATACGGCTAAAAATACCAGACGGTTTTCATTCAAATGGCTTCCCAAGTCTTCGGGCCACAGTATTCGGGTGTCAAGCCTGACCGGTACGTCCCGGGTGCCTTTCAGTTTCGCTGTTTTAGCGGTCCGTCTCATGCCCCTGGTAAAGGTGCTGGGCTTAAGCCTGATGATTATTGCCCTTGCCCGGCCCCAGGCCGGAGAGCGCAAGATTAACGTGGATACCGAAGGGGTGAATATTGTTCTGGCTCTTGACCTGTCCGGGTCTATGAGAGCCCTTGATTTCAGACGCGACGACAAGATTATCACCCGCCTTGACGCGGTCAAGGGGGTGGTTTCCGATTTTATCATGAAACGGGAAGGGGATCGCATCGGCCTTGTGGTGTTCGGTACCCATGCCTTTACCCAGGTTCCGTTGACCCGGGACTACAATACCATTGCATTCATGCTTGATCATTTAAAGATCGGGGCTGCCGGACCCAATACCGCCGTTGGTGATGCCCTGGGTATTTCGCTAAAACGCCTGGAAGATATACCGGCCAAGTCCAATATCATTATTCTGCTCACCGACGGTAAAAGCAATGCCGGTGAACTCTCCTGGCAGGAGGCCGCTAAGATCGCCGCCCAAAGAAAGATTAAAATCCACACCATCGGCGTGGGCTCCAGAGGCAAGGTCCCGTTCCTTGTGGACGGGCTCTTTGGCAAGCAGTATGTGTACCGCCAGGTGGATATGGACTGGGATGCCCTGGATTCAATTGCCGAACAGACCGGAGGCACCTTTTTTAAAGCCAAGGACACCGACAGCCTTGCATCCATTTATAAAATGATTGATTCACTGGAAAAGACAAAGGTCAAGGTGGACAAATGGGTGGATTACAAAGAGCTTTATACCCTGTTCCTGATTCCGGGACTGCTGCTTTACCTTGCATGCCTGGGCCTTGGCAGCACCAGACTTCTGGAGCTGCCCTAAGGGGTTAAAAGGACGAATATATGAAATTTGACCATCCACATATTCTGTTTTTTTTGTGGGGACTTCTGCCTTTGGCAGGATTACTGGTGTACGGGATTTTCCGGCACAAAAAAATTCTTGCCCGGTATGCGAAAGCTTCCATGTTTGATCATATCCTGCCCGGGTTTTCCTATGGCCCCAAATGGGTAAAAGCGGTTTTGGCTGTACTTGCCACAGGATTTGCCGTGGTGGCCCTGGCAGGCCCTCTGGCCGGGTACCGCTGGGAAAAAACCACCCAGAAAGGGGTGGATATCATGATTGCTTTGGACTGCTCCCGCAGCATGCTGGCCCAGGATGTCTCCCCCACACGGCTGACCCGGGCCAAACGTGAAATCATTGATCTGACCCGGTTAATGCGCTCGGATCGGGCAGGGCTGGTGGCCTTTTCCGGGGCTGCTGTGCTGCAATGCCCGTTAACCCTTGATTATAACGCATTCGGGATTTTTCTTGATGCCCTGGACCCGGATTATTTGCCTGTGGGGGGCACGGATTTGGCCGCAGCCCTGGAGGCCTGTTACAACGGTTTTGACCCGGCATCCACTGCGGGAAAAGCCATTATTCTGATCACGGACGGAGAAGATACGGCCGGTGATGAAGCCGCCTTAAACAAGATGGTAGAAAAATTTGCCAAGGAAAAAATCCGTATTTTTGCCATCGGGGTAGGGGACCCGGCCGGTGCCCCGATTCCTGCCAAGGGCGGAGGATTTAAAAAAGATAGTACAGGCAATATCATTTTGTCAAAAGTGGACGAAACCATGCTTAAAAAAATTACTGCCATGACCCAGGGCCGTTATGTACGTTCCGTGGCCGGGGACATGGACCTTGAACAGATTTATTCCGGGGATATTCTGGGCACCATGGAGCGAAAGGAGTTGACCCAGGGCCGCAAAAAGGTCTGGGAAAAACGGTTCCAGTGGGCCTTGTTTCCCTGTGTACTGCTGCTGCTTGCAGAACTTGTTTTTCCCCAGGGGTCCGGCCGGAAACGTGGCGTTAAAGGTGGACGTTTCCTGATTTGTATAGCCATTGCCATGGGGCTTATGGCACCGGGGTTTGCCAGGGCAGGGTTATGGACTTCCCCGGTTAAGCAGGGCATGCAGGCCTGGGACAACAAGCAATTCCAGCAAGCAAAAAAATATTTTATTGACGCCCAGCTTGAAAATCCGGATGACCCGCGTCTTTATTACAATATCGGGGCGGCTGCCTATGCAGCCGGTGAATATGACCTGGCTGAATCCAACTTTGCCCAGGCTGTGAATGCAACGGACAGGGAACTTAAACACAATGCCCTGTATAACCTTGCCAATACCCGTTACCGTAAAAATCAACTGGACAAGGCCATTGAGGATTATCAGAACCTGCTCAAGGAATTTCCCGATGATACCCAGGCCAAAGAAAACCTTGCGTTTGTAAAGAAAAAGCTTGAGGAAAAAAAACAGCAGCAGCAAGATCAGCAGAATAAAGACGGGAAAGATCAGGAAAACCAGAATAAAGATAAGTCAAACGAGAATCAGGGGAATCAAAAGCAGAAGGATCAGAATCAGGACCAGCAGGGCAAACAGGATCAAAAAGATCAGTCCCAGAAACAAAACCAGGCACAGAATCAGGATCAGAAAAATCAGGGCGATAAAAATCAGCAAAATAAATCTGAAAAAAATAGCCGGCCCCAAACGGACCAGGCCAAAACGGATCAGCATCAGGATATGTCACCAAAGGATTCCCAGGCCCAGGCTGCCCAGGCAGGAAACGCCGGGAAAGAACAAAAGGGACAGGATAACATGCAGCAGGCACAGTCAAAAATGCTTGAAAACCGTCTCAACCGCCTGGAAGATAAACCCGGCATGGCCCTGATTCCCCAAACCGGAGTACGAAACAATGATAAGGATTGGTAGTTTCACGCGTATGACCCGAACGTATTTTTATATGGCAGGCTGGGCAATTGTCGTGCTGCTCTTTTGTCTGCCCGGCATGGCCCTTGCCTTTAACGCCACGGCCCAGGTGGACCAGACCCGTATTACGCCCCAGGATATTGTGTCATTACAGGTGATTGTAGACGGTGGTGAGGCCGACGTGGACACATCTTCCATAACCGAATTTCAGGTCAATTCCGCCGGTACCCAGTCCAGCAGAAGCTATATCAATGGTACATGGAGCCATAAGGTTATATACCGGTATATGCTGATTCCTTTAAAAACCGGCGTGCTGACGATCCCGCCCATCAATTGTGTCCAGGACGGCGAATCCGTATTAACCCGGGAGATTAAAATCCTGGTGAAAGAATCCTCAGCGCAGACCGGTGATGACAAAGGCGATATTTTTGCTGAAGCGTCCCTAAGCAGCAACGGCATCGTGCCGGGACAGCAGGCCGTGTATACCCTGAAACTGTGCGCGGCAAAACGGATCAAGGGCGCCTCCGTTGATGCCCCCCAGTTTAAAGGTTTGACGGCTAAGCAGTTGACGGACTGGTCCAAGTACACCCGGACCATCAACGGCCGCGCGTTCATGGTAAATGAGACAAAATATCTGATCCAGGCGGACGTACCCGGGCAGTTTGCCATTTCACCGGCTGTGTTTGTGGCTCAGGTGCCCATGCAGCGCACAAGACAACGTGATCCGTTTAATTCTTTATTCAATGACTCCTTTTTTGATACCACACCGTCAAAGCCCGTGCGCGTGGTGTCCAATGCTGTGGATTTAACGGTCTCTCCCTTGCCGGAATATAAAGGCGATCAGCCCTTTTCAGGCCTTGTGGGCAAATTTTCCATATCAAGTGCACTGGACAAAAACACGGTGAAAACAGGCGAATCCGCCACATTAACCGTTATTATTAAGGGAACGGGAAATATTATGGATGCGGCATTGCCGGCCCTGAACCTGGATACGGCCAAATTCAAGGTGTATGAAGACACACCGGCCCAGGATGTACAGGTCACTGAACATGGATTTGAGGGACATAAAGTATTCAAACAGGCCCTGGTCGCCTCTGTACCTGGAAAGGCCGTTATTCCGGGGCTTTTTCTGGTTTTTTTTGATACGGATTCAAAGGCGTATAAAACCATTACCACGACGCCTTTAACCCTTGACGTACAGCCTGGCGGTCCTGTGACCGTTGTGGATGGAACCCCTGCCGCAAATACGGGCGTAGAAACGCAGGTAGCATCCAAGATCAAAAAATCCGAGGTTAAGCTGCAGAACAGGGATATTCTGGATATTAAAGAAGATATTGCAAGTATTCATTCACACCCCTGCCTGTCCATGTTCTGGTTTGCTTTTCTGGTTTGTCTTCCGGCTTTAGGGTTTGGGGCGGCAAGCACGGCCATGCGGTTTGGTGCCAGGGAAAAATCCCTGAAAGAACAATACCGTGAAAAAGCGTGGGAGTATTTGAAAAAAGCGCGTAAAACCTCACCCGGCGATCCCGGGTTTCTGCCGGGTCTGTCTTCAGCGCTTACCTATGCTGTCCTGGCCCGGGGTGGCAAGGGGGGCGAAAGCCTGACCCGGGATGAGGCCCGGCAAATTTTGTCCCACAGCGGCCGGGACCAGGAAACCGTTAACAAGGTCACCCAGCTGATGGATACCATGGATGCAGCCCGTTTTGGGGGAAAGCCCATGGATGAGAACACCGCGCGAAGCTGTTTAGATCAGGTTTCATCCCTGATCCGTACGCTCATGGTTGTGGCCTGTGTGGGACTATCCCTTTTTATGTCACGGGGTACGGGCATGGCTACCCAGGATACCGATGATATCAATGTTTCAAAACAAGTTCACACCGAAAAAGACAAGGCGGGTGTGTTTGTAGATGCGGTGCGTGCCTATAAGGCCGGGGATTACGCTGCTGCTGCGGCACAGTTTGAGTCCATTGCCAAAGCCCGCGTGAATAATCCGGATCTTTTTTACAATACCGGTAATGCATATTTAAAAAGCAAGGATATAGGCCGGGCCATCCTCTGGTATGAGCGGGCTAGAAAACTTGCACCGTCAGATCCGGATTTAAAATTTAATCTGGCCTATGCCCAAAGTCTTTTAAAAGATAAAAAAGAACCTAAATTTTCATTTGCCGGTATTCTTTATTTCTGGCAGGGTCAGGTTTCGTTGAAATGGCTTCAGTATGCATCGATCACACTCTCTTTTTGCTTTTTTATCTGGGCAACGGTTCAAAAGGCCAGAAGCAGACATGTTTTTTCGGGCATCGGCATTTTTATTTTCCTGCTTTTTGCCGGTACAACCCTGGCGGCCGGTCTTGAATACAACCGGATTAACTCGGATGTAAAGGCCGTTATCCTTGCTGAACAGGCTGGTGTACGTTCCGGAACCATGGATAACGCCACTCTCTTGTTTGACCTGCATGCCGGTACAAGGGTCCGGGTGCTGGAAAAAAAAGACAATTACATGAAAATTCGCTTTGCCAAAGATAAGGTGGGGTGGGTGGCATGCAGCAAGGCAGAAATAATATAGAGTTGAATGACTTTGAAAATTAATATATAACAGCTAACCTAATTTTAACAAATCAATAGTCCGCCCGGACAAAAGTTTTCCGGAGTGGGCAGGAATAAAACCGTCTATGGATACAATGAATACAAAAATCGGCGTTGTCGGGGCAGGTGCCTGGGGAACAGCATTGGCTAAACTGCTTGCGGATAAAGGGTTCACCCTGGATCATTGGGCGTTTGAAACCGAGGTAAAAGAGGAAATTACCCTTTACCGGGAAAACAAAAGTTTTCTGCCTGGGTTTAAGCTGCCCCCGGGGCTTGTACCTACCAATGACATTAAAAAGGCAGTGTCCGGAAAAGATCTTGTGCTAATGGTGGTGCCTTCTCATTGCATGCGCGCTGTGGCCACACAAATGAAACCGTTTGTTTCCCCGGGCACTATTCTGGTCAGTGCCTCCAAGGGTATTGAAAATAAAACCCACATGACCATGACCGACATCCTGTCCGAAATTATTGATTTTCTGCCCGACCACAATTTCGGCGTGTTGTCAGGCCCAAGTTTTGCCAAGGAAGTGGCTGCCGGAGTCCCAACGGTGGTGGCTGCGGCTGCGCTGAAAAACGAAGTCGCCGAATTTATCCAGAACGTGTTTGCTGCGCCCAATTTCCGGGTTTACGTTAACCATGACATTGTAGGCACCCAGATCGGCGGGGCCATGAAAAATGTGATCGCCATTGCCGCAGGGGTCTGTGACGGGATGGATATGGGACTTAATCCCCGGGCCGCCCTGATCACCAGAGGCCTGGCGGAGATGAACCGTTTGGGTATTCGTCTGGGTGCCGATCCCTTAACCCTTTCCGGATTGGCCGGCGTTGGTGATCTATTGTTGACGTGCACAGGATTTCTCAGCAGAAATTACACTGTCGGCAAACAGATCGGGCAGGGCAAGTGCCTGGATGATATTATTTCGGAAATGCGCATGGTGGCCGAAGGTGTTAAAACCACTCGGTCCGTTTATAACATGTCGAAAAAGCTCAATGTCGATCTGCCCATTTGTGCTGAAGTCTATTCCGTTCTGTTTGAGAACAGCCCTGTGGGAAAAACTGTAGATCGGTTGATGGGCCGTTCTCTGAAACATGAACTGGCAGGCATTATTTAATTTTCATAGCTCTTGCTGCCGGTATTTTTACCGGCAGCTTTTTTGTTTACCGACTTCCGCTTCCAGGTAACTGATAAAGACATCTCTGGCGTTATTTTTTTTCTGCTCATCTGAAAAAATTGCGATGGAAAACATTGGCAGTTCAGGTAATCTCACCCCTGTTGAAAACCTTGGCATCCAAGCGTTCTTCCAGTCGACGAATTTTTGTGCTGACGCCTGCCTGGGTCAGGCCGATATTATTTCCAGCCTTGGTAAAGCTGCCGGTTTCGGCAACCGCCTTAAAACAACGCAGCATGTTTATGTCCAAATCAATGGGTATCATGTTAGCCATAATAGCTTGTTATGGATTGCATAACAATTATTAATTTGTATTATTTTTAATCGGTTATATTATTTCGTGTAACAATTGATTAATACAAGGGAGCAGGAATCATGCAAAAAAATATTCTAATCACAGGTGCAACCGATGGTATTGGATTGGAGGCCGCAAAAATGCTGGCCGTCCAGGGACACAACCTCATAATTCACGGACGCAACCCGGACAAACTGGCAGCTGTGGAAAAAATACTATCTGCGATGTCCACGGGCGGGAAATTGACAAGCTACCAATGTGATCTTTCGGAACTTAACGATGTGGAAAGGCTTGGGGCGAAAATTACTGAAAACCATACCAACCTTGATGTATTGATAAATAATGCCGGTGTTTTCAAGGTTCAAAACCCTGCCACCAGAGACGGGCTTGATGTGAGATTTGCCGTCAATACCATCGCGCCCTATATGTTGACGAAAAAACTGCTGCCCCTGTTCAACCTCTCGGGTCGAATTGTTAACCTTTCGTCGGCCGCCCAGGCGCCGGTAGATACTACGATTCTGGCAGGTCCGCCAAGGCTGTCTGACGGTGAAGCATATGCCCAGAGTAAACTGGCCCTGACGATGTGGTCATGCCATATGGGTCGAAACCTTAAGAGCAAAGGCCCTGTGGTCATTGCGGTGAATCCCGCCTCCTTTTTGGGCAGCAAAATGGTGAAAGAAGCATACGGGGTTGCCGGCAAAGATCTTAGCATCGGAGCTGAAATTCTCTGCCGGGCTGCCCTGTCCGATGAATTTGCATCGGCCGCTGGGCGTTATTTTGACAATGATTCAGGAAAATTTTCCCCGCCTCACCCTGATGCGCTAAATGACCGGACCAAGGGGGTGTTGAACAAATTATAACTCGGAATTATCAAGGGACCTGGATTGAAGCCAACAGCCTGTTGAACAAACCACCCTGGGCTGCACCCACAATAAATGTACATTCTGCGATATGTTCAGGGAAAAGAGATTCGGGATCAGGACGCTTGAAGATATTTTCAAGGATATTGATGAGGCAAGGCAGCTTTTTCCCTATGTGGGATCAATCTTTCTTATTGACGGGAATGTTCTGGCCTTGAAAACCGGATTTCTTCTGAAAGTGATTGAAAAGATCAAGGCCACTTTTGAAGAATGCTCAAAAATTTCCCTTTACGCCGGGTTAAATGATTTTCGGCGCAAATCCGTTTCGGAACTTACGGAATTAAAGCAGGCCGGATTAACCATGGCCTATTCCGGGCTGGAATCAGGTCATCCTGAAATTCTTAAATGGGTAATGACCTGAATGAAAGCTATGATTATTCGAAATTATTGCTGAGATTCCAGCGTATTTACAGCCGGGAACTGAACTCGCTAAGCCGGAGAGTGAAACCGGGCCACGAATTCATTCAGGCCACTCCGCTGCAGATCCTTGAGGAGGAAAAATATCTTCTTGAGAACCTCACGGACTTCAATACCTTTTACTGGGGGGACCATGGCAACAATATCGTCTCTTCCAAGGGGCGGCTGCCGGAACACCGGGAATGGAAAAAATTGATCATGCCATTGCGGCCACCAGTGCTTAATACCATGTATATTGTTGATACCATGATTCGCCAGATGGGCGAGGAACTGCCGATGATTTCACCACAGCTTCCGGCTGTCTTGGGTATGGACTTTGCGGGCATTGTTGACGCTGTTGGCCAGGGGGTAACTGAATATGCTGCCGGTGATGAGGTATATGGCTGCGCCGGGGGATTGGGTGATTTACCCGGGACACTGGCCGAATATATGGTTGCCGATGCCAATTTGATTGCCCGTAAACCTGAAAAGCTGACCATGCGAGAAGCTGCCGCCCTGCCTTTGGTTGGCATTACAGCCTATGAAGGGCTGACACGGGCAGGTATTGTCCAGGGCCAGAAGGTGCTGGTTCATGGCGGTTCCGGCGGGGTCGGCCATATTGCCCTTGCAATTGGCACGCCATTTTAAAGCGCAGGTTTTTGCAACCGGCGGAGGGGATAGACAGCTGGCATTAATTGAGAAGCTTGGGGCCACTGGCATCAATTACAAGACAGAACCGGTTGCCGGATATGTTGATAAATATACGAACGGGGCTGGTTTTGACCTTGTCTTTGATTCGGTCGGCGGGTTGAATCTGGCAAACTCCTTTGAGGCTGCAGCGCTTAACGGCCAGGTGGCATCCACAGTGGCAATGGTTGAGCTCGATCTGTCGTTGGCGCATTTCAAGGGGCTCTCTTTGCACGTTATTTTCATGTTAATCCCCATGATCCATAACCATAAACGTGAAGAACATGGGGCCATTCTTCGTAAACTGGCACAGATTGTTGATGCCGGCGGTTTATATCCGGTGCTTGATGAACAAAAATTTTCCCTTGATGAAGTCGGGAAAGCCCATGACCGTCTTGCCGGCGGCCAGGGAATGGGTAAAGTTGTTGTAGAAATATAACCAATCTGGTCTTGATCATTTGATTTGTCGATGCTGTAGCTTGATTTAGAGCCGCTTTGTCATATATTTATAGTAGTTGAATTTTATGCAAAACAAAAACGGTTATGGAATGAGTCCGAAAGAACTTAACCTGGGAGCGCGGGCGGGACGCCCGCGCTCCCGGATATAGCAAAATGGGCAAGTTATTTAAAACCAGTTCCTAAAGATAAAAAGCGAGGTAAGGACAATGAAAACATGCATGCTCACAGACTTTTTGGAAAGTTTGAAACCTTGGCTTTCAAAAGATTATATTCAAATGGCCTACCTGAACGAAAATGATCACCTGGTAATATTGTTTAAAGATAACGTTCAAAATGTTTATAATATTAATGATTGTTCAAAAATGCAGCTTAAAAACATATTGGATGACTTGAAAAGCAAAGGGATTGTCGTCCAGGATAAATCCGGCGGATTCAAGGAAAAAAGATCCGGTTCGTCCGCTTGAATGTTCTGTTGATCCCGGGGACGTCATTGTTGCCAACTTTATCTTGTGTTACAGGAGGCAGATAATAGCATGCCCGAATTACCGGAAGTCCAGACCGTGGTTGACACCCTTTGTCATGCTGGAATTATCGGCAGACATATTGTCGGTGTAAATGTAAATTGGTCCAAAACCATATCGGATCAAACACCGGAATCATTTACCCGTTGCATAAAAGGCCTGGCAATCACTTCTATCCGGCGGCGGGGAAAATACATAATTTTCGAATTTGACGCGCCTTTTAGTTTGTTGATTCATTTACGCATGACCGGGCGAATGCTGGTGACAAGCAATGCTGAACCCATATCAAAACATGTACAGGTTGTATTATACCTTAGCGACAACCGCTGTCTGCATTTTCATGACACCCGTAAATTCGGCCGCATGCATTTCACGAAGAATCCTGCTGCAATTCTTGACAGATTGGGGCCTGAGCCCCTGTCCCCCAAATTCACTGCCAGGCAATTTCAAAAGGCGCTGCTGTCGCGTAAACGCTGCCTGAAGCCGCTTTTATTGGATCAAACCTTTATTGCCGGTTTGGGCAACATTTATGTGGATGAGGCCCTGTGGACATCCCAAATTCATCCCTTGCGCATCTCATCAACCCTGGCCGACCATGAAATCAAAATGCTCCACCGGGCGATTCGAAAGGTGCTGCGCAAAGGTATCCAAAACAATGGAACATCTTTGGGCGGCAGTAAAACCAACTTTATTTCAGCAGACCACAAACAGGGTCGCAACCAGCTTCAATTAAATGTATTCCGGCGCACAAACCAGCCCTGCCCAAGATGCCGGAATAAAATTAAACGCATCATTGTCGGTCAGCGAAGCAGCCATATCTGTGAGGCCTGTCAATCCCCACCCCATTCATCCACAGACTTGGTTAACGATCCATCGACAATGTAACGAATTAAAACATATAGGGAATCAAAGGGTGAACCTTAAACTATCCCATATCGATAAATCATACGGTGACAGCAAAATAAAACGGGTTATTTTTAAGGATATGAGCGTCACCCTGGTTGCCGGGCAAATTTCCGTGATAATCGGTAAGAGCGGCGTTGGAAAAAGTTCTCTGCTCAACTTGATCAGCGGCATTGATCTGCCGGACAGGGGCACCATACATGTCGGAGATCTTTGCATCACCGATTTTGACGATTCGCAAAGAACCATATTCAGACGTCGCCGAATCGGTTTTATTTATCAATTTTTCAACCTGATACCGGTTCTTTCAGTCCTTGAAAACATTACCCTGGTTGCCGAACTGGACAATACTTCAAAAGACGTATTTTTACCCAGAGCCATGGCGTTACTTGAAACGGTAGGTCTTGCCGACAGAAAAAATGATTTCCCGGATACCCTTTCAGGCGGCGAACAACAGCGGGTAGCCATTGTCCGTTCACTGGCCAATGACCCGGATATAATCCTGGCAGACGAACCCACCGGCAACCTGGACAACGAAACAGGACGTGCTGTCCTTGAAATGATCACTGATCTTGTGAAAATTCATAATAAAACCTTGATTATGGTCACCCACAGTCCTGAAGCCATGGAGTTTGCAGATAGCGTTTATGCAGTCAAAGATCAGTTGCTGGTTCCACAGCCATCCGGGTTGGATGTATTAAAATGACACGCGTTCTGTTCAAAATATGCTTGCGTTTAAGCCTTCGCCATCCTTTAAGGACCGCTCTCATGACCATCGGCATAGCCATTGGTGTCGCAGGGGTGATCGCCATAGACATATCAAAAACAAGCATTACCAAATCCTTTGAACTTTCCACCTCAGCCCTGACTTCCCGGAGTACCCATCAGATCCTGGGAAGTAATTTTACGATTCCCCAGCACATTTTTACTCAATTGCGCACCCAATTAGGTATCAAAGCCAGTGCACCGGTGATAACAAGGCATGTAAAAACAGATCAGCTGGGAAATAACACCTTTACCCTGATGGGAATTGATCCCTTCTCTGAAATCCATTTCCGGTCATTTGAAACCATAAAAGGGTCTAATTCCAGGTCCATGGACCTGTCTTCCGGCATACCAGGTGTTCTAATCTCCCGCCGTAATGCCCGGCAGTTCAATGTGAAATTAAATCGTCCCATTTATCTCAGATTCGGAAATAAAGAGATCAAAACCATTGTTACCGGATTTATCGATACCGGAGATGTAACTATCAAAAATCCGGCCGACGGTGTTATTTTAACAGATATTGCAACAGCTCAGGAATTGTTGGAATTGGGTGACAATATCACTCGAATTGACCTCTTACTGAATGAGGATGATATTGATAAAGTCCGGCAGATTCTTCCCAAAGGGGTTTTTCTGGTTGAAGCAAATAAACAAAATCAGATGGTCCGCGGGTTGTCCAGCTCGTTTGAAACCAGCTTGACAGCATTTTCAATGCTGGCATTGTTTATGGGCATCTTTTTGATTTATAATACCGTCTCTTTTGCCGTTGCCCGACGACGACACATCAATGGAACCCTGAAAGCCCTTGGCGCAAGTGGCCGGCAGATTTTTCTAATGGTGATCCTGGAGGTGTTTTTGTTTTCGCTTGTCGGATCTATTCTTGGGGCCCTCCTTGGCGTCGGACTTGGCAAAGGAGCGGTTGGTGCTGTCTGCAGCACGGTTTCCGATATGTATTTTGTGCTCACTGTAAGCCAGACCCATATCAGTTCGATGACCATCATGAAAGGTGTCCTGGCGGGTATCACAGCGTCGTTCCTGGCCTCAATTTTTCCTGCTTTAAAGGCATCCCGTGCCATTCCCATCACCCTGATGCAACGGTCTGCGTCTGAACGCGCTGTTCAAAATAAGATTCCCGCCTTCATGTTTACAGGCTTGTTACTCATATCCTGTGCGATTCTGATTTTCAAAGTAACTGCCCTGCCGACGGCATATGATTTTATCGGGGTTTTCATTCTCTTTTTGGGCAGTTCATTCCTGGCCCCTGGGTTTGTTCTTCTAATTTCCCGGGCCAGTTCCGGCCTGGTGAAAAAATACGGAAACGTTCTGTTTAAAATGGCTGCCAGGAATATTGTCAGATCCTTGAGCCGCACCAGCATATTAATTGCCTCTCTGATGGTGGTGGTCTCAGTATTTATCGGAATAGAAATCATGACCAAAAGCTTCAGGGCATCTATCGAAACATGGGTGGACGGGCACATAGGGGGAGATATCCATGTCTCTTCCACAGATGAACTGGACAGAAGGCTTGGTTTCAATCTTTTGGAACAGATACGGAAATTGCCCCAGGTAAAGGATCTGTCTGCCTATAACATTCACCGGATTTATTCCGTGGTCGCCGGTAAAGTCCATATTTTTTCATACATTAAGGATCTTTCCGAAAAGCAATGGACATGGACGGTACAGCGGCCAGATAAAATGGAAATCTTTCTTGAACGGGGATGGATACTTGTTTCCGAAATATTCGCCCGGAAACATGCATTTAATCCGGAAAATGATGATAGTGTTACGCTGGAAACAATTCAAGGACCTGTCCGATTCAAGGTCGCTGGTGTGTTCAGGGATTTTTTCATGGGGGGCGGCCGGGCCGTTGTCAGCCGGGATGTCATGAAAAAGTATTGGGGAGTTGATGAGATCACATCCATTCAGATTTTCTTGAATTCAACGGATAAGATTGAGCCGACGATTCATCTGATAAAAAAAATGATCCCTGAAACCAAAATGGTTAAAGTGGTCTCCGGCCTGAGCATTAAACAAAATATCCTTTCCGTTTTTGACAAAACATTCGTGATAACAACCGCACTTCAGATCCTGACGGCAATTGTTGCCTTTACCGGTATCCTGAATTCCGTTATGGCACTGTTGATCGAACGAAAAAAAGAGTTGGGAATATTACGGGCATGCGGTGCAAAGTCTGATCAGGTGGGACGACTGATAATTATGGAATGCGGAATAAACGGTTTTGTTTCCGGTGTACTGGCCCTGCCCCTTGGTGTATTCCTTGCCTGGGTTCTAATTGATATCATCAACCAGCGATCCTTTGGGTGGAGCTATGACATGGTCCTGTCAATGGGTATTTTATTGCAGGCCTTGTTTCTTTCTGTCGGCGCTGCTGTTATTGCCGGAATTATTCCGGCCTTTCAAGCCGGTAAAACTAATATAAGCCGTGCACTGCACATGGAATAGTAAAGATGAACAGACGCAAAACATACCATTTTTTTCTTATGTTTTTCAGCGGACTGACACTGGCCTCGTTGATGCTAACCGGATGCGACAGTTCGGAATCACCTGAAAGGATCAACATTGCCCAAGCCTTGTCATCCGGTTCGGATTTGGGATGCTACAGTATTGCACAAAGCCCGGCAAACATAAGACTGCCGGAAGACAGCGGTGCCCATGAAACGTTTCAGACCGAATGGTGGTACTATACAGGAAATCTGAAAACCAAAAACAACCGGCTGTTTGGTTTTCAGCTCACTTTTTTTCGACAGGCACTTTCCTGTAAACCGGTAAAAAAGGGGTCAAAATGGCGGACCCGACAGCTTTATTTCGCTCATCTGGGGTTAACAGATGTCAGCAATGCCCAATTTTATTCCATGCACCGGATGAACCGTGAAAGCATTGGGATTGCCGGAAGCCAAGCCGCTCCGTTTAAAGTCTGGGTTGATGACTGGAAAGTAATCCAGGCAGATGAGACCATGCGGTTATCCGCTTTCGAAAATCCGGTGGCGCTTGATCTTCTTTTCAGTCATTTTTCTCAACCCGTTTTCCAGGGAAATCAGGGCTTGAGCCGAAAAGGGCCGAATCCTTCCAATAGCTCTTATTATTATTCCATTCCCCGTATCAAAACCCGGGGAGAGATTACGATCGGAACCCAAGACTTTGAAGTCGAAGGGTTTACGTGGTTTGATCATGAATGGAGTACGTCGGCTCTGAGCAAAAATGTTTCCGGCTGGGACTGGTTCTCTGCTCATCTGGATGACGGCCGGGATCTCATGGTTTGCCGGATTCGGAACAAAAAAGGGGAAGCAAACGGGTTTGGATTCGGTAGTCTCTCGTTTTCGGACGGCAGTTATGAAATCCTCAAAGAACAGGATTTTACCATTCATACGTTAAGCAAATGGGAAAGTCCCGTTACGAAAAAAAAATATCCCCATAAATGGCTGATAACCCTTCCTGAAAAGGGAATCGAGCTATCTGTCACGCCCCTGGTTCCCAACCAGGAACACACCCATTCATTTACATACTGGGAAGGGGCCGCTCGTTTCAAGGGAGATGAAATCCAGGGGCTGGGATATATTGAATTAACCGGATATTGATTTACCGCCAATAATTTATTCTCGGGAGCGCGGACACCCGCGCTCCCGAGAATAACAAAATGGGCAAGTTATTTAAGGTTTATTAAATAATTTTTCCTCTGTAGAATGCCAGCTTTTTTGCCTGGGGTGAAAACAGTTTAATGATTTCTTTTTTTTCAGCATCCGATAATACACTTTGAACCCGGCCTGCATCAGCCAGTTCCTTTACTTCATCAGGATTACTGCATCCCACAATGGCGGTTGTGATATCATACGAAAGAGCAAAGCGGGTCAGTAATCCTGCTGTAATACCGGAATTTTTTGCAATATAGTGTTTGCCGCCTAACACTTTCATCCCGATAACGGCAATACCTTTTCTTTTTGCAGATTCAAGCGTTTGGGTTAAAAAACCACCAATGATTTCCTCCACCGGGTTCACAGGCATCAGGACCGCATCTACAGGCCAGTTCTCTACAGCCTGTGTTAATATCTCAGGATCATGATGCCCTGTAACGCCAATATGTTTTACAAGTCCCAATTCCTTAGCTTTTATAAAAGCTTCTAATGCGCCGCCTTTTCGGGAAATCAAGTCAAGATCCCTCTCATCTCTGACATCATGAATCTGCCACAGGTCAAGATATGACGTATTCAGCCGGATCAAAGTCTCTGCAAGTTCTTCCATTGCCCCTTCTCGGGTTCGCTCTGCAGACTTGCTGGTATGAAAGATGGTTTCTCGATGGTTCGGGTTTTTTCCCCAGTAATTGCCGTAATAGAGTTCACTGTCCAGATATACCCGTGCTGTATCAAAATAGGCAATACCCTGTTCATAAGCTTCATTAATAACGGCATGTGCCAGATTTTTTTGTCCGGTTGTCCGAAGGATACCCTCTCCACCCAAACCGACCCGGGTGATCTGTTTTTTAGAATTCTGAAAAGAATTTGATTCGGCAAGTTTTATCATAATTAATTTTCCTGATATTATATTTTATAGTCAAGGTGTTCTACGAAATCAGCGCCGCGCTTCACGACGGCTCAACCACACAATGCCTTATCGGCATAGGTCATCTGCCGCACTCTGGAATCTGATACGCTCACTGGGTGATGCCGACCAGCTTTTTAAAATAGAAATACCGGCGCAACAAAACGGGAAAATCAATGGTATCATTCAAGTCCCTCAATTTTATCAGGGGGTGGGGAGCAACATGTCAAGGCTCTTGTTTAATATCATTTTTTTCATCATGAGGTTCCTTTCCTAATACTTGATCATCAAGTAATAGCTATAAAAAACATAACCGATAACTTCCTGAGAATTATAGATTGATTGGCTTGAAGGCATTTCCCTTCAAAAGTGTCCCAATCGCGGTACTGGACACAGTCAGCACCGCGATTCACGGCGGCGGGGAATTTGCCGGACAATTTTAATTGAGAATACGCCCCCGCCGTCCCCTGCAATTTTTAGGCAAATCTACTTCACGTCCTTCACCTCAATGGTGACTTTGTGAATATTTCCAGTGAAAAAAGTCTCATCGCGGCCGATGCCGATGTCTTCGGCAACTGGGGTCTGGTTGTCAAGACCAACATCGGCCGTTTCATCGGCGGAAAAAATTAAAGGCTGGGTCTTCTCGATCCGACCCTCGGCGACGTTTTTTCCATCGACTGAGAGAGTCGCCTTGCCACCTTTCCCAGCGCCCCCGCCATCGTAGACAAAATCCAGCATAACCGTCGCAGCCCCAGCAGGAATTGCATCAGCCGATGCGACGGTATATCGCTCGAGCCCGAGAAAATTATAGGTGTAGATTGGCTTGCCGTCTTTCATATATAGCGACCATCCTCCAAATCGGCCACCTTGGGTGATAATAACACCGTTTGCGCCGCCTTTGGGAATCTCAATCTCAGCCGTGATTTTCTTAGAGCGATTCTTCACATTGATGAAGGAGTTTTCCAGCATTCCATCCATCCCTTGGTAGAGCGTAAGAGACATTCGACCGGCCATAATATCCGGACGCCCTGCAATAGCAGCATTCATCCGCTCGATTACCCGGTCGTCAATCGGCAGGGCGTGATATTTTTCAGCTTCACTCATGAACAGCGCCTCCATCTCAACAACTTTTTCCGGGTATTTGTCAGCCAGGTTGTTGCTAAGACTGAAGTCCTCGCGAACATTGTACAAATCCCAGGTATCTGATTCCAGGGGTGGCATATTGATGACCTGCCAGGGCGCCCGGTGAATTGCCCGTGCGAACCAGCCATTGTGATAGACAGCACGGTTGCCGAACATCTCGAAGTACTGGGTTGTATGCTGTTCTTTGGCTGCAGCATCATTGAACGAGTACAGGAGGCTCGTTCCTTCAATGGGCGTCTGAGGAGTGCCGTTAACGCTTTGGGGTTCGGGAAGACCAGTCGCTTCAAGAATGGTAGGTGCGATATCAATGACGTGGCCAAACTGGGTGCGTAATCCGCCCTTCTCCTTGATACCGTTGGGCCAGTGGACAACCATTCCGTTGCGGGTGCCACCAAAATCCGAACATACCTGCTTCGTCCACGTGAAGGGTGAATCAAAGGCAACTGCCCAACCCGCTGCCATGTGCGGGAACGTCTGCGGACCACCCCATTCGTCGATCAGCGGAAGAAGATCCTCGACCTTCTCCTTTACATTGTTAAAATAGGTCATTTCGTTGTACATTCCGACAAAGCCGCCCTCGGCACTCGTACCGTTGTCACCGGCGATGTAGAAAATCAGTGTGTTGTCCAATTCACCAATGTCCTTGATTGCGGTGATGAGTCGACCGATCTCATGGTCCGTTTGCTCCAAAAATCCTGCGAATACCTCTGCCTGGCGGGTAAACAGACGCTTTTCGTCAGCGGTCAGGGCATCCCAGTCCTTAATGTCCTCGGGCTTCGGTGGCAGTTTAGTGTTCGCAGGAACCAGCCCTTTCTTTTTCTGCCGTGCCATTGTTTTCTCTCGAACGTCATCCCAACCGGCGTCAAACTTGCCCTTGTACTTTTCGATCCACTCCTTGGGGACATGATGTGGCGCATGAACCGCACCAGTTGCAAAGTACATGAAGAAAGGCTTATCGGGTGTCATGGACTGTTGCGCTTTTACCCAGCCGATCGCCTCATTGGTCATGTCAGTGGTGAAGTGATAACCGTCGACCTTCGGCGGTGTGACCCTGGTGACACCATCGTAAATCAGTGGATACCACTGATCTGTCTCTCCTCCGATGAAACCGTAGAACTTATCAAAACCCTGATGGGTGGGCCAGCGGTCGAAGGGACCGGAGACGCTGGTCTCCCATGCAGCGGTTTCATGCCATTTGCCGAATGCGCCGGTGCTGTAGCCATTGAGGCGAAGCATTTCTGCCAACGGCGCAACGCTATTCGGAACCTTGCCTGTATTCCCGGGGAATCCCGTCGAGGATTCCATGATTGACCCGGTATTCGTGGTGTGATGGTTGCGGCCTGTCTTGAGAGCATTCCGCGTCGGCGAGCAGAGTGCTGTGGTGTGAAAGTTATTATAGGAAATTCCGGCGGTGGCGAGCTTGTCGAGCGTCGGCGTCTGGATCGGGCCACCGAAGGTGCTGGGTCCGCCGAAGCCTATATCGTCGATCAGCACAATTACGACATTGGGGGCATTTTTGGGCGCCTTAACCTCGAACAGCGGCGGCGCTTCGACGTTACGCACATCAAGTTCGCTGTAAGTTGGCCGCTCCGGCTCCTGAATCGGTAAAACCGTACGATCAAGTTTTTCCTGTCCTGGGGCCGTCGTGATCGAACCTGCCAGCATTGTCACGGCAATACAGATAACTTTGAAGATTGAATATCTCATGAATCTTTCTCCTTTGTTTGTATTTTTTCAGCTAACGGCCGGGGTGACCGACGATTTTGCTCTGATAAGAAATAATTATCCGGTTGTCCGCATATCTACATAAAAACGATATTTGATTGACGTTTTTTATTAATATTCTGTACTTATAGCTGGAGATCATTCACATAGCAGAATGCTATTTTTTGGAGAATAGCATGATGAAAACCATCCCACAAGAATTTTTGATGGAAGACGGATTGGTCCAGCTGATTGATGGTTTTACAGAGAAGGGGGGGGTGTTCAAGAGAATTTTGTGAAAAAGCAGATCGAAAAGGGGGCTGATTCATTGCCGTCCATGTGCCGATTCATATGCAGTAGGCGGAAAACCCGCAATCACGGTAGAAACCGTGTGACCTGGTGGTTGTGCCTGTTTTTGATGGTTGCTGTGACGCATAGTTGTGTCAGCATTTTCAAGAAGCTTATTTGACCGACAGTCTGATTAAAGCGCTCCAACGCCAAAAGTACCAGTGGGATTTGTCGATAGCTTACGCGTATCGAAAGATCGAAGCCGGGGTCCTGACGGCCTCGAAAATAACGCCGAATCTAACCTGTACATTCAAGGTCAAGGAGCCGATAATCCGCGGTCCCAAAAGCATTCTTATCACCCGATACCCCATCGCCGGCCTGCATTGGGAACTCATGGTTGCCAATATCCATGCCATCAATTTTACCATGGGCTATACAGCCTTTCAAAAGCAGTGTGACCATCTGGAAAGCGTATTGGCAAACCACCGGAGGCCCCATGATCGTCTCGGGTGATTTCAATACCTGGAACAGCGGCCGCATGGCGCGGGTGGACGCCATGGCCCAGCGCATGAACCTCGTTGCCGTGCGTTTCAAGGAGAATGTCAAGTCGACATTTTTAGGATATCATGTTGACCACATTTATTACGGGGACTGGAAACGATCCATAAAACAGTTTACAAAGTAACAACATCAGACCACAATCCACTTGCGGTGATGTTTAAAGTAAACGAGCAATCGATAGGGCTGGGTTCATAAAATGATACAGGTTTTCAGAAGCTCTCTTATATTAATGAGGGAGAGGCTTCAATGAGACACCTGAATGAGATAATTGCATTGTCGCGTTTGAATAGTATTAAACTAACGATGGCGCTTTTATTGGCGCTTTTTGCATCCGGTTGCGCGACGGTATCCTTTGATCAACCCAAACCCTACAGCCAGGCAATCAGCGATTTTGAAGGCACACTCCTGGACAATTACGCATCCTTTAAGGTCAAAAAGCATGACGGGTTATCCGGCTTCTACCCTCTGGGAAAGGGCTTGGATGCGCTGGGCATGCGGTTACGCTTGGCGGAAACCGCTGAAAAGAGCCTGGACCTGCAATATTTTTTAATGAAAAACGACACCGCCGGCGCTGTGATGGCCAATGCCCTGCTCAAGGCGGCCGACCGGGGCGTGCGGGTTCGTTTCCTTTTGGACGATATTTTTACTACAGTGCCGGATCACAGCTTTCTGTTGATCAATCAGCACCCCAATATCGAAATACGCATTTTCAATCCCATTGCCCGTAGCGGCTTATACACCTTAAATTTCATTGATGGGAGTCAGCCGTTGTATTCAGCTTCGGCCAGGGTACTTGCCGACAGTCCTGACAAGCTGATAAACCAAGTCAATGAAACCCACATGCGTCTGATCACAGATCTGGCAGATATCACGCGTCAAGCAGAGAAAGAAGCCGTATTTATTTCCCCGTATTACATTCCCAAGGAGAATGGTGTGCGCTTTGTCCGAGAGCTTGTTGATAAAGGCGTGCGCGTGGTTGTCCTGACCAACTCTCTGGCTTCAACCAATCATGTGCCGGTGCATGCCGCTTATGCGCGCTACCGAAAGGATGTTATCGATGCCGGTGCCGAACTGTACGAGATCCGTGCCAACGCCGCTCAATCGTTGCTGTACGACGAGGACGGTCCGGAACACCTGACGCTGCACACCAAAGCAGTGTTGATCGACAGCAAAAAGATATTTGTAGGTTCGTTAAACCTTGACCCGCGTTCCATCGAATTAAATGCTGAAATATCGTAATTCATATTGAGTCTCTATTTTTTACGTATGATCTGACAGGCGAAGTTCAGGTATACTCTGTATTGCTAAAACTGCCAGGCCAAACCAAGCGCAACAATCATTCTTGTTGAATCGTAAAATTTGATATTTGAATTCTGTTTTTTATAGGATGTAAATGCAGAGGCCATGAAATTTTCCCAGCCAAAAGGTGCCGCATAGGTAAGACCTATAGTCATACCATACGTCACATCATCCCGGGTTTTATTAAATATGGGATTGGTTTCGTCATATTCGGCCCAATTTATGGCTATATTCCCAAAAAACAACCACGGGTCCCGGGGCAATACAAAAGAAACTTTGCCTTGGAAGTGATTAAAACTATTGGCATCACCATCCGCATCACCTCTTATGTAGGCAACTCCCGGCTGTATCTTAGCACCGCGGCCAAGGGAAATCGCATACAGGGCTTCCAACCGGTGAAAGATTGCATCCCTTTGTAATAACTTAAGATCCGAGGACGTAAGGGTTGAACCGGGCTGCTGAAAAAGATAAAGTCCGGATTGTTCGGTATCAATGTCTTGTTGGCCGAATCCATATTTTAGGCTAACAGGACTTCCCCCGATGGATTCTGCCGAAACTTTGAACGCCTGGGATTTCCTATCTGTTTCCTTTCTATCACTGCCCAGCAAAAAAGGATCTTTCCATACTTCGTTGTCCAGAATGGGCAGTCTGGGTATCCAGGAGGCAGACAAAATGGTGCCGCCGGACAATTTTTGTTGGATGCCGGTTTCCAAATAAAATGTCCCTTCCACAACGTTCTCCTCCGGGGTTCCCGCAAAAAAATGAGTGGTTTTGTTTTGAAGAGTATATCCCATTTCCCATAAAACGAGAGGAAAAAAATCCGTTTCAGAGTCGGCGTCCTGATCCAGGGAGTCTATTTGCTTGGTGTCATCACTGACATCAGAGATGGATTTTGAATACGTCACCCCGATCATCGGCTGGATATAACCGCTGAATCCAGGCTGAAATTTGTCTATTTTTCCTTGGGCCAGACCCGTTAACGGCAAACCGGTTATAAGCACAATACTGATCAAAGCTGCGAAACTTTTAGCTTGAAACCTCGGTCTTAAGTTAAATTTCATCTTTTTCCCCTTCCTGGTTAACCCCGATTTTTTGGGTCGGAAATCCGAGTTCGGTTGATGTTTTTCCAAATTTTATTTTCAATTTTTTAATGCTCGTATCATTTCAATATTTTCCGTATCAACTTAAGTTTTTTTTCATAAGGGGGATATATGAACGGCAAGTCTATCCATGTAGAAGCCTTTAAAACGCTTTTCTTGTGTGAAAAGCATTCAAATCCATTAAAGCCATGGTAACTTCCCATGCCACTTTCCCCAACCCCTCCAAATGGCAAATGATGATTGACTATGTGTTGAATACAGTGATTAATGCACCCGCCTCCAAATTGAATTTTTGAAACAAGTTCATTTTGTACAGTTTTACTCTCGCTGAAAATATAGCAGGCAAGTGGAGATTGTGGAAGCTTAGCAATAGTATTATAGATTTCATCAAAATTACTATATTCAATTACAGGTAATATTGGCCCAAATATTTCTTCTTTCATAATGTTGTCATCCAGGGTAACATTTTCCATAATTGTCGGTGCAATGTATCTATCGGGTTTGCTGCACTTTCCTCCAACGATTACTTTTTTCTGGTCAAGCAGGTTTATAAGCCTGTCAAAATGTCGTTCATTAACGATTCGTCCAAAGTCTGGTGACAATGACGCATCTTCTCCATACAATTCTATAAGGCGTTGTTTTATCGTATCAAAAAATTTTTGTTTGATACTCTCGTGAACGAGAACATAATCCGGGGCAATACAGGTTTGTCCCGCATTAATGAATTTTCCGAAAAGTATACGATTAATTGCAACCTTCAAATTTGCATCGGAATGAACAATGCAAGGGCTTTTTCCGCCTAATTCCAGCGTTACAGGCGTTAAATGTTTGGATGCGGCTTTCATTACGATTGAGCCTACCTGGGGACTTCCAGTAAAAAAAATATGATCAAACTTTTGCTTTAACAATTGTGTGGTCTCAGGTATCTCACCGGGTATGTAAGCAATATATTCCTTCTTAAACGTTTCATTGATAAGTCTTTCAATAACCTCGCTAACATCAGGGACTAATTCAGATGTCTTTATTACTGCGGTGTTTCCTGCAGCAATGGCGCTGATCAATGGGGCAAACGTTAACTCAACTGGATAGTTGAAAGGAGAGATGATCAAATTTACCCCGAGTGGCGTGTAGTGAATTTGGCTTGATGCAGGTTGAACCAATAATGGGGTTTTCACCTTTTTAGGTTTCATCCATTTTTTTAAATCCTTAATCGTATTGGTCAGATCATGCAAAATAAAGCCAACTTCAGTAGCATATGACTCAAATACGGATTTCCCCAGATTTTTTTTGAGTGCAGCAGTAAATTGATTCTCAAATTTTTTAATTTTCTTTTTTAGCTTTTGCAGTTCATTGATTCTAAATTCATAAGAATGGGTAACAGATGTATCAAAGAATTCGTATTGCTTGCTGACAATTTCTGTTATTTCTCGTTCAGTTATCATAGCATTGCATTCTCCTGAAAAAATTTGTCGAATTGAGCGGCGTCCCACTCTGATAGATCCTTTCGGATGGTGATGTCGTAATCACTTTCACCGACGAAACGGAAATAAGGGGGGGGGGTACTTGAAAAGCCGGCCGTTTACGGTTTTATTATTTTTTTAAGCGGATATCATTTATATCAGAATACTATGTCCTGAAACATAGCATGATGAAAACCATTCCACAATTATTTTGCACCATTTTTAATGCCCTTAAAACTTAGATTTTGTCCCCAAAGTTGGGGTTGCGTCGTCAGATTAATGGCGGATGATTCGGGGAGGGCAGCCGCGCGATCAAACCCGGTCCGGGGAAAGGGCGTGGAGAAGGAAATCGGAAAGTTCCCCAAATTCCTTGTCCGCGCGGGTTCTGGGCCGAGACATGTCCACGGTAAGTACATCCTGGATCCGGCCGGGACGGGAAGACATGATCACGATCTCATCAGCCAGGAAGACGGCTTCATCCACGCTGTGGGTGACCAGTACAACAGTTTTATGGGTTATTTCCCAGAGGGTGAGCAGCTCTTGCTGGAGCAGGATACGGGTATGGGCATCCAGGGCCCCGAAGGGCTCATCCATGAACAGGACGTCCGGTTCATTGGCCAGAGCACGGGCAATGGCCACCCGCTGGCGCATGCCTCCGGAGAGTTCGTGGGGAAAGGCGTCTTTAAACTCCGCCATGTTGACCATGTTGAGAAAGTCTATTGCATCTCTGTGGCGGGTCTGCTTATTCACCCCCGCAAATTCCGGGCCGGCTGCCACATTGTCTAAAACCGACAGCCAAGGGAAAAGAGAGTACTCCTGGAAGACCAGGCCGATGTCGGCACCGGGCTTTAGCACCGGGACGCCTTTATAAAGCACTTGGCCCCGACTGGCCTTTTCCAGGCCTGAGGCGATGCGCAGGATGGTGGATTTCCCGCATCCTGAGGGCCCCACGATGCAGGTGAAGGACCGGGGGCGAATGGCGAGATTGATATCGTCAAGGGCCAACAGCTGGTCACCGGATTTTGTGGTAAAGGACTTGGACAGCTCCTGGATGTCGATGATGGGGGTGTCGCTCATAGGTTGGTCTGCCTCTGCCAGGAAAATTTCTGCTTCTCAACGCGGCGGAAAACCATGTCCATAAGGGCGCCGACGCAGCCGATGGAGATCATGCCGGCGATGACGATGTCTGTGGAAGCCAGGGTAAAGGCATGGGTGATCATGTAACCGATGCCGGACAGGGAACCGGGCAGCATCTCTGCCGAGACCAGACACATCCAGGCAATGCCCAGGCCGATGCGCATACCCGTGATAATGGCAGGCATGGCCGCCGGGATCAGAATTTTCCTGAAAATCTGGCTTTGGGTAGCCCCCAGGACCCGGGCGGAATCAAGAAGGGTGGCATTCACGCTGCGGACCCCGTGAATGGTGGCGGTAAGGATGGGATAAAAGGCCCCCACAAAGATAATGAAGAGCATGGAGAACTTGATGTTGTTCAGATATATGTACCATTGGCCGGTTTCCACCCCGGCCATGGTGGCCAGGCTGGCGATGCCGAACCAGGCCATGACCAGGGGTACCCACGCCAGGGGCGGGATAGGCCTGAACAGGTTCAAAAATCCGTTAAAGGCCTTAAAGACCATGCCGTAATACCCCATGACCACCCCAAGGGGGATGGCGATGGCCACGGCCACGGCATAACCCAGCAAAACCCGGACCAGGCTGACCAGGACATTGCTGGTGAGGGACCCCATACTGATCAAGTCTTCAAAGGGATGGGCCAGGATATACAGCACCTGCTCCATGGGGGGCAGGATTACCTGATTTTGGATCCGGGCGGCCATCCATATCCAGCACAGAGCCAGAAGGATGGGAGCCGGCAGGGAAACGGCAAAGGAAAAAAATTTCATATCATCTCAACGATCCGCAGGCCGGGATATCCCGGCTCTGGAATCCGTCCTATTTGGCCAGGCTCTTTTTCACAAAGGAAAAATCGTAAAGAATCGGGGTGGCGGCCTTCAGGTCCTTACCCTTTATCTGCCCCTTGGTTCCGGAATCAAGCCTTTGAGCCGGTGGATCAATTCAGATCCACCATCAGAGGATGTCATCGGTCATTAGGTCGGTCATGGCCTGGATAATCCCGGGATGGTCGGCAATGAGTTTGTCGCCGGCCCCCATGACGCAGCAAGGAAAATCAACCCAGTCGCCCTTGGGGGGCAGATCCCGGGAGTCCAGGCCGATATGCCCGGCATTCTTGTACTCGGCCACGGCTGGATGGGGGGCCGGACCTACCCAGCAGTCCACCTGGCGGCTTAAAAGGGCCGGAATCAAGTTGGCGGTGGATTTCAGATCCACCATGAGGATGTCCGCATCTACGTCGTTGGGGTTACCGGAAATTTTGAAGCCGGCCTTGTGCAGGGCTCCTTCAAAGACGACCCTGGGTGCGGAGGTGGGGGAATGGTAGCCGATTTTAAACGGGGTTGCAGAGGCTTTGATAGCACGGGCCACATCGTCGTATCCGCGTATTTTTGGGTTCTCCTATAGTCTATTGTGATAATTCCATCAATGCTTCAATACGGGTCTTGAGCTGTTCCAGGTCAGACTCCGAGTAATCCGTTTCAATGTGTAAAAAGGGCAGGGCCAGTTCTTCCTCCACAAGGGTCTGGACGGCAAAGGATTCACCATTGTAGGTATGGCAACCCAGCCAGGTCAGATCCACTACGGCATCGGCTTTAAACTGCACCGCCATCTGCCGGAGGTCTGACATGCGGTTGGGATTGGGAGTCATGCAGGAGCAGGGAATTTGCAAATAGCGGCGGGCCAGGGCCTCGTAAGGATCGCCGGTTTCATCAACGGCCAGGCTCATCCCCTTCAGCCCCGAGCAATTTTCCATGCAGACCACCCTGGCCCCCAGGTCTTCTATAATATTGATGACCTTATCAGACCCCTTGCCCACGGGGCAGCCGGTTAAAAGGATGCGAACGCCGCGATGTTCCGGCAGGGCCGGCTGGGCCAGGAAATTTTCCAGGCCGGATTTGAGCCGGGTCAGATGTTGGAGGTACTTTTCCGGAAAGACACAGAAGCTTTTGCTCTCTTGAACGGCCAGCATTTCTTGGGCCGTCATGGGAGACCTTGGGTCCGCCGCCAGCAGGGCCACCTCAAGCAGCACCCGGCGAATTTGATTCTGCTCCCGGATCTGGGACCGAAGGCCTTCGGGGGTGACGCTGTGGCCGGATGCTGAAACCAGGAACTCTTCCAGGGCCTTAAATGCGGCGATCCAATAGTCCAGGGCCGCCTGTCCGACCTGGGTATGGGGAAGGTGCATGAGATGGAGGGGTTTGAGCGTGCCCATCAGTTCATACATCTTTTTTTTGCCGTCACAGGTGGTTTCCGCCACCAAAAAGTTTGTCGTCACAGGTGGTTTCCGCCACCAAAAAGTCCGAGAAACTGAAAAAGGGGCAGGTGTCGGTGATGGCATAGCCGTAACTGCATCCTCTATGGACGCCGGAGAACTCATCTCGCTAAGTTCGACATGCCGGATATATACAAAGTACTGGACTGGTCATTGCACACCGCTCAGCATCGCACTTGAAATGGTGTTGACAACTCTCCTTTTTTTTCCTATTGATATTTACCGTTCCAACGCATTATTCAAGAAATAAAAAATTCGTGCTGCCTTAATCCCTATATCAAGGAGAGTTTTTATGGTCCGTCTAAATTTTCTTTTATACATTGCCTTCCTTTTAATAATTTTCACAATTGGAGCAAAAACGGCCATGGCCGATCAAGGATGTATTGACTGCCATTGTGATGAAAAAAAACTCATTTCAAATTTGTCCAAGGAGAAACCGAAAAAGTCCGCCATGACTTCGGGGGCGGGCTGAGGTGGTTCTGTGGTGCCGTTGGCGCCTCAGGAAAAGGTAAACGTATCCCGGGAGTTTCTTGATTCAGAGCATGGGCAGGTGGGATGCACCACCTGCCATAATGGGGATGGCGAAGCGCCGGACAAGGCAAGTGCACACAAGGGGATGATAGCCCAACCCTCCCTCAAAAATCTGGACGATGCCTGCGCAGACTGCCATGAAGATATTGTCCAGTCCATCTCAGAGTCTCTTCATTTTAACCTTTCCACATTTAAAACCATTGTGGACAGCCGGTCCGATGGTTCTTCCGGGGAAATTACGGATATGGCCAGGGAACGCCACTGTGGGTATTGTCATACCAGTTGCGGGGGCTGCCATGTCAGCCGGCCTAAATCAGTGGGCGGCGGTTTTGTCGACGGTCACAACTTTAATAAACGGCCCAGGATACTGGACCAGTGTACGGCCTGCCACGGCAGCCGTGTGGGTAATGAATACCTTGGCAAACGGGGCCAGGGGGATGTGCATGCCTTGAAAGGCAATATGCACTGTGTGGACTGCCACAAAGCTGACGAACTCCATGCAGCAGCGCCCAAAAACCTGCCAGGCCGTTACCACCTGGCCGAACAAGTCAAATGCAAGGATTGCCATAAAGATCTGGAACATGGTTCAATCCGAGATCACACGATTCATGCGGGAAAAGTTCAATGCCAGGTTTGTCACTCCCAGACCTATACCAATTGTTATTCCTGCCATACGGCCACAGACAAAGACGGGCTGCCCTATTATACCAATCAGCAAGACCTGGAAAACATTAAAATAGGCCTGAACACCGACAATTCAGCGCCAGGCACCGATTACCGGTACATGCTTGTCCGGCATATACCGGTGGACCCGAAACTTTTCGCCCATTATGACAAAAATACACTCAAAAATTTTGATAAAGTTCCTAACTGGAAACGGACCTCCCCCCATAATATCCTCAGAAAAACGTGGCAGAATGCCAATTGCAACCACTGCCACGGCAACCGGGACCTGTTCCTTTCGGAAAATGATCTCCTTGACTATGAAAAGGCAGCCAATAAACGGGTGGTGGTGCCGGACAACCGCGTCCCGGC
This sequence comes from uncultured Desulfobacter sp., assembly GCF_963666695.1. Classification (GTDB taxonomy): domain Bacteria; phylum Desulfobacterota; class Desulfobacteria; order Desulfobacterales; family Desulfobacteraceae; genus Desulfobacter. The sequence goes on from NZ_OY762947.1 coordinate 1,768,277, forward strand.
AAAGATAAACAAAACCCGTCCAGTTGAAATTGATACCACAAAAGTCAAAACAGAACGGGTAAAGGATGCAGCATGGTTAAAGGCCAATCTGGACCAACCCGGCATAAGAATCATAGATGTCAGGACAAAAGAGGCTTATGATGCCGGCCACATTCCCGGTGCCATATTCCTGGACCCGGTGACCGAATTGCGCTGGCCCTGGGATACCGACACGCCCCAGCAACTGCTGAAGCCTGAAGTCATCTCAGATATACTCGGAAAAAAGGGGATATCGGATACGGATCATATTATTGTTTATGACAATGACGCCTGGCGGGCCGGCTTTACCCTCTCAGTCATGGATTATGCCGGGGTCAAAAACTTTTCATTTCTCAAAGGCGGAATCCAGGGCTGGCGGCTGGCAGGGTTTCCCCTGTCCAAGGACGCTGTCACACCGGCGTCTGTGACGTTTAAATTTAAACCGGAAAATAAATTCATAGTTGACAATAACTGGGTCAGCCAAAACCTGGACACCCTGGGTGTGGTCATCGTTGACATCCGTACCCTGGATCAATCCAAAAAACTGGCCAAACACCCCAAGGCCCTCAGAGCAGGAAGGATTCCGGGCTCGGTGAAATTTCCGGTCTACGGACTCTACATGGATCATGCGGAATTGAAACCGCCGGAGCAGCTTCTCTTTGCCCTTAAAAACCGCGGCATAACACCGGACAAGACGGTTGTACTGACCTGCAACACAGGGGCTTGGGCCGGGGCCGGCTTTTTCATGCTCCGCTATCTTGGATTTGAAGATGTCCGTATGCATGACGCATCCTGGGTGGGTTGGGAAAAATTTGTCCGATACCCTGCATGCCGCTATCCATAACCGGTAACGAGGCAAATCACGTTTTCTCTCCGAAATACCCGCAAGTATTTCGGAGAGATTATCGTGTCTATTGTTTTGGGCTCAATTTGACATGACCATCGTCAGTGTAATGACATGTTTTACCCTCTTTACCGGAAATCGTAATGATCATCTCGGAAAGCTGATATGAACTTCGTAGGTCGCCCCATCATAAGAGCCCTGGTTGCTGGTGATGGAGAAAGGCGGCTGAAACGCAACCCACACGATTAAGTCATCACTGTCCGGAGAATCCTCATCATAAACCTGGACCGAAATACCGTTGGCCAGGGAGGCGAATTCACTCACCAAATCATCAATGGAAAGAATAAAGGTGTGGTCACTTCCATCGTTGAGTCCAACGACACCGGATTCTTCATCAAGAAACGACAATTTGCGATTGTAAATACGCACATAAACTTCATCTTCACCAAAGGTATCTTCCGTGGAGTGGACTTTTACGTAGACTCGTATCGAACGGTTCCGCAATTCCGCATTAATGGCCATTTTTTCCGGTTTGTCCGTGGTGCTTTCCTGGCGACGGATGAGTTCCGGTGTTGACAGGTCTGCTGTATTTTCCGTGTGTGCGGAAGGATCAGGAGACGTTCTGTGAACCATGGTGGTGGTGTCTGCATCTCCCCATACCCCATGAAAGGTCTGGGCCGGTTCCGAGGGCGGTCCGTACATGGCAAAAAACCACCGGTCGGTCTGAATGGAAAAATTACCACTTGAGTCTCGGGTATAGTTTTCAAAAGTGATCCGATCTCCGCCGGAAACCAGAACCACGGTTCCGAAATGATAATTATAGCCGCCGGCGCGATCTGCGGCATATCCCTCTCCAACGCCGGGCTGTGCGTATGCATTCAATCCATGGCGACGGTCAAAGTCGTCCCTGTTCGGCAGCGATTGATATGCCGTCCATGCTTCGGCCGGTGTGCTTCCCAGCCCCAGATTCATGAGAATTTCTCCCCGCATGGCATCGGTTCCCCATGACGGAGACGTTTCCTGTTCGTTGCCGGCATTATCAATATACACTGCACGGGAATTGCTGTCAGTTCCACTGGGTCCGGCCACTTCATGGGAAGAACGGCCACAGTCATCATATAATGTCGGGTTCGGCCAGGTATCGCTGGTCAAAATTCGATATCCGACCCGGTTCAACTTTTTCCGTCCGCTTGAATCCGGTGCCATGCCGCTGATGGTTTCATCCAGGGGCCAAAGGCGGACACCGGACTGTCTGGCTTCAAGTATCCGGTTGGCATTTTCGATGATCTCTTTTTGGGCATAGGCAATGTGGGACCGTTTCGCCGGGGTCAGCAGATTACCATCCCGGCTCACCCTGGCATTTTGACCCAACTGCCAGTCTCCCGTATCGGTCTGATCTGTTGTCGTAAAGGGGGTATAAAGCCGCACGGTATTGCGCGTTGGCGCGCCACTCTTTCCGATAACCGATAAAGCCGACGTATTGTGGACACTGGCCCGGCCGACCGCATCTGCCTGTATTTCAGGATGCAGCCCCATGCTATTGGTTTTGCCGCTGTTCTGAAGTTGATGCGCGGCTTCGTGCCCGGCAACATCAATAGCAGGGGAGCGATCAGCAAAATATGAATTCAATCCGTCGGTAAACGCCGGAACCCCGTATTCCCGTTCAAGCCAGGGCGCGTGAACCGCTCGCCCGGGAATAGTGCTACCGGTAACATTGCTGATGATATTTGAGTGGGGGTAATCCATTTCAACAGAACGAGCGTTTGAAGGCATGGAAACTGTTGATTTACGTAAAAATAACGGGAGACCTGGTTTAGTCTTTAAACCTTTTTTTATTTTTAGATCATGTCCGTTGGAAGTTGTGGGGGATGCGCGATTCGTTCTGTGCTTTTGCGTCAATAAATGTAGCATTTATTTCCTCCGCAATTGGTTATACTTATATTATATTCTTTTAGATTCATTTGTACAAGAATCAGTTATATATTGGTGATAGGAGTGCGGAAAGCCCATCTGCTGGATCTTACGCAGTGTATTGGACGCTTTGAACTCAATCCCCAAGTTGACAGCATTAAGTTTCGATTATTTAACAGGAGGGTAATAACCCCGGCTTTGCCGGGGAGGCTCTCAGAGTTTCATATTTGCGGGAAAAATCGAAAGCCTCCATTAATGTGAACCGCTCAAAAATCAAAAAAGAAAGGAGACTTTGTTTCAACTGCAGGGCGAGATGAAGGCATTGTTATGAGGGAGAATCTAAAAACTGTACGAACTATTGTTGAAAAAGCATCGTCAATAACTATGAATTTGATTCGATGCATTGAATTGCTGTATTTTGATTGACAAAAAGCAAGTTCTTATCCTATATTTTATATTTACTGGATTACATCATTACATCGCTGCCTTCCATGACACCCCAGAGCCAATATGGCGTAGAATCGGTCCCGGTGGCAAAGTGCGGAGATCGTACTATATTCGTTCAGGGTTGGACAGATCACTTTGATTCATGAATTTGGGCATATGATCGGAATCCGTAGCGAGTGGACGGTAGACCGGGGCTCTCGCCGTGGGCACTTTTCAGAAATCGGATAGGCCGGAGACAAAGTCGCAGTTCTTAATATTTCTCCGGCAATTAAATATGTTACTATTTGTAATCCCTACAGATTCAAGACCTATATAATACAGGGAGACTCAAGGATCACAGGCCCTAAATTGGGTCGCGTATTAAATTGCCGGATTAATATTGAACGGGGATATCCATGGGGACAACGTACGCCTTACAAAAAAAAGAACTTCAGAAGGAACCTTCGCCATCGTCTCCGGATGTGGAGAAGAAATCCGGCGAGGTCTTTAAGGTTCAGGCTCCGGAAGCAGGTGTACCGGTTTTCCTGCAGAATAATGCGTTGTCATCCCAGCCTCCCCCGGTTCAGCGACAATTTTTAGATGATGAAGCGGAAGATGAAGGTGTGCAGGCAAAACTCACGGTGGGTAATCCTGATGACGAGTATGAACGGCAAGCGAACCGCTTTGCCGACACTGTGATGCGCATGCCCGAGGCGTCGGGCCGAGATATCCTTGACGAGGGGCAGGAATCGGTTGAAAAAGATTCCGATATTCAGGCGAAGATATTTGAATCTGAGACTGTTGAGGCAAAAAACAAACAGTCTGCCATCGGTTCCGATGATATGAGCCGGCCCGTTGAAAATTCCGATGGGGGGACCCCTCTTCCCGAAAGCACCCGCTTACGTATCGAACCGGTTCTGGGAACAAGCCTTAACCATGTGGCCGTTCATGATACCCCGAGTTCGCGTCAGGCGGCCCGGTCCATTCAAGCTAAGGCTTTTACCCATCGTAACCATATATATCTGGGTGAAGGACAAAGTGCCTATGATGTTTTTCTTATGGCCCATGAAGCCGCCCATACGGTTCAGCAGTCTTATGGGATGATTCAGCATCTTCAGCGTGTGGATGAAGATGATGTTTCCGGTGAAGGAGGGGCGAATCAGGCGGTCAATGCCAATCCGCATCCGCTTTCGTCTTATTATTTGTTGCTTTTCATCCTGCCGGCTGAAGAGATGGATGCATTGGAACAGGCTGCGTTGCGGCGTGAAGCCGTCAGGCGTGGCGAAACTTATGATGGACCTTTGGGAATCACCACAACATCATCCTATCCATTGGCTGATTTTCTTCCTGATTCGGCGTCGTTTGAAAGCCGGGAGGCTATTCTCGGCCAATATTTCTCCGGACTGGGTACGCCCCATGGACCCAGCGGCGGTGCAGGAATCGCCGCCCGTGAAATCGCCCGGAATGAGACCCTGCGCCATTATTTGGGACATTTTGAGGATAGCCAGGTTGAAGTGGAACTTGTTGATCCGGACGGCCTTGAAGATACACCGACCCGTCTGCGTTTTTTTGTCGACGGTATGGAAGTTCAGGACCGGGCCGGTGAAATTTCCGTGGAAAGCTTGGACGATTTTGCCCCTGAACCGCTTTTTGTTGTGGCGGACAATCAAGGCCTGGCCGTTGAACAATTGGTTCACATTGCCGTTGCCCTTGAGCAGGGCCGCGAGGCACTTCCTGAAGTCCGAGTCCTCAACGATCAGATCCGGAGTGACCCGGGGCAAACCAGCGTCAATGGCGCAAGATCTCTTGTCAATGCAATTAACCAGTTTTCTTCCCGTGTTGTTCAGTTAAGAGACGGCATATACGACGAAAATCTGGATAAGCTTGATGCGATGACGAGTCTTGCAACGGAAAGCATTGAGGTTCGGGACCTTGTTGCCGACCTGCCGCGATGGCTCAGGCAGTGGCAGGGGCCGAGTATACCGGAAGAGACGGCCGGTGAATTCTGGATGAATGAAGAGGCCTCCATTGAACGCACCATGGCCGCCAATGCGGAGGCAGGGGGCATATACTATGCGGCCATTGGCGTGAATGCTTTAGAATGGGCATCGGTTCAGATTTATAGGCTCTGCGGGAATTTTATGACCCTCGGTTATATGGATCGCGAAGCCAGGAATGCCATGGCCTATCGCCGGGGGGAAATTTCCAATTCGGCTTATGCAGAGAATATCTGGTGGAACATGGGAGCATCCGCTCTCACGGCTGTAGTGATAGTTTTGACCGCAGGTTGGGGGGGACGGCTGGCAGGATTTTTAGGCGCTGATTTAACGACCGGTGCGGGAATGATGACTGCGGGAACTGTTGAAGGCGTTACAATCAGTATGAGCACGGCGGTTGGGGCCGATGCTTACAGTGCTATTATCGGGGCTACGCGGGATGATCCTTATGTCAGCGGATATCACGAAAGCGCCGTTATGGGGCCGGAGGGCTGGATCGAGGCAGGTCTGGCCGGCGGTCTGTTCGGAGGTGTCCTCACATGGGGGGCTTTGAGGTCTGCGGGGCCGGGTCCCATAGCTTTTGTTCGCCCCCGTTCCGAAGGTGGGATCGAAGTTATACCCGCTGAACTTGAGGCCGGGGCAGCAGCCGATTTTGTGGAATCTACCGTCGGTCCCCGGGCAACAGCGATTCCGGAATACACAGGTTCCAGGATTACGGCGGTGCCGGAATACTTCGGTTCCAGTTCAACGGCGATACCGGAATATGCCGGGCCTAGATCGACTGCGGTCCCCGAAGGAGCCGGCCCGAGAATAAGAGTCGTTCCCGAAGGTGTCCCCGAAGTTTCAACCATTCTTGATCCGACGGGAACTCCGTTCGGCGCGGCGGAATATGTGGCCGCCGGAGGTATGGTTTACGAACCGGCTATCTATGGTGAAGTCGGAGGACGTATTGTACGTATCAATCCCCGTACCCCACCCGACGTGACCCTATACGGCCCCCATGGTCAAGTGGTCGCGGGAAGGGGCGCAGGTGCAGTTGAACTGGAATTGTTTGGGCCTCGGGGAGAGCCCGTTACCGGCCCCAGGGCTCCGATTGATCCCTCCCGGGAGATTGTCGTCTGGGGAGATGCCGGATGGGAAGCCGTACCGGGAAATGCACCAATCACAGGCCGAAGCAGCGGCCGTACGGCTTTGCAATGGCAGCATTATGAATCTCAAGGAGAGGCCCATTTGCGGGCGGGAGCGGGGGAACGTCAGGTTTCAGTGGGTCTTCCCCGTCCCATGAGATTTTCAGGGCGACAAGACCCACAGACCTCGATAGAGGCAGATGTTGCTTTAGCGGACAGATCCATGTATGGAGAGATCAAATGCAGAAACTGGGAACACTCGCATTTCGGAGAGGTAAATGCGGTGGACCTGGCAGGTTCCCTTGAACGGATGTATGTGGCGTCTGGCATTGAGGCCAGGGTCATTCCGGCGGCTTCCTCGGCTGATTTTGTTGTGGTCTCAAGCCGTCCCGTTCCTGCAGCCACAACCCGTATCGTTATGCGGACCATTGGTGAATGGATGCAGGGGAACGGCTACAGTACGTCAGCTATATACGATTTCCTCTCTCGGATACGATTTGTTCATTTACGGCCCAGCCGGCCATAATATAAGGAACGTTGAATGGTTAACAGCGAGAAAAATGAAGACCACTGGTTAGGAGCGGTGGTTAATGTTGTCACCCGGGATACCGGGGTAATGTCAGGCTTGATAAGGGCATTTAAATCAGCGGGACTTGAGCCTGATTATTATACTGTGGTACCCGTCACATCCGAAATTGCAAAATGCTCCTTGACCGATACCCTTTCCGGCTTTCTTTGCGAAAGCGGAAAGGCTCCTGCAAACATACGGAAACCTTTTGATCAACGAGCATTCATGTCTTCTTTGGCGCATGAAGGGACGGCATGGATCGAATTGAGCAACGACGCATCGGACTGGATGATCCGGGTACCCATGGAGCCCGGGTTTATTGCCGGACGATTCAACCCCGGGTTCACGGATATTTTGGGTAAACCGTTTATCGATGCGGCAAGCCATGTGTTTGACATGTGCCTTACCGATTGGGGGCTTTGCGGTCCGAGATCAATTCTTGAAAAATTTTTTGCACATATTCATTATACCGAAATCGATACCCCCGTAAAACTCCCGGGTACGGGCTGGCTGAATTATCTGTCCACGGATTTCGCTTACCAGGAAGATGTCATGCGATTACGGGATATTAAGGGTTGGCGTATTATTCGAACCTATTCCGGTGCAACGGTGTTTGTTCTCAGGTCAACGGGTGATGACGGAGACCTTGGCCGTTTTCGTTCCGATGCGTCAAATTATTTTAAACCCTGGGCAAGACCGCTCGTCGATGTTTACCCGCTTCCTGACCGTACCCTGCTGCTTCGGGATGTTTCACCCGGATTTGCTGATTTTCAAAAATATATTTCTGGTGCGGCTTTTGAACATGCTGCAAATAAAGGATGCTTAAACCTGGGGTTCGATCTCCCAAGTCTTGAAAAGATTGACGCCTGCCTTGGAACGGAAGGACGTTCCCTCCCGTCTTATGTTCTTGAAGGCTGGAGTGCGATCGCCGGTGAAGTGGCTGTGGCTTTTTGCGGTAAATGGCGAAGAATTTTGAATCCTAAATTGGGATTCCCGGAAAATTTTCTGGTTGAACTTCCGGGGGGAATAACCTTCCAACCCCATGTTTCACTAATGGATTATTTGGAAAATAGAATCGGATTAACCCCTGCGCAGATTCTTCGTAAGCGGCTGCAACAAATCGGTGCCGCATGAAACGGAATGCTTATAAGGGGTTTTTTGCCCATCCCCCCGAAAAGTACAGTAGAATCTTGAAACCCTATAAAATTTTTACCCTATTTAGGGTACCATGAACATTTGCGTGAAATACGTTAAGATATGGCAAAGAATAAGCCCTTTGAATTCCAGCCCTCATCGAGGTTTATCGACATTGACCCACCGCTGGAAAAAGAAGTGCTCATTTTTTGATCCAAGGTCCCGCTGACACACTTTAAAAGTAGTCATCGTCTTTTTGGGCAAGGCTCTTGGTCAAAAAAAATAGACAAAGTACACTCCCGGTTATTACTCAATAATCATCAGGTTTTTTTATTATCATCCAACACTTGTCGAACCATTTCAGCCATTTTTGAACTGGCAATTGGTTTCATTAGTAAGCCTTTTATGCCTAATGCAGCCACCTTATCCTCATCAATTCTTTCGCTGAAACCCGTACACAAAATAATGGGAATATCAGGTCGGATAGAAATCATTTCCTCTGCAAGAACATCTCCAGTTATGTTGGGCATTGTGACATCAGAGATAACCAGGTCAAATGAATCAGGATTCGATTTAAAGGTTTCCAGGGCTTCGATACTATTTGATCTCGAGATTATGCGGTAACCCAGTCGTTCAAGGATACATTTCTGAAGTTTTGCTATTGGCGGCTCGTCGTCCACGAGCAATATGCGTTCATTGCCAATGGGCTTGGACTCTACCGTTTTCAAGATCTCTGTTTGGTTAGACTGCCTGAATAATGGAAAAAACAACTCGAATGTTGTGCCTTTACCCTCTTCACTTTTGACAAAAATATCACCTTTATGTTGTGTTATAATACCATATACTACCGAAAGCCCTAACCCAGTTCCTTTACCTCTTTCTTTTGTTGTAAAGTATGGGTCAAAAATTTTGCTTATTGTATCAGGCGAAATACCATGGCCATTGTCCGAAACCGAGAGAATTACATATCGGCCAGGTGAAAGGCTGGTTTTTTGGGGAAATGAAGTGAGGCTTGATTCAGATAGTCTTACTTTAATCTCCCCTGATTTTGACCCTATCGCATGATAAGCGTTTGTAATAATATTCATGGCTATTTGATGAACTTGTGTCGGATCTGCCAAAACTAAACCGCATTCTGGATGGATATCCTGTTTGATCTCTATATCAATAGGAATAGAAGCTCTGCATAACTTCATAACTTCTTTTAGTACATTTTGAATACAGGTTGGCACCATTTCTTTTTCAGATTGCCGACTGAAGGCAAGAATTTGTTTTACAAGCTCACTACCTCTTTTCCCTGCTTTGTAAATCTCTTCAACATTTTCATACTCAATGCTTTTTTTAGGCAGATCTTCCAAAAGCAACTCAGACATACCAATAATTGGTGATAGAATATTATTAAAATCATGGGCTATCCCTCCGGCAAGATTTCCTATGGATTCCATTTTCTGGGCTTGCTGCAGTCTAACCTGAAGTTTTTCACGTTCAATTTCAGCCTTTTTGCGGTCAGTAATATTTCGGGCAATTCCGAAAAAGAACACCTCCTCACCAACTTTGAATTTTTGACCGCTTACTTCAACTGGCACCAAGGAGCCGTCTTTATGTAAGTGTTTAGTTTCAAATACTCTGGGTTCACTTAATGGTGTTTCTTTCCAGAAATCAAGAAATGCCTTTAAGCTAAAATTGGGATCGATACCACTAATATCAAGATTTAGAATTTCTTCACGACTACGGCTCAGCATATTGCACGCTGCAGCGTTCACATCTGTGAAGCGTCCATTTTTTGAAATTAAATAAATGGCATCAGAGGCAGTTTGAATTAAGTGTCTGTATTTTTGTTCACTTTTCTGTATAGCAAGTTCGGCCTTCTTCCGTTCCGAAGTATCATGAATTATCGAGAACAGTAGCGTTTTATCTCCTACATTGATTGGCCCAGAATAGACCTCAACATCTCTTATTTCTCCATTGGCCAACTTATGGGAAAAATGAAACTGGCGTATTTTTTTTGATATTGCAGCATCCATTTCCTCCTTTATCCTTTCAAACGAAAGAGTATTGATATCACTAATTTTTATGCTGAGAAGTTTATCTTTTGGATATTGATAAAAAATGCATGCTGCATTATTTGCTTCGACTATACTACCATCTATAGGGTCAATAACGAGTTTAATGGCCTGATTATCGAGGAACATTTGCTTATAACGCTTTTCACTCTCTTCAATTTTTTTTGTACGATCCCGAACGGCTATTTCAAGTTCTTTATTGACTTTGGTCATGAAACGATATCTCCAAATAGCCATACCAAAAATTGTAAAACCCAAAAGTACCGCGCTCATAATACCAATTCGCTTTGATGTCCAGTATGGTTCAGGCAGGCCATACCATTTCTTGTAGATATCTTTAAAATCTTGTGAAAGAATAAAATCATCCATATTTGATTGCAGAAGTTGAAATAATTTTTCTCTGCCTTTGATTACTGCAATGCCTCTTTTTATTTCCACCAGCGGATCACCAAGAGCTATAATGTGATCTGTAAGCCGAGATTTATGAATTAAATAATCCATAAGGGGCTTAGGCATGGCTATACAATCAACATCCCCCGCTATGAGTTTCCAAATAAGATCCTCAGATAAATCAACTTTTACTAAATTGTATTGCCCTTTTTTCTCCAGGATAAAACAGGCTTTATTTGTGACAACAACTCCTACTTTTTTGTTTCCAATATCTGAGACAGATTGTAGGGATGATGAGGTTGTTCTAATATAAAAATTGATGCGAAAAGTTTCGTATGGTTGGGTGAAATACGAAAAAGTTTTTCGTTCAGAAGTAAATCCCATGTTCGGAATAATATCAATAAGCCCATCTTTTGCAGCCTGATTAGTTTCTTTCCAATTTTCAAATACTTTATAGTTTATTGATATACCGCAACGCTTTGCTACAGCATCCATAACGTCAACGGCAAAACCTGTGGGGTTACCAGATTCGGTATCAATAAAAAACTGAGGTGGGAAATTTTTAGGCATTCCAGCTATAAAGTCTTTATTCAGCACCTCTGCTTCAGTAACTTTCAAGGAGAAAATGCCCATCATTAGAATCAAAATAAAAAAGACACTGATCTTATATAAAGATCTTAATTTTTTGTACATTAGCCCTCAATAGACTATAAAATTTAAAAAATAGGATGGTGCCTTTTTGAAATAATATGAATCATAATCTTTCGTAAGATACCATCAAAAATATTTTGTTTTTAAGTCTTTTTAAAGTTACACAAGTGAATATAAAAAGCAATAAATCTGATCAAATGAAGAAAATCAAAACCCAACATTAATGGTATAATTCCGGGGGAATCGGCCCTCCCAGCTCTCCCATAGCTTCCAGATGTATTGTGGGGTGACAAGAAAAACCATGTCGGCAAGACTTGCTGAAGAAGTGTTGGGGATTGGGTTCAGGATTTCTGGGAAAGGGTTTCAAGACATATTGCGGCCATTTAAATGAATATTTTCAGTATCAAATTTCCCGACCATGCTTATCAATTCTTTTAAATTGCGTCCTAACCTGTCGAGTTACCATATCACAAAGGTATCGCCGGTGCGTAGATGAGAGAGAGCATTCTCCAATCCCGGTTTCTTTTTTCCCATCCCTGATATTTTATCTGAAAAAATCTTAGCACACCCTGCTTTTTTCAAAGCATCTGTCTGCAATTCTAAATTTTGATCAACCGAAGAAACACGAGCATAACCGATCAACATAATTAATGGCACTAAACCACCAGCTCTGCTGGTGTGATCCTGATAGGCTCCGCCGACCAACCGTGAAAAAGCATCAGCGTCTTCGGTTTCAAAGACGCTGGCGGACCACGCTCAAGGATTTTTCAATCGCGGTTAACTCAACGATATATCCCGTACCCGGAGATTCACGCTAAACATCAGATCTCCTCTCTTTGTTGCGCCCTTGGTTAATTACGAAACGTTTCATTACTGTTGACAAGAAACCGCCAATAACACTCAGTGCGACAACGTAATTATACCATAGTATATGAAAATTTGTCAGTGCCAGAGCCAAACATCCTAAAGCCGTAACAACCGATATCCACTGCGCCTCAGAATACCCCGACCAAACAGGCCGATGGGCATCACCACGGAAAAATTCGATCCAGAAACGTCCGGTTCCATAGGCGACCACATACCAAAAAAAGGCACTGCCGGGACGGGAGTCAGATAAAACAATCATTGCCGCAATGGATGTCATCAGAAACAACCACATGCTTTCCAATAACTGGACCGGGATAAGACGTTGGCCTTTGAAACGGCTGTTAAAACCTGCCGCGACATGGGCCTGGCCGTAACAAACTCCCCATTTTTTAGCCGGACGTCCATGACAACACCCAACCATGAAGCACCCAATGCGACCGAATGATAAAAAAATGCCCAATCCGACGGCTGTAATATCCAGGTATATCCATAAAGGTTGTTTCATTAGAAAGAGTAAGCCGCTGATCACGGCAAATACAGCTATCATGGAGTGATAGCAAACCAGCACTTCTTCACCGGTTATGATCTTTACTGTAAGGGCCAGTAACAGAACAGTGAGCACACCTGACAAGGCAATCATACCGAGAATGATCATTGATAGATCTCTGTGGACTCCCAAAGTCAGGGCCGCCGTGATTGCCGAGAATAATCCCACGACTGCCCAAAACTGAAAGGCGTGCAACGACCGGCCCAGCACCTGCACATGCAGCCGGGTTGTCCGGTCAAATATTCGGTTAATCATTCCAAGAGTATCGTGCATCCCTATTCTGCCCCCCTGTATCGCAGCCGTTCAGCAGTTTGCGCCATGTCTGGATTTTGGCCGAGCGTATTAAAATAAAGCATCATATACGCTGCGGTGGGAACTCTGAGATCCCAATCCATGGGCATGGCGTTTCCTTCTCCAAAAAACGGGTACCAATCGGTTAACACGGTCCTGATGCCGCTTCTCAATGCTGCCGGTATCCCTTCTCCACCTTCGAGATAGTAGCCTGACATAACTTGGTCAAGGGATGTTCCCCTGCGAAGCCTTATGTAATGCGCTGTCCGCGAAGCTCCGAAATGACTGATGCGAAGCGGCAGCCCGTGCTCCTCTCGGAGCATATTTTCGGTGATGATGTCTTCTTGGGGGATTCCATAAGTTGTTTCCATCGTCTGGCCCTCAAACAGCCCCCCCTGTCCCCTGAGCGTGAAGCCTGTCTGGCCGGTGATGGTGAGAAGCTCTTCAGGTTTCGTTGGAAGGCCGGTAGCAGGATCAATCGGTTGAAGTGTGCCGAACATATCCCCGAATAACCCCTGTGCCTTGGATGGGGAGAGACTCTGCCCACGGGCATAATGGAGTGCGTGGATCAACTCGTGGCCCAGGGTGATTTCTTCAGGTGATTCAGTAATCTCAGGTTGTTGTTCCGTACCGGTGAGAACCGAGGATTCGCTGAGCCGAGAATAGTTGATCCTGACCGTCGACCCAATGGGTTCACCTGAACGATGCTGTTCAGGCTGAAGCTGCCCGCCTTCAGTATTGCTGGTGATCAACCGCCCTGCAGCCGGATTTTCCGGATCAACATCCGCTTCCACACCGGTTTCACCTTCTGTACTTTCCAGTCTGATGGATTGACCGGTGGCCAATAACTCTACCACCAGCCTGAACCCCACAGGTCTGCTTGCCAGCAATCTGAACTGGCTGTCGGCCCAATTGGCAAATTCGGGCGCTGTTTCGTCCACCCTGATACTTGTGTTTCCCTGCATAATGGAATCAATGACTGTATCCTGATAAGCCATGTAAAATTCGTGCTGGTCCCGGCGATGCATTCCGGCGATCGTGGCCCAGTCACGTTCACGCACAGCCAGTTCCCATTCAGCGCCGAGAACAAGAAGCGATCCGGAAGGGGCCTCATCACGCAATCGCTGGAGATCTGAGGTACTCAAATCGGAAAGTTCTCCTGCCAGACTGTAAGCGCTGTCAATATCTGAAAGCCTTTGAAGAAGACTCACCTCTTCATCAGTGCAACTTTTGATGCAGCGTTGCAGCTTCAGGCCGGTTTTTAAACGGGGAACAGCATTGAGGTAAATCTCTCCCAGCAAAATACGCAGGTTACCGAACATTTTGCTGACAGCCCCCATCGCCGCCATATCAGCCTCTTTCTCCAAGAGGCCTGGCGGTTGAGTGTCTATACCCTCGTTTCCTCCGTTTGTCTGCTGTTGTGCCACATGGGCCAACTCATGGGCGATAAGCCCGTCGCCGGCAGGAGTACCCGGTCTGTATGCCCCCCGGGCAAAAGCGATATCATTGCCTATTGTCACGGCCTGGGCCTGAATACGATCCGCCAACCCAGCTGCCTTATCATTGGTATGTACTCGTACATCGGAAAAATCACGGCCGTAAATACCGCCCACGGCACGACTGACATGGGAACGCAGCGGAATCCCTGACTGGTGAAGAAACAGGGGCATGCCTGCTGGAGCACCTTGGTTTTTAACCAAAGTTTCCGTTCTATTGGATTTTCTCCGCGAAGCGGTCGGTGTTTTCTTTATTTTCGTTGTTATTTTGTTATTCCGCATTGGACGTATATGGCCCCCTCACCCGTTTTAATTCCGGAGACAGTTGTTTGCCGATTTTCCGGTATTCATCTGAAAGGGCATCTATTACTGTTTTAAAGGAAATGGATGTTTGTTTGCTTTTAGCCATCACTGCGGCCGTCAACACTACATTCCGGATATTGCCGCCGGAAAGCTCGCACTGCATGGCCAGTTGGTTGATGTTGCCTTTGGAAAGGGTGTGGAACGATCCCAGGTGATTAAGCCAGATGGCCCGGCGCTCTTTCGGGTTGGGCAGGGGGAAGTCGATGATCATGTCCAGTCTGCGGGTGAAGGCCGCATCGAACCGGGCTTTACTGTTGCTGGTGAGCAGCACCACCCCGGTGTAGGTCTCGATTCTCTGGAGCAGGTAGTTGGTCTGGGCGTTGGCGAAGCGGTCATTGGCATCTTTGACATCGGTGCGTTTGCCGAACAGGGAGTCGGCCTCGTCAAACAGGAGGACCACATCTTCCTGTTCCGACTGCCCCAGGAGCCGGGCCAGGTTTTTTTCGGTTTCACCGATGTATTTACTGGTAATAGATGCCAGGTCCACCCGGTACAGAGGGGCGCTCAGCCGGTTGGCCAGCCAGCTTGCGGCCAAAGTTTTTCCCGTGCCTGACGGACCGGTGAACAGGGCTTTGACACCCATTTCGTACCGGGCTTTGAGGGTGATGCCTAAATCGTCCACCAGCTGTTCGCGCATGCGGCATCGTTGCTCCAGCAGATCCAGCTGCCGTTGGGTCCGGGGCCGGACCACCAGGGTTTTGTCGGTAACTTTGGCTTTCACGGGTTGGGCCATGGCACTTAAGCCCCTGTTTTCCCGGAGCCAGGCCGCTTCCCGGATTTCCTCCATACCAACCGTGTCTTTTTGGTAAATGATGCTTTGGCGTTTGGCCAAACCAGCCAACTCAATGATCCGGTCCATGCCGTGAATATGGTCCCAGGCCAGTTGTTCGGATAATTCGGACCGGCCCAGATGTTTATCCCACAGGCTTTTGCGTTCCTCATGGGTCGGTAAAGGAATGGTCCAACCGATGACCTGCCCGACATTAGATTCAAAAGCTCCCTCATGGCCGGCAATTACCAGCACGGGACCCTGATACCCCGTAATTTCGGGAAGGTTGATCTGATCCCCGGGCCCGCATTCATAAATCAAAACCGGCAAAAGCCCTTTTTGAATGCAGATGGTTCCCAATCCGGGAAAAGCCTTTTCCTGATCTTCTACCATTAAAGCCGTTTTTTTGAGGGCAAAAGCAATATGGCGGGCAGCCCGTCTTTTTTCCCGGATAGACGGCGACCGGATCACCAGAACGTCCCTGGAGCCCTGGGCCAGGGACCGTGCCTGGAGGTCTGCCTGCCGGGCAAGGGACTGCGGCAGTTCAAACCCGTCATCGTCCCCTATGATCCGGGTACCGGGCCATGAAAAGCGGCCCCCGGATACGTTCAATGCCACAGGTGTATGCAGGCGCACCTGCTGCTCAGGCAGGGGAGATGCTTCATTGAGCACCTGAAGGAGACCCAGTGCGACAGCTTTCCCATGGACGATATGTGCCATGATGTGTGCCATATTATCACCAGGAAATATCCCCGAATCCCGGATTATAGCGGCCAACAGGCTCAGCGTGGGCCGGGACCCCCCCATGGGCTGTTGAAGGTAAGCCATGCAACGGCCTGCCATGGGATCGGTTTCCACAAGATAACACAGGGTCAGGGCGATGATATCGGAACCATCCGGTTGCGCTGTTCCTAAAAGCCTGATCAGGTTCTTTTCTCCGGTGTGGGAGTTTTGAACTATATCATTTAAGTTCAACCGTCTATGAGGTTTGGATGGAACCGCATGCATCAGATAGGCGGCTTCGGGCTGACTGGGTTCCTTTTGCTGGTCCGGGGGCAGCATGCCGGCCAGCAGACCCATGATCCAGTTTCTAAGATCGAGGGCGCCTGATCTTTCCTTTGGAGGGATGACCTGTCGAATGTGAACGGTATGCGGCATAGCTATTTGTCCCCCCCAACATAATGAAATTGAAACACCCGTCCCAGCCACGGCACCCAGCCGGGGTTGATATCCAGTCCTGCCATGCGCACACGGATATCCAGTTGGCTAAAAGGGAACGTCACGTCCAGATGAGTTTTTGTGGTTGCGATATACGCCGGGCGGCAGATCAATTCCCCAAGTTCCATGGCGGCGGCATCACGGCAATACCGTTCCATGGCGGTCACCATGGTATCCACCAGCCGGTCCAGGGACCAATCTTGGGAAACAACCGGCTCCGGATCTATGTGATATTGGTCAAACCAAGGCGCTATAAGATGCCGATTGTTATGATGCCAAACGCCGATCATGAGTGATTTTTCGGAACCAAGGCGCAGTCCGTACCCATTAAAGCCGTTGATTCGGACCACACGGAAAGCACAATCTTTCGATGACGGCTCCGGCAGAATCCGCTGCCATTGGGGTGGTGCCGTAAATTCGGGAACCACGGCAACCGGTTCCGGTTTTTCCCCGAGAAATCCAAGGGCCGGATCATCCGGGGCAATGGAAAAAAGTGTTGCGCACCGGAAAAGAATGTGCCGGGCAAGATCAAGATCTTCATATTCCGGAAATTTTTCAATTAGCGTGTCCATCCCGATGCGCTTCATCAGGGGAATCATGAAAATCAATCCCGCATACTCGCTGATCTCGCCGGCAAATCCGCCCAAAACCGGCCAAATTTCCGTTAAGGTGTGTTTTTTGAACGGCGTTGATTGAATATGTTTTGATTCCGGGGAAGGAAGGCCGGAAAAAGAGGGAGCGGAAGAATCGGATGCCACTGTGTGGCCGGAAGGAGCAGGGGACTCGGTATGGCCGTCAACAGAAACATGTTCAGGCGGCTGGAGCGGTATTTCGTCAACGATGCCGGCGCATTGGGGGATGGCTTTTCCGGTTGTTTCCTGATCCGATTTCGGCGCTGCCGTCGGTTTGTTTTTGCCCACAAACCCAGACTCCGGTTGGCCGGATTCGGTATGGCCGTCAACCGAAACGTGTTCAGGTAGCTGGAGCGGTATTTCGTCAACGATGCCGGCGCATTGGGGGATGGCTTTTTCGGTTGTTTCCTGATCCGATTTCGGCGCTGCCGTCGGTTTGTTCTTGTCCACAAACTCAGACTCCGGTTTGCCGGAGTCGGTTTGGCCATGGGCATTCACATTCGTCTCCTGCATTGTAACTTCCGATGCTTGTGGGGCCATATCAACCGTTTTAAATGGAACTTCACCGGATTGATTCAACACCCGTCCGATTTGTCTATGGACTTCAAGGCTTGCATTCTGGTGCGGATCACCCATGTTTTCCCATTCCTTTTTGGTACCTTCGGTATCACGGGGAGTGGAAGGGAAGTTGGAAACCGTTTCAAGCAAGCGATTCAGGTGAACCGGGTCTGTGGCTTGATTCATCCGGGCCAAAACCAGATAAGAAGCAAGGGCAAACCTTGGATCGAAAACCGGCCACAGTCCGGTCGCCCGTGCGATCACCCCGCCTTCAAAGGATGGCACGATCATCGGCTTATCCGGGGATATCACCGCCCTTTTTTCCGGTGCTTTCATGGGGTCAATGTGAACCGGCGAAAGGCCCATATTAAAAAGATAACGGGTCACATCCCGGGAGTTGAATTTATCAAGGATGTCAAGAATTCTGCCGCTTTCCAACAACGGTTCCAGCACAAAGCAGAGCCCCCGGATACCGGTTTCGTATTGGGAAACCCGGGAGATAATCACTTGATAGCTCTGTGAAACCGATAAAGACGGATGCCATCCCTTTACGGCAGCTTTCCAATACCATGCCCGGGGGTGCTGATTTTTTGCAAGAAGACGTATCAACAACCGATAGGGAGACAGGTCGTCGGGAAACCAGACCGCAGGCGCGCCAATCAACTCCGGCGTATCCTGGCAGACCATCACAGGACTGATTTGACGGAACTGTTCGTCAATTCGCCGGGCCAGAAAGCGGCTTGATGCAGAGGATGAAAACTTACCCAAATCAAGTCGTTTGATAAACACCCGGCCATTGGGGGGAACTCCGGGAAACGACGCTGTCCGGAACGCATCTTCAATCGTAAATGTCATTCGGGGCAGCATGGCGTCATCCCGGCTTCGGATCCGTAGTTTTCGAACATGACAATCTGTCGACATGGCCGGTTCCCCTATCTCCTTGGTCGTTATTTCATGGATTTCATCATCCAATTCATCTGTGTCGCACTGGTTTCCGGAACAAATTTTATTTGGGCCCCTTGGTCAATGCTGAAATCAGGTTTGCCGTCCTTGGTTTGGGTGACCTTGATGCGGGCCGCACCGGCCCCGACATCTGTCACAACGCCTTGAACCACAAGGGATTGTTGGGTCATTACAGTGGCGGTCATTCCGATTTTTACAATCCCCTGGTTCACGGCGACATCAATGACATCCCCCACCTTTCCGGAGGAAGGCTCGCTTACATATCCTTTTATGATGGTGCTGACCGGTGCATGGGCGGCCAGGAGAATACAGACCCGGACCAGATCGTTCATGGTTTGGCGGGCCTGGGCAATGCCGATGTCAACCTGGGAAAAGAGCCAGTCCACCATATTCTGCAAGTCCTTGCGCAGGGTGATATCAATCTTGTCGAAGGAGGGCAGGGCCTCCAGATAGCGTAAATCCACCGGTTTGTCGTAAATGCTGAGCAAATTGGCCCACTGGAGCTTAACCACCGGTTCCATCCCGTCCACCAGGTGGTACAGACACACCGCCACATCCTCCAGGTTTTCCATGACAATGGCGGCCTGGCGAGCCTGCTTGGAAAAACCCCTGCCTTTTTCGATCAAATCGGCCAGCGACACCCTGGTTTCGGCCTGGCTAACCAAATCAAGCCAGGTCATGGTATTCAGTTTAACCGTATCCAGAACAGCTTTCTCCTTAAATGCTGTTTGTTTGACCTGCTGGTTGGCGGCTATGATTTTACAGGCTGTCCGGCCAAACGCATGGGTATTATATATCTTCTGGGAAACGGTTTGGGCCGGTGCCTGGGCTATAACCCGGGCGGTCCGCGCAGCGGCCTTTGTCATCAGTTCGGCCACACCGGGAACCGTGTTGACCTGGCGAATTAGTCCTTTGGCCTCCGTGAGCCAGGCGATGGGGATTTCACGGAACACATCCAGCATATCGTCCAGTTCGCCCACGGCTTCGTAATCTTTGGCCAGGCAGGCCGGTACCGGATTAACGTATTCGGCGGCCAGGGGAATTGACGGTACATCCAGCCGGGGATCCACCAGCCGGGGCCGGACAAAGACCAGGCTGGTTACATAGGTGTCCAGAATGGCCCGGCGCTGTTCATTGACAGCCGTCAGGCGGGCCTTTTCTTCTTCATACAGGGATCTGGTGACCAGGGCATCATGACGCAGCACCACCAGTTTGTCATCAATTTCTCCCAGTTTATCTTTCCAGAGACGGGCATTGGTTTGTAAATCCAAAAGCACATTACCGCATTGGGTTACCGCTTTTTTATAATCCTTGAGTCTTTTTTCGATCAGGCGCATGGCATTGAGCCCATGTTCCAGGGCTGTTACCCCGGTTGAAAAATAATTGGCCTCATCGCCATCCGCAGGGTCCGGATCAAATAAGCCTTCCCTGATATTTTTAGACAGCAGCGGATCCTTGACCGACCGCATGTTCTTTTTATTGTTTGCTGAAAGATTTGAAAAGTAGGCTTGAATTCTTTCCGGAGAAACAGCAGGTTCCTGGTCGGCCAGGTATTTTTCTTCATCATCGGTCAATGGAGCGACATGAATGGATGCAAAATCTTCGGATAAACGCGACCGGTTATCCAAAATGACTTGTTCCGGCTCGGTCAGATTTTCGATATATGCGTCATATTGACTGCGGGTAATGATTGCGGTCTTGCTGTCCGTTACACTGACTTTTTCATCAATTTCCAGGGGCACCTGGGCAAGCAGATCAAAAATGGCTGACTTGGTGTTTACCGCGTTGCTTTTAACCTCCATTGCCGGAGATTCATATAGCCGTTCAATGATGGGTTTGTCACGAACGGCCATTTTTTGGGGGATGATAACCGGTTGCGTATATTTAAAGATCACCTGCGGCGTTGCAGCCGTGGCATAGTATAGATCTTTTTGGGCCGAATAGACGGGGCCTATTGTTTTTTGTGTTTTAGCCAACATGGCAATGGTCTTGTTGGCATCCCCGTACCGGCTTGCCGCCACACTGGCCAGTGTGCGTGTGGCCGCCATTAATTCATCGGTGGAAATATCCTGGCCGCTTTCCCTTTTCTTCATGATTGCCAGGGCATTGTCGATTTTTTCATTTTCAGTGGTGCCGGACAACTCTTCCGGTGCCAGTTCTTCAGGGGTAATGTTTACCTTTTCCTCGGTGGTGATGGCAGAATTAAAATACTGCTCCACATCATCCAGGGTGGGAATGCTTTCCTGGTCTCCGACAATGCTTGCCATGGCAGGGGAGGTGGCCATTCTGGAGGCTTTGATATTTCCCTTTAAAAGCCTTCGCAGGCGGTACATCTGGGTTTCAGACTTAACATAGCCGGAATTCAACAGGTCTTCGGTTTTGGTGATCTTCTCTTTTAAATCGGCAATAAAGTTTTCAAGCCCTTGAAATTCATCCCGGAACCCGGGGGGATCGCCATCCGTTGGAATCAGGGGATTAAGCACCGAACTGGAAACGCCCGGTGCGTTTTCCCGGATCCATGTGCGCAGATTTGAAACCGCACTGACAGCCGCGCTGCCAAATTCTTTAAGAGTATCATCATGGTCCGGGAATACGGGAAACACAGCCTCATCCGGGATTGCGTCCGTATCTTCGCCGAATTCGGGAACCTTTGCCTGGTCAATACCCCCGATGACCCGGTCGGCCATGTCTCTGAGCCAGGTGCGGTTTGCCAGCCATTGCCGGATTTCTCCAATGAGCTTGCGCAGGGTTTCCAGAAATATCGGATCCGGAATTTCCGTTTTCAACAAGTCCGGCTGGTACACGGCCTGGGGGACGGGCACCAGCAGTTTGATTTTCTCCGGCTGGTATAGATCAAAAGGGGATAGACCTGCCGAAGCGTTCATGGCCACTTCCAATTGTTCTTCAGGAATGGGGGAAGCTTCGATGATAAACTGGCTGGGAAAAAAATCCGACCGCATATCATCAAAATTCAACGCCTGTTTCGGCAGCACCCCCACCGGCGGCAGGGTATCAAAAAGGGTATGGGCTGGAGGCAGTTCATCCGTCGTCTGCCTGATATCGGCTAAATGCCCCACGAACTGATGGATGCGAGACTCCCACAAAAACGGCGTGCCGTTCAGGGTTAGCAGGGACCGGGTGGAGAGGGGCGCCCCGCCCTGGCGCACCACGGCCTGTTGATCAATGAACATGATTTGCCCGGTCTCTTCGGTAATGTAAGCCAGTCCCAGGGGGACGCCCACCTGTTCCCATGGGAACAGGGTGTCCGGATGGGCCTGTTCATAGTCGAAAATTTGGTATACCAGGCGGTTGCGAAACTGCTGGTCTTCAGCTTGCGGAATGGACCCTAAAAGGCCGGTGGGCCAAGGCATAAACACCAGCCGGCAGCCATCCACGATTTGCTCGTCGTCAAAGGGATCCTGGTCCTCATCCCACTGGCATTGATTTTTCGTGTCACTGACAACTTCATCTAAAATTTCCAGGGGTTCAAGCAGGAATATTCCGGCACCCTGGGGGGCATTTTCACTTTCCCATACAGCCACGTTGTGTATAAAAATATCCGAGGTCTCCGGCAGGGTCACATCTTCCCCCCATGGGGTGATTCCCCGGCCTGCAGAGAGCCTTAACCATTGCTCGGTGCGATTCATGCCTTCCTGATCGGTAAACTGCCGCTGGTAATGGGACAGGGTCAGCCCCTGGATCACCCCCCGGGACACGTGGCGGCCGGCCAGTTGAAGATGGCGCAAATGGTGTTTGGTGTTGGAAATCAGGGTATCCGCAGTCAAGGCCCGTCCTGTAAACAGATGGGGCCGCCGGTACCATTCCGAAGATATCCGGTTACTCATTAAGGGCGATGTCCGGATGACCCGTTCGCCTTCAAAATGATGTTTTGCGAAGGCTATTTTCATTATTCCGGCTCCTCTGTTTTGCCTGATTCCAGTTCCTCTTTTTTGCTTAGAATGAACGCGGCGATCTCTTCGGGCGTATCCGGACCCGTCAACCGGGTGTTCAGATCCTCGGCAAGGATTCCGGCTTCCTCTGTGGTCAGTTCCCGTGCCACCATATCCAGTTCCGGGGCGCGCAAGGTTTCGGCCAGTTTCTTCCGCTGCTCGGTTTTCTGTTCATCGGTTCCCGTAAAAAGCCGTTCATCAAGCTTGTCCATACCTTTTCCAACCTCTTTGCCCGCGAACCGGACACTCACCGAGGCGGCATGACGCTCATCCAGTTTTTCCGTGTCGTTGAATTCCTTGAGGGCCGAGCGCATCATCACTTCGGATTTCGTAAACTTGGGAATCGTCAAAAGTCGCACCATTTCCAAATCTGCGGCCGCACTGCCCCGGACTTTCAGCGTGGTGAACTCGTCGTACAACCCAAGGGTTCTTTGATATCGTCTCATATCCGTCTCATCCTTGTGTTCGTTGGTCATCACATGGACGGTGGTGCCGGTAATTTCGTCCTTGTAGCTGACATGCCGCCGGCGCACATACCAGACAAAGGTCTCCTTATACAGCAGGCGTTGCCAGGCCACCTGCCGGAGGGCCTCCTCATTTTTAACCTCCGGTGTTTTAAAATCCGGCAGTTTTGCCTGGAACACATTCAGATAATCCCTGGGCGTAAACTTGGATCGTACGGTTTTAACGGGAAACCGGATCGGATCGGGCAGTTTTTTGATGGCTTTGGTTTCACTGTAAAAGACATGTCTGGGGACCGGCAGGAACACCATGACGGACGTGTTTTCCATGGCTGTATCGTCGTCCAGGAGAATCGGCGGAAGCAGCATGCTTTCCTCGATCAGCAGTCCCATTTCATCCTCCGGGATGATGGACATCTCCACATCCATGACATCGGGGAAATAGTGCTGCGTAAATGAGGACAGGTCCACACAGGCCGCCGGCAGACGTCCGGCAGACGGCAGAGATTTAAAGAATTGAGTGGCTGAAAAACCCAAATCCGCATCAGTCCTTTTCCGCTGGGCCACAATGTCCTGGATCATGGCGTCGTACTGCTTGAAATGGGAGCTGCGGATCGGTCTGGGGGTAAATCCAAATCCCAGAACGTCGCTGTGCACCGCTCCCATGTCCCGCCGGACCATGTGGTTGTCCAGCCAGAGCAATTTGCCACGCCTCATTTCGATCATGGCCAGGGGAAGGGTGGTGCTGGGAATGCGGTATTCGGTGGCCTGGGCGAATACCTGATGGGCCACTTCCGCCCGCCGGGCCTGGCTGGAGCGGGCCGCCCCGGCCGGATATGAAAAGGGAACCAGGGTGATGGCCGTGGCTTCGATAATGCTGCCGTCCCGCATCTGCCGTTGACCGTCCACATCCACCGGATAGGAGGCGGTGGGATTGGCCGTAAACTCCAGGGGCCGCAGGGCAATGATGTAAATCCCGCTGCGGGAGCGGTCCGGCGGGGCCGGTTTCCGGCTCAGTCCCATTTTCACGTTCAATTCCTCTGCCAGGGCAATGTTGTGCAGGCTGATATCAACATCATTGGGCAAAAACACCCGTTCCCCGTCAAAAGTCATGCCGTGCCCCTGGGCGATGGTAATCCGGGTGGAATCGTTTTGTTTGACCATCAGCCCTTCCACCACCCCGGTCCCCGTGGCCACGGCCAGGTCGGACTGCCGGGTTAGAAAATAACCGGATTCACGGTTCAGGTCTGCGGCTTTGAGGAACCGACCGTCAAACCATCGAGGCCGGCTTCGTCTGCGGTCCACAAATACAGACCCGCCGTATTCGTATTTATCCAGGACGCTGATATGCTGTTTTACCCGGTCGATGTTGTAATCTTTTAAGGCCATGGCTAAACTCCCCCTGTCGCTTTGATTAACCAGAACAATTCATCCGCACTGAGGCTCAGTACACGGATATCGTTTTGAATTCCTATGGATCCGGTTTCATTGTATGCCATGGGGCTGTCCGTGGCAGGCAGCCGGATCCGGGCCAGCATCACTTCGGTGCCGTTCTGCTCGGCGCTGTATTCGTCGCCCACATTGATATTCCCGGCAGCCGGATTCCAGAATTCCGATTCCCGCCAACCGGCTTCCAGTTTGACCGTGCGCAATTCTTCCATGGCCGCCTGAAAATCCATGGGCCCCTCGCTCATCATTTCATAGGGTGCATATTGGCGGGGTTTTTCCGCTTCGGGCTGGGTACGGATGACCAGATCGAATCCCGCCGCGTCCCTCAACCGTTCCGCAGTAAAGGCATCGGTGGCGTCCACATTTCCCACGCCGAAGCAGGGTGTTTTACCCCGTTGGCAGGTGTCGAACCTGATAAACAAATCCGCCACCACGGCCTGGGAGACCCCGTCCGCCACGCTCCCGGCGTAGCTTTCCGCCAGGGCGTCCTCGTTCTGGGACATAAACCAGTTTTGGACCCGGATGCAGTAAGGCACATGAAGTTCGATCAGCCGCCCCAGGCGGTCCACGGCCAAGCCGGGCATAACACGGAGAATATGAGGTTCCGATTCAAGGGTAACTACGTTCAGGCCGGCCACCGTGCCAAAGCCGTGCAGATAGGAAAGGGACCGGCCCAGACGGCCCCTGAAATAGGTTTGTTCCGCCTTAAAATCGTTTTCGTCCAACAGCACGCCGTTGGCATAGTTCACCCGGTCGGGGTAAAGCAGGTTTTCCAAAGGATCCTTATATGTAGAAGCCATGTTGTTTCTCCTGTTGACTCTTGGCTGTTGGTTGTTAACTATTTTTACGGTTCCAGGCGTTCATCCAAAACCGCCAGTTTGCGTATAAAATCATAGCGCCCCAGGTAACTTTCGCCCACACGGGCGGTGCGGCGCCGGGGTTCATTTCTGGTGTAAGTATCCACGCCCAATAAGGAATATATGCTGATGATCAGGGGTTTGGTGGCCGGTACCACGCGGAATTCAATGTGGGCCGGAATTTCCCCGGCCACGACACGATGAATCAAACCAAAGGTTTCTTTGTTGACCTGCTTGTGTACCAGCACCGTCAACCGGTTTCCCAGGCGGGCATAAAAATTGTCCACCACATCCGGGTCCCCGTTGTCCCAGGGAATATCAACACCATACAGGGCCAGAAACTCCTTTTTTTCTTCTTGTCCCAGGATCAGGGTATCCCCCAAATATGAATTGGCATTGGGGATTTCCGCCATGAGCAGCGGGTCATTTTCAATGGAAAAATCACGGCCCAGAATGGTGGCAAAGGTCCGCCTGAGGCGGAAATCCTCCAACAGCACAAATTCTCCTTCAAGACCTGTAACCAACTCCAGGGTCCGGGCCAGGCCTTTGATGGTGCCTCGTTTCCGGTAAAGGGCCGTGGCCTCGCCGATAAGCAGCCGTTTCCTCTCTTCGGACAGGCCGTCATCGTCGGACAGGGCCACCCACTGTCCCAGCCAGCCCAGAACCTGGGCAGGGGCACAAACAGGATTGGTCAGCATATGGGACGCAGCCACCCGGTTTTCCATGTCGGTGAGCATCCCTTCAAACAGGCAAAGAAACCGTTGCAAGAAATCAGATCCACCGGCTTGCCCCGTTGTTTGGGCCCTTTGCCGTATTTCGGTTTCCCTGTACAATTCAGGCAGATACCGGTCCAGGTAGGAAAACCGGGGATAGTAGATGCGCAGGGCCGCAATTTCCGGTGTAGCCTGGCCTCCGCCGGTCAGGGTCATGTCGACTTTAAGATACCGCCCTTTCAAAGACCGGATTTCATACCCGTACCGCTGAATAAGCACGCCAAATACGCCGGCTGTGCCGTCCTTGGGGGTATCGGTAAGGAGCCCGGGGAAAAAAGGAACTTCGGACGTATCGCTGATCCATGTTCCCCGGGGGGCATCTGACGGGCCCGTAGCCGCTCCGAAATAATGATCAAACTTTTCAGGATCGTTCTCTAACTCTTCACGGTTTTCACTGGCCGAGACATGAATAATTACGCCCGTGCCTTTGGGAAGGTGCGCTTCCAGAAGCAGCCGGTGCCACACCGTATGCGGTTCACCGCTGTCGATGATATGGGCTGCCGAAACGGTAACCTCAGCCGGATAGGACGGAAAAGATAACGGATAAAGAGGGCGGGTCATAAAATGCCCCTGTTTGTCCGTGGACGGATAGCACACCGGCTGGGACAGTCCATTACAGAGCCGGGCATTTTTTTGGCTGTTATTTTTGCCCCAGTTCAGAGGATACCGAATTCCGCTGACCCTGACCGGTTCATCGGGCGTTTGGGACAAAAACGGCACGGTAAACCCAAAGGCTTCTTTTTGGTCCTCACATAAAACCGTCCATTCATCTTCCCGGACCCAGCCGATGCTGAATGGGGCCGGGACCCCGCCCAGATAAACCGGCGCACTGACGGTTTCCCCGGCAATCAGGACTATTGCCGCGGGATTGTCCGGCTCGGCTTCCGGCGGAAAAAGGAGTACCGCAGTTTCGCCTTCAGGGCTGGACGCCATATCCACGACCTCAAATCCTTCGGGCACAATTAAATCGGGTCGGTCAATCAGTTCCTGGGGCATGGGACCGTCGGCACAGGGTCTTGGCGTTTCAGGCGGATACATGGCCAAGGGCTGCTCCCGTATGGGTTTGCCCACGATCTGCCAGAATGTATTGTGTTCACGGTCCAGCAAAAGGGCGCCTCCGGACGCCAGGGCCACGATCCGATCCGGCTGGTTGTCGCCCTGGGGAAACCGAACCGAGGCCACATTGGTATCTTCAGCCGTTTGTTCATCATCCAGAAATGCGTTTTTTCCATCGTCCTTGGCCCCCTTAAGATTGACCATATAAACCGTGGATATATCTGTTTCATCCCGGCTGATCACATATAGTACCCCTTCGGGATTCATGGACATGTCCACGACACGCTCAGTTTCGGCAAAGGTAATAATTTCCACGGGATCAGGAAACACGCCGCCGCCCAGAATTTCGTGGGGCATTTCATCCACCACATACGCCCAGGTGCCGTAAGCATCCACCGTGGAGGGGGGCTGATTGGAAAGCAACTTAGCCTGAATTCGGGTCTGAACTATATTTTGGGGCATAAGTTCAAGGGTCCGGGTGCGTTTCATGCGGAGCACCGGGTGGGCCTTTTTCCGGCACCACACCACGGACCCGGCCGGATCTTGAAGATCAAACTGCCCGGGTTCGGACAACATCCAGAATTTTTGGCGATTGACATCAATCATTTACAAATCTCCGGCACCACCGGGATGGCGATCTTCTTTCCCTCACCTCCCGTTTCGGTTTGATCCCATTCTCCCGGACTGCTGCCTTCTCTTCCCAGGGCCTCATCCAGGTCGGTGACGGGGTCTTCGTCTTCAACGACTACCACGTCCAAAAGTTCGGGCAGCTGCCATGCCAAAAGGGACAGCCGCTGTTCGGTACCGCCTTGTACCGGCTCCCATTGTTTTTCACTATTTTGCCTGAACAGGTTCACCCCTTCCACAGTGAGCACCCCGGATACCCGGGCCACCATCACGGCCAGTTCCTGATTGTCAACCAGGCGTCCTAAAGGCCAGCCGGTTTTAAGATGGCCGCCGGGAGACAGGGGCCAAAGAAATTCATACAAGGCGGTTTTTACATTCTGAAGTGTCTGCTGCCGGGGCACACCTTCCCCAAGGGTCACGGATACGCCTAATCCTAAGGGGACATACTCGGCCCCGATTACGTATAGTTCCACCCCGATGGGCCGCCGCTCATCCACATGGTGGTGGACCCGGGCCAGGATGTTCCGGTCCGGTCTTGGGTTGGGAGGACGGTGGGAATCCCCTTTGGGAAGAACCATGACGCTCATCACTCCGACAATATCAAATAACTTCTGCTGGGGCTTGAATTGGGCAAGCACTTCCACCCGGCCCAGTTCAATGCCCGGGGTTTGGGATGCGAGCAGTTTGTAATCCTCTTGGGTCACGGCCCGGTCACAATGTTTCAATACAGACGGAATTCGCTTTTCCGCCTCATCCAGTGTTTCGGCGTCCATACCCCCCTGGGTGGGAACAGCCTGAATCACGGACAGGTCCGGGTTGCTGACAGCTGTCAGATTACCCGGGGCCATGTTGCCTTTTACCCCCCCGCCGTACCGCATCCGTTCCAGCCTGATCCGGGCACCGGCTTCGGGAACAGCCCCCCGAAGGCCGTCTCCGAATGTGACTGTCCCGGCTTCGCTGTCCAGTTCAAACACGCAGTCGGTCCGGCCGGCCATATGAAGGGGCAGGGCGTGCCAATTTTTGTATCCCACCCCTTTTTCCTCAACCTGGAGTTTGAAACTTGACGCCTGCACCGATGTACCGGGCAAGGGCAGGGTCAAATCCGGTGTGCCGTCCGCCGTGGATAAAACCACGTTCCGGATGGTTTTGAACTGGTCGATTTTCACGGCATTGATCCCCACCCAGTCCAGGGCCAGGCTTTCGCTTTTTTGGCGGGGGCTGAGCCGAATCCAGGTGACCAGCCGTTTGGCAATGGCCTCATCGTCGATCCGGGGCGGATGATTGCCCGTCCCGGCATAGATGTTTTCATCCACGTTGTTTTCCGGCAGAGATATTTGACTAGAAGACGGCAGTTTCAACTGAACAATCCCCTGTTTAACAAATCCGTCGGTGGTATCATCGTATATTTCCAGGGGAAGATAAGGAATGGTGTAGGCCATATCATCGTTGTCATTCCGGCTGGAGGGCATGTCCCACTGCCAGAAATCGGCCATGTTCACAGCCTGCTGAACATATTGATCAAACTCGGGGATTTTCAGCCGGGGTTCGATGCCGATCTGGATCATCCTGAATCCATGCTCATCCGGATTCAGTGATTGCCGAACCCGGTCAACCCGGTTGGGATCTTCATCCGCAGCCAGCAGGGCAATCCACAAGGCTTGATCAATGGTGTCCTTAACCACGTCTAGTCCTGAGCCATTTTTATCCGGATCATGGAACATGGGCGTGGTAATGTATTGTTCCCCATTGCCGGTTCCGATATCATAGACCTTTTCAAGCTCTTCCTTGATCGTGCCGATCACTTCTCCTTCCTGCTCCGATGGGCGCCGTTTGACAAACACCTTGCCGGAGAACGGCATAACCGTTATCTCTTCGGCGGTCTCAAAATCCACGCTGCCTTTGATCCGGGTGTATTGGGGAACCACCACAGGGGTGAACATGTCCTTGTTGGTCACTTCAAGGGTCACAAGGCCTGTGGCGGCCAGTGCCGGTCGCAGGGGAATGTTCAGCAGGCGCAAAAATTCAAGGCGCTGCCGTTCGGGCAGCAGGTTCACCCGGTAAAGCAGGGTATCACCCAGCCATGCGAAAAGATCGATCAGGGTCATTCCCGGATCACCGACCTGGGGGTTGGTCCATTCAGGCGTGTGGGACGGAATCCGTGCCACCAGCTCTTTGACCAGGTCGTCGAAACTTCTGTCATCCAGTCGATATTTCGGAATAGGCATAATCAGCTTCCCAAATTCAATTTAACCGTTGTTGTTACCTGTTCTCGGGTTCGCCTGATTTTATACGCAATCTCAATACGAACCGCTTCCGGTGTTTCTTCGTCTTCCCATACTTCCACCCGGAGCACCACCATGCGATGCTCCCACTGGGCAAGGGTCTTGAATACCGTTTCCTGAATCTGCCGCCGGGTTTCCAGGGTATTGGGCAGATGCAGAAACCTTGATAATCCCGCACCAAACCGGGGGCGCATCAACTGCTCACCGGGCCGGGTCAGCAGGATGATACGGATGGACTGCTTGATGCTGTCTTCCAGGGTAGGATAGGACAGCGTACCCTTGTCCGGAACCGGAAGCAGGGGCCACCCCAGGGGCGAGCCGGGAATGGTTTTATTTTTCTTTATGGGTACTGTCTGTGTCACGGTTTAATCCTTTCCCTTGAGCCAGTCGATGTTGGGCAGGGGAAAACACATGAAAAACCAGGGAATCCACTTGAAAAAGATATTGAGCAGATTCACGATAATGGTCAAAAGAATCAGGGCGCACAAGGTCACAATGGGGATGGACAAAGAACAGATCATCCCCAGCGACGCCCCGCTTTTATCCTTGCAAGGGCCTGCTTTTCCCACATCGGGCAGGTCTTTGTGAAACGGCCAGGGCAGCACGGACAAGACCAGATCGGCCAGGGTCATTTTTTTGGTTTTCTTGACTTTGCCGCACATCATGTCTGAAAACAGGACCATGGCGCTTTTTTTATATTTGCGCAAGCCGGCCGGAGAAATGTCAAAGGGCATCCGAATCCGGACCGGACGGGCCGGGGCGTCAACATCGAAAAACGGGGCCATTTCAAGCTTGCACGTGGCGGGGCTGATCCGGGGCTGGAACAGATTGCCGCAATGGGGCCTTTCAAATACCAGCCGCACCACAAACCGGACATCTTTGCTGTCCAGCAGGGGATCATGGGTTAGAAAATTGGAGTTTCCCTCACCATTCAACGGCTTTCGGGCCATGACCAATTTATAGATATCCGTTGCCAGTGCATCCAGTTGAAGCTGGAGGTCCTCGGCATTTCCGGGTGCCGCCGGCGACTCCGGGGAGAGGTCCGGAACCAGGTGGCTCTGGGAAAGCGTCAGTTTCGGATGGGGGTCGGTCAGGGGAAACAGAAAGTCCGGCCACTTCTCATTCATTTTTGATTCGTCCCCTCCCACCTGGATGCTCCGGTCATAAGGTGTGTCCACGGCCTCCAGATTTTCACCCCAGGCAAGGGTTTCGACCAGGGCTTGGGTTAATACCGGAATGATTCGGACATTGCGGTGCCCCGTGTTGGGAAAAAACAAGACCTCTTGTTCTTCACCACTGATCACCTTGGTTTTAAGAAATGTAACCCACTGCTGAATAGTCGCATCCGTGCTTGGGGGTTTTCCAAATACGTCCCTGACCGCCTCGGCATGGAGTTTCGGGCAATGGGTTTCCAGATCCGATGCAAACTGGATAAAGGGATACCAATTCCCGGTTTTGGTCTGGCCGAAAACCGTTTGGAGCCATGTATCGCTGAAAGCCTGCACATCGGCAGACTGTCCGGAATCCAGGTCGGCCGCCACGTTTTGCGGATCAATGGTTCGGATTGTCTCTTCCACATGCGCTTCAAAGGTCCAATAAAAAACAAGCAGGGACCACAAAGATTTTTCCAGTCCGGTTGAATCCAGGCCATCTGTGTTGAGGGTTTGAACCACCTGGTGCTGGGCCGCCGGTAATTTGATTTTTTTCAGACAATGGACCAGCTTGCCCAGATCCGTATGAAATCCAGGCACACCCCCTGAAACTGCGGTGTTTTTGATCGCCGGAAAGCCACGTTCCAACGCTGTAGAAAAATCCAGAAAACTTTCTTTAGCGCCGGATATCAATGACGAAAGAATCGACATCAACGTGGTACGGAATCCTGGCGTAAAACCCGGAATAGACATTGCGCGGGTCCTGACCTTTTCGGCCTGGCTCTCAGCACCATACAGCACCCAGGAAAGCTTGAGGTAAATCTCAAATTTCCAAAAATCCAACAGCTTGTCCCATATCGTGAACAGGGAACCGTCCTGGGATTGGGTATGGTAACCGCTGACCGCCAGGTTTTCAACAGCCAAATCCAGGAACAGACGCATATCCAGTTGGGTCCCGGTGAGGGCCTTTACCAGCTCTTCTTCACCGGCACTTAAAAGGGGCAGGGTAGTTAACGAATTGGTTTGGTTCTCTTTTTCGACGATTTTTGCCCATACCCCGGGCAGATGGTCCGAAAGAAACCGGGCAAAATCCAGAAGCACGTACCAGGAACCGATCTGGATCTCATCCCGGACCCTTCGGATATTCCGGACCAGATCCAGGTCCGGCTCCGGGGTATTCAATCCAAAATTAGCGGATGGCACATCCTGTTCGCTGTGTACGCGTTTATCGGTTTCAGCCTGGTCGATCATGGCTTTCCAGGGAGCGATCACATCGGCGTACAAAATTTCCCTGTATAAATCTACGCCGCCGTCATTGGAGGGAACCGGGCTTGCGATCACCGTGTCCTGATCATTGCCCGTGTAGGCCGGTGCATCCATCCATCCATCCCTTTGGCTGACGGGAATAAGACCGCCGAACACTTGCCTGAAACGGTCACACCGGTCCGGATAGGTGACCGGAAACAGGGGGTGCTGTTCCTCGTTGGGCAGAATGCGCATCACAGCCATTTTGTCGTCTCCATGGGCGCCCAGTTTCTGCCAGGCCATGCCCGAAGACGTGGCCACAAAGCCATATTCTTCGGTGACTTCCTTTGGGGTTGTTTTCAGGGCCCGCACCACAAAAGTAGCCCGTTCCCGGGCGCTGAGGTCCACAGGGTAATCTGGAAGCCCCTTTTCCCCGGAAATAAGAGATCCGGTCACCACATAATAGCGCTGGTGGGCCGGCTGAAACAATTTGACGTCATCCGTGGACGGCAGATCAGGCACGGATGCGGGGGTTTTGATCCGCTGGTTTATCTGGTCGGTCCGCGTTTCCCGGGAATAATTTTGAACCAGTTGTTTGGTCGTATTGTAAGCTTCGGGCAACAAAACGCCGGGCCGGGTGATTTCCACAGGTTTGGGGGTAGGCATGGGGTTTCGCCATGTTTCGGGCCGGGCCACCCATTCGGCCAGCCGCCATGGTGTGTGCGTCAGCATGGCGATCATTTCATCCATGAACAGGTCATTGGCAAACCGCAGGATCACCGGCCGGGCCATTAGGCCCTGCCCGGATCCGGGAACGCGCATCCATGCGCTTTGTTCCCCCCATAACGGCGACGGGGCCATCCACAGGATGTTTGGTTGTTTTGTCTTAATTACCATATGTTTCCTGCTCCCGGTGTGTAGGATGCACTGACTACGCTGTTGGTGATCACGGTCTGGGCCTGGACCACCCCGCTGAACATGGACATGGGCGCGTCAACTTTGACCTGGGCCGCGGACACCGTTACCAGGGTGGCCTGGACTTTAACTTCCAGGGGGGTGTTCACTGTAACTCCCTGGGTGTTAACGGTTACCGTGGTGCCGGCCGTTTTGAATTCAATTTTTCCGCCCCCGGTGTCGGTGAGTTCCCCGCTGGTCCCGCCCGGTGTGGTGAATTTGATGGTGGCAGCGGCCGGTGTTTCTTCTTCAATGGCAATGCGGGTTCCGGCTTTGCCCACCAGTGTCCAGCGGTCCACGGCATTCCCGCTGCCCCCTAATGTCTCCGGGGCCTGGTCATTGCCGTTCCACAAAGATCCCAGAATTATGGGATAGCGGCTGTCGCCGTTGACAAATGACACCACCACCTCGTCATCCACATCGGGAATAAAAAACGCACCCTTGTTACTGCCGGCGCAGGGCACTGCCACCCTGGCCCAAAGGGTTCCTTCCTGTTGTGTGGTGCTGGAATGGGACAGCAACCTGATCTGAACACGGTTCAACTGTTCCGGATCGTTCACGGACGTAACTTTGGCCAGATGGAGATCCTGGTTCAGGCTGGTGTGTTGTAGCGGTGCCGACATATTAGTTATATTTATCCTCCCAGATAGGCACATTCTGCGTGGAATGTGGTTTTATATCCCTTTTCCATAGTAAAGTGGTGGCGGACCCGGGTGACGAAATAGGTGTTTTCGAACCGGGGTCCTACGCCGTCAAGTGTCAGATGGGTTCCCACCCGGATAGCCGGATTTCCTTCGGTTACGCCCTGGGCGCAGACAAATTTGCGGGCCCGTTGTGAAAAATCAGCATTAACCAGGGCCTGTGCTTCAATATCGTCCGCAGCCCCGGTCCGGGATAAATGCTCACTGCGCTCCCCTAAAGTCCGGGAAAGAAACTGCGCCCCGCTTTGTCCCTGCCCGGGACCGTAATCCACGGACGTGTCGCTTTCCACATTGATTTGCTCACCGGCACCCACATCCCATCCGGAAAAAGTGACCTTGTTGACCTGGTGGGCCAGGTCAGCCATAATCCGGATACTCTCCAGCTGGCTGTCCATTTCCAGGCGCACTTCACTGCGCCGGACCTCGGACCGGGGGGCCACGGTCAAGACATCCTCGGCCATCCAAAGATCCCCGTCATGCCGGTCGATGAGCCGTCTTAGAAAAGCCAGGTCCGATTCGTTAAGCTGAAGTTGATCATCCACCGTTTGATCCATGCCCGTAATATCCGTTTGCACTCCCAGGTCCGATGCCGTTGACTCAATGATGGAACGTAAGGTTCCGGATTCAAAGAGGCGGGTGCGCCGGGTCATCCTGGCCTTTTGAAGGGCATCTTCGGCCAAAACCATTAATCTGGGTTCACTGTCACCGCCCATCTGTATTTCCAGGGCCGTGATTATTCCCCTGAACAATTCCACCGGATCATTGTTGTCACCCCCCAGAACCCGTATGGTTTTGCCCAGGGCCAACAAGTCGTTGTCACCGTACTCAAACGCCAGGTCATTGCCCCGGCCTTCCACGGTGGCGGAATTGAAAAAAATCAGTTCCATGGCAGCCATGCCCTGATCCGTTTCAGACAGATCCATGCTGATCAAAAGGCTCTGAACCATATCATTGATCCGGCCCTCCACTTCGATAATCGGCCGGGCAATATAAATATCCATTTGGGATAATGGTGTTTCTTCGCTCATGGTCAATCCGCTGTTAATCGCAACCGGCGATATTCAATCCGCCGAATTGTTTCTGTCAATGTATGTTCCGATTCACCGCTTTCCGGTAGCGACGAATCGCCCTGGGGCGCCTCTTCAGGCAACCCAATATTTTCATCCGGCATGGTGATGCCCGATTCCACTTCATCGATGGTAATACCCATGGTCAATCCTCAAAGGTTATGCCCGGTTCAATATCGGCTGACACGCCCACATCCGCAGACATGCTTGAGTCGGCTGCGGCGCTGCCCCCGATGTTCAGCCCCGGGGACATGTCGGCGTCCATTTGAAACCCGGCATCAAAATGGCTTTCAAGATCAAATGAAACCCCGGCCCCCATAGACGCGCTCACAGATTGCTTCAGGTTTGCAAACTGTGCCGCGATTTCGCTGCCGGCCTGTAAACTGACGCCGGCCCCGGCGTTCAATGACACATTGGCCCCGGCAGACGCCTGCAGGTTGGGCAGCACCAGTTCATCCACTTCGGGAAGCCGCATGTTTTCAATGCCGTTTGCCGCTGCCACGGCCCGGGCGGCCATGGAATTGCCTGCGGCCATTGAATTTTTCGATGCCACGGCATCCGTAACACTGGTGTTGGCACCGGTCTGGTTTACCGGTGAATTACCGGAAGGGGTTCCCGACCGGGTTGCCGGAGCATTGGAGCCCGGTGTGATATCTCCGGCCGTATTATTGGCGGGATTTACACTGGTGTTGGGGGCAAAATCCCGCTGCTGCTGGGTCATGGACAACGTAACAACGGCACGCAGGGGTACGCCTTCGGCAGAAAAAAAATCCAGTTTTTCTTTGTATGAATCAATATACCCTTCAAACCAGATGGTCCCCCATTGAAAAATTACGATGGACGGAATCTTCCGGCTCCGGTTGTTCCGCCGGGGACGCTGTTGGGCCGGATCCATCATACGGCCTAACAGGTTGGTCCGGGTGCGGACATCCGCACCGTCCCGGGTGGTATCGAAAATCAGCTCCATGCTGAGCTTGGCCGTTGTTTCGGTCACGGAAACCTGGGCGGGCTGGTTTCTTCGACCTTTCTGCACACTGTTGGTAAAGGTGATGTCCAGGGATTCAGGATTGAAATGCACGGTCACCTTATTGTCCCGTTGTTCATTATCGGAAAGGGTCCGGCCGTTTTCATCGGTTTTGGGCATGAAAACAGCCGTGGTCTGTAACTCCTCTCTCGGTCTGGGATGGCTGCTGGGTGTGTCCGGCATTGTGTCAATCTCCGGTTTTTTTATCTATAGTTTTAGGTTTCTTGTTCTAAATTGTCTTTATGAATTAATCCCTCATGTACAAAATGCAACTCCTCAATAGCTGCCTGGGTAAACGTGGAATTAAAATCAGCGGTCTTGAACTTGGTTGGTAATGCATTGACCATTTCCCAGGCCATAACCGGCTTTTTCTTCCCGTTGATATCAAAATCAAACAAAGTGACTTCCGCCTTCAAACGAAACGCGTAAGCACCCTTGGCCACCAGTTCAAACCATTTCCACAAATCCCGGTTCCGGGTGACGCCCCGTTTCAGGATTACGGTGGCAAAGCTGACTCGTCCGGCCCGCTGGATCTCACCATAATTATTTCCCCCGGCCTTAATGGCCCGGGGCTCCATGGTGGCTTCCAGGCCGCTGCATTCGGAAAACGCTCCGCCGCACAACAGGCGCTCGCCACCGGCCCCGGAGTTATCAGCAGACACGGTAAACCGTACTTCAAACCGGAACACCGGCAGCGGGTAATCCAGGATGGTTCCCCTGTTTTCATCCTGCCCGCTCATCTGTCTCCTCCGAACAATACGGCCCGGTCCCGCTCCATCAGGATATCCACGGCAATGGTTTCAATGGGTATTGCCGGCTGCAAAGAGACGCTGGCAATAAGACGGCCGTTGTCAATATCATTCCGGGTCATGGTGGAACGGCCGCAAGCCACGGAATATGCGTCTTTAGCCGACTTTCCCCGAAGCCCGTTCTGCAGGTAAATCCGGTGAAGCAGGTCGGTCAGGCTGTCCTTGATGGACCGCCAGACCCGTTCAGAACCCGGTTCAAACACATAATCCAACCCGATGCGGTGGGCCTCCCGCTGAATCAGGATCATGATCCGGCGCACGGCCCCGTACCGGTAGTTGCCGTGACGCACGGCCGTGACATCGGACTGAAGACGGATTCCATCCGGAACAAAATCAAACCAGGACACCTGGTCGGCAAAGCCAAGCCCCTTTGGCAGAGGTGAACCGTAGGCATCAATATCCCGGGGTGACAGATCATAGGCGGTTTCCACATAAGACCCGGCCACGCTTCGAAACGCGCCGATTCTCCGGGACTGGGCAGCCAGAATACCTAATAGTACGCCTTCCGGGGGTTCCAGGGCACCGGGCAGACTTCGGGAACGATCAGTTTTCAGCCAGGGAAAACCCAGCTGAAGGTGTTTGTAATCGGTTTCGTTATCTTCCGCGTCGGCCAACAGATTGTTTGCAACAAATGCTTCAAACGCCTTTAGCACATCTTTGGCCGGCATAGGCAGGCCGGCAACCAGCTGAACCGTGGGAGTATGGGCTGACAAAAAGGCCAGGATATGTTTCACCACCCGCTTCCACACGGCAAAGGATGCGGCCGTATACTCGGGCAGTTTCTCATATTCGGCATAAAACCAGTCCGGTTCGGCTTCGGACTCGCTGCAGGGTACAAACACATCCTTGTCTTCCACGATCCGTTTTTCCGGTTCTTCCCGGCCGGATTTCCCAGGACATCCACAAGATCCGGAAAACATACATAGGTCACGTCGGAAAGGCCGGCCAGATGGGACACCCCATACCAGTCACGGACCGGTGACGCCCCGTGGGGGATGGCGGGAAACCAAATATGAAGCCAGTCATTCCGGGTGAATGTTTCCATATCCCCTAAGGCGGCATCGGATTTTTCTTTTCCCCAGACCAGGGTATAAAGCTGCCTGGATTTTTCCAGGTCCGGGGCATGGTAGGGCAAAGGCTCCCCCATGCAGATGAAATAACACTTTCGGCCGCCCTGGCGGAAAAACGCCTTGACGGCCGCCCCGGCATAATGCGGCAGATATTGGGCATCTGCCGAGACGGTCTCAAATCCCAGGCGGTTCTCACCAAATAGAGCCAAAAATCCATCCCAGGATTCCAGGGGCACAGGCGTATTTCGGATTAACCCGGGCTCCGTGTCCAGCCGTTGGATCTTATCTTTGTCCCATCCATACCCGTTCAACCATTGTTTCAACGTGTTGGAGAACAACGGCAATCGGGCAGAGGGGGCAAAGCCGATAAAACACGCCACATCCATCCGGCCAGGTTCCATTGGGCGGATCGGGGGCTGGTTATTGAAGGTGATGCCGCGCATGCTGTTTACCCTTCAGCGTACCGGATGCCTTCGGCGGAAAGGACCAGTTCCTCCATGGCCACATCCGATCCGCCTTTGGCATTCAGGCTGGGGCCGGTATATTTGATGGGCACGGAGTTTTGGAGGGTCCAGCGCATGACTGTGTTCTTGTTGGCCTCGTCCATCATGGTGATGGTTACATTCCGCTGGGCGGTCCATCCTTCCCTGCGGGTCAGGTCAATCCAGTCCCACAGATCCTTGGATTTGATGATGCCCCGTTTTAAGGTCACGTCGCTGACCTTGCTGATATTGGGAATTTTACGGACCTGGTTTTCCGGATCATTACCGTTTCTGTATTCCGCCATGGTGATTTCCGCACCCAACCCGGTCACTTCAGAAAAGCCCGCTGAAATATCCTGCCCGTTGAATTCGACCAGAAAATTAAACGCGCTGTATGGTGATGTGCGTTGATTTGACATGATTGATTCTCCTTACGGTCTTTGTTACGCATCCGCGGTTTTC
The DNA here is from genome assembly GCF_963666695.1 of uncultured Desulfobacter sp. Lineage (GTDB taxonomy): Bacteria > Desulfobacterota > Desulfobacteria > Desulfobacterales > Desulfobacteraceae > Desulfobacter. Next base: position 1,807,530 of record NZ_OY762947.1, read on the forward strand.
TGACCAATTCTGAAAATAACGAATTCCGCCGGTTTCACAGCGGCGACACCGACTTCACAAATCAAACGTCCGTTGTCCAGATCAGCCTGGGTCATGGTGGAACGGTCGCACCGGACAAAGTAGGCCTGCTCCGGGGTACCCCCCAGCAGGGCGCCGCTGCGCCATTCGTTATATAGAAAGGCGGACACGGTGTCCGTGATGTTGGTCCAGAGACGCTCACTGTTAGGCTCAAACACGGCCCACTGGGTGGAGCGGTCAATGGAGTGTTCCAGATAAATGAAATACCGGCGGATATTCACGTATTTCCATTCCGGATCAGAGGTGGCGGTTCGTGCCCCCCAGACCCGGTTCCCGCGTCCGAAAAAGAAGCGCAGGCAGTTGATGCCTTCGGGATTGAGCATTTCCTGCTGGGCATGGTTGATCTCCCGCTCAAACCGGATGGCCCCCCGGACGACTTCGTTGGCCGGGGCTTTCCATACGCCGCGGTTCACATCGGTCCGGGCGTAAATACCGGTGATAAACCCCGAGGGCGGTACGTTGATTTCCTTTGGGGCCTGGCTGTTTCCCGGTTTCCACAAGGGGTTGGCCACCGTGACCCAGGGGTAATACATCGCCGCATAGGAGCTGTCGATACGGCTTCTTGCTTCCCGGGCGCTCTGTGGGGTTTGGTTCGACGGGGAATCAAGGACGGCAATGCAGTACCTGTCACGTTCGGCGTGGGAAATCAGGGCCTGCTGAATGGATGTGTAAAGGGCCATTTCCGAATGGCCGGGCGCCGCGATAATGGCGATGTCATCCAAGGCATCGAATACCTCCAGGGCTTCAGCATAGGCCACGGAATGATCGGTCCGGCTTTCGGTTGCCGTATTCACCGTTGGTTCAAGCCCATCGTTTCCGTTTCCAATGGAAATGGTATTGGAATTTTGGGTTCCAAACAAGGCATTGAACAGATCAAAGGCGGTTCTGCCGTTGGATACGGTAAAATAATAGGGGTTTGCCAGGGCTTCGGATTTGGTGGCGGGATTTTCAGGCAGTACGTTGGAGACAAAATTGGGATGATTTGCGTCAAATCCCAGGTCCTCATAAATTAAGCGGCTCCCGTCTTCATCCTCGATCTCAAGGGTCCATGTGACCAGTTCGTAAAGCCTGTTTTCGTCCGGGTCACCCAGGTCCGTATTTGAACTGTCCTGCCAGACATTGCCGTTCTGTTTGAGAAAATAGGTATAGGTTACGCCGTCCCGGCCGTCTGCCGGTGTTCCGGCAAGCCCCATAGCTGTTCTTGCCGGGGAGTCGGCAATGCTCAGGGTATTGCCGGCGCCCACAGCCGTTGTGGAAAGACGCATGTTTCCCGTATCGGCCATGGTGGTTGCGCGAACTGAGATTCCAGCCCGGGTCAGGGCGCTGTTGATCTCTTCCACGGTCACGGCATTGATATCATCCACATTTCCCGTACCGTTAGCCGTGCCCGCGTCCAGATTGAGAAGGGCAAGGGCTTCAATGGTGATTTCAGCGTGTTCTCCCAGTTCGTCGGTGCGGATGAACAGCCGGTTGGCATCAACCCCGACCTTGACATAATCAATCTCAAGATTCAGGAAGGCCGCCAGTTCAGCCGGCGTTTGATCATCCCCCTGGGGCAGTGTGATTTCCTCATCGAAAAGGGTGCCGCCGGGTCCCACCTGAACCCTGAAGGTTGTCGCGGCCGGTACATCAATGGTTGCGGCCAGATCGGCTGTGGACTCGACCTGGGCCGGTTCTTTTTCATCGGTAAATGTTACGTTTTGAACCGCGCCCCCATTAACCGTGATGCTCAACTGATCATCGTTGGTCAGTGCAAAGGGTGGGTTTACGGTCCCGTCTATCCGACCGGGAAGGGCGGCCTGGGTTTCGGTGCTGCCGGCCACCCGGAGCAGGGTTCCCACACTGGCCTTGTCCAGGGGAACGGCACCGAACACACGCTTGGTATTCAGATAAACCTTGGCGGTTCCGTTATATCCGCTGCCGGCATTACGGGCCTGGATTCGGGCCACGTTTCCTCCGATATCGCGATAGGAAAAACCCGGTATCGGTACATCAGCCACTTCCCTGGGAACATAGGTTCGGGAAATGTACAGCCGCCTTCCCCCATTGTCAAAAAACGCACGCACCGCGTGGGTCATGTAATTTGTAACGGAACTTGCATTAAAGTTCAGGTCGGTAAAACCGCCGTACACCCGCTGATATTCCCCGAAACTGGTGATCAATTCCGGCGTGGCATTGTAGGGTCCTTTCCGTGTTGGCCCCACAAAACCGCAGGTACTCGTACCGACGCCCTCAATGGATTTGGATCTGAAACTGACCTCTTCAACATACACACCAGGTGCTAGATATTCAGGCATGATGCATTCTCCCTCCTTAAATTTAAGGGCCATGGCCCTAATCTTATGTTAAGTCTATAAATAATTTGATGGATTGCGTCTTTCCTGTTTTAAGTTTCAAGTCCAATTCATTGACGGGCTCAGTGTCCATGTCGCTTCTAAAGTGCTTCTGCCAATCCTCAATATTTTTTTCCATCTCTTCCGGATCAACCGGCCACGGCGCATCAGGGGTCACAACAACCGTCAGTTTGACCGGAGTTTCCATTTCAACCACCGAACCCGAAGCCAGGTAATCCGTATCATCAGCCTCAAGGTCTTCATCATCGAGCTCAGGGTCATCCGTGTCCGGGTCGTCTTCACGGGCAAAATCACTGACGGGAATACCAGGAACAATGATAACGGCTTCTCCTCTTTTATCGCTCATCCCGCCGGCAATGATTTCATCCGAGGCGTTTAAAATCCGGCACAATGCACCCGGCACGGGGGTTGGGTTTTCGATATTGATAGCCGCCAGATCAAACACCGAGGCGCGGATAGTGCTCCAATTGGGGTTTAAATTGGAAATCGGAGAAGCGAACAACGGGACCTTAATCGGTTTAAAAATAGGATCGTCTTCCCTGGGATCAGGGTTTAGGGGCAGGTTCAATTGAACCGAACGGGGCAGATATTTCCCCAGAGGATCTCGAATCGTCACATTGAATTGCTGTGAACCGATATTCGGCTCGTTGGGATCTGATGCGTCCGGGGGGCTTTCAAACGCGGTTAAATGGGACTCAAGGCCCCGGGCATAGGAAATTACATAAAGGAGAGAGCGGTTGGGGAAAAATGTTAAACCGTCCGCGAAAACACTCATGGCTCTTCGCACCGGGATTCCGGTGGCATTGTCCACTAAGAGCAAAGCCCCTAAAGCGCGGCGGTCAATTGTTTCCTTAATTTTAACCGGTCTCATCTTCATCCATGACCTCTCCATGGGAAAAACGCCTGGCTACAACCGGCAGGCTGTCTTCGATTTCATCCGGATCTATATGGATGACACGAGCCATATAGGGCAGTGAAAGTCTATACGTGGGAGTTAATGCGTCCCACAATCGCATCAAGTCTTCATTTTTCATTTCAATGGGAAGCACCGACACCTGATCTCCTGCGTCCCAGTTGCCTGAATCCGAGAGAATTGAATTATCAAGAATCGGATGTTGATGGAGCTGTGACATTACCCAGGCTGTAATGGCGTGTTCCGCCAGGGCGGAATCCGCCCAGATAATCATCAGGTAATACAGGGAAAGTGACAAGGGATAAAGGGGTTTGCCCGGTTGGGGGTGTTGACGCTGATGTTCATCAATTTCAACCCGGTAAAGGTAAAGGGTCACTGCTGTTCCCATATCCTGGTCTTCAGCCAGATCCGAACTTGAAATCAGCCTGAATTCACAGGGATGATCACCCCGTAAAGGATCCGGATAGGTATTTCGCAAAAAATTGATCAACGAGTCGCCGACCGAATGGATCGCCCAAAAATTTGCCATGATTTCTATCTCATAGTTAATGAGTTACATTCACGGGTTATTTGATTGACCGACGGATAAAATCCGGTCATTTGTAGTATCTTAATTTTTTAAGACGGATAGAGGTGCTCACCAAATTATTCAAGATTTGAGAACAGCTTTGGATCAGAATTTTCCTTATTATGAGGTTCTTTTCTTTTTCTAATATTTCAGTGACCTTGTTCTTTAGGATATAAGGAACTGTCTTTTTGTCAACGTATTTTTCAAAAATCATTTCAGAATCAACCGGTACCAAAAATTTTTTATGCAACGTTGAGTTCATTCTGTTATCAGGCTTATTCCCGCTGTTCCGTCCTCAAATTCGAACCACTTTCTATCTTTATCCAAAGATGGACGCGGTCTTAAATCACGCGACCAATTTACATCAAGATAGACCAGTGCAAAAGTGTTGTTGATCAAAGCCTGGGCATCACCATGGTATAATGCCGGCTCGATTTCGTTTGATAAAAAGGATTCTTGCGCTTCATAGTCCCAAAGCCCTATATAACCGTATTCAACCTGCAGAGCCTGGCAAATTTCAAACCAGGTATTACGGAAATCAGTCCAGCCGTCCTGTTTTGTCAGACGCATAAATTCATCCCGCCAGAACCGGAACGTTACAGCCCTGTGCGGGGCTTTGACGTTACATTGCCGGGTCATGATAAATAAATGCAATCCCGAAGATAGATACAGGGTCCAGGCAGATATGCCGGTTTGATCAATCTTTGCGCACTGCGGTCGGAAGATTTCGATCAACTGGTTCATTATCAGTTCGAAACTTTCTGCTCTCGTGCGTGGAATTAAAATCCAGCCGCCGATGTTCTCTTGACTCATTCCTCTTGTTCCTCCGTCTCTTCGGGTGTTTCATCCGGAATCGGCCCATGGGGAATCAATTCGCCACTTGGTAAATCTCCAATGTCGACAACCCGAGCTGCTTCAACCTCTACACCCATTATTCTTAGCATTGTTCGAACACCAAATGATACCCCTCTTGGGAAACGGACGCGGATTCTGGGTGGTTGGCCGTCAACGGGATTTTGTCGGGCCGCTCGTTGCAGACGGCGCACCTGGTTAGCCAAGTCTATCCAATCCACATGCAGGGTACCGCTATGCCGGGGGCCTGCTTCCGGGTGACGCAATCCAAAGGGGGCCTTGTTTTTCACTTCAATCCAGGTGCGGCCGTTTTCAGCGACCACATCAACATCTACATGGGTCCGGGTGCCGGCTTCGTTTGTATAGGGCACATCCCGGGATACGGCTTCAACGCCGGTCGTCTCTTGCGCTGCACGCCACTCTGCACGTATGGCTTCAATATTGTTGCGTGCTCCTTGAACGCGTTCAGGCGTAGCGACATCGGGCGCATGCCCGCGGTTATCACCGGTCATTCGCCGCAGCGGGCCGTCTATCATCTGATTCAATCGGTCGATAAGCCGATCAGTCCCTTCGATTTCAGGGCTTTGCCGCAACTCTTCGCGCAGGCCCTCGGCATCCTGCTTCACTTCCCGGGCGGCTTCTACTTCACCGCGCGGCGCTTCTACCGGGGGCTCTGTCGTTGCACGGCGTGCCGCAGCCTCCAGACGCCCCTGTAAATCACCGCCATTTCGGCGCATGCCGTCGACTGCGTTACGTAAGCGTTCGTAAGGCACGCGGTCATTGGCAAATCGTTGGGCCAGTCGTTCGAATTGGGCGCGAGCCAAATCACTGGTCAGGCCGTCGTAAGCCTGCTGCATGTCTTCGGGCAGAGCGTTCCTGTCAAACAAAGCCCGTTCAGGTGGCCGGACTTGGGCATCCCGGGCTTCGGTGGACGTATTACGGATTTGTTCGGCCGTACGCTGTGCTTCGGTTTGGCCCTCACGCGCTTGTTCTGCCGCTTCATTCAAACGTCCCGGCTCCGCCGCTTCAGGTTCCATCGCTGGTCTGCGTATAAATCGAATCATAGCTTTTAGTCCTCGCACTAAACCCGCAAACAGCAATACAACTGCCAGTAGGGTGGCATCTTCGGCGATGTGCTCTTCTTCACGTTCCAGCTCGCGGGCGGTCGTCGCTGAACCGGCCTGGATTAAATCCCAGACGGTTTTGGCAATCGCAAAAGCAATAAAACAAATGCCTACCGTGGCTGCCCAGGCCGTTAAACCGGTCGCGATTGCCCCAATCGGCAAGGCAGCAGGCAACGTAATGACACCGGCCGCTGCCAGACCGGCAACGCCCCATGCAATGCCTGCCGCCAAAAGCAGCCACATGCCGACAAACCCGCAAAGATCACGACAAAAAGTAAGGAGTCTGTCAATACTGAAATCCTGAAATACACCGAGAAACTGATCAAGGAGATTGCCTATGCTGTCAATCGGATGAATAATTGGGTGCAGCATCCCCATGATGATGGCACCCACCGAAAACTGATCCCATGCCAGCGAGAGCCCTCCGAGAATACCTTCTCCCAGATTCTCCCAAAAACTTTGGTTAAATACACGCAAATCCTCGTTTATTGTTGGATCATCCAGGCGGGCCAGTAAAGTCGTCAGGCGGTTCTTATTCACCTGCGAGTCGATATGATCAAAAAGAGACTGCTTTAAACCAACAGAGGATAGATCAAGCATCACAGTACCTAAACCATGCGAGGTTTCGAGGATCTCTATCATGCGGCGTTCCTCAGCGGCATTGGACCATGACATACCCAACAGTATCCTCAGCATCCCGAGCCGTTGGGAATCGTCGGCATTGCGGATATTAGTCATTTCCAGCTGCATGATTTGTGAGGACTGCTCAGACTCAATGGCCGTTGCAACCAATTCATCTCCACGCGGTATCGTTGATGTATCCGCATCCATTCCGTAACCACGCAATCTCATGCTCAATTCGTCATCATCCACAGCATCAACTACACGCCGGCAATAACCAATCATATTCAGCACCTCAATGACCTGGCTGTGCTGACTGTTATGGCCAATCAATCGAACAATAGTGGCCTCGCTGCCGCTGCCGACCCATAATTGATTAGTCAGTATCCTTACCATTCCCGCGCGTTGGCCCGGTGATGTGGCATTAAGCAGCTCTATCGAAATCGAGTTAATCGCTGCCGTATCCTCATCTGCGATAATTCTTCGAATTTGCTGCTGCAGTTCACCTATATTGCGCTGTATCTGCCTGGCCGGCTTTCGATGGCGCTGCTGGACGACATGGGTTAATTCATGTGCCAACAGAGTCTTGCCTGAGTTTGTCCCCGGTGCATACTCACCCGCTCCGAAGACCAGATTGTTTCCGTGGGTGAAGGCACGTGCATGAATAGCCTGTGTAGCATTTTCCGCCCGTAAGCCTGTATGCACTCGTACATGGCTAAAATCAGTACCAAAACGAGTTTCAAAAAAAAATTGAGTGTCCGGTTCCAGGGGTTGTCCCCCGCTCTGTAAGCTCTGGATATCCGACTCAACCGTCCTGTGGAGTTTCGGGCTTGCCTCGCCGGCTTTACGCCGGATAATGGGCGGGAGTTTTGGATTAACGTCATGGGCTTTAAGGCCAAAATTTGGTGCTTGCGATGGATAAATGCCATTCATATCCGACATCCCCATGACGGTGTCCGCCATCCGGTCAGCTTCCCGTTCATACTCGTCATCGGGAGCACCTAAGGTCAGTTTTGGCAAAACTTCCGGCGCTTCCTCTTTCCGCTCATCTTCCACCACCACACCCCTCTGAAACGGCGGAGGAGATGATGAAGCGGCAAAGTATTGAAGGAACAACGGCACTCCGGCCTGAAAGGTCAGCTCGGCATGGGTATCCCTGCTGTTTTTTCTGGAAGCCGGAACAGCAGTATCGGTTTTTTGCTCATGGTCCGTACTTTGAAGTGTTTTCTGCATAACTTTTTTCCACCTCTACGGGTCATCGGCCTATTGTTTGAGTCATTGCACATCGCGCTTTGTGCAAAATTATTCGGCCTTGATTATCCTTTGGTCCGTTTCCGATTTGGGCATTATAGAAACCGATTTGAAAACCGCATGATTTAAAGGTTTTCACTATCTGATCAGCACTTGAAATTATCAAGTGGGCGAAATGATGATCAAGGCCAATTATTCAGTATTGAAAAGTATTAGTCAAGCCAGAGAATTGAGAAACAGTGCTGACGCATGAATTTAAAAAATAGTCGGCTGAGAGGACCCGACCTCCTCCCTTGAGGCAGGGCGATTGCCCTGACCCACCTGATGGGTTTCTGCCGGAATTTAAAAAGCTGCCAGAAGCCGGAACTTGTCAAAGATCAAAAGCAGACCAATGATAATCAGCAGTCCACCTGCGCATCTATTTAGGAAGCCCATGGCCCGTCTGACCTTTTTCATGAAACTAAGCATGGAGTTAATAAAGATGGATATCACAATAAAGGGCAGGGCCATACCCGCAGAATAGGTCGCCAGAAGCAGCACGCCTTTAAGGATGGTGTCCTGACTACCTGCCACAATGAGTATGCTGCCCAGCATGGGGCCGATGCACGGGCTCCATCCGGCGCCAAACGCCATGCCGATCAAAAATGTGCCAAACATATGAAAGGGTGTCTTCTTGAAATGAAATTTATGTTCAAACTGAAAACTTTTGATTTTGATAATACCGAGCAGATGCAGTCCAAAGACCAGGATAATGCCGCCGCCTACATAGCGAACAACCCAGGAATACCGGGAGGCAAGCCCGCCAAGAAAAGAGGCGGATGCCCCAAACAGGATGAAAATAAAGGAGAATCCGGCGACATAGGCCAGGGTGGACAGGATCAGCTTTTTGTGCACCTCTTTATCGTCAGTTGTCAGTTTATCTAAAGAAATTCCTGTGATAAAGCTGAAATAGGCCGGGATCAACGGCAGCACACAAGGGGACAGAAACGACAGAAGCCCTGCCGCAAACGCTGCAGGAAATGTAATAGTTTGTGTCAGCATGGCATTATTTCCTTTATTATTTAGTTGTTCGGTTTAAGCTAAGCTTTTTTGGCTTGGTTTTCAAGCCTGATCGACCTTTCACTGGTCAGGCAAGTTATCAATGAAGGTAAAATAAATAATACTGTTATCGACAGGTTGTTTCTGATAAAACTTTTCCCCATATATAATTGATATTTAACGTGTGAAGGTGATTATAAATAATTTATGTCCGATTATCATTATCATTACAGTTTGTGCAGTGTGCCGGCGTGGGTCATAGGCTCCCGGGAATTCAATGCCGATCCTACGCCGTTAAGTGTTCATGGCGTACGGGCTACCCATGCCCATTTTTTCAAAAAGTTGGATAACCTTTCCAGCTGGGAAGAAAGGGCAAGAATATTTCAAGATTACATGGAAGTTGCGTTTCATCTTCATCAATGGCGGGAAAAAGATAATGTCGGTAAGCTGCTCAGTATAAAACACAGTTACTTAAGATTTCTTCGGGGGTGGCTTTTTGATTCAGATTCCGTTGAAGGGGCTGTCCTGAAAGGATGGGTGGAAAGCAGGATGGGGTTGCCCCCAACCTATCATGGTGGCCGGATCAACGGGAAAGAAAGCAACGCGTATTTATCATACCTGAAGGATCGTATGAAGGGTTCAGGGCGAACCAACGCTATTTTCTCTCAGTTGGATCTTCTCTATGAGTTTGTTCAGTACGAGATGAAACGTCGCGATTCCGACACCACTCACATTACCCTTTTCAGAGGTGTCCATGGGTTTTACGATCATGAATTGCTTGAATGGGATGCCAAGACGGGTAAAGGGGTGGTCCGCCTCAATAATCTAAATTCCTTTACCCACGATTTTGAGCGGGCCTGGGAATTTGGTACATTCGTTATTGAAGCCCGGGTGCCTGTTTCAAAAATTTTTTTTGATGGCGCTTTTCTCCATGCCGGGATACTAAAGGGGGAGGAAGAAGTGTTGGTTATTGGTGGTTTGTATGATATCTCCAGGCGAATAATATAATAGGGAAGCCATCATGCAATCGGTTCAGATACCTGACAGAAAACAAATTGTGGAAAAGGCAAAAGGGGCCTTTGTCGGTCTTGCCATAGGGGATGCCTTGGGGGCGACTACCGAGTTCATGACGCCCGAGGAAATCAAATTACAATATGGTGTTCATAAACAGATCATTGGGAAAGGATGGCTGTATCTCAAAGCCGGTCAAGTGACGGATGATACTGAAATGTCCATGTGTATCGGGCGGGCCATTCAGAAGTCCCAGGGATGGAATCTTACCGCCGTAGCAGAGGAATTTGCTGATTGGGTGAAAGGCCGCCCGGTTGATGTCGGCTCCACATGTGCCAGGGGAATCAGAAACTACATTCTCCACCAAACCCTTGAAGCGAAACCGAGTCGTTGGAGTGCCGGAAACGGGGCCTTGATGCGCATGCTTCCCGTTGCGCTTTACACCTTGGGCAATGAAGACTTTCTTGCGCAATATGTGGTGGAACAGGCCCACCTGACCCACAATAATCCTTTGTCCGATGCGGCATGTATATTTTTTGGTCGTCTGCTTCATGAGGCCATGATGGGCGCTACATTGAGTCAACTTCTGATCCATACCAACGATTTTGTGGATGAACATCCGGATTTTGTATATCATCCGTATCCGGGTAAAAGTTCTGCCTATGTTGTGGACACGGTGCAGACCGTTTTCCATTTTCTATATTCAACGACAACCTTTGAAGAGTGCCTCATCGGTACGGTAAACCAGGGGGGGGATGCAGATACAACCGGCGCATTGGTCGGTATGCTTGCCGGTGCTGTCTATGGGGTCGAGGGAATACCCAAACGCTGGTTGAAACGATTGGATTCTCGTGTTTATTCAGAGGTCAATGAGCTTTCAGAATATTTGGTGGACCACTCTCCGGCACTTTTTCCGTCAAAGGATTGACGCCCGCGCTCCCGGAAACTTTAAACAAATGTAAAAAAGGAAAGTATGAAATATCAGCATATATTTAACGACGGGTCTGTGTGCGACCTGCCGGTGGGAAAGGTTGTTTGTGTCGGTCGAAATTATGTAGATCATATCAAGGAACTGGACAATCCCATGCCCACGGAGCCTATTTTGTTTATCAAACCGGCAACATCGCTGCAGCCGATCAGCCGGCCCATTGTGATCCCTGATTTTACCAAGGACTGCCACAATGAAACGGAGTTGGCCGTGTTGATCGGCAAGGAGATCAGCAGAGCAAGCCGGGAAGAGGTTGAGGCTGCGGTTGCCGGTTATGGAATTGCATTGGATCTGACCCTGCGGGATATCCAGAAATCCCTGAAGGAGAAAGGCCTGCCCTGGGAAAAGGCAAAAGCATTCGACGGTTCCTGTCCGATCTCTCCATTTATTAGACCTGATGACCTGCCAAACCCCCAGGATACGCGGTTGAAACTGGAAGTAAATGGCCAGGTGCGGCAGGATGAGAGTACCAAACTGATGATTAACAAGATTTTTGACTTGATTGTTTACATGTCCGGTTTTTTTACGCTGTTACCGGGAGATGTCGTACTTACCGGAACCCCGGCCGGTGTGGCCGCTTTAAAATCAGGTGACCGGCTAACGTTGGAGCTTGACGGCCGGTTTGGCTTTTCTGCGTCTGTTGCATGAGGCGGTATTTTCTATAGCGAATTGTGTAAGGGTAATCTTGAAAAATCTGCATCGTCAATTCTATAACCCCGTTTAAATAAGGATAAACAAGCCATAACTGCTTTTTTATCAAACCACCTCCCAGCCTTTGAGCGTATTATAAACAATGCTTCTTCCAAGGAGATTGCTGGTCGATAGGGTCTGTGGGAGGTTAAAGCCTCCACCACGTCAGCAATACTTATTATTTTTGCTTCTATCAGAATATTTGAACCAGTCAACCCCTGCGGATAACCTGATCCGTCAAGATGTTCATGGTGTTGGAGTGCTATTTCTGCTATTGGCCATGGATACTCAATAGCTTTCAGTATTTCATACCCTTTAATGCAATGCGTTTTCAGGTAATACTCATCTTCTCTTGATAGTTTGCCTGGACGAGTTAGAATTTCTGCAGGTATAGCGATCTTTCCGATATCATGAATTAAAGCGCCAAAAAAAATGCCTTCTATCCGTTCTTCATCCAACTGAAGTTCTTGAGCTATTGCGGTGGCCAAGTGTGCGACTCTTTTTTGATGCCCGGCTGTGTATGGATCACGGATTTCCAGAGCTTTTGAAACGGCTAAAACAGTCTGAAGCAGTATCTTTTTAATTTTTTTATAGTTATCGATTTTTTCTTCAAACGCTAAGATACGCTCTGAAATATCGCGAATATAGGCCATAAATACTGGATTACTGGATTCCTTTACTGTAACAACCTCAAGCTCTATCGGGAATTCATCCCCATCTGCACGTAATGCGGTTACCTGGATACGCTTGCCTATGATTTTCTGCGCACCTGTCCGAAGGTGTTCTCGCAATCCTTTCTCATGAAAAGTTCTAAACTTAGCGGGAATAAGCAAATCTGATACGCGCTTCCCGATCACCTTCTCACGAGAATAACCAAAAATATTTTCTGCAGCAGGGTTGAAGGCAATTATTCTTCCACCGGAATCCATTGTTATTACAGCATCCAATGCAGATTCAACGAGCAGGTGGAGCCATTCAGCTGAATAATCACGATGTTTGTATTTCGTATTATTTTCCATATGTTCAAACGGCTAACAGAAACTATTTATTTGTTTATTATAGCTTTTGATTATTTCCATGTATAATTGATATCATTTGTAAGGTAAAGCTTTCAATGGGTATGCCGAATTTAAAAAATTCGACAGGCTGTTACGGAATAGATAATTTTTTTAAGTTCAAGGCGGAAAATCAATTTGACCGCAGGCATACATGCAGTATTCTGAGGATCAAATTTATTTTTCCAACGAAGAAATTGAAAAAATTAGCATTTTGTAACAGCCTGTCGAGTGATCTGTATTGGGGAAAATATAAAAAAGGGTGAGAGTAACTTTTGGGTGCTCCTATAATGAAGTATAAAAAGAGATTTTAAACAATTGGAGAACCGTAAAAATTTAGGGGGTTTGTACCTTTTTGACCATGCGGCCAAATCAAATCAGACAAAAGTTCTTGGGCACCCTCTTTCCTGTGGTTTTGTCCCAGATCAGCTCATGGTGGCCGCAGCCCGGACAGATGAAGTACATCTTTCCTCCTTGTTCAGTAACATTGCCTGAAATTTTTTGACTATCCCCGGCATTGTTTCATGGAGATTTTTCCGTGTCATATTTTTGGGAATTTCGTTTACGATCATGCCACGATTAAGCAGCGTTTCCGCCAGCCATTTTGTGTAAACTATATCCCAGGTGCCGGATTTTATGTCTATTGCATAATAAATTTTCATAACGTTTCTCCTTTGATATAACGTTTTTTACATTAAATTCATTTTATGCAGATGTTTATCAAAGTTTTTATTCTTTAAATTTTTATATACGCAATATAGATGCCATGATTCAAACCTATTTATATATAGGACGTTATGATATTTTATGGGTGAGAAAGATGTGATATTAGATAATTAATTATCTAATTATTAGGTAAAAAAGTAATAAAATATTGGTAATTTTGCCAGCCATTAGTTATATCGGCTCGGAATAAAAAAACAGGGCTTGGAGTTATTTCGACCTCATTTGGGTATATTTTATCTCCAATATGAAAAAAATGGCAACGTGCTGATCAGATAGAGAGTTCTATCCACTTTAGACTTTGTATATAAAGGTTCGCTTCTTCCGGGATAGGGTCGGACACAACATCTTGCATATTCCCCTGCCGTTGGCCGAAGGAGGATAATACTTAAAATCCGTTTCCGGATGGGCACTAAATCATGGTGGAAACATCCAACAAAGCCTTATCCAGGCGTTTGGCTGAAATTTTGAACCGGGTTTTCAGCTCTTGGGCATATACGGAAATTTTATACTCCTCCAGCATCCAGAAAAATGCTTCTACTGCCCTGGATTTCTCCTTTGACGAGCCTGGGCCAAGGCTTGAAATCAAGTGGGCAAGCTTTCGTTCATAGGATGCAACAAGCTGTTTTTTCTGGGTCTCTTTGGCCGGGTTGTCCACCCAGCGCCTGGCACGGATGGACAGGCATTCCAGGTTTTTGGGCAGCAATGCAATCCGGTTTAAATCGTAAAGTTCCAGGAAATTGGCTGGACACAGGTTTTTCAGCTCATTGAATATCGCTGTCAATGCCTCGAAAATTACCGGCCGGTCTTTGCATGCAAGACTTAAGCGTTGCAGCAGATCAAAACAGGCGGCATATTCCCGGCCCACGGTCATAATGTCATCCATGGCTTTACGGCCAAGGAGATACAGCTTCGGACGAATCGTCTGCACATGGGCATCAAACGCTTTTTGGGTAAAGATCTCTTTTTGAAAAAAGGACTTGGCCATGGCATTGTAAGCCATTCCGGCAAAGGTTGGCCGGTCATTGAAGTAGGGTGCGATCCGGCCTAAGCCCTCGGTCCTGTTTATATCTTTTTTCAATGCTTTGATATCATCGGGGAACATGATTTCAAACAGGCGGCCCACCCCTTTGATGTGATTTTCCAAAGCCGCTTCCCTTGTTTTGAATAAAGTTAACGTCACACCATGGTTGTCTTGCTCGCAACAAAGACCGGGAAAGGCTTTGCGCCGGGTTTCATTATTTTCGTCCAATTGGATTTCCGGTTCAAGATCGGAAAAATTCCATTCTCGGATACCTGTTTTTTCAAAGGCCTTTTTTGCCCGTTCAAAGGTGTTGGTTTTTCGGGCAGGGCGCCGGTCGGCAAAAGCCCCGAGTTTTGACAAGTCCCTTAAAGATTTGATCTCCCTGTCTTTGTGATCCCGGATGGATATACGCATTTTCAAATGATCCGCAAGATCCTTATCTGACCAGGCCGAGGCCGGAATCACAAGATCGAAATATTTGCGGATGACATGGGACAGCTTTGAATATAAAGGTGCATCCGAGTCGGGCAGGTGGTCTGCAATAAAATCAGCCCGCTGCTGGATAGGCATCAGCTTTACCCGATGGGTTTTGGGCAGGGCTTTGATCAGGGCGGCGATCTTTTCCCTGAGCAGCCCCGGTACCAGGGTGTCCACCTGGTGGGGAGAGATAAGTGCCGCATCCTGGCTTGGTACTTTAAGGGTCACCCCGTCCGTCTTTGCCCCGGGGTTGAATTTGTAATCCAGGGCAAACTCTCCCTGGTCCGTGGCAAGGGTGTCGGGGAACCGGGCCAGAACCGCTTCGTCCACATCGGTTTTCTGCAGGTCCTCGCGGGTCATGCGCAGAAAGGTATCATCTTTTTTGTCTTTAATGAATTTGGCAAAGGTGCGGATGTTGTAAAAGGGTCTGGGCAGCCGGGACTGGTAGAACAAATAGATTTCATCCTCCGACGCCAGAATGTCCCGTTGCCGGGTTTTATCCTCCAGGGCTGCGATTTCTTCAATGAGAGCCCTGTTATGGGCCATAAACCCGAATTCCTGGTAGATCTCTCCCTGGACCAGGGCATGACGGATAAACAATTCCCCGGATTCTTCAGGATTGATCTTTCCATAGGCCACGGATCTGCCGCTCGCAAGGATAAGGCCGAACAAAGAGACCTGTTCGGATGCCACCACCTCCCCGCGTTTTTTTTCCCAGTGGGGATCGCTATAGGTTCGGGTGCAAAGGCTTTGGCCGATCTCTTCGATCCAGGCCGGGTCAATATTACCCACGCATCGGGCAAAAAGTTGGCTGGTCTTGACATATTCGGCTGCCACAATCCAGTTGCCGGCCTTATTAAACAGGCCGGAGCCCGGAAAAATGAAAGCCTGTCTGCCCTTGGCCGCCGAGAAAAGGTTTTTTTCCTTTTTCTGGGCAATGCCGGCCAGATACCCGTGGAGAAGGGCCTTGTGGATAGAGGCATACAAGGGCCCGCCATGTTCAAACTGAGCGGCCTTAAGGTCTGCGTTCTCCTGGGCCGCTGGTGACGGACCGGTCTGTTCGATGCCGTGTTCTTTGATCATCCGGGTAATCTGGCCATGAATATCCTGCCACTCCCGCAGCCGTTTGAAGGACAAGAAATTTTCAATGCACCATTTGCGAAGGGCGGAGCGTGATTTCAGACGGATCCGGGCATCTTTGCAGGCATTCCAGATGTTGAGCAGGGTAATAAAGTCTGATGCCGGATCCTTGAATTGGGCATGTTTCTGGTCTGCCGCCTGGGCCTTGTCTGCCGGTCGCTGACGTATATCGGACACGGTCAGGGCTGTGGTGATGACGACCGCTTCTTTAAGTACACCCGTATCTCCGGCGTTGAGCAGGATGCGGGACAGCTTGGGGTCCATGGGCAGCCTGGCCATTAAACGTCCTGAAGGGGTGAGCCGGTATTTTTTGCCTGCCCTGTTTTGATTGGCTTCTGTTTTTGCACCTGTTTTTGTTTTGGGTTTGTTGGCCTCAATGGCGTTAAGTTCCAAAAGTGTGTCAAACCCGTCCTTTATACTTTTGGGCGCCGGCGGATCAATAAAGGGGAAGGTGGATACATCTCCAAGCTGCAGGGCAATCATGCGTAAAATAACTTCCGCCAGGTTGGAGCGCAAAATTTCAGGTGTTGTAAAGAAAGGCCGGCCATTGAAATCATGTTCCTCATAAAGCCGGATGCATACGCCGTTTTCCACACGGCCGCAACGGCCCATGCGCTGGTTGGCACTGGACTGGGACACGGGGCTGACCGGCAGTGCCGTGGTCCGGGTTCTTGGAGAGTAGGCGGGGATACGGGCAAGACCTGTGTCCACCACATACTTGATGCCGGGGATGGTCAAAGATGTTTCCGCTACATTGGTTGAGACCACGACCTTTCTACCGGGACCGGCAGCAAAGACCCTGGCCTGTTCTCCGGCAGACAGCCGGGCAAACAGCGGCAGAATCGTGACCCCGGAAAGATTTTTCCCTTTAAGTATTTCCATGGTTTCCCCGATATCCTGTTCTGTGGGCATGAATATCAGGATATCTCCGGTGTGGGTGCGCATCAACAGATCGGCGGTCTGTCGGGCTGCTGCCTCCACATACCCCTGGTCATCCGGTGTGCCGGCACTATTGTCCCCATTATTATCATCTTCAATGGGCGCATATATCAGTTCCACCGGATACATCCGGCCTGAAACCTCAATCACCGGCGCATTGTCAAAGGCTTTGGAAAATTTTTCCGTGTCAATGGTGGCACTGGTAATGATCAATTTGAGATCTCGACGCTTTTTGATAAGACCGCGCAGGATGCCTAAAACAAAGTCAATATTAAGGCTGCGCTCATGGGCCTCATCCACAATCAGGGTGTCATACTGGTTTAAAAAGCGATCCTGCTGGGTTTCAGCCAACAGAATACCGTCGGTCATCAGCTTGATATATGCTTTGTCGGGTGTGTGGTCATCAAAGCGGATTTTATATCCCACGGATTGCCCCAAGGATTCGTTGAGCTCAAAGGCAATGCGTTTGGCCACGGTCATGGCGGCAATGCGCCGGGGCTGGGTACAGCCGATCATACCGGAAGTCCCACGGCCTGCTTCCAGGCAAAATTTAGGAATCTGGGTGGTTTTACCGGATCCGGTTTCACCTGAAATGATCACTACAGAATGATCCTGTATGGCCTTAATGATTTTGTCTTTTGCGGCATTGATGGGCAAATTCGGGTCAAAGCGGATGTTTTGGGGCAGGTTGTCCATGCGCTGCTGCCTGGTATCAGCCGAGGCCCGGGCTTTTGCCAAAACATTTTTTAAATAATTTTTGCCCGGCCCCTGACCGGGTTTGCGCTTGCTGCGCAAGGCGCGGGCCAAAATATACCGGTCCCGGCACATGGCCTTGGGAATGAGTGCTTTGATTTGATCTGAAAATGACATAATACCGCCAATAGTAGCCAAGGTTTTAAAAATGTCAAATAAACCGTTTGAGACTGCAGGCCATTTTTTTGTTGACATGGATTTTGGAATAAGGGGATAACTGCCATGGTTCGATTCTGTCGTATCCTTAAGAGCCTGTTTAAAAGTAGGGGAAATCGGCATTCTGTAACAGCGTGTCGAATGCCTGTATGTTTGCCTATACACCATAATTATGATAAGAAAATTTAAATTATGACTCAAATTATCAGTATTGCCAATCAGAAGGGCGGGGTAGGTAAAACCACCACAGCAGTCAATTTGGCTGCGTCCCTTGCCAAACTGAAAAAAAAAGTGCTGCTTGTGGATTGTGATTCCCAAGCCAATGCCACAACGGCACTCGGGGTGGACAAACCCAGCCTTGAAGCCTCTTTGTATGATGGGTTGATTGGAGAAACCGGCATTGAAGATATGCTGTTACCCACCATGCTTAAGGGTTTAACCCTGGTACCGGCCAATGTTGATCTCATTGGTTTTGAGGTGGAAATGATGTCTGCCGCCAAAAGGGAGGCCCGACTCAAGGAATTTTTGGTTCCCGTGGCCAATACCTTTGATTTCATTATTGTCGATTGTCCGCCGGCGTTAAGTCTTTTAACGCTGAACGCTTTTTCCGCAAGCCATTCTGTTGTAATCCCCCTGCAAAGTGAATTTTTTGCCCTGGAAGGATTAGGGCAGCTTTTAGATACAATCAAGCGAATCAAGAATGCGTTTAATTCAGGCTTGATAATCAAAGGTATTTTGCTGACAATGTTCGACCGCAGGACCAATTTATCCCAAAATGTGGTGGATGACGCCAGGCAGTATTTCAAAGACCTGGTGTTCAAGACAAAAATTCCCCGTAATGTGAAACTTGCAGAAGCCCCAAGCTATGGTCTGCCGGTTATTCTGTATGATAAAACATCACCAGGTGCTAAAAGTTATATGTCCTTTGCCAGGGAACTTTTAAAACGATGATGAACAAGAAGCGGAAAAACACCGGCCTGGGTAGGGGAATATCAGCGCTCATCCCCGATATGGAAGAACCTGAAGTCAATTCGGATTTTTTCTTCTGTAATGTTGATCAGTTAACTCCTAACCGCTACCAGCCGAGAACCCGGTTCAGTGAAGAGGAACTGGGACGGCTGACCCAGTCCATTGTCGAGCAGGGTGTGCTACAACCCCTTTTGGCCAGGAAAATGGATGGCGCTTATGAACTGATTGCCGGAGAGCGGCGTTTACGGGCCGCAAAGGCCGCCGGACTTACCCAGGTACCTGTTATTATTCTGGATCTTACGGACGAACAGGTGCTTGAAGTTTCGATTATTGAAAATATCCAAAGGGAAAATCTCAATGTGCTCGAGGAGGCGGAAGCCTATTTCCGGCTTATTGATGAGTTTGGATATACCCAGGAAAAGGTGGCCGAAAAGATAGGCAAGAATCGGTCCACCATTGCCAACCTGCTGCGTTTGCGCAGCCTGCCCGAAGAGATCAAAGAGAGTCTGATTGCCGAAGAGATCAGTATGGGACATGCCCGGGCGTTATTGGGGGCAGGCGCTGTTGAAAGTCAGCTTTATTTATTCAAGCAAGTGGTGGAAAAACAACTGTCGGTGAGGGAAACCGAACGTTTGGTAAATCAGGCTAAAAAACAGCCCCAGAAAATCGAAAAAAAAATTACTGCGGACGAAAAACAGTTTTTGGAAGAGACCTCGTCCCAGATATCCTCCCGGATCAACTCGCCGGTCTCCATAAGGAAAAGTGGGGGCCGTGGACGAATTGAGATTAAATTCTCATCCGGGGCCGAATTTAACCGTCTTGTGGAGTTGCTGAGTAGAATTTCATGAAAATTTCAATTGCTAAAACAGCCGGATTCTGTATGGGTGTCCGCCGGGCCGTGGACATGGTGCTGGATGCATCCAATAAGGCCAAGGAACCCATTTATACGTATGGCCCTTTAATTCATAATCCCCAGGTCCTGGAGATGCTGGAAAGTAAACAGATTTTTCGGATGGACACCATTCCTGAATCCGGGAAAGGCATTGTGCTCATTCGGGCCCACGGGGTGCCGCCCCAGGATGAAAAAGCCCTGGCTGATGCCGGATTCACCGTGATTAACGCCACTTGCCCCCGGGTGGTACGGGTCCAGGTGATCATCGACAAATATTCAAAAAAGGGCTATGACACCATTATCCTTGGCGATGAAAAGCATCCCGAGGTGATCGGTCTTTTAGGATATGCCCGGGATAAAGGGCATACCGTCACCAGTTTGGATCAACTGAAAGCACTTCCCCAGTTTGAAAAGGCCGTGGTGGTGGCCCAGACCACACAGAATACCAAAATTTTTGCGGATATCCAGGCTTGGTGCCGCAAAAATGTCCCCCATTACGAAATTTTTAACACCATCTGCGATTCCACGGAAAAGCGTCAGGATGAAGTCAGGGAATTGGCCGGGACCCATGACGCCGTTATTGTTGTGGGAGGAAAATTTTCCGGAAATACAAAGCGCCTGGCCCAGGTGGCGGCGGAAACCGGTAAACCGTCCATGCACATTGAACAGGCCTCTGAAATCGACTATGAATCCATTGCCAATGCACAATCCATTGCCATCACCGCAGGGGCTTCTACACCTAACTGGATTATCAATGACACCTGCAGCAGTGTGGAACAGGCATTCAGGAAAAAACAACCCGGGCGAGGAAAAATTATGGCCGTGATGAATGTGTTGATGAAGACCAACATTCTCCTGGCCGCAGGTGCCGCCTGCCTGACCCTGGGATCAGCCATGATTTCCGGCGGACAACATCCGGGCATACCAGCGCTTATTGCCATGTTTTATATTCTTTCCATGCAGATTATGAACAACATGATGACCATTGGGTCCGATACCTACAACAAACCAGACCGGGCAGCCCTTTATAAGCAAAACAAGGGATGGCTTTTGCTTGTGGCGTTTTTGTCCGGTGCCATTGGGCTTTACCTTGCATGGACAAGGGGAGGGGGTTACTTTGCTGTGCTGCTTATCATGATGCTGTTAGGCATGTCATATACCCGTACCATTTTCCCCTCTTTTTCCTCTGGACATAAAATTTACCGGCTTAAGGATGTGCCGGGATCAAAAACCATTCTTATTGCAGTGGCGTGGGGTATGGTTACGAGTCTAATGCCCGGATTAAGCCTTAAGGCAAACCCGGGACTGACCCTGATTGCCTTTATTTTTGTCACGGGATTAGCCTTTGCCAGGACAGCCTTCATGGATATCCTGGCTGTCCAGGGTGACAGAATTGCAGGCCGGGAAACCCTTCCCATTCTTCTGGGTAAAAAGAAAAGCCTCAAATATGTTCAATATGCCCTTGTGGCCACAATACTCATTTCTTTAATTTCGTCTGTCTGGGTATCCCCTGTTGTCTGTGGGCTTGCCCTGATACCAGTTGGCATGCTCGTATTGACCTTCCGGTATAAAAAAGATAATGACATTTCCGCAAATTTTTATGAATTTTGGTTCGAGTTTCCCTTGCTGCTTGCCGGCATCATTGCCGCTTTCGGCTGATAAATAAAGCCATGGAAACTTAGGGCCATAGAAATTTTAAATTCCACAAACAGGGCGGTGGATTTTATTGTTTCTATGGCCCTTATCTTTACTTTAAGGAGGATGTTGGGAAAAATATGGCAAATGGGTTTAAACAAGGTAAGACTGTTCCGCTGATCGGAACCCTGGCTGTTAAAAATCAATTCATCAGTGAGGAACAGTTGCAAAAGGCCCTTGCCCAATACAATGATGACGACAATGTAGAGGAAAAGCTCAAAGCATATTTTCTTGCCGAAAATCTGATTTCATCCCGGAATATCCACCGGCTGGCCATGGCAGCCAAGGCCGTTACCATCCATCAACAGGAATACCGGTTCGGTGCTATCGCGCTTGCCATGGGATTTGTTAATAAAAGCGTTTTGGATCTGGCCCTGGAGGAACAAAAGGAGCAGCTTGAAAAGGGGCAGAAACCCCGGCGCATCGGGGACGTGATGGTGGAAGCCGGCATGATCACACTAAAACAGCGGGATGAGATATTTGAACTTCTGAATCGGTCCTGCAAGCCGCACGACTCGGCCAACAAGTCGTCGGCAAAAACAGAGCCTGTGGTGGATGCCCAGGTTTTAGGCATAGAATTTTTTTTTGATACGGATTATTTGAAAACCGGTGGCATGGATGATTACGGCAATATTGATTTTAAAAACAGGCGTCCAAGGCCACTGGTGGAAAAAGGCACGGTGCTGGCCGAAAAAATTGTCGGGACCACGCCTCAGCCCGGCAACGATGTCTACGGCAATGCCGAGCCGGCGATAGGCAAAACAGATGATTGCTTTCATGTTGGTGCAGGCGCAGTGTTGTCTGAGGACGGTCGGAAAGTGCTGGCCACAGTACGGGGCGAACCCAGGATCACCCTGGCCGGGTTAATTGTTGTCCATGAGGAATTCGACATTACTGGGGATATTGACAATGAAACCGGACCTGTTGAATTTGACGGTAACATCCATGCTACCGGGAGTATAAAATCCGGCGTCAGGGTGTGCGGTGTTGATATTACCGCACAGGAAGTGAACAACGGTATCGTAGAAGCCGGTGGAGATCTGATCATTGCCCGTGGTATCAATGACGCCCGGGTCTACGCACGGGGCAATGTGTATGCCCAATCCATTACCAACAGCGAAATTGTCTGCATGGGTGATGTGTTTGTTAAAAAAAAGATTGTGGATTCAAAAATTGAATGCTCCGGGGCCTGTTCCGTCATCACCGGTATACTGGTTTCAAGCCGGGTGTCCGCTAAAATGGGGTTGATGGCCCGCAGTATAAATTCCGGAACAGCGCCGCCTTCCAAGATCAGAGTCGGACGTGACGCATTTACTGCCCGGGAACTGGAAAAAAACAGTGTCGAGACAGAGCGGTTGGAAGAAATAATCCAGACGCTTGGTAAGACGAAGGATACGATCCTCAAACAGGCTGCCGGTCTAAAAAAACAGATGGTCGAACTGGACCAGGTCAGGGAACAAATTCAGGTTCAATGCCGTGAAATTGAATCCCGAACGGAACTGCCCCCGGGTGACCGGGAGTCCCTGGACGGACGTTTTTCCGGACTCAGGAAAAATCTGAAAGCTGTGGAAACCAAAATTCAGTTGTATACGGCAAAAATCAGAGACCTTGCAAAACAGGCAGCAAAAATAGATCAACAGATCTCTGAACTGGTGGCGTCAAAAAAGGCCCTGGCTGATGAGAAAAAAAATTTGATTCACTGGTCGGAACATACCCCGGGAAAGGCCCGGGTTGTTGTGGACGGCGAAATAATGCCCGGCACTGCCTTAATGGGGCTGCACAGCAGATTTGTGTCTGAGACTCAACTTTGTCATGTCAGGATCACGGAACGTCCTGTTACATCTGATGACGGGGAAAAGTCCCAGATCTTTTACCAGATGCAGGTGGATGATTTTTAACAACCGGTCCTGGGCTATTCATCTGTTTTTCCAGGTTCTTTGAGTCCCCGGGCGATAATTTCCATTGGATGGCAGACATCCAGCATACCTTTTTGGGGCAGATTACCCGACAATTGAACCCGGCAACCCGGGCATCCTGTTGCCCAGGATTGTGCTCCTGTGCCGACAGCATTTTTGATTTTGCCGACCACGATTTTTTTTGAGATTTCAGGGTTGATCACATCGGTTGCTGTGTTTTTGAAAATCCACCCGCACAGGTCGAAACATTTTGGTACTTCAGCATAAAATTTTTTTCCTTTTATATAACCCGGTCTAAAGTAGACTGTAAACAATGCCATGTTAATACAAACAACCACAATTATTCCCTTGATTAAATTTGAAGATCTAATTATAGTTGACTCATTTAAACATCTTCATTTTATGTAGCGGTTATTTTCTTTCGTACTTTCCTCTATGGAAAATGGTACGGTTCATGTCTTCTATAGGCTAAGCTTCGACATAGCCCGTTCGGGTAGTTTAATATTAATTACTTAAGAAAAGGAGAGTTAACATGGCTGATCCAAAAGATATGTATCAATGTCAAGTACACAATTGCGGATATGTTTATGACCCTGACAAAGGCGAACCAAAGACCAATACCCCTCCGGGGACAGCGTTTAAAGATCTTCCGGATGATTGGAAATGTCCGTTCTGCCAAGCATCAAAAAAAACTTTTAGACCTTTAGCAGGACCAGGGTCAACTTTAGCTGAAGGCAAATAATAATTAAGGCTCATGTTGCGTTTCAGGAGTTTTTAGGGGTTACTAAGCTTAATTATATGAAATATATAACAAAATGCTCCGGGCTTAAATCATAGAAGACATGTGATTCTTGTTAATTATTTCAAATGAATATAGTTTTTTTTAAAAATTAGGAACCTGGAACGTAATATGAGCCGTCAAAGTAATAGCGGAAGAGCATCAAACCTTCGGTGGCACAACTTTTTCGTCCACAAAATTCCTCGGAAAGACAACCGCAACCATCAGGCACCGGCTTTCAGCGAACGCCGCAACAAGGAACGAACCCATTTTTCCAGGGACACTGCCGGAAAAATAATGAACGCCGCAGCAGTGGTCAGCCCGATTTCGGTTAGCGACAGGGGTGCTGTGTTGAAGACCTGTTGCATCAAGGGCAGGTAAACAAACAGGCCCTGCAGGGCAAGAACCACGCCAATTCCCCAGAATACGGTGGGATTGCTGAAGAATCCGATTTTCAGCAGACTGTCTTTCAGCGATCGGCAGTGGATCATGTAAAAAATCTGGAACATAATGACAAAGGTCACAGCCATGGTCTGGGTCTTGGCCAGGACCAGTGGTTCAGCAATGCTTGCGGATAGTTCCTGTCGATATTCCATGGTAAAGAGCACAATCGTGCCGGCGGTCATCAGCAGGGATACCGTTACCACCCGGAAGATCACAAAACCGGTAAACAAGGGCGCGTCCGGATTGCGAGGCGGTCGATGCATAATATCCGGTTCCTTGACTTCAAAGGCCAGGGGCAGGGCCAGGGCGACCGCCGCAACCAAATTGATCCAGAGCAGCTGGGTCGGCAACATGGGCAGCAACAGCACCTTGCTCACCGGGTCAAAGGGAAAGAACATGATGGCGTAAATCAGGATCAACGCCAGGCCGAGATTGGTGGGCAATAAAAAGGCCAGCGATTTGATTAGATTGTCGTAGACCCGTCTTCCTTCCTCCACCGCCGCGCTGATACTGGCAAAATTATCGTCCGCCAGAACGATATCCGCCGATTCCTTGGACACCGCCGTACCGGTAATGCCCATGGCCACGCCGATATTGGCCTGCTTTAGCGATGGCGCATCGTTGACCCCGTCACCGGTCATGGCGACGATATGCCGTTCTTTTTGCAAGGCACGCACCAGGCGGAGCTTATGTTCCGGGGCTACCCGGGCAAAAATGTTGGTGGTCAGCGCCGTCTGTTGCAGGGTTGCCGCATCCATGGTTGCCAATTCCACGCCGGTAACGACCTGGCCGCTACCTGCCAGGTTGATCTCCGTACCGATGGCAAGGGCTGTGGTGCGGTGATCGCCGGTGATCATTTTCACCTCGATTCCGGCCTGATGGCAGGCCTTGATGGCTTCAATCGCCTCAATGCGCGGTGGATCAATCATGCCGATCAGGCCCAGAAAGGTAAACCCCTGCGCCACCGAATCAGGCGAGAGTGTATCGGGTGCGGCCTGGTCCATCTGTTTGCCGGCCATGGCCAGCACCCGCATGCCCTGGGTGCCCATGCGGTTGATCTCCGTCATGATCTGTTGCGTATCATCCGTGGCCTGTCCTGCCACATGGCACCGGCTTAGAATAACCTCGGGCGCCCCCTTGAGGACAATGGTTTTTTCGGCACCACCATGCAGGGTGGCCATATACTGGTTTTCCGATGAAAACGGTATGCTGTCGAGGCGGGGAAAGCGGGTGTTGGCATTCTCAATGGAGATTCCGGCTTTGGCGGCGGCAACCAGGAGGGCTGCCTCGGTCGGATCGCCGGTGATATTCCACCCGGTTGAATCTTGATGCAGGGTGGCATCGTTGCACAGGCTCGCCTTAGTCAGCAGATCCTTGATATCTTCGGGCAGGTGGACCACGTTCCGGCCCTCGATGGTGAAAGTGCCCTGTGGATCGTAACCGTTGCCGCTGATCCGGCAATTGATCTGCAGGGTCCGCAATTCGGTTACGGTCATCTCGTTGCAGGTCAGTGTGCCGGTTTTGTCGGAACAGATCACGGTGGTGCTGCCCAGGGTTTCCACTGCGGGCAGTTTGCGGATAATTGCGTTTCGTCGTGCCATGCGCTGCACCCCGATGGCCAGGGCAATGGTCACCACCGCAGGCAAGCCCTCGGGGATGGCCCCGACCGCCAGTGCTATGGCAAAAATAAGGGTTTCTTTCAGGGCGTTACCCAGCGGAATGGCGATATCCAGGGCCCGTTTTACGCCGATAGCCAGGATCACCACTGAAATGACGGAGATCGCAATGGTAATGTAGGTGCTGACCTCATCCAGTTTTTTGGTAAGCGGCGTTTCCAGATCAACGGTACTTTCGAGCATGTCGGAGATACGGCCGAGTTCCGTGCCCATGCCGGTGGCCGTAACCATGGCTGTAGCCGTACCCGTTGTGACCAGGGTACCGCTGTAGACCATGCAGGTACGGTCGCCGAGCACGGCATCGCTTGCTGACCGAGACGGTGTTTTTTTCAACCGGCACCGATTCGCCGGTCAGGGCCGCCTCTTCCACCTGCAGGTTTTTGATGCTGACCAGACGCATATCCGCCGCTACGCTGTCGCCTGCCGCCAGGAGTACCACATCGCCGGGCACCAGTTCAGAGGCGGAAATGGTGCAATTTTTCCCCTCCCGGATAGCGACGGCATTCTGCGGAACCATCTCGGAAAGGGCCTCGATGGCCCTCCCGGCCTTGAATTCCTGGATGAAGCCGATAACGGCGTTAATCAGCACCACCGAGAGCACCACCAGACCGTCGGTCATTTTACCGAGCAAGATCGCCAAGGTGCCGGAGGCGAGCAGGACCCATATCAGGGAATTATTGATCTGACGCCACATAAGCCGGAGTATCCCGTCATGCTTTGTCTTGCGGATCAGATTGGGACCGTGAATGCGCAGCCGCTCCGTCGCCTGATCGGCAGAAAGTCCGGCCTCGCTGCTGTGCAGGGTGGCAAAGACCCTGTCCGGTTCCAGGGTGTGCCAGTCAATGGCTTCAGATCTTAGGTCTTTTAAGGATATATTGTTCACGGGCTTGACTCATACCTTTAAGAGATTCAACCACTATGGGCTGAAAGCCCATAGAATGCTATGGAGTCTAAAAGTCTTGAAGAAAAGGGGTCTGTTCTTGGCCCATTAAGTTCTTTTTACTCGATGATCAAATTTTTATTAATTTGCCCAACTTCGGCGGTGGAAAAAAATTTTAATCCTCAAAATATAACATATATTCATCCGGTTAAAAATTGTTTCCGCCTTGAATTTGAACAAATTCCCTAAAAACTTGATGATCGAGTTTTAGGCTGAGAATACCTAAGTCTCAAAGAACGATCACTACATGCAATTCTAATAGCTGAATCAACGAAATGAGTCAAGAGCGACTTGACCCTTTTATGATGACCTTTTTATCCTCAGTGATGGGGAGTCCTATCCCGATCCTGTAAATTGTTTACCTGTTTACGCTTGAACTTCAATGGGTTCTATCTCTGAAAGATCAATATTTTGCTTTGCATGCCAAAGATCATAGCTGTCCTGCATATGAAGCCAGCTTTCAGGAGTCCGGCCTAAGCATTTTGCTAAACGAAGAGCCATTGCTGGACTTATCGAGCTTTGCCCTTTTAGTATCCTTGCGAATGTTGAAGGAGATACTTTAAGCCGTAATGCCACACTACGGGGTGAAACCCCCAGTGGTTCCAAATAAACCTCTTGAATAAATTCCCCTGGATGGGGAGGGTTATACATAGCCATTAGTGATAATCCTCATAGTCTACAACATAGGCGTTGCCATCTTTGAATTCAAAAACGACTCGCCAGTTGCGGTTTACATCAATCGCCCACAACCCTTGACGATCACCTTTTAAGCTGTGAAGTCGCCAACCTGGGGCATTCATATCTTCAATACATGTGGCGGTATCAAGTGCAATTAAGCGCATTCTCAGTTTTTGTTTATGACTGGCTTGAATTCCAGAAAGGCTACCGGTCTCAAAGAATTTTCGTAACCCTTTGTGCTTAAAAGATTTTATCATAAATATATTATATAGCATGTTGCGCAATACGCAACATTGAATTTGAAAAGCAGAATTTTTTTAGGTCCGAGTTACGCGCCGGGTGTGTGCCGGGCACGGTACATAGGGTGTATTGACAATCTCAAGCAGGGGCTTGTTTTGACAAAAATATCATCCTTTTCATCCATATGTGTCCTGACGCTGCTCCATTTCCAATGCTCAGGACGTTTTGCAAGACCGACACGGACCGGATTGTACTCAATATACTGGGTACACGCCAATAAATACCTTTCTTCCATGATAAATGACGCAAACCACCCCTACCATAAATGATCGCGCCAACCTTCCCTGAAATTGATCTCTCTTGTATATCGTCTGTGTGCTTCTCCGATAGCCGGATTTAATCTATCCTTAGTTTCCGGAACGGCAATCAGGCAATAAGTCCATATCTCGACTTCATATTTCAGGTACCATTCCGACATGAAAACCATATAAGTTTTGAAGTCCTGATCGCTGAAAAATTTCTGCTGCCGTCTATTCTCCTTTGTTTTCTTTGTTCTTTGTGATGACCCCTTTGGTATGTGTGCTATTTAGTATCTGCTGATTTTCTCTCATATGGATAAAATATGATTATCGGCTATTGTGCACCTTCGTTTAAAATAACGCCTTAAAAAAGGCTACCATGGACTCTGACGGCTTTCTAAAAGCAATTTCATCATATTTTGGCCGCACCAATCCATCTGGTAAACTGCCAGTGCCCAAATCAATCTGAAAAAATGTCGATTAGCCCAGTAAGCCGAGTTTCATCAAACTTTCTTCACTGATTTTTTCATCATTGTAGAGCTGAAGAAACTTTTTCAAATTGTACGCAATCTGACATAAAAGAGACCAGATGCGGTCCCCGTCAATTCCCCGATAGAGACTGAGGCCAAAGCCGCGAAGTTTCTTTGCAACTGCGATAAAGCCTTCCGTTGCAGACCGGGCTTTTCGGCAATAATCCTGTTCTTCTTCGTTAACGTCCGAACTTTTGCCGAGGAAGATATTTGGGGTGCCTTGGGGGATTTTTTGGTTTACCCGACTGCGGTAGCCTTGATCACCGATGGCATATTCAGGAGCACCTTTCATTTTTTGTTCAAACAATCGGACTGTCTCCGGCCACAGGGTTTTATCATTGGGTTTGCCAATAAAATTTTCCGTTGTAACCATAAAGCCTTGGCGGTTGAATGAAAGCTGAAGCGTACTCCCAAATTCACAGTCTGGATGCTTTTTGCCTTTTTTGATCGGTCGGGCATCCGGTTCATCAAAGGATACAATCCGGTTTGGAATATGTCTTTCTCCTGCAAGCTTCTGTTCATTCTGGCGCTGAAACAATATCAGGAGTTCCAAAAGTTGCAGAGCTTTTTCTTTGTCCTTGTCAGAACCTTCAAGGGTTTGAACGATTTTTTCAAATGTCCGCAACCCACTGGAAAATATTAAGAGAATTTCAAAAAATAGAGGTATAATTTCACTCTTTTTTCGATTTAAATTGTATTCGCGCCATAGTTGTTTGAGTTCCCGGTCATCCCACCAGAAGGGAATATGATAGTGTTTGGCAACCTGCGCCATTTTTTTAAACGCCTTGAAAATCAATCCGATATCTGTTGGATAAACAATATTGTTGAGCAGTACAGTGGAATCAATCAGCATACTGTCGTTATCGATTACTTTTGTAATCCTCAACAGATTGAAAATGACGGCATCTATGGTTTCAAGCCCCTTGATACCAAAACGTTTTCGCAATTTGCTCAGGTTGCTGTGATGCATGAAAGTAAACAAATCTTCATCTGAGACATTGCAAAAGTATTGAATATACCGGTTTTCCTTGACCTGATTAACGACCGTCCGATCACTGAGTAACCGGAATTTTAAAACAATGAAAATCCCTACGATCGTCCGGATGGGAGTACCCATACGCCCCTTGCTGTCATTATAATAATAAGCCAATTTGTCGGTGATTCTTTGCCAAGGGATAATTTGGCGTAGAATAACGAATTCATTGGTTGGGTCATTAATGTTGTTTTTTACCCATTCTTCACTAAAAGCTTCAGTGTTTTTTTTCGATCATTTTCAATCCTCTATTTACAGTTTAGGAGCATAAGAGCATTCTATTCAAGTTTTTGTACAACAGAATAGGATAGCATTCAATGG
Organism: uncultured Desulfobacter sp.; assembly: GCF_963666695.1. GTDB lineage: Bacteria > Desulfobacterota > Desulfobacteria > Desulfobacterales > Desulfobacteraceae > Desulfobacter. The sequence continues at coordinate 1,837,696 of NZ_OY762947.1, forward strand.
GTGCTTTAAAGCCGATAAAATAGAAAATCAGCAGATACTATTTAGCAAGGCATTCAATTAATTTTTTATTAAGACTATCCAGTTGTGTTTGGAGATCCTTTAGTTCTCTTGCTCTAATATTATACAAAGAATTCGGATTTTCATATTTTGTACTCTTTTTCATCAGTGATATAGAAGAAGCAGCAAAAAACTGTCCTTCTTTTGAAACTATTTCAGCTTTCTTTTTTTTAATCAATAGTTCAATTTTTTCACAATCGACTGTCTGTTTTTTCGTGCTCAAATGGGAAGAAAATTGTATCTTTTTTTCAAGTCGTTTTATTTCGTTTTGTAGGTGAAGTTTTTCAGTTTTTAAAGATTCTATCTGTCGGTCATAAATTATAGCCATAAAAATATATGTGGCAATAACTCCACTCACTAAGCAAATTAAAACATTTTTCTTATTTATTCGAGGGTCAGATATAGTTTTTAAGAATTGGTTTATCATTTTAGCACACTATTTAATTATAGTTCCGGTCATATGACTCAATACCAAAATTGAGATTTTAAAACTAATAAATCAACAGGTTATGCTTAAAAAGCGGTGTCAAGTCATATGACCTGTACTATAATCCCGATCATTCTCGTACCATCAAACAGAATAAATGTTTATCAAGGAAACCCTTATTTTTTGATGTTGTTTGGGAATCAATATATGGCAATTCACCTTCCTTGGGTGTTATTCATGCCGCAAAGCATCAATGGGATCCATGCGGGCCGCCTTCAAGGCCGGGAAATACCCAAACACCACGCCCACAGCTGCGGAGAAGAAAAACGCAATAATGATGATGGAGATATCCGGGACAAAGGGGATCGCCAGCATTTTTGTGGCGCCAAAGGTTGCTGCCAGGGCCAGGATAATGCCGAAAATCCCACCAAATGATGAGAGCACCACGGATTCCACTAAAAACTGGAGCAGCACTTCATGCTCATAGGCGCCGATGGCTAAGCGGATGCCGATTTCCCGGGTACGCTCGGTCACGGACACCAACATGATATTCATGATACCGATGCCCCCGACCAGAAGACTCACTGCAGCCACCGCACCGAGAAGAGCGGTCATGGTTTTGGTCGTGGAGGTGAGCATGGTGGCAAGCTCCTTGGTGTCCATGATTCTGAAATTGTCCTCTTCATTGTCGGATAGGCGCCGGCGTTTTCTTAAAAGGACTTGGATGGCGGTAGATGCCGTGGTGGTGGAGGCATCACTTTTTACTGCCACCTGGATAAAGGGGATGTCCTTGTTACCGGAAAAACGGCGCTGGACCGCTTTCATGGGCATGATCACACAATCATCCTGGTCGTGTCCCATGGAGGAATTGCCCTTGGCCCCTAAAAGGCCTACGATCTGACAAGATACCTTGCCGAGTCGAAGTTTTTGTCCCACAGGGTCCCCGTCACCAAACAAGTTTTCCCTGATGGTATCCCCCACCACACAAACGGTGCGTCCGGCTCTGATTTCATTTTCGGTAAAGGTTCGGCCGGCTTTTATGGTCCAGTTGCGGACCGTAAAAAAATCGTTGGTGGTGCCGGTAATGCTGGTGCTCCAGTTCTGGTTGCCTACCACGGCCACGGCAGATGCGGATACGGCCGGAGCCACACCTGCCAGATCATAAACCTGCCGTTCAATGGCCTGGACATCTTTGACTGAAAAACTCGGGGCCCTGGGGGCTCCGCCGGGCCCGTGGCGCTGGCCCGGGCGGATGAGCAGTACATTGGTGCCCATGGCGGCAATCTGTTGGGTTACCTGGGCCGTGGTGCCGTTGCCGATGGTCACCAGGGTGATCACGGCGGCCACGCCGATGATAATACCTAAAATGGTGAGCACCGAGCGCATAAGATTACGCCGGATGCCCCGCAATGCCAGGATGAAGGTATTCCAGATCATCTGTCCTGGCCTCCTTTGGTTGCCGGGGTATGTCCGTTTTCAACGTCTGCCACCTGGCCGTCCACAAAGTGAATGATCCGGTCCGAGTAAGCGGCCATATCTGATTCATGGGTGACCATGACCACGGTGATTTTCTGTTCTCGGTTCAATTGTTTTAAAAGTTTCATGATTTCATGGCTTTTGGCCATGTCCAGGTTGCCCGTGGGCTCGTCGGCAAATAATACCGAAGGGGTGGTGGCAATGGCTCGGGCAATGGCCACCCGCTGCTGCTGTCCCCCGGACAGTTCGCCGGGGGTGTGGGCCTCGCGCCCTGCAAGCCCCACCTGTTCAAGTGCCTTGCGCGCCAGTGCCTTGCGTTTTTTAGGCGGTATGCCTCTGTATATCAGGGGCAGTTCCACATTCTCCACGGCCGTGGTCCGGTTCAGCAGGTTGAATCCCTGGAATACAAAGCCCAGGTAAAACCGACGCAGGGTGGCCAGCTGTTTGCGGCTCATATGGCTGACCTCAACCCCGCCAAACTTATACAGGCCGGATGTGGGGGTGTCCAGGCATCCCAAGATGTTCATGCAGGTGGATTTTCCCGAGCCTGACGGTCCCATCACCGAAATAAATTCACCGGATTCGATGGACAGATCAATCCCGCGCAACGCAAAGATCCTTGCTTCGTTGCTGCCGTAAACCTTGGTGACCCGGGTCAGGGAAATCAACGCATGTTTTTTGTCAGCCATGGCGTTAGTTTCCCTTTGTGGTCGTGGAAACAATCACTTCGGTGCCTTTGGCGATGTCTCCTTCTATAATCTGGGTGTGCATACCGTCGCTTAAGCCGGTTTTGACAGGCACAGGTCTTGGCCGCTTGTTTTCATCCAGAATCCATATAGTGCCCTGGTCTTTGCCGCCTTTGATGGTGACATGTTTGGCCTGTCGGCCGCCGCGCCTGGGCGGACCGGGTATGAACATTCTTAACAGCGAAGGTTTACTGCTATTTTCCCCGGGTTTGGGCATCGAGAATCTTAGGGCAGCACTGGGAACAGACAAGACCTGGTCCGCTTTTTTAACAATGATGTCTGCCGTGGCGGTCATACCCGGTCGCAAAGCTAAATCGGCGTTGTCACAAGTCATGATGGTTTCATACGTGACCACCCCGTCCGTGGTGGTGGCATTAAACCGGACCTGCTGGATTTTTGCCGAAAATTTGCGCTGGGGGTAGGCATCCACGGTGAAGTGGGCGTCAAGTCCTTCCTTGACCACACCAATGTCTGCTTCGTCCACATCCACGTTCAGCTTCATTTTGGTCAAGTCTTCTGCCAGGGTGAACAGCACCGGGGCCTCAAATGAGGCAGCCACGGTGGAGCCCTTTTCAATGTCCCGGGTCAGGACAACCCCGTTTACAGGGGAAATAATATCTGCCTTGGACAATTCGGTTAACGTGCTGTCCAAAGATGCCTGAACCTCGGCGACACTTGCTTCGGCCATGGCCCGGTCGGCCATAGCCCGGGTGTAGTTGGCCTGGGCTTGATCCATGTCGGTCTGGGCCGGCACCTTGCCGCCGCTCAATTCCCGGACTTTTTTCAGGTTTTTTAATTTCCGGTTTGTTTCTTCCACCGTGGCCTGGGCCTGTTGTACCGATGCCCGGGCCGATGCCAGAGACGCTTTGCTTTTGCGCACCTGGGCCTGCAGATCAGCGATATCCAGCCGGGCCAGGACCTGGCCTTCGGTGACCTGGTCGTTGTAATCTACAAACACCTCCTGGATGGTGCCGGATAATTCACTGCCCACATCCACCTCGTTGGTGGGTTCCAGGGTGCCTGTGGCGGAAACCGTTACATGAATATCGGTGATCGCGGCCTTCGATGTCTTAAACGTGATCCCTGCGCCCAGACCCGGACCGCCGTCTGACGGGTCTTTGGGCAGCAGGAAAAAATATGCCCCTGCTGCGGCGACAATCAGAATCAAAAGAATTATGAAGAAACGCTTTTTGCCCTTTTTTCGGGGGCCCGTGTTTTTTAATGTGGCATTGATATCATCAGTTAAATCCATCGGAACTCCAGAGATGTTAAGGGGTTGGCTGTATTTCAGATTTGTTTTGTCCGCCCGTTGGGGCGTCAGATCCCACCGGGGTCCAGCCCCCGCCAAGGACCTTGTAAAGGGTGATCAGGTTGGATACACAGGTGCCCTGGCTTGTGGCAAGATCACTTTGATAGGATAACACGGTCTGCTGGGATGTCAGCACTGTGGTGAAATCAATCAGGCCGGATTGGTATTTCTTTTTTGCCAGGTCCTCGGCGGCCAGGGCCTGTTCGGCGGCAATGGTCAGGTGTTCCAGCCGGGTTTGTTCCGTGGCATAGGCCACCAGGGCATTTTCCACTTCTTCCAGGGCCGACAAAATGGCAGATTCGTACTGGATCAGGGCCTGTTCCTGCAAAGCGTTCTGGACCTCAATATTTTTACGGATACTGCCGGCGTCAAACAGGGTGTGGGACAGGTCTGCGGCCAGGGACCGGGCCCAATGGGATGGATCTAAAATAGTGTCAATGAGTTCGGCAGGGCTCAGGGCATCCATACCAATGGAACCGGACAGGGTCAGTTCAGGATAAAGATCTGCCGTGGCCACTCCTACCTGGGCGGTCTGGGCAATGAGTTCGTATTCAGCCTCTCTGATGTCGGGCCGTCTTCGCAGGGCATCTGCGGGAAGGCCCACGGCAATGGTTGCCGGTAGTGTGGGCAAGAGGTTGGGGGATGCCAGCTTTTCGTGCAGGATGCCGGGGGCAAGACCCGAGAGCACAGCCACACGGTTCATGGCCTCGGACAAGGAAGATTCAAGGGCCGGAATCTGGGCTTTGGCATTTTCAAGGCTGTACCGAGCCTGGTGGACATCCAGTTCATCGGTCAGGCCTGCCTGGTACTGCCACTGGGTGAGCTGGAAGGATTCTGTTTGGGAGTCAATGCTCTGCCGGACGACATTCAGGCGTATCTGGGCCGTGCGTACATCAATGTAAGTGTCGGCAAGATCTCCCACAAGACTGACCAGGGTATCCCGCAGCGCCTCCTGCTGGGCCGAAAGACTTGCGTCCGCAGCTTCAATGGATCGCTGGATGCGGCCGAACAGGTCACTTTCCCAACTTGCATCCAGCCCGGCGCTATAGGTCTTGTAAATTGTGCCGGTATCGTCCTCATTGCTGGTACCGGTCCAGGACGCCCCGCCCGAGGCATTAACGGTAGGCAGTCTATCGGCCTCTTCAATTCCCTTGAGCAACCGGTACTGGCGAATGCGCGCCAGGGCCAGTTTCACATCCAAGTTGTTTTGAACCGCACGGGAAATCAGATCCGTGAGCACCGGGTCATCGAGTACCGTCCACCATTGCGCCAGCTGTTCAGGGGCTGCCGGTGCTTGGGCCAACCCCTTTTGCATGGGGGCATGCCAGGACCCTTCAGGGAAAAGGTCCGGCTGTTTGTAGTCCGGTCCAACGGCTTTGCAGCCTGTGAAAAGCGTAATAAAAATAAAAATCAGACAGATGTCTGACCAGGGGATATCTGACAGAAATAAAAAGCGTTTTTGCATGAACCCAATCCTTTGGCGTCGAAAGCGTTAAAAATAAAGACAGGGGCCGCTTCCGATTGACGCGTGCTCAGAATAATGTAGCCGGGTTATACCGTCAATATGTTTTGGCAAAGGCGTGTACCAAATTCTAACTGGTTCCGGGTGCGGCAAATGGGATAAAAAAGGCACCCGGAACCAGAGGCCGGCTTGTGCCGGCGCGGTTAGGCATGAATGGTTAGGCGTCTGGTTTAGTGGGATTGGGGTTTGGGTGTTTTGCGTTCATTATCAATTTGTAATGTCACAGAGGCGGTCAGTTTCATCTGAATACATTTGTTTTTATCCTGTTCAGGGGCATTTTTTATTTCTCTTTTGTTTCTGCGTTTTCCATGGAATTGAAAATGGTGTTCCGGTTGCTTTTTTTACTGCCCTGGCATGCATTGCATCCTGCACATGAGGGGGAATCAGAATTCTTTATTTTTTTCCATTGCCGGCACAAATAAAAAAACGCACCGCATACGGCAAAAGCGACAATAACATTCGTTCCATAATAGTTGAGTCTGGGACACCTAAGCCTGGCGTCGGAGATTTGGAAACTTCCGGAGAAGGTTGCAAAGAATCATCCTGATGCTGGGGCACAGGATTTGTGTTTTTCCGGGTAAAGGGGTTGGCCTGGGCTGTGCCGAATGTGATAAAAAAAAGGCCTAAAGCAATACCGAGTATAATGAGATAAACAGTTAAGAATCGCTTAGGAAGGGGTCTTAAATAACTTGCCCATTTTGCTATATCCGGGAGCGCGGGCGTCCCGCCCGCAGTAAAAATGCAGGTGGGACGCCCGCGCTCCCAGGTTGAATTATTTCGGACTCGTTCCTTAAGAAAAGGTCTGACCGTGTATAGGATGTAAGAAAGAGAAGTCTCCATAAAAAGCTTATAAGTGATGGGTATTATTTTTGCAATAATTCAGGACCGCAAATTTTATAAATTGAACGAAATTACTTGCCCTTGGGCGTATCTGCTGCGCTGCATCAAAGGCCCGATATATGAGATTAAACTTTTGATGCGCCTTGTATGTGAGTCCCCCGATTTTAAAGACTGATCAGTGCACTTTTGTTCAATTTATTCCATCTTTAATCCTTAAAAAATTTAACTTTATTCAAAATCCCCATTGTCTGTTTTTATATCAGTATGTTATTAGAGTCGTGGAAGTTTATATATTGCTGGTTACCCCATGGAATGATTGCGTGCTGACGGGCGTTTCCCGTTGAAAATAATTAATTGACGAATAATACCCGTAAATCATTAAACAAAACCAAATAAGGAGAGATTATGGGACTCAAAGAAGAACTGGAAGAAAAAGCGGAAAGCTGTGATGCGCCGGAAGAGTACATTGGTGTGGCCAAGGAGATCGTAGAAGGCCTGGATGACAAAGACTGGGCGGTTGAGCTGATGGAAGAGGGTGCTGAATGGGCCCAGACCTATGATGAAGCCGTGGTTTATGCCGAGGCAGCCAAAGAGTTTATCGGTGATGATGACGTGGTGGGTAATTTTCTTTCCAACGCCAAAATGCTGTGCATGAGCGCTGCAGATTTCATCGGCCTTGGCGCTGCTGCAGGAAAGCTTGGTCTGGATGATATGGCCAAGGAGATGAATGAAGCTGCCATGGGCAAATGCACCAAGCTCAACGATTTCCTTACTTTGAGCAATGAGCTGGCCAAAACCGATCCGGACATGGCCAAACAGGTCATGGACAAGGCTTTTGAAAAATGTACCAAACCGGAAGACTTTGTTTCTTTAGCCAAATCCATCCTGGACAGCACCGGAGATAAAGATAAAGCCAAGGAAATTTATGAAAAAGGTATCGCCGCCGCCACAACGGCTGACGGATTCAGTGCCCTTGCCGCAGGCGCCATAAAAGATCTGGATGATAAGGATTTTGCCCGGGCCATTTATGAAAAAGCCGTCGGGTCTCTGGAAAAAGGGGATGAGCTGCTTAAGTTTGCCGAAATCGTTAAAGAACAGCTTGATGACAATGAGTTCACCTTGTCTGTTTATAAAAAAGCCGAAGCCCAGTATTCAAAATTTGATGAATACCTGAAACTGGCCAAGGCAAGTTTTGAAAATACCGGTGACAATGCATTTGCCTCAGGCGTTTACCAGAAAGCTGCTGCCACCAATCCTGACTGCGCCCAGCTGGTTTCCCTGGCCCTGGCCATGGCCCAAGACTTGGGTGATACCGCGGCTGCCCTGCCCGTGTTGAAACAGGCCCAGGCTGCCGTGAAAAATAATGCCGATTTCCTTAAAACCGCTGATGCCATTCTTGAAGTAGGCAAGGACGACAAAGCATGGACAGACTCCATTGCTTTTCAGAAAGCCAAGCGTGAAGAGTTTGGAAAACTGTACGATGATTTTGCCCTGCGGGAAAATGAAATCAAAAATTGCGCGCCCATGCGCACCCTGGCCGGTGAAGTGTTTAAAGAAACCGGTGATAACTTTTATGCAGCCAAATTGTATAAAAAGTCCGAAAACCTAACCATTCATTTCAGCGATTTCATTAAGCTGGCTGCCGCCATCCATGCGGATCTCAATGATGCGGAATGGATCAAAGAAATTTATACGGCACTTCTGGACAAATGCAAAAGCTTTGGCGATTACAACACCCTGACCAATGCCATCCAAGACACCCTTGGAGACAGTGCCTGGATCAAAACGATTTATACAGGACTGGAGAGTAAGGCTAAGGGCAACGGCGATCTCATGAAGCTTGCCGCTGTGGCCATTGAAAAATTCAATGATAAAGAGTGGGCACAAAAACTTGTAAGTGGCGTTGCCGGCAAAGCCAAGACTGTTTACGACTTTACCTTTGCAGGCAGTACTACCCTGAACCTGCTTGGCGACAGGGACAGTGCTTTGGCGCTGTATAAATCCGCAGAAGGTCTTTGCGCAAGCAAACAGGATTATGCCGGTCTGGTGGCGTTGGTTAAACAGCAGACTTCGGACAAGGCTATCCTTTCAGAACTGCTGAGCCTGGGTCGTCAAAAACTAACCGAATTCAGCGACCAGCTCTTTTTGGCTGAAGCCTTTCTGGTCGACGCCCAAGATGCCGAGAATGCGGCTGCTGTATATGAAGATGCAGAACTCAACGCATTGGGTAATGATGCCTTATCTCAGCTAGGCACCAGCCTTTCAGGTCGTCTGGGTGATGCCAAATGGGCATCCCGGGTTTTAGCAAAAATAAGATAAAGTTATGTTTGTAAAACTTTTTAATTGACTAATTATAAAATTATGATAGGTTGTTTTTGAGGCCGATTTTTGAATTCAAAAAACCGGCTGCATAACCTCCTTATTATTCAAAAAAAAATCAGCCGTCGGATTTGCCACCCGGCGGCTGATTTTTTTGTAAATGGTCCGGGTAAAAAGGGAGTTTTCCTTTCGCCCGGGCCTGTATCAATGATTAATTGTCTTCAGACATGGTCTTGAGTTGAGCCTTAACGGCATTCAGTTCCTCTTCCAGCATCCTGGCTCTTTCCTGGAGTATGGTTTCATCTGCTGCCCCAGGCGCAGCAACGGGGCCATACCAGCGGCCCATACCGCGACCGCCGCCGCCAAATCCCCGGCCAAATCCTCGGCCGAATCCCTGGCCGCCATAACCTGCCCCATAGCCAGCTCCGCATCCAGCCCCGGCCATGTTTCGGTTTCCGCAAACCCCCAGGCCTCTTCCGGTCATGGGTCCTAATCCTTGTGGTCCTCTTTGATTAAATCCCGGCATGATATTTTCTCCTTTCATGTTTATTTTATCAGGGTTTCTACCCTGTCTGATATGGGAGTCGGCCACATTTTCCACGGCCGGCTTCCGTGATTCTGTTAACATCTTCCTGTTACGCTCTCGTTTTGATCATTTGACCATAATATAGGATTGTCATATTGCGCTGTCAAGAAGAATAATGATCATTTGACCATTATTCTTATTTCAGATATCTCAAATCAGACAAATTTCCAGACACTTCTCTTCAGGTGACCAGGCCTTATCTATGCAGATAAAAAATGTACATAAACACTTGTTTTAACTTGACGGCCGGATAGTAGTTACTGTAATAGTCACTAAATTTGATTTGGAGATGAGCTGATGCAACACTCAGACACCCGGGACGCCTTAAAAGCCGGTATCCCAATATTTATTGGATATTTCCCGGCTGCCGTGGCCTTTGGGATTTTGGCCAGAACCACAGGAACCACATGTTGGGAAGCCATGTTGTTTTCCATTGTGGTTTTTGCCGGTGCCAGCCAGTTTATTGCCTTGAACCTGCTGGCCACGGGCATGGGGCCGGTGGGCATTATACTGACTACCCTGCTGGTGAATTTCCGGCATTTTCTCATGAGCGCCTATCTGTCCACCCGAATTTGTGAAAAAGCGGTAAAATATTATCTACCCATGGCCTTCGGCGTGACTGATGAAACCTTTTCCGTGATGTCTTTCACCCGGAAAACCCTGACCCGGCAATTTGTTATGCTCCTGGAACTCACCGCTTATACAGGGTGGGTGTCCGGCACCCTGGCAGGATTTGTGCTGGGAACATTTATGCCTGACGTCCTCACCCAGAGCATGGGCGTGGCCCTGTATGCCCTTCTTTTAGCCATTCTTATGCCGGAATTGAAAAGTTCTTTGCGCTCTCTTGCTCTGGCCCTTGCCTCGGGGCTCTTTAATTGGTTTCTGGTTACGGTGGATGTTCTGCCAAAAGGGTGGAGTATTATCGTCTGCATCCTGGTGGTGGCGTCTGCAGGAGCCATTTTTCACCCTGGTTTTATAAAGGAAAAAAATATTCATGGATAGGAGTCTGATCCCTTTAATTTTCGGCATGGCCGCCGTTACTTACGGTCCGCGCCTGGCCCCGTTCCTTTTTTTCCGGAATGCCCGGATTCCCGCCCGCCTGGATGCCTTTTTAAAGTGTATCCCTGTGGCCGCCATAGGTGCCCTGATTATCCCGGGAGCCTTCACTGCCACGCCGGATTTGCCCTGGGCCGCAGTTGCCGGCATGGGATTTACTCTGGTTTACGGCCTTTTCAAAGGGGGCATCATCGTTCCCGTGCTTGGGTCCGTGGCAGTGGCCTGGCTGGTGTTAAGTTTTTGATTCATATTTTGGATAAGGCAGCGCAGATCACGGAACATATGAAAGCGTTAGGATTTTCGGTCTATGAATGCAAAGCATATCTGGCGCTTCTGACGGAGTACCCCTTGAACGGATATGTTTTAAGCAAGGCCTCGGGTGTTCCCCGGTCCCGTATATATGAGATACTTAAAAGTTTGATCGACAAACAGATGGTATTTGAACAAGATGACGGAAAGTCAAAGACATATACCCCCATGGACCCGGAAATTTTTATCAGAAAGCTTCGCTCCCGGTTCCAGGGAATTTTTCAAGACTTGACTGAGTACGCAAATCATCTGTACCGGGAACCTAAACAGGATAACCGCCTGGTGATGATCCAGGGGCGGGATAATATTTTGTCCTTTCTGGCAGTCCTGATCAAAGGGGCGCAAAAGCGCATTGCCGTGTCCATCTGGGATGAAGAACTTAGGGCATTGACCGGGGAGTTTGATGGCGCCCTTGCCCGGGGCGTGATGCTTCGCGGCATTTATTTCGGCTCAGATAATGTTTATAACGACCTTGTCCCCCACCGCAGGCTTCAGCGGTACATGGCTGAAAAAAAAGAACGCTTTTTATCCGTGATTGTGGATCGCTGCCATGCCGTGTCCGGTGTTATGTCCCGGGGGGCGGACTCAAAGGCCACCTGGACCCGGGATGAAGGATTTATTGAGGTTAGTGAAGATTATATTGCCCATGATCTTGTGGTCAATCTTTATTCGGCGTCCCTGGACAGGGCAGGGTATGAAAAATTTGAAGCCTTTGCCGATAATGTCCATGACCGGTTTTTCCACTATGTAAAAATAATGTAAATCACATATAAGCAATATCCTTTCATTCACAATGAAAGTCATGATGGACACAGAGTTTAAGTCCCTGATATCTTCCTGAACTTGGTGTTTTTCATGATAAAAAAAGCAAGCATATACATTAAAAAATATTGCATCCGATGACCTTGCGTTGGAAACAAAGCATCTTGACACCGGGAAATACTTTGAGTAATTTGTGTGCAAACGTATAACAAGGAGGACGATTCATGCAAGATTCCACTCCGTTCCAAGCCCAGGACCTTACCCCTGATATGCAGAAAAAACAGCTGATTGACATGTTTACTCGTATTGTTGTCCATTACGGCCTCTGGTTCAATGAGGTTCAGCACCAGATGGGCATGGAAAAGGCGCTTACTGCTCTGGATACGGCCACACAATCTTCAATTGCTATTCTCATGAAACATCTGTCCCGTACTCTGGGTTTTGAATTGGACCAAGGCATGCCTAAGGCGTTGATGTCACTGGATGATGCCACAACCGAAAAATTGATGGCGGCGGTAGGCAAATCCTGGCTGGCCAATGACGGGGTCTGGTTTCAGGCTGTGGAGTTCGCGCACGGTATGAACGATGCAAAACGGTGCAATGATTCTTGTTGGGCTCGATTTTCACCCTATGAAGCCCACCGCATAAAAAATATTTTAGGCCTGGGTAAACATCCAGGGCTTGAGGGGCTCAAAAAAGCATTGAATTTCAGGATGTACGCTTTTATCAATGAGCAGAGCATTGTCGAAGAAACTGCGGACAGTTTTGTTTTTCAAATGAATGAATGCAGGGTTCAACGGGCAAGGATGCGCAAGGGTCTGGATGATTATCCCTGCAAATCCGGCGGTCTTGTTGAATACGCCCGTTTTGCCGAAGGCGTTGATGACAGAATTGAAACCGAATGTATTGGGTGTCCGCCGGATCCCCATCCTGAAACCTGGTTCTGCGCATGGCGCTTTACCTTGGCACAGTGATGTTTTAATCCAGGTGTATTAGATTACTTTAGTTTGAATAGTTCAAAAAAAACTGTGAATTAAATAAATCCATTCTACAACTATATAATTTTAAAAAGAAATGTGAATTATGGGAGTCACTTCCGACAAAATTCAGGAATTAAGGCTAAAAGAGAAAAATATTAAGGCCATGGGCGGTGAAAAAGCTTTGGCTAAACGGCGTGAAAAGGGCGTTCTTAACGCCAGGCAGCGCCTTAACCTGCTGTTTGACGCCGGTACTTTCAGGGAACTGGACATGTTCGTGACCCACCGGTGTACCAATTTTGGCATGGAAACCAAGGACATTCCCGCAGACGGTGTAATAACCGGCCACGGAAAGGTGGATGGTCGTCTGGTCTTTGCCTATGCCCAGGATTTTACGGCCTCGGCCGGGTCCTTGGGAGAAATGCAGGCCAAAAAAATATGTAAAGTCATGGACTTAGGGATTAAAGCCGGTGCCCCTGTTATCGGCATGAACGATTCCGGCGGTGCCCGGATACAGGAAGGCATTGACGCATTGTCGGGTTACGGCGAAATCTTTTTTCGTAATTCCGCGGCTTCGGGCGTGATCCCGCAGATTTCGGCCATCATGGGCCCCACTGCAGGCGGGGCGGTGTATTCGCCGGCCATGACCGATTTTATCTTCATGGTCAAGGAATCCTCGTATATGTTCATCACCGGCCCCAATGTCATTAAGGCGGTCACCGGCGAGGAAATTACCTTTGAAGCCCTTGGCGGTGCCATGACCCATAACGAAAAGTCCGGGGTGGCTCAGTTTGCCTGTGAGTCTGATGAGGACTGCATTGAACAGATCAAGCAGCTTTTATCCTTTCTGCCGTCCAACAATATGGAAGATCCCCCGATCAAACCCACGGACGATTCCCCGCATCGCATGGCCCCGGCCCTGGACACTATTATTCCGGATAAATCCAACCAGGCCTATGATGTCAAACAGGTCATTGCCGCCATCGTGGACGACGGCTACTTTTTCGAACCCCACCAGTATTTTGCCAGAAATATCGTGATCTGTTTTGCCCGGCTCAATGGTCGTCCCATCGGCATTATTGCAAACCAGCCCATGGTTATGGCCGGCTGCCTGGATATCGATGCATCCGACAAAGCCACCCGGTTTATCCGGTTCTGTGATGCCTTTAACATTCCCATGCTTACCATTGCTGATGTGCCCGGTTATCTGCCTGGCTCCCACCAGGAGTGGGGCGGGGTTATCCGGCACGGGGCAAAACTGTTATGGTGTTACGCCGAGGCCACGGTGCCCAAGCTTTTGCTGATCACAAGAAAGGATTACGGTGGCTCATATATTGCCATGTGCTCCAAGCATCTCGGGGCGGACATGGCCTTTGCCTGGCCCATGGCCGAGGTTGCAGTCATGGGGGCTGAGGGTGCGGCAAACGTCATCCATGCACGGGAGATTAAAAATGCCGAAGACCCGGCAGCCATGCGTAAGCAGAAAATAGACGAGTACAATACCCAGTTCTCCAATCCCTATTGTGCCGCAGCAAGGGGATATGTGGACGCAGTGATCGTGCCGAGTGAAACCCGGCCAAGGCTGATAGATGCCCTTGAGGCCGTGGTGACTAAACGGGAATTCCGACCGGCCAAGAAACACGGAAATATTCCAGTGTAACACCCATAAAAATCGTTTAAAAAGCCAAGGAGACCTTTTTCATGACAAACAAAAAATTGGCTGCTGCCATGGCTGCTGTTAATATGTATGTCAAAACGGAAGAAGAGGCAGCCGTTGTCGCAATGCAAAACCAGGCTGCTGATGCTGCGGCCAACGCTTTAGTCTCTGCCCCGGTTGGGCAGATGAATGTTTGGGGCCTTTCCGGGCGGCAGGCGATTATGAATGCCAACGCAATGATACGGCAAAGAATGCTGAAATAATAAAATAAAAGATAATTTATGTAGGATATTATGACCGATCACAATGAAGTTAAAATGGTTGAGATGGATTATTCCGGAGTGCGGGCAAAGGCAGAAAATCCCCTGAAAATTCAGGATCTCTCCCTACGGGACGGCCATCAGTCATTGTTTGCCACCCGGGGGCGCACCGAAGATATGATCCCTGTGGCCGAACAAATGGATGAAATCGGATTTTGGGCTGTTGAGGTCTGGGGCGGTGCCTCCTTTCACACCATGCACCGGTATCTCAACGAAGATCCCTGGCAACGGCTTCGCACCCTGAAACGGTATTTCAAAAAAACCCCCATTTCCATGCTGCTGCGCGGCCAGAAACTTGTGGGGTACCGCAACTATGCCGATGACCTGGCCGAACTTTTTATTAAAAAGACCGTGGAAAACGGGCTGGATATTTTCAGAACCTTTGATGCGCTCAATGATTACAGGAATTTTGAAACCGTGGTACCTGTCATCAAATCGTGTGGTGCGCATTTCCAGGGTTGCATCTGTTATACCCTGACAGAGCCGCGCCTGGGCAAAGGGGTGTATAGTCTGGACTATTATGTGAAAAAGGCCAAAGACCTTGAAGGTATGGGTGCCGACTCCATCTGCATCAAGGATGTGGCGGGGTTGATGGCTCCCTATGACGCCTTTGAGCTTGTAAAAGCGCTTAAGGCGGAAGTTACGCCTCCGATCCACCTGCATTCCCATTTTACTTCGGGCATGTCCCCCATGACCCATCTTAAGGCTGTTGAGGCAGGGATTGACATCATTGATACCTGCATGACGCCCTATGCATACAGAACATCCCATGCCGCACTTGAACCTTTTGTGATGAGCCTATTGGGCACCAACCGGGATACAGGATTTGATATCAAGGCCCTTACCCGGATTAATGAGACCCTGGAAAGAGATGTGATACCCAAGTATAAACACCTGCTTGATGACAGCAAGGTCTCCTTAATTGATATTGATGTAACCCTGCACCAGACACCGGATTTCATGCGTGCCAATCTGGAGAAACAGCTTCGGGAAATGGATGCCCTGGACAAAATTAATGAGGTGTACAAAGAACTGCCCAGGGTCAGAAAAGAACTGGGCCAAATTCCGCTTGTGACGCCTACCAGCCGTATTGTAGGTACCCAGACGGTGAACAATGTGCTTTTTGATACCAAGGAAGAGCGCTACAAAATGATTACGGATCAGGTCAAGGATTTGTGTTATGGCCTGTACGGAAAAACAGCTGCCCCCATTGATGCCGAACTGCAGAAAAAAGCGCTCAAGGACTACGAAAGGGGTGAAGAACCCATTACCTGCCGGCCGGCTGAGGTTCTGACACCGGAACTGGAAAAAGCCAGGGAAGAAATCGGCGATCTGGCTGTGGATGAGGAAGATCTCATTCTTTGTGCCCTGTTCCCTGTAACCGGCAAAAAATACCTGATGCAGAAATACGGTAAGGAACAGGTGCCTGACACTCTCAAACCCATTACCCTGGAAGATGTTAAAAAACGGGATGATATGATTAAAAAGGCCAAAGCTGGTAAGCTCATCGAACCGGCTGCGGATCTTCCTGAAAAAAGCGAATTTGCCAGGACTTTTAATGTCTTTGTGGACGGTGAATGTTTTGAGGTTGGTGTCGATGAAGTGGGTGGTTCTCCTGTGATTTCATATGCGTCGCTTGCTGCAGCTACGCCCGCACCTGCAGGGGCTCCTGCGGTACCATCTGCCCCGGCAGTTCCTCCTGCAGCACCGGCAGCACCAGCCCCGAAACCCGCAGCACCCAAAGCGTCTACACCGGCACCCAAACCCAAACCTGCTGCGGCTGCAGATTCCGGCACCCCCGTCTTGGCACCCATGCCCGGCGTGATTGTTAAGTATCAGAAAAATGTTGGGGATACGGTAAATGCAGGCGATGCAGTTGTGGTGATTGAAGCCATGAAGATGGAAAATATCCTTCCGGCAACAGCCGACGGAACGATCGCCGCAATTAATTTCACATCAGGTGATTCCGTGGCCAAGGATGATGTGCTGGCAATCATAGAATAATTCAAATTTAAGCAAACTATAGTTCATATAACAGAGGGATGGTTTGACAACCATCCCTCTGTGCTTATTATGCTAAGTGTTGCCGGTTCTTAATCCGGAACCACCATAATAAGGAGAAAACAATGGCATTTGAGACCAAAGAAGAACTGCTTGAAAAATATTTAAAAATGGACAAGCCCCATTGTCCCCATTGCGATCAGCCCATGACTCTGTGGGAAATTCCGCCCATCAATTTTTCCGACGGCTTGGGCTGGCAGACCCCCTATCTGTTTGTCTGTTTTAACGATGACTGTCCTTCTTATAAAAAGGGATGGGAGCATATGGAAGAATCCATGGAAACGCTCGCCTCCTACCGATGTTTTTGCGAACCAGGCGCTGATCATTTTGAATACATGCCTGTATTCAGTCCCATGGGCGGCACCGGCACTGTTATGGATGATGCGGCGCTTGCTGCGGAACACGAAAAAAAAGAGTTGATGAAACAAACCTTTTCCATTCTTACTGATTATTATATGTCTAAAGACTGGGATGAGATTTTAAAAATCTGCCTGGACGCTAAGATTCCGCCCAAGGCAAGGCTGAAAGCAGCAGAAATGGTTGGAGAGTTAGGTGATGCCACGGCCGTGGAGTACCTGATAAACCATAAATTTCCCACGCCGGTATTACAGGAAGGGGTGCAAAAAGCGATTGAACAGCTTCATGAACGACATTTTACCCGGGAATGTCCCTTCTGTGCCGAGATTATTAAAAAACGGGCCACGGTATGTAAACATTGCGGCAAGGATGTGCCAAAGGCATAATAAGACAGCGATATGCAGGAGCGTCATTGGGGAATGACCCCCGATAAAAACAGGGCATTGATGCACACAAAAAGAATGATGCCTGAGTTTGTGTGTGACGCTGTAAACCTGGAGGGTCTGAATTTTACCATTCCTGAAATTCAGACCCTGCTTGACGGGATAACCGTTGGCGGCCATAAGGTTTCGGATCAGCAGGTAGCCTTAAATCAGGCAAATGCCTGGAGATACATTTTCGGCCTGGTTGAAAATGATACGTTTAAAGTCGATATTCCAACAGTCAATAAAATTCACAAAATAGCGGCAAAAGAAGACGCGCTGACCTGGGGAAGATTCAGGGACGGAATCGTAACTATTGCCGGCACTCCATATAATCCGCCCATGGCAAAGCAGTTACCGGAAAATTTAATCTGATGCTGTCAAGTGCCGTTGAGTATAGTGATGTATATGACCGGGCAATCCATTATTTTATTTTTTAACCATGGCCCGAAATCAGTTTTTGCTATATATCCGGGAGCACGGGCGGGACGCCTGCGCTCCCAGGTTAAGTTATCTCGGATTCATTTCTTAGTAAGTCGTTATTTGTTGACCTTTTCCAGGTTGAAAGATCTGTAGATAATCATCTCACCGTTTCTTTTATCCGGATCAAGATGCGTAGCTTCGGTTTTTTTCAGCAGCTCTTTGGCCTGGAAATGATCCGGGATGGCATCAAGTCCCTGTCCGATGGTTTTTCCTGTGAAGGCATCCTTGATAATGGCGTCCCTGGCATCCGTGGATACGGAAAATGGGACTATATGGTCATAGACCAGTCTGGCACCGGCCAGAATTTCCCTTTCATAGGATCCAATGGAACCTGCCACACAGGTGATGGCCATAAAGGGACGGTCTTCCACATTTACAATGAGGTCAATCACGGATGGATAGTCTTCGCCCTTGAACTGCACGGTTAACGGAACGTCCACAAGAATATCTGATTTGGCGTATCCTTTGGTCTCTACCAGGAACTTTTCAAAAATCTGGCGGCTGGCTTCAGCGCCGACATTGTCTATCTCTTTGCCGGTAATATAGTCGGTAACTTGATCAAGTATCATAATATATAAACTGTTAAATTAAAAAATTTTTTATTTACCCTGGATAAGGCATTGGCCTGTCATTTCCAAAGGCTGCTCTATTCCAAGAACATTGAGTATGGTCGGCGCAATATCACCAAGTTTGCCGTCCAGCAGCGTAATGGCTGGAGCTGGTTTGGCGGCAACAATAAACCTCACCGGATTTAAGGTATGGGCCGTATAGGGGGACCCGTCCTGGGCCAGCATTTGTTCGGAGTTGCCGTGGTCTGCCGTGATAAACGCAGTGCCGCCGGTTTCCCAGATGGCTTCCACCACTTTTTTTACACAGCGGTCCACGGTTTCACATGCCTTTACCGCCGCATCAAAAATGCCGGTATGACCCACCATGTCCATGTTGGCAAAGTTAAGCACCACAAATTGGAATTTGCCTGAACGGATCTGCTCGCAGGCTTTGTCGGCCACTTTGTCTGCACTCATTTCAGGTTTCTGGTCGTAGGTGTCCACATCCCGTGGAGAAGGGATGAGTATGCGCTCTTCTCCCTCAAAAACCGCCTCATCACCGCCGTTGAAAAAATAGGTGACATGGGCGTATTTTTCAGTCTCTGCAATGCGAAGTTGAGAGATCTTATTTTCGCTTAGGATCTGCCCGAAAATGTTGTCCAGATGCTGGGGACCAAAGGCTGCAGGCAAATCAAATTGTTCATCATACTGGGTCATGCACACAAAATCGCTAAGTATAGGATTTACAGTACGCTTAAACCCGTCAAAGTTTTTTTCCGTGAATGCCCGGGTGATCTCTTTTGCCCGGTCTGCCCGGAAGTTGAAGAAAATGACACCATCTCCTTTTTCGACAGCCCCTTCATCGCCCGGGCAAAAGCATATCGGTTTTATAAACTCATCGGTTTCTTCCCTGTCATAGGCGGCTTGGATGGCTTGGGCAGGGGTCTGGTCCGAAGCGTCAACACCTTTGCCTTGGGTATAAAGTTCATAGGCTTTTTGTACCCGTTCCCAGCGTGTATCCCTGTCCATGGCCCAGAAGCGCCCGGTCATGGTCGCCACCTTTCCTATACCAAGGTCCTGGATTTTTTGGTCAAGCTGGTTTATAAATTCAATGCCTGAAGTGGGAGAGGTGTCCCGGCCATCCATTATGGGGTGGATATAAACCTTTGAAATGCCCTTAATCCTTGCCATTTTTATTAGAGCAAACAGATGGGTGATGTGGGAGTGGACCCCGCCATCGGAAAGCAGTCCCAAAAGATGAAGGCTTTTGCCGGCCTGTTTAACTTTGTCCATGACCGAAACAAGCGCCGGGGTAGACGAAAAACTATTATCCCGGATGGCCGTGTTGATCCGGACAAAATCCTGGGGCACGATCCTGCCGGCCCCAATGTTCATGTGTCCTACCTCGGAGTTGCCCATGGTACCGTCGGGAAGGCCCACGGCCTCACCGCTGCATTTAAGGGTTGTGCTGGGGTACTCCGCCAACAGCGTATCCAGAAACGGTGTATTGGCTGCAGCCACGGCATTGCCTTCTTCCGATGCGTTGATGCCCCATCCGTCAAGTATCATCAAAATATTGACCGGCTGTTTTTCAGAACCCATCGTCATCCTCCATATTTGTTGTTGTCTGCGTATTAAATTTACTCAGATCAACCGGTTCGGCATCACTCCACAGTCCTTCAAGGTCGTAAAACGTCTTGGCATCGGATTCAAAAACATGAATGATCAGATGCCCGAAATCCAGAAGCGCCCATTGGCCTTCCTTAACGCCTTCTGTCCCTGTCGCCTTTATTTTTACACCCTTAAGGGATTTTATAATATGTTCGGAAAGGGAGGTTACCTGCCTGCTTGATCCGGCCTCTACAATGACCACCAAGTCTGTGTAGGAGGTAAGCTCGCTGACCATCAGTGCGGTTACGCTTTTGGGTTTTCTGTCAAATATAGGGGCAAGATAGGGGATATATTCCTCTTCGAGGGCGATCATTTATATAAATCCTTTGTTCTGATAAAAGTCTCAACATCGTCAGGTACAAGTCCTGAGATGGATTTACCGGATTTGATTCGGTTCCGTATCTGTGTTGATGAAATATCAATCCTTGGAACATTGCAGATGCGGATGGGAAAAAGCCGGTCATGGACAAAAATATTATCGTTCTTAAGCTTGTAGCCTTTTGAAACGTGTTCGTCAATAAAGGATGCAAAAGGTGCCATACCGGTTTTTTCACCGCGCTGCATCACGATTACGGGCAGGGCCCCAAAAATATGACGGGCTTGTTTCCAAGAGGGCGTATCAAAAAAAGCATCAGAGCCTAAAAGCAAATGAAAACGGGTGTGGCTGCCATAGATGGTTTTGAACTGGGATATGGTATCAATGGTAAATGACGGACCTTCGCGCTGCAGTTCAATGTCGGATACCTGAAATCCATCCAGATTTTTTACTGCGCTTTTTACCATGGTAAGCCGGTCTTGGGCACAAGCCAAGTTCAGGTTTGGTTTGTGGGGAGGCAGGGCTGACGGGTAAAGGATGATTGTGTCAAAGGCGTAGTGTGCCTTAACATATTGAATAATGCCTAAATGACCATTGTGAATCGGATTGAATGTGCCGCCGAAAAGTCCTGCATTCATCTTGGCTATGTCCGTTAAACGTTGCCCGGCACTAGTGCCCAATCGAAAACCACAAATTTTCGTTCAGACACGAACTATTATTCCTTGTCTTCAGATGCTGCCGCTTGAAGCAATTGAGCCAGGTGTTTGATCAAAGGTTTAACGCCTTTGCCCGTGGCTGCGGAAATGGTAAAAATAGTCTGATCAGGCAAAGCGTTTTGAAAGGCCTCAACCCGGTTTTTTGTGCCCGTAAGATCAATTTTGTTGAGCACCACAACCTGGGTTTTGTTTGCCAGGGTATCGCTGTGCATTGACAATTCGTTGTTTATAAGCTGAAACTGTGCCAACGGATTTTCCGGATCAATGTCACCGGAATCAATAAGATGCACCAGAATACCGGTACGTTCAATATGTTTAAGAAATTTTATCCCAAGTCCCACGCCTTCATGGGCACCTTCAATCAGCCCGGGAATGTCGGCCACGGCAAAGGGTTCGCCAAAGGGTGCTTCCACCATGCCGATGGTGGGGGTCAGTGTGGTAAAGGGATAGTCTGCAATTTTAGGGCGAGCCGCAGACATGGCCGAAATCAAAGTGGACTTGCCTGCGTTGGGCAGACCCACAAGCCCCACATCTGCCATGAGCTTGAGTTCCAGGCGAAGTTTCATCTCAACGCCGGGGATTCCGGGCTGGGCAAATCTGGGCACCCTGTTGGTGGATGTGGCAAACCGTTTATTGCCCCGTCCGCCCATACCGCCCTGGGCTATGACTATTTCTTTGTCGGGATCGGTGAGGTCTGCAAGAACCTGTGACGTTTGGGCATCAAAGACAATGGTACCAGGTGGAAGTGTCAAATAGCAGTGGCTGCCGTTTTTGCCATGCTTCTGCCGACCGAGGCCGGGAGCCCCGTTCTTTGCACTTAAGCGTTTCTGGCGGCGATATTCATACAGGGTCCGTTTTGAAGGATCCACCCGGAGGATGACATCCCCCCCATCGCCGCCGTCTCCGCCGTCAGGCCCGCCTTTTTCAATGAAACGCTCACGCCGGAAACTGACGCACCCTGCACCGCCGCTTCCGGACCTGATCGTAACAATGGCCTCATCAACAAATTTCACGCGTCATAAACACTAACTTTTTTTCTGTCACGACCTTTTCTTTCAAAGGTCACGACACCGTCAATCTTGGCAAAAATGGTAAAGTCTTTGCCCATACCAACATTGTTGCCGGGATGAATTTTGGTGCCGCATTGTCTGATAATGATATTACCGGCGGTGACTTGTTCTCCGCCGAATTTCTTTACGCCCCGCCGCTGGGCGTTTGAATCACGACCGTTTTTTGAACTGCCTGCTGCTTTCTTATGTGACATGTTTCACTCTCTTTCATTAACACGTTACAAATTTATACCTTAAGGACAAACAACTAAACTGAAATAGAATTAATCTTGATTTCAGTGTAGTGCTGTCTGTGGCCTCTCATTTTCCGGTAGCCTTTACGCCGTTTGTATTTGAATACAAGCTGTTTTTTGCTCCGGCCCTGCTCCACGATAAAAGCTTTGACGCTTGCATTCTCAACTTGGGGCGCGCCTAAAGTTACGGTCTCACCATCGGAGTATAAAAGGACATCATTAAATTCAATTTCCGATCCTTCACCGCCGTCAAGCTTTTCAACTTTTAAAACTTGATCTTCGTGGACCTTGTATTGTTTGCCCCCGGTTCTGATTACTGCATACATGGGTTTATCTCCTTACAAATCTGACATCATATATCGGGTACTTAAAAAAAACTCTGCATGCTATAACTATTTGCCTGTATTGTCAATAATTTTATGAACCGATCATAGTGGTTTTAATTCTGTCTATTGTTTGAAGATCCGGCTTAAATGGTATTTCCGGCATCTTCGGGAGGGGTAACTCATGGATACCGTTGAACGGCGTGTCCTTGATTTTCATATTGTATGCTTTGACCATCAAGGTTTCCAAATTAACGACGTCCTCAATATTATAAGCCAAAAGGGTTTCTAAAGCCTTTTCATTTTTGTTCTGCTGATAATCATGCCACAAGAAAACAGCAAAATAGCCATCAACCCCCTCCAGATCACCACGGTTCAACCCCAAAGCCTTCTCACAGCGTTTCAACCCACCGGAATAGCCTAAACTCTTTAACACATACCTCAAATCTATGTGGGCATGATTCAGCTGAATTCCGAATTGACCTTCGATAAACGGCACATCAAACGTCTTACCGTTGTAGGTAACTATGACATTGTAATTTTGAATATCTTCTATGAACGCTTCAAGGTTCTGTCCCTGAATGTAATATCGGATATTTTTTCCATCATAAAGTGCAATAGTTGTAATCTCAAAACCATACAGCCGGATGCCGGTTGTTTCTATATCAATGTATGCTGTGGATTCCCGGAATTCATTGAATAACCGCCAATGTTCATTTGCCGGTAAAAGATCTGCAAAATAGACGGGATTTTTATTTTTAAGATGCTCAAAAGATTCCCTGGTATATGCAGCAATGGTCTCAAAACGTTTTGGTGAGATTTTCAACGTATTTTCAGGTCTAATCTGCTGCCAGTTCAATAGCCCGGATGCCCATAACTGTTCTTCAGTTACAGCCCCAATACCTGGTATATGTTGAAATGAGTTCGTCAGCATATTTTAATTTAATACCTTAACCAATTTAGAACGCCTCTCCCGTTTTTTTGTTATGCCTTCTTAACAACAGAACATTTAAGGTACATGGCGCCAAACCCTGGGATCTTACAGGAAATATCATGGCCATTTACAGGGTCATCAAGGAGTTTGATGTTTTTGACCTTGGTACCCAATTTCATTGTGTCCTTCCCGGCCTTAAGATCTTTGATGGTGGTCACCGTATCGCCATCCTGCAAAGGATTGCCATTGGCATCTATGAATCGCGGTGCATCTTCCGAGGGGGTATCAGACGCCTGCTCGGGTGTCCATTCATGAGCACATTCAGGGCATATCCATAACATGCCATCGGGATAGGCATAAGGTGAATTACATTTAGGACACACATTTTCTTCAACTGACATAACAAAATTCCTGGTTGATTGTATAAAATAGTTTAAAATATTTTTTCATACAGTGAAACACTTATCACGATGAAAGGCAAATCAAGGCTTAAATACGTGTATACAGGGATAGGAACGGATTTTTTTGTTTGACAAAATATTAAGCGTTTTTCAATGTGCTGAATATTAACATCCTTCCCTGATAAACACCCAAAACGTTGTGTGTATATCAGGGGGCCTGGATTTGAGTCAAACTGTTTTTGCTGAATGGTTAAATACAGGCCATCTTTTTTCCGGAGTCTTTCGTCAGTATATTTTCTTGTTGTCTCTGCCTGATTGATCAACCGGCTGCTCTTTTTATTTATAACGTGCAATTTTGGTAACTAACGCAGTATTTTTAGTAACTTTTTTTCTCTTATCTAAAATTACATTTATATTTATATCCGATGAAAGCTATTGATACCAATGGTTTTTATGGTTTTTTCTTTATTTGGTATGAGACTTGCGATGTTTCCATCCTATCGCTGTGCGGCCTGTTTTTTTTTGTTAGTGGTTGTATCTTTAATATCCATTTTTCTAAAATTTTAACTGGGAGGCAACAGTTATGAAAAAAGCTTTGACGATTTGTTTGGCAATGTTGATCGGAATCTGCATGTCTACTGGCGCCATGGCGGCGGACGAAGGCGCAATCAAGGGGAACGTGGATGGAATCGTGGCCGGTATTGATGGCGGTAAGGCACCCACCGACTGCAAGCCGGACGATTACGATCCTTACGTGTTCATCATGGAGCAAGGCGGAACGATGGTGGTCCATCCGACAAAGCAGGGGCAGAGCCTGAACACCGACGAATTAAAGCCGGTATACGACGCCCTTGTCCAGTCTACGCCCGGGGGAGTATGGGTAGATTACGAGTGGGCCGGAGCCGGTAAAAAAACCTATGTTCGGACCACCGCAAGCGGACTGATTGTGGGAAGCGGCTACACGAAATAAAACACGGTTAAAACCGGCCAGGTTGCACTGATAAAAAAAGATAGGCGCGGGTCGAATACGACCCGCGCCTTTTTTGTTTGCCCGGCATGGCGGAGAAATTCAGCCTGCGGTAAGCAGGAGTTACCCCGACCAGGTAGAAGACAATCCAAATTGCGAGGTAGTTGCTGGTAATAGCAAGGTCTAAAGGAAGCAATAGAACGTACGCAGTACACAGCTTACCCGAACTCGATTCGGCGTTATGGAAGACTAAATTGGGTGGCAAATCTCAAATGGTTCATAGAGCTTATTAAAAAAATAATTCTTCCTCAGCCAGCGATAGAGAAAACCACAATATGTTGTGCCCGCGTATCTCCCCGGAAAAACGATCATTTATAGATTGAACGCTTTGCATTTGCTAACAGAGATTGCATCGTTTCCTCTTGTTCGTAAAAAAAATGAAAATTAACGAATTAAGGAAAAACCCAGTCTTAGAATCTCCTCTTTCTTCTGGTATTCAACCAACCTTTCCGCATAACCGTTAAAATATTGGAGGTGTAGATAAAGGTTAAGTTTGTTTTGAAACAACGAAGTTAAGGGATAGCTCAGGTCTGCTTGTAAACTAGGCCCCTCTTCGGCCCATCTTGTATTGGTTTCCAAGACTAAACCGTCTGGGTCTCCTATTTTGGCCAGGAGGTTGAAGTAGCCTCGGTATTTATAGAGATCTGGGTTAGTATCGTTGTCATTTCCAACGTAAGTCCATATTCTGGGAGCAATGGCCAGAAAATGTTTATCCGTGAGAGAAAAGGCTAGTATAGCTTCAATGTAGGCGAAGTTAGTGCTTCTGGATACGATGTCGTCCTTTCCGTTGGATTCATGCTGGAATCCGGTTTTAATACCAAACGCCTTGATCCATGAGGTGTTGAGATCAATTTTGGGCATTAAATAGAAAAGTTCTGGTTTGTAACTTGTGTCATCAAAGGGTTTGGAGTCTGAACTCAAGTCCCAATATGAGGTTTGGGTATAAGCCAAATGAAACCCATCCATAAAACCTCTTACCATCTGACTGTCAAAGGCATCGTTGAAAAGCTTATATTTAAAACTGAGTTGAAATTTACTCTTTTCTTTTCCGGGATGCGCCCCAACTAAAAAATACATAGGTTCATAGGCAGATAAATTATTAAGAAATGGATGGAAAACCGATTCTTTTTCGCCTATGGCAATTTGATCGGTTCGCTTTCCCACGGGTATAGCAGACGCCGTGAATAAAACCGGACCTACCCCTAAGGCTTCTAATGAGAGTTTAATGTTTCCGTTCATGGACTGGGGAATGACAAAGCTATATTCCTGTTTTGCATATCCCATAGCAGGTATGGTTACTGACCGATCTTTTGCGGCATTTATAGGACTGGCTTCAATTACCCTGATACTGTTAGGGGTTGACAGTGTAACCATGAGCCTGTCGTATGCTTTGGTGGTATGTGGTACGGCTTTGGCGTTGTGGATAAAAAGATTGAATCGGGCTTCCTTTCCGGATACAATTTCTCCTTGGGGAGGAACGATATACAGCCCCGCCTCCTGTGCTGCAACAGGCCCATTGCCCCATAAAAATCCAAATAGTATCAGAAAAATTAGCCACTCTATGCTGATTTTTTTACAATACGTTATCAGAAACATTTTTGTGAAACTCCGAAGGTTTGAAAATCGTTTTTTCATAGAGCCTGTTTAAAAATTAGGGGATCGAAGCGAAATCTCATGAAAATGAGTCAATTTTCACAAATTTTCTGTTAATAGCCGGACTATTGACATAAAATTTGGGGGAATTGGAGCCATTTTCATGGGATTGCAGCCGATTCATCAATTTTTAAACAGGCTCTTAACTTATCCATACTCACTATCCTTATCACTATAAGATTAATATACGGTGCCATGGTTTAACAATTTAAGACTATGGAAATTTAATTGTAGAATCTAATTTCATTTATAAAAGCTGAAGATTGACCATTATTACCAGCTTTTTTCGTATCCAAAGCCAAGGCGATTCCTGAGATGCCAGGGTCATCATCCTTTTCTTTGTCAAAATAAGACCGGTATGCATTTAATAAATCGAAACGGGTTGTGACCATTTCACCAATACCGGGGCGGTCTGCACAAACATATCTGCCCCCCTTTTTGAAATAGGAGCCTAAATAAGGGTGGTTGAGACGATCATCCCCATGGCAGAGAAACAGACCGACGAAATATGGTGCGTCTGGAATGAACAGAGAGCCGCTTGCTTTGCGTTCATCTCCCATAAAGATCATCACCATTATTGCCTCGTTTCTAACGCTCTGTTCATAGGACGCCCCTTGGGGATGTTTATTAATCCCCCAGTCGATTTCCACATATGTAAACTATTATGTCGGCTTTGAAAAGCCAAGAATCAATTTAATAGGAGATCAACCGTTTTCTTCATAGGATTGCTCTTGATTTTACCTGGATGTGATGGTTTTTGAAATCAGAGATGGTAACGTTATTTTGAGCATTAGCTTAAAGCACTCGGAATAAACCGATCCTTTTCCGGGTGAAATGATGCGGGGCAGGCCTGGATAAATGCCTCTACCTGCTTTGCGGGGCCATTATGAACCAGGGTTAAGGCATAATACCGGAATAGAAGCCATGGGTCGGTGTCCGGGTTCTCAAGCCTTTCCGCAATAGGGTGGACTGGGTCAAGGTTTCGGAACGTTTCCCTAAGCTGTGTATATTCCTGCAGAGTCAGATGCCGGACAATACGACATTTTGTCGAGTGATCCTGAATATATGCGTGAATGGCGGCAAGGAAAAAAGATATACTGCAGGTCCTTGCCTGTGCAACGATCTCTTTTTTTGTAAATTCAACATGATCAAGGATTTCGTTTTTCATGGCTGACTTATTTTTTGCGCAGAGGTCATTGAATCGATTGGCGTTCAGATACCTGTTTTTTATCCGTTTGACCACCGAAGGGGTCAGGCTTTTTCTTTTGAGCCGGGCCCTGTCTGAAAAAACATCAAAATATTCCCTGATGCTTCTCATGCCCGGCGGGGTTAGTTCATACCGGCCGTTATCACAAAGGATATTTTCCACCTGTACATCCAAAAGCGTAGGTAAAATGCAAAAACCCTGTTCCGTGGCGACTTCAAGGGGCTTGAAATAATCCACTAAAAGGGCGGGGCGGCCGATTTTTTTTCTGGGGATAAACGGGGCTTTTTTAGTAAGCCTGATTTTTTTATGGCCAAAGGGGTGCAATGCACTAGTAAATGCCGGGATGATGGAAAAACATCCGTCCAGGGAAATTTCAGTGCCGTAGCTGTCTGTAATGGACGGCTTAACCGTGGAAAAGTCTTCATCCAGGCCGGCCGGGATCAAAAGATCTGAAGTGGCATGTTGTTTGGTAAAGGATTGTCCCATCTGTTTTTCAAGACGTTGTATCCTGTCCCGGTTTCGGTCGGTCAAGCTGACAGACATAGGGATGCCCGCCTTTATCAGGGCTTTGGCAAGGTCGCCTCTCCCCCTTGGTATTTTAGTCAGCAGACTGAATTGGCAGGTCTTTCCAAAACGGTTTAACACATGGGTGATATCATGGGGAAAGTCACACCAGTCCAGGGGATCTGATCCGCCGTAAAGGGCTAAGTCCGTGTTCCCGTGTGCCAAAAATTTATCAATAAATGTATTCACTGCATCAAAGCTGAAATGACCCCGGACTTTTGGTAAAGCCCATTCATTGCAGCGGCGGCAGAAATTGGAGCAACCCGAAGTCATCTGAAAGGTAATGGCCTCACTGAAAATATAGGGACGCTGCCAAGAGGCCAGGCCCAAGCCTTTTTCCCACACATCATATGCCATGTGGCCGGGTTCAGCCTGACGGACTTTGTCTGCAAGTAAATTTTTAAGATGCTTTGTCTGTTGTTTTAGGCCAGTTGTAGTATCAAGCAAATGTTTGTGCCGGATAAGGGCGGTCAGCGCCTGGCGCAAATACTTTTCATCAGTTTCGCCGAGCTCCGGCTTTTTAGCCGTGTCCGTGGCATATTCAATTAGAATTTTGAGTTGATCTGTATTTTTTGAAAATAGAGCAGCAAGAATCTTGTTTTTTAAGTCTTCAACGGGAGCATTCGGTGTGCTAATGATATTTTTAAAAACAGAAAAACCCAAAAATAATTCCTTAACAAAGATCGGTGTTTGGACGAAAAGTTGCCCGGATGCAAGGCGCAGAGGAATTTGCAACCGCAGCATACTAAGGTGTATGAGGATTATAAATTTTTCTGCAGTGCCGCAGTCGGGTGACTTTTCGTTGAAACACTAAATATAAAGGGGGCTTTTATGAAAAAAGCCCCCTTTATAATATCAGCTGAATATCGCAGATAAACTTTTCTAAACTACCCGCGAACCTCTTCTTTAACCGTGGTGGCAAGTTTGTACAGAATAGTCAGTACAAAAAAGCCTGCGCCGTATACACCCAGGGCAATGATTCCTTCTTGGAGTGTGGGGGCATATTCATTCACGTGATGTAGCGGAGAAGGAACAAAACCACCGGCGATCATGCCAAGCGCCTTGTCGATCCAGGCACCGAAAAATATCATGGCGCAGGTGACAGGCAACAGGGCGCGATTGTTTCTCAGTTTGGGAATCAGCAGGAAAATAGCGCCTAAACCCATGAGGATCAGGGCACTCCACATCCAGGGCACCATCATGTTGTGGCCATGCAGACCGAACAGCAGGTACTGGGTATGGGACAGATGACTGGGGATTCCAGAGTAGTAAACCACGAAACATTCACAAGCAAAAAAGAACAGGTTGGCAATGATGGCGTAGCAGACAATTTTTGACAAGGTCTGCATGGCTTCCCAGCCTGGATCAAACTTGGTGAATTTTTTAATAATGTAACAAAGGATGATCAGAAACGCAGGACCTGCAGCAAAGGCAGATGCCAGGAATCTGGGGGCCAGGATGGCCGTCAACCAGAACCCACGACCGGGCAGACCGCAGTACAGGTATGCGGTTACTGTATGGATGCCGATGGCAAAGGGGATGGAGAGATACACAAGGGGTTTTGTCCACCACACCGGTTCCACCTGGTTTCTTTCAGCTTCAAGTACCTTCCAGCCCACAACAATGTTCAAAAACAGATACCCGTTGAGAACAATCATGTCATAAAAGAGCATGGAGTGGGGGGTGGGGTACAAGAGCACATTCAGCATACGGATGGGTTGACCTAAGTCCACAACAATGAACAGCAGGCACATAATCAGACAGGCAACTGCCAGGAATTCACCTAAAATCGTGATTCTGTGAAACCGTTCATAATCATGCAGGTAATAGGGGATAACCACCATAACACCACCTGCGGCAACACCCACAAGAAAGGTGAAATTGGCGATGTAAAATCCCCAGGAGACGTCCCGGCTCATGCCCGTGATCTGCAGACCGTTCAGGAACTGATCAACGTAGGCGATGGCGCCTGCGCCCATTACGGCGAGCAAAAGGACAATCCACAACCAATATTTTTTACTTCCTTGAATAGCTATCTCAAGCATAGTCGCCTCTCTTAAACGATGTAGTAAACACTGGGTTCGGTACCCAGGGATTGTTTACGTCTGATTGTATAATGTTCGGCCAGAAGATGTCTGATTTCTGATTCAGGATCTTCCAGGTCTCCGACGACGATGGCGCCTTCGCTTGCTTCCACACAATGGGGCTGCTCACCTTTGGCCAGACGTTCGGCGCACAGGTTGCATTTTTCAACCACACCCTTGGTACGGGTAGGGAAATCCGGATCTGTCTCTTCAATGAAGGGACGTGGATCTCTGAAGTTGAAATTTCTTGAGCCGTATGGACAGGCTGCCATGCAGAACCGGCAGCCGATGCAGCGGTGGTAGTCCATAATGACAATGCCGTCTTCCCGTTTGAACGTTGCCTGGGTAGGGCATGCCTGTACACAGGGCGGGTTTTTACAATGGTTGCAGGTCACAAGAAAGGGAAGATCATGGAATTTTTCAGCCAAAAATTCATCTTCTTTGTCCGGAAAGGCATGGTGGAAATGTTCGTCCCAGATCCATGTAATTTCCTGCCCATCCCTGACCGGGCGGGTGCCTGGATATTTCTCAGCGTCCGGTTCAATGGTGAAATCCGGTACGTTATGGGATTTATGACAGGCTTCTTTGATGGCTTCAACAACGTCTTCGTTCAGCTTGGAGGTGTCAATGAGCATACCCCAGCGTTTGGCATGCAGGGCCTCTTCGTTTTTCTCCATTTTCGGTTGGGCGCTGCCGTGGGAGTCTGATGCGGCAAGGGTCATTACCGGAGCAGCACCCATTCCGATGGCAGCAATACCCGCTACTTTAAGAAAGCTTCTTCTGCTCTTTATCATCATTCAATCTCCTTGGGGTTGGTGTGACATTCCCAGCAATAGGGGCTTACAGAGGCATAGTCGTGGCAGCTGTCACAGAATTTGGCTTTGTCTTCATGGCAGCCCAGGCAGGAGTTTTCACCTGTGGACAGGCTCATGTTAAAGGTCTCGCCGTTGGTTCCGGTATATTTACGGTCGCCGGTGCGTACAACAGAATCACGCCACACATCCAGCAAATACATATGCTCTGCCCGCATTTCATATTTTTCCAGAACGCATTTCTTGACTGTTGCTGCTTTCCCCAGCAATTCCGGTTTAGGCGCGGCCTGTGTGCTTGTGATCAAGTTGAACCAAAACGGAGAAAGAACGGCGAGCACAAATACCACAAGTCCTGCCATAATCATATTTTTACTCATCTTATTCCTCCTCTACCCCGGGCAGGGGTTCCATTCTCAGGTCCTCGGTTCTTTCCTTTTCACCCGGCAGAATCAACGCATTGCCCACAAGTTCGTGAACGCCGATGACATCGACTTCAGGCACCCAGTATTCACACATGGTGGGAAGTGCTGCCCTGTCAATGGCGCAAATGGTGGCTAGAGAGTTGACCCCGAATTTCTCATGAACATATTTAACGGCATTGGCCCGGGGAAGGGCACCGGCCATTCTCAATTCAATATTTTCGCCGGCATTGAGCCCGGCGCCTGAACCGCAGCAGAAGGTCTGTTCACGGATGGTGTTGGGCGGCATTTCATAAAACTCGTCCGCACATGCTTTGATACAATACCGGGGTTCATCCAGAAGTCCCATGCCACGTGCAGGGTTGCAGGAATCGTGGAAGGTCAGGATCCGGTTGGAATTACGACTCTTGTCAAGTTCAAGCTTGCCGTGTTTGATCAGGTCAGCTGTGAATTCGCAGATGTGAACCATCTTGGTGGATGCGGCATTTTCAAACCGGGTACCCGTGATGGGGTTCACCGGCACTTCAAGGAAGTCGGCAGGACCGTTCATGGTGCCCATGTACTGGTTGATAACCCGCCACATATGACCGCACTCCCCGCCCAGAATCCATTTGACGCCCAGACGTTTTGCTTCGGCGTACATTTTAGCGTTAAGCCGTTTCATGGTTTCATGGGAGGTAAAGAACCCGAAGTTGCCGCCTTCGGAAGCATAGGTTGACCAGGTGACATCCAGTCCGTATTTATCTTTGAGATATTTAAACAGGATCATATAGCCCTGGCAGGTATATGTGCCGGGATCGGCAAATACGTCACCAGAGGGGGTGATAAAAAGGATGTCTGCGCCTTTTTTCTGGAACTGAGGCGTACAGTCAACCCCGGTGATATCTTCAATGTCTTCAACAAAGAATTCCAGCATGTCTTTAAAGGCGTGGGGCTGGATGCCTAAATGGTTTCCGGTCTGGTAACAATTGGAAACCGGAGTGGCAATCCAGTCAATATTCAGGCCCAAAAGATTGAGCAACTCACGGCCTATGATGGTAATTTCGGCCGTGTCAATGCCATAGGGGCAGAACACTGAGCAGCGCCGGCATTCCGTACATTGAAAAAAGTAGTACCACATCTCCTTGAGTGCTTCCAGGCTCATTTCCCTGGCACCTAAAAGACGCTTGCCACCTGGAATATTTTTCAGGAGTTTTCCGGCAAAGGTAAAGTCATTGCGGTAAATAGAGCGCAGCAACTCGGCCCGCAGTACCGGCATGTTTTTAGGATCTCCGGTTCCCAGGAAGAAATGGCATTTGTCTGCACAGGCGCCGCAGCGCACGCAGATGTCCATGAATATTTTAAAAGTACGGAAACGCTCCAGCCGTTCCTTGATTCCTTCGTGCAGGATTTCCTGCCAGTTTTCCGGCAGTTTCCAGTCATCCTCTAGTGGATTCCATTCCCTGGCATTGGGAAGGCCCAAGGTCTCAACACTTTCCGGTTTGGCTGCATAGCAATACATACCTGGCCGAATCTGAACGGATTTGGTAGTGTCCAGCCAGTTTCTAGGCTCGGAGCTAGACCGGGGACTAAAGTCAATTTTGTCTAATGCTTCATCCGGTGTAAGTTCGTCAGCCATCTATCACTCCTTTTTATCCACCGGCAGTCCGGCTTCAATCATTTTGTCTCTGAAGTGGTCCTCATACTGTTCATATGTATGGATGGGCACATCATAGTTCCAAGGGTTAACATGCCGTTTGGCACGGGTGTTGTTGGCCATATTCCGGGTGGGGCTTAAGAAGATGCCGCCCATGTGCATCAATTTGCTCATGGGGAAATAGGCGAACAGGATGCTCACAAGGAAAAGATGGCCGTAGAACAGCCCGCCGACTTCTTCGGGAATATGGGGATGGAAGGTAACCAGTCCCATGGTCATTTCCTTGATGCCGATGATATCCACTTTAGTGAAATAGCGCATGGCAATGCCGGTGGCGGCGATGCCGATGATTAAGAACAAGGGGAAATAATCAGCAGCCTGGGAAATATAGCTGACTTTGGCATCAAGAATTCTGCGGCTTAACAGGAAAAGCGTTGCCAGCAGAAGGACAGGTCCGGAAATAAACAGCCCGGGAAGACCAACCTGTATAATGCCGTCCAGATATTCCAGAGACTGAATGAATCCGGGAACAGGCGCAGTGAAAAATCTAAAGTGCCTGAGTAGAACTACCAGGAATGCGTAGTGGAATGCAAGCGCGCCTACCCATAGAAAAATTTCCCAGGAATAGGTAAGTTTGTTGGAAGCATTCCGGTTAAACGCCGCCTTTGTATTTCTAAACAATGACCTGAAAGCAAAAATTTCCAGGAGCATTCTTACAAAAACGCCGGCTGATGTGTTCGGGTTATCAATGGTGTTCTGTTTAATCCATGGCAAAGATTTCTGCTGGCCGCAGGTTGTAGGAATCCTAAACGGCACGGCAGAGGCTGCCCATCCTTTGACTTTGATCACAAAGCCAATCAGGAATGCGGCAATTGCCAGGTACGGAATCAGTACACCAAAGACCACCTGAAGCCCAAGTCCCTCAACCCCTGCGTAAGCCAACAGGAAGAGCAGAAAGACAGCAGTAAGGGGGATCAAGTACCTTTGATTCATGTTATAACCACCTCATTATTTTATGTATGACCCGCAATTGTCGCGCCATACATGTTAAGATTGTTTGGAGCCTAAGAGGTCGCCCTCTGACAGCTCCGCTACTAAACCTGCCCTTTCAAAGGCCCGATGGATGCGTCGTTTGCTCTCCGTGGCCTTTAAAAGGAAAACATCTTCTCTACATTTCATATATCGGTTAAAAGCGGCCAGGGCAATTTCATCTACCAGGCGATAAAAATTTATTATATCTGCCTTTTCAATGACGCTTTCACCGATTTCTTTTAATGCAAACACAAAACTTACGGCATTTGCAGGGTCGAATGCCTGAACTGCACGAATCCGAATGACCGGGTCAAGGGCTTTTTCGAGACTTTCCCTGCTGAAATTTCCTGTAATAAGGTTTAAAACATCTTCAAGGGTTTCCCGGGTGGCGGACCCTATCGGATTGTCAAACCGATCGGATTTTTTACCCAAAATCCTTGCAGATTCTGCAGGATAGGTATTGATGGTGGCATGAAACCAGCTGTCCAACAGTTGATCCCGGTTTTTTTTTATAGTCTTTTTCACGGTGTATTAATCTTTATTTATAAATTGTCAACGGGTTAATTTGCGCAATTGATAGAAGGATATAAACTCCCCCCAATTTTATGTCAAGGGTAAACCTGATTTGCTTTCTATATGAAAGTTGCCGTGTTTAGGGCTTTTGTACTGTTTGTAAGACATAATTGCCCAGATGTTTTTTCGCTAAAAAAATTTTATGGAAACTGTTTATTTTTGTGTGAGAATAGTGTAACCACTTTTGCGTTTATTTAACGTTTAAGGTTGCCCGAAAGGCCTATTTCTGTATTGGAACAGGTTTTGCCTGAAAGGGCAAATATAGAAATATGAAAAGAATTTTATTTTTGCTTATTTTTTTTACTAGTACAAGCACCCATGCCTCAGCCCATGATTTTTCCGGTCTTGGCGGATGGGGTGTTTCATTCGGATATGGCCAAAGTTTAGACAGGATTAATATTTATCGTGCAGGGCTTTTAAAACAATGGAATGTAAAATGGCTTGAGAACAAAACCGGTTATATGTGCGGTTATTTTGAACTATCCTATAACCACTGGGAAAAAGGTGGAGATGATGTTAACGCAGTCGCATTGTCTCCGGTCTTTCAGTATGTCTTTTATACAGGAAATGCAACCTGGTATCCATATATAGAGGCGGGAGTTGGTGCTGCCTGCCTGGACGATTACCATATCAATGGCAGGGATCTATCCTCAAATTTTCAATTTGAGGATAGGGTTGGGGCCGGTATCAGGATTAAAAATATGGACATCAGTTTTCGTTATATGCACTATTCCAACGCTGCTTTAAAGGTGCCTAACGACGGAATTGATATTTTGATAGGCACCCTGGCCTGGTATTTTTAAACCCTTCGCAAAATTGTTTTAGAGATACAAATCTCAACATCAGGGGGGGTTAACGCTCGACAAAAGATGCTTTCTCTCTGTTTTCCAAATACCGTTTCCTGAAATAATCACTACCGAAGATGAGGATGATCCCGAACCAGGATAGAAAATAGATGCTCAACGGAACCGGTCCCGTATTAAGGATTTTCTGTAGAGGCGGAAAATAGAGGGTGGCCCAGGAAAAGACGACCTGGATGACAATACCCAAAACCATCAGCCTGTTTTTAAAAATGTCCATATTAAGCCCGGAACGCCTGGCAAAACGACGCCCCAAGAGATTGCCGATCTGCATCAGGAGAATGGTGGACAGGGCAATGCCCATGGCCGAGTGGTAGAGGGGATCAGTTGTAGCCAATTCCTCTCCGAACCGCCATCCTCCACTCGTCAGAACATAGAAAAAAAGCCCCAGAGACCAGATACCTTCCAAGAGACCAAGAAAGAGATAACTGTGCATAATCAGAGGAAGGGTAAGCAAGCCCTGTTCTCGAAGCCGGGGCGGTTGGTTCATAGTCTCGGGATCCGGGGGCTCCTGGCCTAATGCCATGGAGGGGATGATGTCAGTGCCAAGATCAATAGAGAGAATCTGAATCACATTCAAAGCCAGGGGTACCGGTAGAAGAATATAGAGAAGGTAAGGAAGGATTTCCGGGCCGTTACTTACCAGTACATAATTGGTAAACTTCTTGATATTCCCGAACACGGTCCGCCCTTCCTCAATGCCTGCAACAATAGAAGCAAAATTATCATCGAGAAGAATGATCTGAGCCGACTCTCTGGCCACATCTGTTCCCTGCCTGCCCATGGCAATACCCACATCAGCGGCCTTGAGGGCCGGGGCATCGTTGACCCCATCCCCGGTCATGGCCACCACTTTTTCCATAGCCTTGAGGGCCGCGACAATTTTCATTTTCTGCTCCGGAGTTGTCCGGGCAAAGACTCTGGTTCCCTGATCAAGATGCTCTACAAGCCCTGCCTCGGTCAAATGCTCCAAATCGGCGCCGCTCATCAACAAGGCCGGATCATTTTCCCGGGGAAGAATCCCTGCCTTTCGGGCGATGGCCTGAGCCGTGTCCGGATGATCACCGGTAATAAGCAGGACCTCAATGCCGGCAGTATGACATTTACTAACAGCCGCCGGAACCTCTTTGCGAAGAGGATCCTCGATACCGATAAAACCAACAAGAACCAACTCTTTTTCCAGCGCCTCCTGGAGAGATGCGAAATCATCTTCCTCCCCGTCATCCAGTTCCCGGCTAGCTAAAGCAATAACCCGCAAGCCCTGACCGGCCATTCCCCTCAGCACCTCTTCTGCCTGACCCAAAATCCTTGCATCCACCGCCTCCCGGCCCTTTGCACTACGAACAGAGACAAGCATTGGAGACAAGGCCTCAAAGGCCCCTTTAACTACAAAAAACCTTTTCCCGGCAACAGTCATGATACCTGCCGATCGTCTCTTCTCCACGTCAAAGGTGAAGTAATGCTCAATTTGTTCCCGGAGCGCCTCCAGATCAGCGCCCAGGAGGGTTAACCGTTCGGCCACCGCCACATCCAAAGGATCACCACTCAGGTGGTCATTACCCCTGACATCAGATGCAGCCAGGGCTAAGGTCATAAGATCCAGTTGCTCCTGGTCGTCTAAAGGCCTGCCATGCAGAGGACTCAGCAGTTCGGTGATGGTGAGTCGGTTCTCAGTAAGAGTTCCTGTCTTATCCGAACAGATAACATGGACCGCACCAAGCGCTTCCACTGCATTGAGACTTTTAACCAGGACGTTTTTTTTGGCCATGCGCAGACTACCCATGGCCAGAGAAAGGGTAAAGGTGGGCAAAAGCCCTTCCGGAACATTGGCCACGATGATCCCCATCATGAAGACCAGATTCACCCACAGCGGCCTACCTGTCACCATCCCATACATAAAAAAAGCAAATCCCATACTCACGGCTATGACGGTAAGGACCCGCACCATATGGGCCGTCTCCTGCTCGAGAGGCGAAGACGCCCGCTTAATCTCCTGCGAGAGGTGAGCCAGTTTACCGAACTCGGTACGAAGACCGGTAGCAAAGACCACGGCCTTACCGCTGCCCCGGATCACCGTACAGCCGGCAAAGGCAATGTTGTTACTTTCAACCAAACGACTCGAACTTGCTTCATGAACAAGAACACAGGGATTGGCCTCGCCGGTGAGCGGTGCGTTATCGACCAGCAACCCCTCAGCCTCAACCACCCTGGCATCTGCCGTGATTTTGTCACCCTCGGCCAGGATGAGGAGATCACCGGGTACAATCTCTTCAGCCGAAACGTTGATGACTTGACCCTGACGTTGAACCTCGACCATCTGTGGCAGAAATTTCTTCAAGGCCTCCATGGCCCGTTCAGCCCGATATTCCTGGATAAAACTGAAAAACGCGTTAAGCAGAGCCACAACCAATAGAGCCCAGCCCAGGAAATTCATACTCTCCCCTGGATTAAGACGATGGGCGACGAAACAGATAATTGCCGAAACAATAAGAAGTATCGTAAAAAAATTGGTGAATTGCTTACCAAAATTGCGTAGCATTTTCCAGCGGTCAGGGATGTCGAATGAATTTCTCCCCACATTGAGCAACCGCTCCGCCACCTCTTCACCATGCAGGCCCTCGGGATTCGTTTCCAGGAGAGTATAGACCCGATCCGGCGTCAAATTTTGGATTTGTTTACCCTGACTGCTCATATCTTACGATAAAGCCCCACATCACAAGGAGAGCGCCTGAGAATCTGTTCAATTTTGTTGCCGTAGAAATAACGAGACGGCAGATTTCGGTCAGAGGCCCCCATTAAGATCATCTGAGCACGAGTATTGCTGGCGTGGATAAGAATCTCCTTGGCCCAGTCATCGGAGAGAACCACCTTGGCATCCAAATACATCTTGTTCTCTCCCAACTGCTGACGAATCTCCTTTAATACCCCGTTCACATAGGAATACCCCTTTGTCTTCAGGCTCTGGACAATGGTTACCGGCATATATTGAAACCACAGGGAGCTAACCAACATGATTCGTAAAAGATGCAGCCGTTCCACTTCCGGTGCCAAAAGCATAAAAAAAGACATAGCGGCCTGAAACCCCCTGGGATGTCCGGAAAGGGGGAAAAGCAAATCACTTGGACTTCCAAGGATGCCGGGCTTGACCACACGGATAGCCATGACATTGAACTGTTTATGACGTAGAAGCTTTTCAGAAATAGTGCCGGCCAGAAATCCCTTGTTCCGTGAAAAAATCCTGGCCCCGCACACACAGAGACTCTCCCCCCCGGCCGGAATAGCCTGGAGCAGGGAATGAAAGACGTTTTTTCTAAGGGGCAAAATACGGCTGGTCATCTTTATCCCCCGGACCGCAGATTCGGCTTCAATTGCTTCGATTTTTTTAGCTATCTTATCGGGAGCATAGATGTCATCCTGAACATGGATCAAGATGATCTGGAGATCCTGGCCGTTAACGGCCATATTTAAGGCATAGCGAGCAACCCAGTCGGCATTGATGGAACCATCATAAGCCAAATAAATAGTCAATTTCATGGGATTAGCACCTGAATGAATTCGCCATTTCGGCAGATGTCTGTTCTATATTTTTATGATACATCTCTCTTCGCTGAAAAAGCAACAAAATAAACGGCACTGTTCAGTATATGAAGAAGGGTGAGAATAAGTTGACGGAATTGATATACTTATCGATACTCTCGCCTGAAAGTTTTAAGCGCTTCTCAACACGGTTTTCTGAAATACAGAACCAGGCTTTTTCCAAGTACCGGATTAAGCAGCCGGTCAATAAAAGTGGTCAGTGCCGGTTTTTTCATCAAATCCCATACCAGAAGCTTGTGGTAGAGATTTACGGCAAGCGAATCCGTACGGGTCGGTCCCACAAGACATTTAAGCCACCAATAGGGGCTGTGGATGCTGTGAGCATAGTGACAACCCAAGTATTTTGGGCCGTTGTCCCGAATTTTTCCAATCATTTCTTTTTTACTGTAAATTCTTACATGACCCATGTTGGCGTTGTGATATTCATCCGACAGCTGCCAGCAGATCCATTCAGGCCAGGCCCGGGGAACACTTACAGCCAGTATTTGACCCGGTTTGACAATACGAATCAGTTCTGAAACTGCTTTTTCATGATCCGGGATATGTTCCAGAACCTCCGAGCAGATCACCACATCAAAGCTATTGTCCCTAAAGGGAAGGTCTGTGATGTCCATGGCGGATAACGCCCAGTTCCTGCAGGACAGGTCATCCAGGCCCTCGTGGAATTCGAGTTTGCTTTTGGTGGCGAGAAGGTTGTCATATCCGAAGTCTCCACCAATGCAGACCGCACCGGATTCCTGACAGGCCCTGATGGTGTGGCGTCCCTCCCCACAACCGATATCTAGAATCCGGTTGCCGGGGGAAATGCCCAGACGTTTAAAGTCCATGGTAATCATTTATCACCTCCCGGTAGACTTGGGCTGTGTCCATGGCGCATTTTTCCCAGGTAAATTGTGTTGTTACCCGGTCATACCCCCGGCAGGCCAAATTTTCACGCTGTTTTTCATCGTCAAGCAATTCAATGATTGCCTTTTCAAGTGCCTTGGCATCCCCAGGGGGAACAAGTTTTGCCGCATCCCCAGCCACTTCGGGCAACGCCCCGCCGGTTGTGGAAATTACCGGTACCCGGCAGGCCATGGCCTCTCCAACCGGAAGCCCAAACCCTTCGTACATGGAGGGCACCACCGCAATCTGGGCTTTGGCGTATTCCCGAACAAACCGCTGGTGGTCGATACGGCCGGTAAAGTTGATATGGCGGCCAAGATCAAGTGTTTTAACCAGATTTTCGATGCCGCCGTTCTTCTTTGGCGTACCAATGACCGTCAAGGAGACATTTTTATGTTTTAACACCCCTTTAATGGCGTAAAGCAAGTGGTATAAGCCTTTTAAGGGCATATCCGCACTATTGGTGACGATCAGGCGCCCAGGCTTCTTTTTTACATGATCCAGGGGAAAAAAATTATCCAGGTCAATGCCGATGGGAACAGTTTTGAGTCTTGACTCAGGAATTTTAAATTCTTTGACAATATCTGTTTTGGCGGAGTCAGATACTGTGATAATGGAAGGTATTTTTCGGGCAACACGTTTCTGCATGCTAATAAAGGAGTACCAGCGAAGGGTCTGAAGTTTTTTATAAAAAGACCTGGTGGATTTGACAGCCAATCGCCGGTCCACGGTTATGGGATGATGGATGGTGGCGGTTACGGGCAGGTCCCGGGCAAGGGATAAAATACCGTAGGAAAGGCTTTGGTTGTCATGGATAATGTCATAGTTTTTCGTCCGGCCTTTCATGTAGCGCTTCACCCGCATGCCGAATGTCATGGGTTCGGGATATCCCATGGTTGAGACGTCAAGCCACTCAATGAGATTCACAGGATCTTTGAGTTCCTCAATACGTGGTGTTCTGAACAGATTTTGTGGGTTGTACAAATCAAGGGTGTCGAGCATGGTCAGGTTAATTCCGGCATCGACTAAAGGGTCCGGGGGGCCGGCAATGACTTCCACCTGGTGACCAAGATCAGACAACGCATGGCTTAAATGACGTATATAAACGCCTTGTCCCCCGCAATGGGGATTCGACCGATAGGAGATCAGTCCGATGCGTAAGCCTGCTTTATAAAATGGTTTCATGGTTGGGTGTTATCGATAAGATAGGTGGTACGCCCGGCTGGAATCGAACCAGCGATCTTCAGCTTCGGAGGCTGACGTGCTATCCACTGCACTACGGGCGCATAGACTTTTTGGCACACTTAGGATGCCAAATCATTTCTTTGACGGATGGTCACAACTTTTGATCTGGGATCGCCCTGAATTTTTTCAATGACATTTGCGGCATTGTTCTCATTTGCCAATCCTTTTAAGTTGTCCTCCGTCTTGGTTGCATTTTTATGCCTCAATTGCCGCTGAATGTCAACACCGGATAATTTTTTTGATGTCGCCGTCATTGCTGACACATGGTGTCGGATTACATGAATACAGATTTATACCAAGCGATCATTTTCTGTTCAAAATCCTGCTGGTGTGCCCGGTTTGTCATCTGGTGATCGCCGCCGTCATGAAGAATCTTCTCTTTGGGAGGCTGTATGGCGGCATAGAGGATATCGGCATTTTCCACCGGGACCACTTCATCGGCACTGCCATGGAAAATCATAACATGGTGCAATGCCTTTGCCTGGTCGGAGAGGTCATACAAAAGGTTTTCTTTGAAAAATTCCAACGAAAGGGCAGGGCGCGTGTCGTTCCCTGCCAAAGGGATTCTTTTTATCGTCCGGGTATTCACAGGGGACGCGCACAAAACAGCACCCTGAATCCTAAATCCAGCACGTTCAAGATCCTGCCAGGCGTTTATACAGGTGGCACCACCCATACTGGAACCAAACAGGGCAATCCGGTTTGATGTAACCCCCATTTCAAAAACATGGCCCGCTGCCGCACAAAAATCCCTGGCGCGCGTTTCAATACTGGTGTCCTTAATAAAGCTCCCCTGGCTGTCGCCGCATCCCCTGTGGTCAAAACGGAAAAAGGCAATATTATTTGCAGGCAGCACCTTTGACAAAAGCATCTGTTTGGCAGAATTTTGGCTGCCTTCAAGACCGTGGGAGCCCACAACAAGGGGCGGCATGGGGCATTGGGGAAGATGAAGGGTACCTTCCAAGGTTAATCCATCAACCGTAAAATTTGTTTCAATTATTTTCATCTTGTCTTTAAGCTCATATTTTTGTATGTTTACCGACTTTTTCAACAATTTAACCATACATAACCATAAGATATAGTATAAAATGCCCGTTAAAAAAAGAAAAACCTACGAACTTGACATCATTGACCTTGCCTTTGGGGGTAAGGGTCTGGCTAAACCCGATGGCTTTCCCGTGTTTGTGGACCGTTGCGTTCCCGGAGACCGGGTTTTTGTAAAAATTTTCAAAAAAAAGAAATCCTGGGCCGAAGGCCGGTTGATCAATATTGTCACCCCTTCGCCCCTGCGCCAGGAAGCAAGATGCGAATATAATCGGTTTTGCGGGGGCTGCAAATGGCAGCAACTGCCTTACGAGCGCCAGCTTGAATACAAAAAGCGCCATGTTGTCGAGTCCCTGGCACATATCGGGCGCTTAAAAGATGTCCGGGTGACCGATGTTGTACCGTCGGATTACATCTACGAATACCGGAATAAAATGGAATTTTCCTGTTCCGCCATGCGCTGGCTCATGCCGGAGGAACTGGCAGATGAATCCGTTAAAAAAGGTTTTGGCATTGGGCTGCATGTCCCGGGTACTTTTGACAAGGTGATTGATATTCACACCTGTCATATCATGCCGGCCCTGGGCAATGAAATTTTAGAGGTCATCCGTGGCTTTGTGGCCGAATCCGGGCTTGGGGCATATCACCTGCGTAAACACGAAGGATTCTGGCGTTTTGTCATGCTAAGACATTCCGTGGCCCGGGATCAGTGGATGGTCAATCTTGTGACCAGTGAAAAAAGGTCTGAGGTCATTGAATCCTTAAGTAAACAGCTTGTGGAAAAATTCAGTCAAATACGTTGCATTGTCAATAATATTACAGATTCGCGATCCGGGGTCTCTACGGGTAAGGAAGAGATCCTCATGCATGGAGAAGATCATCTGATCGAAAAACTCGGGGGGTATCAATTTAAGATTTCGGCCAACTCTTTTTTTCAGACAAATACCCGGGCCTGTGAAAAACTGTATGCAAAAGTCAGTGAATATGCGGACCTTGACGGATCCCAGACGGTTCTGGATCTGTATTCAGGCACCGGAACCATTCCCATCTGGCTTTCCGGCCAGGCAAAAAAAATATACGGAATTGAAATTGTCCACTCTGCTGTGGTCGATGCAAGGGAAAATGTAAGTTTGAACGGCATTGATAACTGTACCTTTTTGGAAGGAGACATCAAGGACGTTTTTAGACAGGTGCCTGAAACGCCGGATGTGATCATCATTGATCCGCCCAGGGTGGGCATGCACAAGGATGTGGTGGGGCACGTGTTAGCCCATTCTCCCGACAAAATAGTCTATGTCTCCTGCAACCCTGCAACCCTTGCCAGGGATCTTGAAATGCTTGCATCGCGTTACGCCGTGCTGGAAGTAACACCTGTGGATATGTTTCCCCACACCTATCATATTGAATCCGTGGCATTGCTTGTGAAAAAAAACTAATTTAACCCATGGATAGAATGGCGTCGCCCAAGGCTTTACCGCCGTCGTCGTCATCACCTATTTTAGGTTCACTGAACAAGCAGCTTAAAATAAGCATATCTTCATTTTTTTCAGTTGTGACTTTATATGGCTGCTTGTGAAAAAGGTTGATCATGGCTTTATTATGTGGAGACGTATAGGCGATAAGTCCCTTAATACCGTTGTCAATGGCTGCTTGAATGAGTTTTTTCTGTAAGATATTAGCAATTCCC
This sequence comes from uncultured Desulfobacter sp., assembly GCF_963666695.1. Taxonomy (GTDB): domain Bacteria; phylum Desulfobacterota; class Desulfobacteria; order Desulfobacterales; family Desulfobacteraceae; genus Desulfobacter. The sequence continues at coordinate 1,881,919 of NZ_OY762947.1, forward strand.
ATGCCCTGGTATTCTTGTGATACGGAATAGGCAACTTCGGCCATATTAATGATGGTGTTTCTGAAATACTCACCCACGGCAATAATTTTTTCAAATCCCAGTTCGCCTATCGTAGCCACGATGGTCAAGTCATTAATATAATCAATTTCATAGGTGGTCTCAATTTGATCATAGGCAAAACTTTTTTTCTCATGAAAGAACCTGGAAACGATATCGCCACGATTCAGGGTGTAATAATGTTCCTGGATAAACCGTTCATCCACCGGTTTTGCCGGTCTGAATGTAATGGGAATATCTTTTATAACAATGGTTTCTTCATATTTAAGCGGGTAGACGCCTTTAATAGCCTGTTTAAATTTGCGGTCACTGTCAATCAGACCCATATCTTTGGCCGCGCTAAACAGCTCATCCCTGAAATCCGGATGGGCAATGGAGACCAGGGCCATGACCCGTTCCTGAAGTGTTTTGCCAAAAAGATTCACCAGCCCGTATTCCGTTGCCACAAATTGGACATCGCCCCTTGGCACCACCACGGCATGTTCTGTTAAAAGGGGCACTATCCGGCTTTTTTTCCCGTGATCCATGGTGGATGTCATCATGAGGATGGATTTTCCGCCTTTGGACATGGCCGCCCCCCGGGTGAAATCAAGCAGACCATTGATTCCTGTGTAATTATTCAGCGGCAGGGCATCGGCAGCCACTTGGCCGGTAAGATCAATGGCCATAGCCGTATTCAGGGTTACCATTTTATTGTGGCGACCGATAATACCTGGATTGTTGATATAATCTGAGGGGTAAAACTCAATGGACGGGTTATCGTCAAGAAATTCATAGAGCAGGGAGGAACCTACGGCTGCGCCGGCTACAAGCTTTCCGTTATTAAATCCTTTTTTCTTATTCGTAATCACTCCAATGGAGAAAAGGTGCATGGCTGCATCTGACAAATATTGTGAGTGAATTCCAATATCATTTTTATCTGATAAGGCCGTCATAATTGCCTCAGTGGTCAGGCTAAGACTTGTCTGGATGGTTGAACCGTCTTCAATGAGACGTGAAATATGTTTGGCAATGATATTGCCGCACCCATGTTCAGGAACTGGCTGGATTGTTAAAAGCGGGTCCTCATGTTTTACAATAAAATCAACATCATTGACATGGATAAAGCTTCTGCCCAGAACCCGGGGCATTTTGGGGTTAATTTGGCATATGACAATATCGGCGGTTTCACAGGCCGAAAGATTGATGTCCACGGAAATGCCAAGACTCATCCACCCAAAGTCATCCGGCGGCGAGGCCTGGATCAGGGCCGCATTCAACGGCATGAGCCCGGATTTGAACAGGTACGGAATCTGGGACACGTTTGCAGGCGTAATAAATCTTTGATTTTTCTTGATAATGCTGGGACCGCAGGATCCTAAATAAAACGATCTGATTTTGAACTGCTGGGAGTGGGACGTATTCGCAATAAGCGTCAGCGGTCCATTTTCAATGCTGAGCAGACGCACAATTTCAAGGTCGGTGAATCTTGCGGAAATATCTGATAACTCTTTGACAAGATGCTGGGGTTCAGCACAGGATGAACCTATAAATACGCGTTGACCAGGCCGGATATGTTTCAGGGCCTGTTGGGCAGTGCAAAGTTTATCTACATAGGAATCTGCCCAGTAAGTGGCTTTTGCCATCATCAACCTCCCCAGTGTTTATTGTCTGCTTGAAAACGGTTTTTATATTCCTTATTCAAAAACAGATATAGTTTTACAAAAAAAATGTAAAGACGGAGGATATCATATATAAAAATTATACGGTTGTGAATAATAAACTAATCTTAAGAGCCAATAATATAGTTAGTACCGGAATAAAAATTAAATCTGTTTGCAAAGCCTGTGAATGGTCTGGGCATGCCAATGCCCTCTTCCCGAAAAGGTCGGAATACCTTTGTCACTTAAATATTCAGCAATTGTGGCAAAAGTGGCGCCCTGATCCCGCATCCTGTTAATGGTGGAAATGATGTCATCTTTGGTGTAATGGGTACCCGAGGCATAACTGGTTGTTGCTGTTTGCATGTCAGCCGGGCTTTGCTTTTGTGCCATAAATTCTCTCAAGGATTCAAAAAAATCAGCCATGGCATTTTGCTGACGTATCTGGGATTCCATGATCATCTCACTTACCGATGCTATACGGCCCATTTCTTTAGCCAGTTGCGTGGTGTTTTCGGCAATCACCGGAATCATATCCCTGATTTCCTGTTTTATTGCTTCTTTTTCCGTAATGGCACTTGACCGGTTAAAGGCGGATGGGCGCCTGTCCTTTGGAATACGCTGTTCTCCGGGCGTAACGTAGTTGCTCTCAATGTTTTTTCTAACGGGCGAAGTTTTCTTTTTACCGGAATTTCTCATATTTTTTAAAAAATCGTTCAATGATGTTTCCTCCGTATGGTTAAGATTCCGTAAAAATTACCCATGAAAATTGCTATGTGACTAGAAATACAAATAAAAATTCGGCACAAAATTTGTGACATTTATTTTTTCCGAGCCCCTTAACGTAAGGATACAACTCTCTAACATTGTTAGATATTTGAGTAACGTCTCTGAATACTAAATTAAATCAACGAATTTTGGCCGAATTATCGAACATTATCTATTTAAAAGCAAAATAGCACAATATATTTAAACATTTAGCACAGGTTTATGAATAAAGTCAAAACTTTTTAGGCCCATGGACCTTAATAAACCATCGAACAAGGATAAATAACATGTGAACCAATTATGATGCTTTAGCACTTTGACCCCCAAGCCTGTAATTAATAATATCTTCTACTGTGAGCATTGTAAAACCGTTTTCTGATGCAAATTGTGCCGCTTTAGGGAGTCTGGCCATGGTTCCGTCGGGATTTGTAAGTTCACACAAAACCCCGTATGGAGGCAAACCCGCCAGGGTCATCAGATCAACTGTGGCCTCGGTATGGCCGGCGCGTTCAAGGACGCCCCCGGGTTTTGCCTGTAACGGAAAAATATGGCCGGGGCAATTGAGGTCTTCCGGGACCGCATCTTCGGCAATAGCCGCCTGAATGGTTGTTAAGCGGTCCCGGGCAGAAACTCCCGTGGTGACACCTTGGGCCGCTTCAATGGATACTGTGAATGCAGTCTGGTATTGGCTTGTGTTGTTTTTTACCATTGGAAAAAGGTTTAAGTGTGACACCTTTGCCTGGGGAAGACACAGACAGACAATTCCGCTGCATTCCCTGATAAGCATAGCCATCTGGTTCACTTTAAGGGCGTGTGCCCCAAAAATGAGGTCCACTTCATTTTCCCGATTTTCATCGTCAGCCACCAAAATGCCCGAGCCCCGGCGAAGGGCTTCAAGTCCGGCCTGTAAACGCTGCTGGGAATTTCCAAACTGTTGTAAAGGATTCTGATTCATGATTCAACTCCTTGGTATTAGTAATAAATTAATACATGAATCAGGGCGTGGGAATAAAAAAGGCAAGATGACACTATCCATTACCATACCAAATATCTACCGACAAAAGCTGCCGGTAAACGGTAAGCGCAATGGTCCTGTGTTTTTTGCTTATTCTCTTCCATCCGGACTATAACCGTCGGCTCTGGAGTTTCACCAGATCTGCTGACCTTTGCGCAAAAAAGCTGCAAAGCGCTCGCGGGCTTTCCTGAAATTTGACCTCAAATTTCCTGGTTACCGCCGGTGGGGAATTTCACCCCGCCCTGAGAACGTTGGGGATACTACGCCGGTAAGGGGTTGATGTCAATCCCTGAATCAGGACAATTTTGATATGAAAGTCCCAATAACTTTTTAAATTACTTTCATCTTTTGTTGTGGGTAGAGCTTGGATGTTGATAGACTAGGTCAGCCCATGGCTGTTATTCAAAAACCATGCGTTAATTTCAGGAAAAAAGATTTATTTACCGGATCAAATCCAGGTTCAAAGTCAAAGGTTTTGTTCAGGATTTTTATCTTGGCGGCTTTGTTATACTTATGGGCGGCTGTTATGGAACCATAGATATTACCTGAATAAAAGCCGGTCTCCACAAAAGTAATAACACCGCCAAGGGCGGGATTATCATTGTCAAAGGCCGTGTATGCGGCCCAAATCAATCCTGTATTGAAGCAGAAACTGATAAAAGCGTCTTTATACCGTTCACAATAGAGCATGCCCCCTCCCGGGATAATGGCCAAAATTCCTGCAAGGACAGGACTTTTTGTCGGCGCATTCATGGCATTGTCAATGCTTTCCAGTTGTTGTGTTACGTTGTATTCCTGCTGTTTTTCAGGACTGATCAGCATCAGGTTTTTGCGGGCGTTATCAAGTTCGTCTTTTCCCGGGGTCGCGGTGTTCTGGATATGCATGCGGGCAAGTTCCAGGTATATACGGTCCTTTGTATCGGTATCCCGGGTCAGTTTTAAATAATTTTGAAGCACAACCTGGGCATAACCTGTGTTACCCATGGCCTCAAAGGCTTGACTCTGCATAAAACAGGATTTGCGGGCCCATGGACTGTCTATATCTTTGGATTGCCGGATAATTGTATCAAACCGTTTAGCCGCTTCATAGTACTGCCCCGAGCGAAACAGGGCCACACCTGCGGTATAATCGGCACGTTCACGCCTGGGATCTTTGCGAAAAAAATGGATAAATCGCTTGAACTCCACCTGGGCCGCAATAAAATCTTCTTGTTCAAAAAGAGCCTGGGCATAGTCAAACTGCATGTCTGCCGTAATAAAAAGGCCGGAGCGTTCATCGGAAGTCGCGTGGGCAATTGGTGAGCCTAAGTCCAAAAATAATGCAAGGGCGATCAGGTATATCAGCAAAAACTTCATTTTTGCTGATCCGAATTCAAATCCGACATCCGGCCGGGATCTGAATGATACAATTTTTCCTTGGGTAAGTTGTTTTCAATGGTAGACGCTTTGGGTGAAAACCACCAGAAATCATTGGCACTGACCGGGTCAAATAGTAATTCGCGCCCATTGACCCTGATATGGGGAGCCAGGCGAACCTCATCCCTGCCGCATCTTAGCATGCGGTCGCAGGCCATAATCCAGCCTAAACCCAATCCGTGTTTTTGGATGGCCTGAGCACAATACTGGGAGCAGCTCGGATACATGGGGCAGCGATTGCCGTCAATGCCGGATATGTGCGCCTGATAAAATTTAATCACGGGATTGGTACCTGGTTGGTTGTTTTCGGTTAGGTCCTGGGCCCAAAGCACTTTAGGTGACGAACTTAACATGGAAATGTATAAAATAAATAAAATCAGATATTTAAAAATTTTATCTGACAACATACTAATCCCTTGAAATGTAGAACGATCGAACCACGACCACCAATGTTTTTTGTTTATAACCACGGAAGACACTGAAAGCACTGAATGTTAGAGCGCAAAGCGCTCAATCTGTACTTTTGGGTAACTGGCATAGTTTAAGTCCTTAATCAGACTCATTTCTGTGTTTTTCCGTGTTTTCCGTGGTTCAGTGTTGTGTATCACTGTTCAACATCGTTGATGGTATACGCGTTATCCTGTTCACTGAAAACCAATTCTTTGGGTTTTCCACGTCTAAGGATGGAAATGGTCATATCTGACTGGTCCTCTATACTGCCTTCAAAGTCTTCAAAATCTTGACTGTCTTTAATTTCAACATCGTTGACGGCCTGGATAATGTCTCCGTTTCGAAGACCTAACAGTCGGGCCACGGAGTCTGTTTTGATACTGTAAATCATTACACCTGACGCTTCGCCATTTTTGACATAGGGCCGGGTTTTAAACAATTGATTTGATTTTGATGCCGCATTTAACATATCTTCGACTGCCTTCTGGCCCGGCCTGTGACCCTGCGGGGGAGTGGGCCTGAAAGGCCTGCTGGAAGGCCTGCGTTTTTGACCAAGATGGGGCGGCGCCTCTGCGTCAACTTCCAGAATCTGATCCTTACCGTTTACGGTTAAAATGACCTTATTTCGCAATATGGATTTAATGGTGGCACCTTGGACTTTATCATCGACCCGGTAAAGATCCTGCTGTTTTGTTTTAATATCCTGTATTACCGCCCAGCCATCTTCTTTTTTCTGTCCTGTTACCGTACCCCAAAGGGTCAGCTTCAGGCTGGTTTTCTCAAGGTTCAGACTAACAGGCTCAGGTGCCTTGTTGTTTTTACCGTCTACATCTACCTTGAAAAGATTTCGCCGGGTAACTTTTTCGATGACCTTATTTCGTTTAAACGGGTCAACATGATTAGATGTTGATTGTGGCTGGGTATAGTTTGCCTTTGGACTATTTGAGGATAGTTGTGCCGTTGGTCTATCAATAATCGGATTGATCAGGGCATATACCTGGAATCCTATCAGTAGGATTAACCCCATTAAAATTATGGAAAATATTGGCTTCATTTTTTTCTAACAGGGCTTTGGCTCTATATTTAAAGTGATAGTTATTAAGGTCTGATGTATCAAAATAAAATTTTCAGACCTGCACAATTAAAAATTTCTATATTAAATCAAGCTAAAAAACAATGGAAAGATACCGAAAATTTAATATATTCGGGCAATGTTCATCGCCGTCGTTTGACGCGCCTGACCAGCTTCTTCTTTTTTGGGGGAGGTGCTGTTGGGGCGGAATTTGCGGCCATATGCTGAACGGGAGCCAGCAGGTCGTCCTGGGAATAGGCGCATGACACCCTTGGGCATTTAAGTCCCGGGGTGCCTGCCGGTGTGATGAATTCGATTAAATAAGGATTTTTACACAATGGACATTCAAAATGATAGGGTTTATCCCAGGATACAAACCGGCAATCCGTTTGGTTGCAGGAGTAAAAAACCTTTCCTTTATCCGTGGTCTTTTCTTCAATCCTGCCGTCACCGCACAAAGGGCAGGGCATGGCCAGAGTTCGCTCAAAATCGGCGATTCTGGATTCAATATCATCTTGGACTTTTGTTTGTTCTGCTTGTTTTTCTGCACGTTCTTTTGCTTTAGCTTCCTCTTTTGACGCTTCTTCTCTATGTTTTAACTCTTCTTCAAGTGCTATAAGTCTGGCTTCTTTTTCAGCCATTTCCTGTTCCCTTGCAGCAAGGGCTTCAACTTTTTTCTTGGCAGCGGTAGCTTGAGCTCGGGCCTCGTCTGCAGCTTTTTCCTTTTCTTCTATAATTTTAAGCTGTTCTGCAAACTTTCGTGCAACAACTTCAGCTTCTTTTATTTTCTTATCTTTTTCTGCTAATTCTTTTTCCAGTTCTGCGGTTTTGAGGGCTGCTTTTTCATCTTCCCCGGCTTTTTGTTTTTCAGCCTCAATTCTCTCAGGGCTTGGCTCTTTGTCAAAAAGATTTTTAATTTTGACCTTTTTCTGATAGCCGTCAGTTCGCTGTCTTCTGGATTTTATAAGCTGGGACAACGTGTTGAGCTTTTCCTTCTTCAACCGGGCTAAAATTTGTTTGGACTGCACAGTGACTGTCTTGTGAACCCCTTTGACCATTTCGGTTGCCCGTTCCTGTGCGCGGTCTTTGGTCACCGAAACGCCACGGGTTTTAAGCGTTTTTTCAAAACTTTGTTTTGCAAGGTCAAGACTTTTGCGGCCGGAATTAACCTCGTCATTCATTTGAAGAATAAAAGCAATCAGGTTAAGGCCCTGCATGCCCGGAAACATGGAGTCTAAAAAACCGACCATCATAAAAGCAGGCATCTCTGCTTTCAACTCACCATTAGAAAGGATTGTAATATATCCGGATCCCAGGACGGTTGATATGGCATTGTCAAGATAATCATCCTGATCAAGTCCGATATCCACAAGTTCAGATGTAAAGGTTTTGCGGTTGAAACGTTCCGGAGGAGAGTCTGCATACGCCTTGATTTCACGTTCCCGATCCACGCTGATGATGATGCAGGAGATGGTGGCAAGGTTGAAAGACATCAGCGCCATATTGGAGTCTACATCAAGAAGAGCAGTGATCTCCTTGACTAAAATTTCATCCAACTGTTTCCTGACAGACTCACGCTTGGTGCTGTTGCCCTCCGGCATATCCATCCCCCCTTACACGTTATTATTAATTTCAGAGATCAAATCAGCAATTTCAACAGCCATCTCCTCCACTTTATTTTTATCCGGTTCGCCGAAAGGTGTTTGAGTTCTTGAGAAATCCTGATTTTTTACATCTTCGGGATTTTCAGGACCCTCTTCTTCCCTGGTGGTTGACATGGATAAACATTCACCACCGCGGTTAAAAATCACCGAAAGGGGAACCTTGATTTGAAAATCAAATTTGTAAGCGATTTCGTTGTTGTAAACGATAAGATTTCCATCCTTGTATTCGATGTCATCCTGAACTTCAAAATTATGCTTATCACGCAGCATCTGCTCGATGACATCCCAGTCAAGTTCAGCATTTATGGTGTCAATAAATTCTTTTTCACTTTCCTGGATGGATTCCGGATTGGTTAACTTCAATGGGATCTCCTCATTTTAAATTGAATGCACAGATAATCTCCCGGGCCATTGCAAGATAAGCCTGGGAAGCCTGTCCTTTAATGTCGTACAAAGACAGCGGACTAAGGAAGGATTGTTCCTTGTCAAGTGTTTCATCGTACGGGATCATGGTTTTATATATCAGGGGACGAATCTGTTCAAACACTTTGGGGTCCGCACGATTTTCCATCTGTTTTTCACTGTTGCATCTGTTGAACAGTATACCTGCAATGCCTAACGGTATATTGTGGGATTGGCGTATGTACCGGGCAATCCTAATCAGAGAATGGAAATCACTGACCCAGTCTTCATCCGGCATGACCACTGCCGCAAACCGGTCTGCTGCCGTCAAAGCGGCGATGCTCAGATAGCCGCAGGATGAAGGCGCATCAAGAATAATCAGGTCGTAATCATGCTTGATTTCATCAATAACAAGACGAAGAAGCTTTTCGTTGTCTATACGTCTGGTAAGCTTAAGGGACATGGAAAAAAGACCAAAACCGGCAGGCAGGATATCCAGTCCATCAATATCAGTTCCGGATACGGCATCAGGAATTCTTATTCTGCCGGCCAGCACCTGTGCAAGGTCATGATCGATACCCTTTGAATTCATCTTATGCCATTGGGACACGCTTGCCTGGGGGTCGCAGTCAACCAGCAGCACTTTTTTACCATAAAGTGCCACAGAAGCGGATAGATTAAGGGCTGTGGTGCTCTTGCCGGTACCGCCCTTCAGCCCTGAAATAGTCAATACATTTTTCATTTTTTTTATCTCTTTAGCATGCCTATAAAAAATTTATCAACGCCAAATGCTATAGTATACGGTCTTTCATTTGCAGTCAGCATCAGAATCATTTTTTATTTTTGCCGCAAGATCGAGATTTTGTACAGTTGAAATATATCCTATCTTATACCATAATAATTGCATTAAAAACACGTTAAAACATGTAGTAAGGAGCATTTTACGGTTTGGCCAATGTATCCATCACCCTGTCCGGCATTACCGAAGCATTAGAAAATCTTAACTACCGCCCAGGATCTGTCAAGGATAAGGCGATCCGAGCCATATCCGCATATTATGTTTCTGAAGATAGTATTCGAGAGCTTTCGTCCATTGATGGGGACAGTATTATCCGTCGGATTTGGGACGTCGGAGATGATCCATCAAAAATAAAATCCAAAAGAAGAAATTTTTATAGTCTTAAATCCTCCATCAATGCCGACTTGAAAAAATTGTCAACAAACGGCCTTAATTCTGAAGATATAACGCTGACCGGATCAAATATTTTTGATATGACGGAAGATGCTAAAAACAGCCTTCTGCAATCTTTCAGTGATGCCGTAAAAACCGATGAATTTGATCTTACCAAGGCCGCTGATGTGCTTAACGCCGTGGCTGAGTTTTTGGATAAAATTCAGTCTCCTGATGTCGAGAATGAGTCAAGAGACATCATAGAAAAAATTAAAAAGGCATTGGACCGGCTTGGCGCCGGAATTTTTGATGATCACGAAGAGGCAGGCAGTGATGGTGATGGGGTCCTAGACGATGAAGTTGAAATTGAAGAGGTGGACGATGAGGAACTCGAAGAAATCGAGGAGATAGATGAAGATACAGATTGAAGATATAGAACTTGATGGGGATGAAGAGCTTGAAGACCGAACAGATTGAAGATGTTATAGAAGAGAACTTGATGGGGATGAAGAGCTTGAAGAGGGGATGAAGAGCTTGAAGAGGTCGACGAAGCCCTCCTTGATGAGCAGATTGAAGAGATTGATGATGATGTTGAAATACAAGAAATCAATGATGACGAACTCGAAGAAGTCGAAGAGATAGATGAAGATCAACAGATCGAAGATATTGAACTTGACGAAAATGAAGATCTTGAAGAGTTGGAAGAAATTGATGAGGATACGGAAATAGAAGATGTTGAACTGGATGATGATGAGTCCCTTGACGAAATAGAAGACATAGAGCTTGATGAGGATCAGGAGTTAGAAGAAGTTGATTTAGATGAGGACGAGGACTTAGAAGAGCTTGACGAGCTTGATGAAGAAGAGCTCAAAGCCCTTGAAGAGTTTAGAAATGCCCGGGAGCTTGCCGAACAGTTTGATGATTTTTTGGGAGAGCGTGAAAAAAAATTCAATGCTTATATCCTTATCCCCGAAGGAACCTATACCATTGGCACGGAAAAATCCTTGAAATCCAGTCTGGCATTACAGCCTTTTGATATGCCGAAGGTGTATATGGGTAAATATCCGGTGACCAATGCTTTATTTGAAATTTTTATTGAACAGACCGGATATGTCACCACAGCGGAAAGAAAAGGGGTTGGAACGGTTTACCATTCCCGGTTTAAACGACAAGGGGGAAAAGTGACCTGGAGCAAACAGGCCGGGTCTTCCATTGTGAAAGGGGCCTGCTGGTACCAGCCGTCAGGCCCTGGCTCCACCCTTTACGGCAAAAGAAACCATCCCGTGGTTCAAATCAGTGTTGATGATGCCTTTGCCTATGCCGCCTGGATTGGTCGGCGTCTGCCCACGGAAGCCGAGTGGGAGGCTGCTGCCCGCACGGACATGGCTTTAAAATACCCCTGGGGCAATCAGTTTGATCCAGGCGCATTGAATATTGAATCTTCAGGCCTTGCAGATACCAGTCCAGTGGACGACTATGACCATGCTGCCAATGTTTTTGGTATGGTTGATATGCTGGGCAATGTCATGGAATGGACAGCCGACACCCAGCCACCTCCTTTTGCCACCCGTAAAGCCCAGTTATTCAATGTGGCCAAAGGCGGGGCCTGGAATGCCAAAGATTCTGTCACCATCAGTTCCCGGGGCCTGTTTCCTTCAGATACCACAGCCAACATCATCGGCTTTCGGTGTATTTCCGAACTATTTCAGTAACGGATATAAAGGATGGAGTCATGCATGAACTGGTAGATACATATATGGATTACCTGACAATAGAAAAGGGCCTTTCCGCCAACAGCATTACAGCCTATGGGACAGATTTGGCCTCATATATCAATTACCTGTCTGACAACGGGATTGATGACCTTGGCAATGCCGACACTACAGCCGTTCTTGGATGGCTGGTTTATCTCACCCGCCAGGGCCTGTCAGCCAAATCCAGGGCCAGGCACCTGATTTCCATCAGAGGGTTTTATAAGTACCTGACAACGGAGAAATTGATATCGGCCAATCCTTTAAAAGATATTGATATTCCTAAAACCGGCCGGCATCTGCCGGGTGTTATCTCCGTCAATGAGGTGGAAGCGCTTTTGAACGCCTGTGATGTCACAACACCTAAGGGGCAAAGAAATCTTGCCATGATGGAAATTATGTACGGGGCCGGGCTTCGGGTCTCAGAACTCGTATTTTTAAAAGTGGTTGACGTGAATCTGGACGCAGGTCTTGTCAGGGTCATGGGCAAGGGCGCCAAAGAGAGGATTGTGCCCATTGGTTCAAAAGCCAAAGACGCGGCAAGGCTATGGCTTGATCAGGGGCGTCCCAAGGAATTAAAGCTGCTGTCAAGTGACTTTCTGTTTATTGCAAGGGCAGGCAACCCCATGACCCGCCAGGCATTCTGGAAAATTATAAAAAAATATGCGCTTGCTGCCGGCATTGCCCGGCCTGTTTCCCCCCATACCCTGCGGCACTCCTTTGCCACCCACCTGATAGAGGGCGGGGCTGACTTGCGGTCGGTTCAGACCATGCTTGGCCATTCCGATATATCAACCACCCAGATTTATACCCATATTTCACGCGATTACCTGATTAAAATGCATCATGAATTTCATCCAAGAAAATAATCTCTTTTAATTTTATTCTCGCACAAAGACGCAAAGACACAAAGGGCCATAAAACCAAATAACATCTTTGTGTCTTTGCGTCTTTGTGCGAGTTTTTGAAGTAAAATATTTCATATTTAGAATTGCCGACATAAAAGTTTAGAGCTTGCACAGTTGGTATCTGGATGATAAATTCTCAACTTTGTTTTAAAAATACCTAGGTGCTTTAAATGATTGATGCCGTTTTAAATTCGTTAAAAAAAAATAAGCATACCATGCTTGCCATGGATGATAACTATGCCCCCAAAGCATGGATGACGGCCCGGTTGTTTTCCAGCTTGAACCAGCCTTTAGTCATGGTTTTGCCTGATGCAAAAAAAGCGGCCGCATTTATTTCCGATCTTCAATTTTTTATGCCGACCGACCAGCAGCGTATTATTTTTTTTCCCGGCAGCCATTACCCGGGTGCCAAAAACATTTCCTTTCATAAAGAGACATCCGCCTCAAGACTTGCGGCCCTGTTCAGCATTAGTGAAACAATCCGGGACAGGTTTCTTCTGGTGACGTATGTTGATCCGCTTTTATCTTTTCTGATGCCCAAAGACGTCATGACAAAAAGTTTTGAACTGGTCATGGCCAATGAAGAGCTTGACAGAGACGGGTTGCTGGAAAATCTTGAAGCAAGCGGATATACGAGATCCACCCTTGTGGAGGACCCTGGTGAGTATGCGGTCAGGGGCGGTATTGTTGACATATTTTCCCCGGGACTAAAACAGCCGGTGCGCCTGGAATTTTTCGGGGATCTTGTGGAATCCATACGCCACTTTTCACCTTATACCCAGCGCGGCACAAAAGAACTTGCTGAAACCATCATTGTTCCGGCCACGGAAGCGGTAATCACAAAACAAAGTTTGCCCCATGTCCAGGCCCGTCTGCGAAAGGCCGGTGCCCAGGCCGGACTTACGGCGGACAGAATCCGGGATTACGTCAACCAGATCCGGGACAAAGGTCGGTTTGACGGTATCGAGTCCATGCTGCCCATTGTGTATAATTCTTTGGCCACATTGTTCGATTACCTGCCGGAAAATACGTTTTTTATTCTGGATGAAGCAGATGAACTGCCCACAAAGGCAGAGGAATTCCATGACGGTTTAAGACATCATTTTAATGCCCTGGCTGATGAAAAACAATTAAGCCTGCCGGCGGAATCAATTTGCCGGGACTGGCAGACCGCCGAAGAAAAAATTTTTGCATCTAAAACCCTTTGTTTTAAATCGCTCATGCTGGAACAGGACAAAAGTAAAGCAAACATTCTTAACCTGAAGTGTTCAGGTAACCGGGCGCTGTCGGAATCCTTGCGCAACAAGACAAAAGAATCCACACCGTTAACCCCTTTAGTGGAATGGATTGAGCAACAGCAGCAGGATGTTCAATACATTTTGTTTGTGCTCAGCCAGGATGCCCAGGCAAAGCGGTTAAACGCACTTCTTGCGCCCTACGGCATACAACCCCAATTTTGCCGCAATTTTGCCGCTCTTTCCGACATGACTCCCGGTTTGTATTTTACCGTAGGCGCGTTAAGCGGCGGCTTTGTCCCGGATCTTGAAAATTTTAGTATTGTGACCGAAGATGAGATTTTCGGTAGAAAACGCATCCGGCGCAGGGTATCGGCAAAACGGGATTTAAAAGCGGAATTCATTGCTCCGGAAGAACTGAAAAGTGGAGACTTTATCGTTCATTTGGAACATGGGGTAGGGCGGTATGAGGGCCTTTTCAGCCTCACCGTAGCCGGCATCACCCAGGATTTTATTCTGGTGGTTTACCAGAATGAAGACAAGCTCTATGTCCCCGTGGACAGGATGGAGATGATCGGCAAGTATATCGGTGTGGACGGCTACACGCCTGTGCTTGATAAAATAGGATCCAAGTCCTGGACAAATTCCAAGGCCAAGGCCAAGGCCGAAGTTGAAAAGATGGCAGCAGACCTGCTTGATCTGTATGCCCGGCGCAAAGTAGCCAAAGGATTTTCATTCAGCCGTCCGGATAACTACTACAATGATTTTGAAGCCGGCTTTCCCTATGAAGAGACAAAGGATCAACTCCGTGCCATAGACGATGTCCACCTGGATATGGAAAAGGATACGCCCATGGACCGACTGGTTTGCGGGGACGTGGGCTATGGAAAAACCGAAGTGGCCATCCGGGCGGCGTTCAAGGCGGTGAACGATGGCAAACAGGTGGCGTTGGTGGTGCCCACCACCATCCTGGCCGAGCAGCACCTGAATACGTTCCGGGACCGTTTCAATGATTATCCGGTTACCATCGAATGCCTGTCCCGTTTCCGAACACGAAAGCAACAGACCGATATTTTAAAAAGAACCGCCGGCGGTACAGTGGATATTGTCATTGGTACCCACAGACTTTTGCAAAAGGATGTAATTTTTAAATCACTGGGGCTTTTAATCATTGACGAGGAACAGCGGTTCGGGGTCAAGCACAAGGAAAAATTAAAACAGAAACGGGCTGCGGTGGATGTTCTGGCACTGTCTGCCACACCCATTCCAAGAACCCTGCACATGTCTTTGACCGGTATGCGCGATATTTCCGTAATTACCACCCCGCCCGCAGACCGGCAGCCCATAATTTCATACATCACCAAATATGAAGATGCCGTAGTCCGGGAAGCTGTTATCAAAGAACTGGATAGAAAGGGCCAGGTCTTTTTTGTGCACAACAATATAAAGACCATATTCAAGACCGCTGAAAACATACAAAAACTTGTGCCCGATGCAAAAATCGGTGTGGCCCACGGCAGATTGTCCGAAACCGAACTTGAAAAGGTAATGGAAAAGTTCATTGGTCAACAGATCAATGTGCTGGTCTGCACCACCATCATTGAATCGGGCCTGGACATCCCCAGTGCCAACACTATGATTATAGACAAGGCAGAGCGTTTCGGCCTGTCCCAGATCTATCAGCTGCGCGGCCGTATCGGCCGGGGGGACGATCAGGCCTATGCGTATCTGTTTATTGCAGATGAGTCCCGGCTTACCAAAGATGCCCGAAAGCGTTTGGCAGCCCTCATGGAGCACCGGGACCTTGGCTCCGGATTCCAGATTGCCATGAAGGATCTTCAGATTCGCGGAGCAGGTACCGCCTTAGGCGCCTCCCAGTCCGGTCATATTGCAGCCGTGGGCTATGATATGTTTCTCAAACTTTTAGATCATGCAGTCAAAGATATGAAGGGCGAGCATGTCACTGACCCCCTGGAGCCTGAAATCAATGCATCCATGTCTTCGGGGTTTCCCGACGATTATATCGAATCGGTGGAGCAGCGCCTGACAATTTACCGAAGACTGTCAAGGCTGACCCGGGTAGCAGATATCGCCGACATGAAAAAAGAGCTGGTGGACCGGTATGGCAAACTGCCAAAACCTGCTGAAAACATGCTGCTTAAAATTATGCTCCGAATTTTTGCCATCAAGGCCGGGGTCAAACGTCTGGATGTTACCCCGGATGTCCTGGTCCTGGAGTTTTCCCCCGACCACATGACCCGGACCTTAACTGACATTGAAGCTGTCCTGAAAAAAACAGTGGATGCAAAGTTTGTCAAAAAAACAAGCGTCCGCATCCAGCTTGGACAGAAACGCAGTAATATTTCAAGAGCGTTGCTTGAGACAAAGCAGATTTTGTCATCTATATCGTAATCTTAGACTATTTTCCTGCCGATCTTTGCAAGGCCCAAAAGACAAAATCCGACACACATCATAAAAGCAGGATTAAAACTTGTCTGGGCACTATAAATGATGTCTGCAAATGCAAATGCAAATGTGGATGTAAGGACACAGATTGTTAGAACAATAAAAAAAAGAACTGTTTTCATCTTCAACCTCCTGGTTTAAATTTCAAATTTTTTATTTTTAATATCGTTCCAGTATGCAATATAAGTGCCATTATATAATTATCTTTATTTACAGTATGTTATGTTTATTTGTAGTGGAGAGAGGATGGGATTTGATAATTAATTTCTCAATTAATAGGTAAAAAAAGTAATAAAATATTGATAATTATGTCAAACATTAGGTTTGGAAATATTGCTTAAACTATTCTCAATGCAATATTCTATAACTTAGGAACGGATGTTAAATAGCTTGCCCATTTTGATATATCCGGGAGCGCGGGCGTCCCGCCCCGCGCTCCCGGGTTAAGTTATTTCGCTCTCATTCCTTAAAAATGATGGAATTTTTTATGCTAATGGTGTACTTAAAAATTTCATATTTTCTTTGGTTTATGAGGATAATTCACAGATGTATTATCAGAACACACCACTTAGAAATCATAACACGCTGAAATAATATCATAAAAAGATATAGTTTCAACAAGATGGGTTACAGGAGGTTAAACACTATGAATCAGAATGAACGTATCTGCCATGAAAAAACACCCAAAGGCATTCAAACGGCCCTTGACACCCTGGCGATGCGCAAGCCTGCGCTATCCTCCCTTGTCTCTGCATTTGGTCCGGTGCTGGTGGCAAAAGCTGAAGTGACGGCAGGTCTGTCTGAAAACGAGATAGAAAAGCCGGATCTGCCCGAACTTGATTGGGTCCGGTTTTCTAAGGGTGTGCATTTATTTGCCATCACAGGTCTTATGGACTTCCACCAGGAATTTAAACAAGCAGCCCATATGATTCTGCCGCCCATGGCAGAGGCGTTTCCGGACATCCGTTCGCACATTGAAGCAATTGAAAACAACATTGCAGACAACAGCCTTGATGCCGACGAGTGCGTTCAGGCATTTGTGCAGAACAACACCCGAATGATAGGCGCATTTGCTGCCCGGGCAGGCACCGGACCAGACATATTCAGGTTTGCCTTGGCCCAGATTGGCCAACCGTTCAAAGAGATTCAGGCCCGGGCCTTCTCCCCTTTGCTGGAGGATCATCCATGGCCGCACGGGCACTGCCCGATGTGCGGATCATTCCCGGTGCTTGCAGGGCTCATCGGTGAAGAGGGCAATCGCTGGCTGCAGTGTTCCGTATGCGCCCATGAGTGGCGCTTTCGTCGTCACACCTGCCCTCGATGCGAAAATACGGACCATAACAGCCTTGAATATTTATTCGACCAGGACAGCCCAGTTAAGGAGGGGGAACGGGTAAACATCTGCAAGGTATGCAACACCTATCTTCTGACCATAGACCTGCGCCGGCATATTGATCCGGTAAACATGGATGTTGCTGCCATGGGTATGATCGGACTGGAGATCCAGGCCCGGGAAAAGGGGTTTTCTCCTCAGGCTGCAACGCTCTGGAATTCAATGGAATAGCATGTTTTAAAAGCGGGATTGGTTCTAACGTCGGCCGCTGTAGGGGCAGGCCACTGTGCCTGCCCTAAAGAGGGCAACCACAGAGGGATTGCCCCTACGAAAACCGGATCATCGTCTTTTAAGCTTAATTTCTGAAAGAATCATTCCAAGAAGGATCAGCACCGCACCGATCAAACCGGTTATGCCAATATTTTCGTCAATCAAAAAATAGGCACAAATCGCTGCAAAAACCGGTTCAAGGCAGAATATCAGAGCTGTTGAGGATGGACTGATAAACTGTTGCATACCTGTCTGAACTAAAAATGCAAATATCGTTGCAAACAATACGCAGATAATAAGCGCATTACGGATTTCAGGATACCAGGCAAGTGCATCATGCCCTGTAACATATGCAATGAGCAGACTCATCAGACCGATCACACCCAGCTGAATCGTTGTCAGCCAGTAGATATCACACTCCCGGGCATATTTTCCGGTATATATAATATGAATAGCAATGCAGATCGAACAGGCAAAGCCCAGCAGATCCCCCTTGTTAAAAGACCAGCTTGTTCCTGATGCACATAAAAGATAAAGCCCGATAAAGGCAAGCGCTGCACCGGCAAGAGATTTTGCCGCGATGGCTTTTCTAAAAATAACGGCATATAAAAGGGGGACAAAAATAACATTCAGTCCGGTTAAAAAAGCCGTATTTGATGCCGAAGTGTATAGAAGCGCCAAGGTTTGCAAGGCAAAACCGCCGAAAAGCATTACCCCTAAAACGCTGCCTCTTAAAAGGGTTTTCCAGTCTACGCGCCGTTTCAAAAAAGGCCACAGGAGCAGAAGAATAAATGAAGCTGCGATAAACCTTTGGGCAAGAAAAACAAATACGTCTACCTGATTCACCGCATCTTTAACAACAACAAATGTAATGCCCCAGAAAAATGTTGTTAAAATCAGAAGAATATAAGCGCCTTCTGTTTTTAATTTCGTATTTTGAAACATCATAAAATCATCTTTCGCTAAAATTGTCTAAGCCCCAACAAAAAACAAGCTGGATTATTAACCATAGTTCAAAAACAAAAGCAAACAAAAAAAGTGTTGCATTTTTTCGTTTGACTTCAAAAAGTCTAATGCGTAATTATCAGGTTTAGTTTGTTTTGAACGTAACTTATACAGGAGAGTATTATGAAATTATTTAGATTGATCACAGTGCTGTGCGCTATTAGTTCTTTATTTGTTATGGCAATCCCTGGAAACGGTTTTGCCGGTGAGACACAAAGAGTTGTTACCGTTGCATCGGATGCAACCTGGCCGCCAATGGAAATGATTGATGAAAATAAAAATCTTGTGGGCTTTAATATTGATTATATGAACGCTGTTGCTAAAGAAGCAGGATTTAAGGTTATCATCAAAAATACTGCATGGGATGGAATCTTTGCTGGTGTTGAAGCTGGTAAATACGATGCCATAATCTCTTCAGTAACGATCACTGACAAACGCAAAAAAGCAATGGACTTTTCATTGCCCTATGTAAATGCAGGTCAGGTACTTGTTGTTCCTGTTGCGTCGACGGCAAAAGTCATTGCAGATCTTAAGGGTAAAAAATTAGGTGCTCAGATTGGTACCACCGGCGCAATGGAAATCAAAAAAGTAAAAGGTGTTGAGCTGAAATCTTATGATGAAATCGGTCTTACCTTTGAAGACATGGCAGCAGGAAGAATTGATGGCGTTGTTTGTGATACACCAATTGCTGCGAATTATGCACTTCAGAAAGAAAGCTACAAAGGTAAATTTAAAATTGCCGGTAAATCTTTTACGGAAGAAAACTACGGCATCGTTGTTAAAAAAGGAAATAAAGAGCTTCTTGACCTGATCAACAAAGGTATCAAGGCCGTACAGGCTAAAGGTATCGACAAGCAGCTTGAAAAAAAATGGCTGGAGTAATTAAATTTGTACACAAAGCCTGATGCTTATGGTTAGAGTCTGTTTAAAAATTGATGAATCGGCTGCGATCTCCTTTTCATGGGAGTTCGCTTCGATCCCCTGATTTTTATACAGGCTTTCAGGCTTTTTTGATGGCGTCGTAAAAAGTTCCAAAGCCATGGTTATCCATTTAGACAAGGAAAAAAAGAAAACATGCCAATGTCTGGTAGTACTGAAAATCCCAAAAAAATAGAAATTTCTGAAGGTGGGGCAATTCCAAAAAAAGATGATATCGGATTGTTCACTGCCTGGCGGGTGGCCTTTGTCGGTGCCATATCAATTATTGTTGCACTCGTCTATTTTAAACCTGAACCGTACCTTGACATAATAAAATTTCTACCGGATGGAATTTATGTAACGTTCAAAGTAACCATTGCATCAATTCTTTTGTCACTGTTATTTGGTCTGATTGCAGGGCTTGGAAGAATCTCCCAAAATATGTTCATCAACGGGATTGCGTCCCTTTATGTTGAAATTATCAGAGGAATTCCGCTTCTGGTTCAGCTTTTTTACATCTACTTTGCATTGGGGAAATTTGTTAAACTTCCTGCTGAAGTCTGCGCAATCATTGCCATGTCGATCTGTTACGGAGCCTATATGGCAGAAATTTTCAGAGCCGGTATCGATGCCATTCCAAAAGGCCAGACAGAAGCAGCCAGATCGCTGGGGATGACTTCGTCACAAACAACAAGGCATGTTATCCTGCCACAGGCAGTAAAAACCATACTGCCTCCTGTTGGAAATGAATTTATCGCCCTTTTAAAGGATTCCTCACTTGTTTCAATCCTTGCAGTCTCCGATCTTTTAAGGCGGGGGAGAGAATACGCATCCGAATCATTTGATTATTTTGAAACATACACAATGGTAGCCCTTATCTACCTTGTAATCACATTGATCCTGTCAAAACTTGTGGGCATTATGGAGGATAAGATAAGTGACGATGAATAGCAAAACCCTTGTACATATAAAAAATGTCAATAAATTCTACGGCGACTTAAAAGCACTCGATAACGTTTCACTGGACATTCATGATGGTGAGACAGTGGTTATCATCGGACCGAGCGGCTCCGGTAAAAGTACACTCTTAAGGTCAATCAACCAGCTTGAAACGATTGATGCCGGTAAAATTATCATCGATGGTGTTGATATTTACGATGAGACAACCGATATTAATAAAGTTCGTGAAGAAGTCGGAATGGTCTTCCAGTCTTTTAACGTCTTTCCCCATAAAACGGTCATGGAAAACCTGAACCTTGCCCAGGTTGTTGTCAGAAAACGAACCGTTGAAGACGCAACCGGTATTTCAAAAAAACTACTTGAAAAAGTAGGTATTTTTGAAAAAGCAAATGAATATCCGGGTAAACTTTCCGGTGGTCAGCAGCAGAGGGTTGCCATTGCAAGAGCCCTTGCCATGACCCCGAAAATAATGCTCTTTGATGAGCCCACCTCAGCCCTAGATCCTGAAATGATCGGTGAAGTTTTAGATGTTATGACCAAGCTCGCCAAAGAAGGGATGACAATGGTTGTTGTCACGCATGAAATGGGGTTTGCAAGGGAAGTTGCAGACAGAATCATCTTCATGGACCACGGTGCCATTGTTGAACAGGGAACGCCGGATGAATTTTTCGATCACACTGAAAATGAGCGTGCCAAGCTGTTCCTGAGCCAAATTTTATAAAAATTAAATTTTAAAAAATAATTTTGCGAATCCGGTTAAGGTTTTTGTCAGGTTGTCCAGCAGATCTGATTTCAGATTCCAGCAATGCCAGTAAAGGTCTACAGGTACATTAAAGTCGGGCAGCAGGTCAATGATTTTTCCACTTTTCAGAAGTGGTCTGCTTTGCTGGTCCGGCAGGGCGCCGTAGGCTATACCTTGCGCGATAAACTCTGCAAATTTTTCCACTGAAGGGACGTAGTGGGCCAAAAAATCCGGAGATTTCAGGCCTAAGGCTTTCAGCAAAAGTTTGTGGTGCAGTGAGTCTTGCCTGTCAAAGATAACCGCCGGGGCCTGCTGAACATTTTCGGCATTCAGGCCTTTGGGAAACCAGCAGGCTGCAAACTGCCGTGTTGCCGTCATGTGGTAATGCATGCGGCCGAGGTATTCAATTTTTGATCCCTGCATGGGTTGCGCCAGGGTGCTGATGCAGCCCATTACCTCCCCGTTTTTAAACAGTTTATGGGTCTGCTCCTGGTCGTTAACACGAATATCAAGCAACACCTTTTCCTTGATTAAAAACGGACGGACGGCCTCTAAAAACCACAAAGCAAGGCTGTCTGCATTGACACCTATGGTCAGGGATGAAAATTCCCGGGTGCCGGAATCATTTATCTGCCTTGCCAGATCATCCTCAAGTCTTTTGACCTGCAGATAGTGCTTGATCAGTTTTTGACCGGCAACGGTTGCTTTGGGCGGGGTCGTGCGTGCAATCAACACCTGGCCTGTTGCCTGTTCAAGCTGTTTCAGACGCTGGGAAACAGCAGACTGGGTTATGTGCAATACCTTGGCGGCCTTGTCAAAACCGCCTTCCGTGGAAACCATGGCCAACGCTTCAATGAGTTTATAATCAAACATGAAATATTATTAGCAAGATTTATGGTAAATAAAAACAATTAATTTTACTTTTGAATTCTGTTGTCATATTTTTGCCTGGGATTGATTCTATTGTAGGCCATTTTTCGTAGGGGCAATCCCTCTGTGGTTGCCCTCGTTAGGGCAGGCACGGTGGCCTGCCCCTACAGCGGCCAACGTTAAAACCAATCCCTTTTGCCTCATTTAACACATGAAAATTTCAAGGAGGAGAAATGATAGCACCATTTTTACAGGGTTTTGGTACCGGCGGCGGATTGATTGTGGCCATTGGCGCACAAAACGCCTTTGTCCTTTCCCAAGGCGTTCGTAAAAATCATCATTTAGTTGTCGCATTGATCTGCATTATTTGTGACGCGGTTTTTATTTCAGCAGGCGTGGCAGGCTTCGGCTCTTTTGTGTCTGGTAATCCCCTTTTTTCGCAATGGGTAACCTGGGGCGGGGCAGGTTTTCTTATTTTTTATGGTTTCGGGTCATTTCGTTCCGCTGTGAAAGGAGGGCGACTGGAGGCCCGGGACAACGCCGTACGGTCATTGGGAACTGCGGTAATCGCAACGTTGGCGGTTACCCTGCTCAACCCGCATTTTTATCTGGATACGGTCATTCTTCTGGGCAGTATAAGCAGTCAATTTCACGGGCAGATGCGCCTGTATTTCTGGATCGGGGCGGTTTGCGCATCGGTCATATGGTTTATCAGCTTAAGCCTTGGCGGACAGATGCTGGCCCCCTTGTTTCAAAAACAGATATCCTGGCGAATCCTTGACAGCCTGGTTTGCTTAACCATGTGGTTCATTGCAGGATCGCTGATTATGCATCAGGTTTGATTGTAGCATGGCTCTTATCTATTCGAAAGCCTGTAAAGATTTCACAAATTTTTGACATTTATTTCACGCGGACTTGACGCACATTTTTTTATACTTCCTACAAAAATAATGCACTCAGGAGATAAAAAAATGCAAACATGGTCCGCGAAAAGGATAAAAGAAGCCATTGCCAAGGAGCGCCTGGGCACAGGATCATACAGTGATGTCCCTAATTTTAAAGCTGCTCATGGAAGCCAGCCCCAATGTGGTGTCCCGCCAGGACATGGAACATGCCCTGTGGGGGGATATGCCGCCGGGAAGCGATGTGCTTCGAAGCCATTTGTACAACCTGAGGAAAAAGGTGGATAAACCCTTTGACCATACCCTGATCCATACGGTTCACGGGGTGGGATTTCAACTAAAGGAATGAGACCGAAATAATTTGACCTGGGAGCGCAGGCGTCCCGCCTGCATTTTTATTGCAGGCGGGACGCCTGCGCTCCCGGATATATCAAAATGGGCAAATTATTTAAAATCCGTTCCTACAGGAATAAACGTTCGATGAAATTTTATCATAGTCTTAAGTTCAGGCTTGTGGCAACTTTTCTGATATTTGGCACATTGCTGGTTGTTTTTAACGGGATTATTACATTCCTTCTCATGGGCCGGAATGTCGGCCGGCTTGTGGACAATCTTCTTGAAACGGAAATAGATTATTTTTTATACCAGTATGAAAAAGACCAAACCACGGCCTTACCACACTCCAGATTTATAAACGCTTTCAAGGGCCTTGACCAAATCCCGGAACATTTTTCAGACCTATTCAAGGGGCTTGAACCCGGGGTATACACGCTCATGGATAAAAACACGCACAGACCTGTACATGTCGGTGTGGTGCAATTGCCCGATACCAGCGATATATATTATTTTATTTTCCACGGCAGGGCGTTTTTTGAGGAAAATGATTTTTTAAATCCCCGTCAGATTCTCATGCTTTCTTTGGCACTGCTTTTGATTCCCGGAAGCATTATCGGCATCGTTGCCGTCCGCATGCTGTTCAAACCCATGAAGCTGCTCATGGAAAAGATCAGAGACCTTAATCCTGAAAATATCCCGGAAAAATGGGTTGAGGGCTCAAGGAAAGGAGAAATCGGGAGGCTTACCGCCAATATCGAATCGGCCATGACCCGGATCAGGGAATTTATCACACGGGAAAAACAGTTTACCCGGGATGCCAGCCATGAATTGCGAACCCCGTTGACCATTATCAAAGGGGCAGTGGAAATCATGGAAACCCAGCCGGAAATAGAGGCCAATTCCCTGTTGAAAAAACCGCTGGGCCGGATATCAAAATCGGTCAGGGATATGGAAATCACTATTGAAACCTTTTTGTGGCTGGCCCGGGAGGAAAACGAGCCGGATGAAACCTGCCGGGTGGGCAGTGCAATTGAAAAGGCGGTTGCCAATACAAAATATTTGATTGAGAACAAAGATGTTGACGTCAATATTGATATTCGTGAAAATCCAACACTGAACGTAAAAGAGGAAATTTTATATATTGTCGTGGCCAACCTGGTCCGCAATGCATTTCAGTTTACAACTAAAGGGTCTGTAACGATTGTATCCCAATCCCATGGAATCACAATTACGGATACCGGCATGGGAATTGCCCCGGAGCGCCTGGATTCCGTGACCCAATCCCATATCAAATGAATTTTAAAGCATTTGTCTAAGATTTTCCAGGCCTGACAACAGGCCATAGTACCGGAATTCATCCAACGCTCCCGTTAAAATCTGCCCAGGAAAGCACCATCACAACTCCCCCATGAAAGTTAGTCGAGACTGTATTATTAGAATTGCCTGTATTTCCAATAATATCATTGAGGCTTTGCGAAGGATGTTATATTTTTATTAGAGTTTTATTAGAATAATATTTGGAAAAGATATGGCCATGTGGCTCAAGAAAAAAACATACGGATGGCTGATACTTATCCTTATCATAGGATCGGCGGGGCTTCGCTGCCTGTCTGCCATTGCCCTTGTCGGCGCACAGCCTGCGGTCCACGGGAGCAACAAGGTGTATGTGGCCTTTGGATTTCACGGTAATCTATACCACTCTTTTCGCGGGGACACCAACGATGAAAACGGATTTGGCAAGGATATACGAGTCATCCGTCATATCCTTGCCACCCTGGACCGGTTTAATGAGCAGGGAGTTCCGGTAAGGGCTTCTTGGGAATTTGACAATCATTTTTCCCTGGAACACCTATTGCCGGAACATGCACCGGATATTATCAAGGGAGTAAAACGCCGGGTGTCGCAAGGACGGGATGAGGTGTTGCTGATGTCCTACAACAACGGGCTTGCATCTGCCATGACCCGGGAGGAATTCACCGATGCGGTGAACTGGTCCATATCCAATCCCTGGGGCAGCGGGGTAAAAGATATTTTCGGCAGCTACAGCCCCATTGTCCGCCCCCAGGAGATGATGACCACCCCTGGAAATTTTGAGATCTATAAAGAATCCGGTGTCAAAGCGGTATCTCTGTATTACAGTGCCACCCCTTTTGATGCCTTCCGGGTATTTTCCAGAGAATTGACTCAGGAAGAGGCCCACAATCCCCTTACCTATACAAATGACCAGACCGGCGAAGAAATCCTGTTAATTCCCACATATCACATCGGTGATTTGGTTGAAAACGTCAGCCTGGGTCAGTGGGTCCGTAACCTTCACCGGATGCAGCGCCAAGGGGCGATTCGCAGGGATGTGCTGGTCTTTATCAACTTTGATGCGGATTCCGAATTCTGGACCGGGGCAGACCGGCTAAAATGGCCGCTGAACCAGCTGCCCAATACCAGAGGCCTTGAAGGACTGATCAAAGAAGTGCAGAATCTCAATTACGTCAGATTTACCACCGTTAACGATTATCTTACGGACCACGGTCCGGCCGGCAGTGTCACATTCAGTCAGGATACGGCTGACGGCAGTTTTGACGGCTATAATTCCTGGTCGGAGAAACGGACGGCAACGGATTATTGGACCCGGATTGTCGAAGCCAGACGCATCCATAGTACGGCTGAAAAATTTATTCCCCTGCTCAGCGACACCGATTTTGAATCCCAGGTCCGCCCCCTGCTGGACAAGGCCTATATACTGAGGATGAAAGCTCTGTCCACCACAAATTTTGGAATGGCCACTCCTTATGTAGCCCCCCAGCGCCGCCAGGCCATGGAAGATATTCTGGGCCAAATGAAACGGCTGGGTGATCAAATTGAGGCGGCCGTTCACCATGCTGTTCAAAAAGAATTGATTATTTCGCCCGTTCCTGCCGGACACAAGACCTTAGAGACCCTAATGCTGATAGGTTCAACAAAAGACAGCGAAAAGACTAACCCAGGGGGAAAGGTCCGATCAGAATCCCACAAGACATCCCTGGGAAACCGCTTTGTAATACTTGGGGAGAAGATGGCCAAAGCCGCTGCCGGCAAAAGCGGCAAAGGACTTTACCTGACGGCACAGGACAGCAGAACCTATCCCCTGGTCCTTATCCCGGGTTCCACAGGCAGACGATTTTACATTTCAGGGGATCATCCCGCACCGGACGGTCTCTATACCCTGACCCTGGGGCCTGCGCCCGAAGGCTTGGACAAGGGCTTGAAAGTCGATAAATCGTCGGCAGGTACCATGCTGAAGAACCGAAATATTACATTGGAATTTGACCGCACCGGCGCGTTATCAGATCTCATCTGGAGCGGTAAGCAGATGCTCGCGTCCGACAGCCTCATGCCCTACATTCGCTATAACGGCATGAAAGAATCTCCTGGGACATTGACTGCCGATGCTGCCCAAAATGATCGTACCGCTGTGGTCAGGATGACAGGAGACTGGACCGGCCCGAAAAACCGAACCCTTTCACCAGGATCGGTCAATTACACCTTCAGCCTGATGGAAGACCTGCCCTATTTATTTGTCCAGGGAGACGTCCGGTATCCTGCCACGGTTAACACGGACCTGATCAAGGCCGATATCCACAAGCTGGCTGTCCCAGCCGATCTGGGATGGCAGGAAGTTGCCCCGCTTGAGCTTCGTCTCAAAGCCGGCGCCACTAAGCACAAGCCTGTCCGCATCCTCAAGCATAACTACCTTGGGATTGATTCAGCCTATCCTCTTGATTACCACAGACATTCAGAGGAAAATCTGGACCTGGACAACGTTAATAACCATATCACCGCTGGATATGTGGGTATGGCTGCAGGCAACCAAGGATTGGCCCTGAGTATGGACCAGACCATTGCTGCCAACTTTGCCGGAGCCCCGGTCAAGATTAAATATGACAGGGAAAAAAAGGAATTCAAGGCAGATATAAATCCCTTCGGGTCTTATCACGGCAAGCAGAACCGCCGACCCACCTGGGGAAACGGACAGGGCCACGATGCAACCCTGATCTCAGGCGAGCAATATCACAGTGCTGCGCCGACCTATAACGGCAGTACCAATCAATTCGCCCTGATGATCGGTTTCTTTGACGGGAACCGTATCCCGGAGCAAATGAAACGCATGTTGGATGCCCATGCCAATCCGGCCAGGGTATACGGCATGAACAACCAGTTTGTCATAACAGCAAACAAAGCGGCGGCACCAGTGGCATACAGCGCTGCCATCGACGGAGACCGGGTCACCTTTTCCTGGAAAAAAAACAACCCTGACACAACGGAATATATCCTGCGCATCGGCAGTCAGAAAGGTCGTTACACACATGTATTCGACCAAGGAAACCAGTCTGACCATTGGCGGCCTGTCAGCCACCAAACCCTTTGAGGTCGGTCAGCGATATTATGCGGTGATTGAAACCGTTATTTCCGACCAAGACACACCGGTCAGAACCGAGGAGTTTTGCCTGGACATCCTTTCCTCTACCCGGATTTCGGCCCAGGCAAAGATTCCCTGGCATTTTCCGTTAAAGGTTATCTGGGCCAATATGACGGCCTTCTTCGGCGTGTGATTCAGCGGGGTCAATGTCATTTTAGGTCAGAGTAAAATTAATTTGTCAAGATTGATGGTCCTGTAAAAGGTCGAAAATGGCAAAATCGCTATTCATAATTTCAGTAAGTTAGGGTCATGGAAATTTTAAAATCTACCAATAGAGCGCCGGATTTTTGCCTGGTTTCAAGGCGCGCCAATGTGAGCTGAAATATGTGCATATTGGCGCAACGCGGAAACCAGGTAAAAAGACAAGGGGATATAAACCTTTTTGCATGCGGCACTGATAGAGAACATACGTTATGTGTTAACTGTTCCATTTTGCCCAAAAAAATGTGGATTTAAGCCCAAAACGGCACATATATTTTATATATTTCCAATTGCTTATTTTTTAGTTACTCGCGACCTGCCCCATCAGTTCCGCTGCATATTGATCAGCGTTCAAATCAGTAAGTAAATGAATAAGTGAGTCATCGATTTGCACGACCGCTTTGACATCCATTTCCAGTAAATCCCTTTCTTTTACCTTGGTAAAATCTTTAACTCGCATCCGTAGCCTTGTCTGGGCGCAGGCCTCTATCGTAGATACGTTCTCCACGCCACCCAATGCAATCAGCCAGCCGGCAACTTTTTTGGGTGCATTTTGATCACGGAGTTTAGGCTTCACACCCGATTCTTTATAAAAGACCTCGGAAGGCTTTTCCAGGTCAGTCAATTCCGCATCATCTCCTGCCGTCTCAAGGTAAAGCATCATATCCGTCATAAGGTTTTCTGATCTGGTTCCGAATATAGCCTGCAGCCCTGTTCCAACCGTCACCACACCAGCCGCTCCCAGAGCTTTTAATTTCTCGGGACTGGCCTTGGAGATGTCGTTCACCTCAACACGCAGCCGGGTTATACAGGCATCCAGACTCACTATATTTGACCGGCCGCCAAAGGCAAGCACCAGCTGTTTGGCCATGGTATCCGCCACGACATTTCGTACCTCATCCATATCAGGCTCAGTGTCTTCCCTACCAGGTGTCTTTAAGTCCATCCAGGTAATTGCCAATCGGAATACACCATAGTAGACGACGCCAAAAACAGGTCCCAGGATTAACATCATCCATGGTTTGATGTTGATGGCATAAAAGAGAAGATAGTCAATCAACCCATGGGAAAAAGAATATCCCATTCGTATACCCAACAGATAAGTAATAACAAAAGCAAAAGACACCAAAACAGCATGGAAAAGATAAAGTAGCGGTGCCAGGAACATAAAGGCAAATTCTAGGGGTTCGGTAATACCTGTCAGAAAGGACGTAAGCGCCGCAGAAAGCATGATGCTACCGGTTTTAACTTTGTTTTCAGGTTTTGCCGTGTGATAAATGGCAAGAGCGGCAGCAGGCAGGCCGAACATTTTGAATACGAAGCCACCCGCTAAAATTCCAGCCTGACGATCTCCTGCAAAGAAACGATTCAATACTCCCCGCACCACCTCTCCATCAGCAGTCGTATAGCTACCTAACTCAAAGAAAAAAGGAACATTCCATATGTGATGCAGGCCGAAAGGAATCAGCAGTCTTTCCACAAATCCATAGAGGCCTACAGCCAGAGTCGTATTGCTGGTTGATGCAAATTCTGAAAAAGCGTCAATACCGTTTTGGATTGGTGGCCAGATGAAACTGAGCATGATGCCAAGCACTATTGCGCCGAACGACGTGGCAATAGGTACAAAGCGCTTACCTGCAAAAAAACCGAGATAAGATGGTAAAGAAATCCGATAATATTTATTAAACAGAAAGGCGGCCAGACCACCGACCAATATTCCGCCAAACACGCCGGTATCAATGGAGTCTATTCCAATAACAGAGCGTGTTTCAAGTCCCAGCAAACCGGCAGTTACCCCCATTGTCGCAACCATCACCGCATATCCCACAGCAGCGGACAACGCAGAGACACCGTCATTTTTGGCCAATCCTAGGGCAACACCAATTGCAAAAAGAAGGGCAAGATTACCAAAAATTGCACCGCCGGCAGCAGCCATCATGGAATTGACGACATCAGGAAATATAGCAAAATTAGCGCTGCCGACACCAAGCAGAATACCGGCTGCCGGCAAAATGGCCACCGGCAGCATAAGTGATTTGCCAATTTTTTGCAGGAATGCGAATCCTTGACTCCAGATCTTGTTTACCATGACTTTACCTCACTTTTCCTACCAATTCTCGGACATCGAAACTAGAGGCACAATGCAGGGCATCATCTGCCAATTTCCGACAATCCTTTACCGACCATTTCCGAACTTCTGCCTTGATGGAAGGCAAGACCGGCACAGACACCGAAAGTTCATCGATACCAAGGCCTATAAGCACCGGTACTGCAGTCGGATCGGAAGCAAGACCGCCACAGATTCCTATCCACTTGCCCTGATCGTGTGCCCCTTCAGCCGCATGCCGGATCAACCTGAGTACCGCCGGATCCATTCCATCTACTTTAGCTGCAAGTTTAGGGTGACCCCGATCCATTGCGAGGCAATACTGTGTCAGGTCATTGGTGCCAACTGAGAAGAAATCAACCTCTTTAGCAAACAGTTCTGCCATTACGGCAGTAGAAGGAACCTCAACCATAATCCCCACTTCAATCGGCTCGACACCGAGTTTTTTTCTCTCTTTTTCAAGCATTGTCAAGGCATCGCGAAGTTCCTGAATCGTTGCAATCATCGGAAACATAATGCGAATCTTTCCATGTGCTCCGGCACGAAGGATTGCCCGGGCTTGAACCCGGAAAATCTCGGGCCGCTCCAGACTAATACGAATTCCTCTTTGGCCCAAAAAAGGGTTGTCTTCAATCGGCATAGGGAGATAGGAAAGCGGCTTGTCACCCCCTACATCCAAAGTTCTGACAATCAATGGGTGTCCTTCAAGTGCCAGAAGGATATCCCGGTATACCTGGTACTGTTCTTCTTCGGTTGGCGCGACGGATCTTTTGAGAAACAGGAATTCCGAGCGGAGTAAGCCTACCCCCTCACCACCTAATTTTATTGATTCCCGGGCGTCTTCAAGTCCTCCGATATTGGCGACGACTTCCATTTTTTTACCGTCGGTGGTTACCGCAGGTTCACCCGCTGCAGCAAGGTCCTTTTCCTTTTGCTCTAGTATTGCCGCTTGTTCTTCAAGAGTTTTGCGTATTAGTTCTTCCGATGGATTAATTCTTAGTTTTCCCTTGTCGCCGTCTATAATAAGCGGGGTCCCATCTTCTATATCAAGCGCAGCAGCCTCGATCCCGGCAACAGCGGCTAAATCCAACGATCGAGCAAGGATGGCCACATGGGACGTCGCCCCGCCGGTTGTGGTACAAAAACCCTTGACCCTTTTCGTATCTATGGTGGCGGTGAACGAAGGCGTAAGTTCCTCTGAAATGAGTATTGCCTCAGCCGGCAGCTGCAATTCCCCGGGCTCCTTACCGGTCAGTATTCTAAGAACCCGTTTTCCTACATCGCGTAGATCATTAGCCCGTCCAGCAAGAATTTCATTTTGCAAAACGGCCAATTGGTCTGCATAGGTAACATAGGCATTTTGCCAAGCATACTCTGCACTCTTCCCTTTAGCCGTCAGACTTCTGGCGATATCAAGCAGATCCGGGTCATCCAGTATCTCCCGGTGGGCCGCAAAAATTGCCGCTTTGACGGCATCCGACTGTTGGTGCAAGTTTATCTGCAGCGCCTCAAGATAATTCTTGGCCTCTTCTATTGCCTCGTCAAGTCGAACATTCTCGCGATGAGCGTCCCTTGCTTCCTCTTCAAATTCAAAAACCTCTTCACGAATCCGCACTGCTTTGCCAACGGCGATTCCAGGTGCGGCAGCAACACCGAGTAGAAGATCCGGGTCTCCACTTTTCGGGCCTGAAAGCAACGTCTGATCTTCATTGACTTCAATGGATGCCGGAGCTGAAACCGGGGTTGTTCCCTCATCTCCGAGACCACTTGCTATATGAGGCAAAATTTCTGTTATTGCTGCTTCAGCATCATTTCCCACAGCCTTTAAACGGATTTTGTCGAGATGAGCGACATTCAATTTCATGATGCCGACGACAGACTTGGCATTCGCGTGTTCATCGCCTTTTATCAACTGGACTTTAGAATCGAACTTCTTCGCTAAACCGGCAAGCACTGCGGCGGGGCGAGCATGGAGACCGGTCGTGTTGGGAATGACCAACGCCTCTGATATAACCTTCAAACCGGACTCCTCTTTCAGATCACTTGCCTCTGCCTGGAGGTTGACCGTCATAAGATCGGTTATTCCGGATTCTGCTTTCCCGGTTGCTTTATCAACGCCGGCTACGAGCTCCCCGTTTGTCAGGATCACTTGAGTCAATAAACTCTTGGCGCTTGTCGCAATAAGATCAATGTCAAATGAAATGAGTTCATCACCCAGAACAACCTGTTGCCCCTCATCGACATGAACAGTGAAACCTTTGCCTTTCAATGCGACTGTATCAATGCCGATATGCATCATTACCTCCAAATTTAGAGCGTGGGTGATGGTAATCGCATGACAGGCGCTGTGCAATTGAGATACCCTGCCGGCAAAGGGTGCCACCAGGGTATTATTGATAGGATCAATCGAGATTCCGTCACCAACCATTTTTTGTGAGAACACGGGATCAGGAACCTGCTCAATAGGATATATCACGCCGGAAAGCGGGGCTTTGACAATGACTTTATCCATATTTCTATTCCTTTTATGAATGAAGGTAATTGAATACTAAATTTGGCTTCCAGCAACGTTACATTGGAAATAACTCAGGGAAGTTCAGGATAAAAAATATAGTGAATTGAATCTATTAGTTCATGTTATGCGAAACGCATTTTTCGTACCAAATCGTAATGGAAAATGTTAATTATTTTAGTATCACGACGAATGAGTAAAGGCAAGTAAAAAAAGGACAATACCAATGTGTACACGGCCACCCGATTTAGTTTCTAAACAAATGTAGTATGCACTTGCCTTGGGATTACGGGGCTGGTAAACATCAAACAAAAATATGCTGACGGACAAGTCGAAAATGTTTGCGTTAGAGTAATAGGGAAAACTGAAAATGATCAACCATTTTTTTAAGCTGTTGTATACGCCTGAAGCCAACCAGGTTTTTAATCCATGGTTTGAAGTCGATAAAGAAAACGACATGGATAAAACCTCTCCCGGGAAAAGAATGTTGAACCTGAAATGTTATCTGGAAGAACGTACCAATGCTGAATATTTACTTCTGGCAGAGGCGTTGGGGTATCAAGGTGGACATTTTACAGGCATTCCCATGACCTCGGAAAGAATTATCCTTGGTCATAAAACGGATCAGGGGATCGTACCTGAGCATGTATGCCGTTCACAGCTTTACAGGACAAGCAACAAGAAGAAGCATAAAGATGGTTTCAACGAACCAACGGCAACAATTGTCTGGGGAAAATTGATTCGTGAGGGGTTGAACACAAGGAATTTTGTTCTCTGGAATGCCTTTCCTTGGCACCCATACAAAAAGTCAAAAGGCTTGTTGTCCAACAGGACGCCGACCAATAATGAGATGATCGAAGGGGCGCCGGTTCTGGAAGCTCTTTTACACGCATTTGATTTCAAGAAAATTATTGCTCTCGGCAATAAAGCCGACGCTTCTCTTAGAACAATAGGCATAAAAACAGAGAAAGTCAGACATCCTGCAATGGGTGGGGCAGAACTTTTTAGGGAACAGTTTTTAAAAATTGTAAGAGGTTAGGCCTATGGCACCCTTATCTTTTAAAGCACCCTCAGCGTTAACCTAAAGAACAGATATTTCAATATGATTCCGTTTTTTTTCCTGGTATTATTGATCAACAGCACGAAGGACTTATTTTAATTCCGACAGGCTGTTACGGAATAGATAATTTTTTCAACGAAGAAATTGGGGGGCTTGATTCTATTGTCGGCCATTTTTTGTAGGGGCAATCCCCTGTGGTTGCCCTCGTTAGGGCAGGCACGGGGGCCTGCCCCTACAGCGGCCGACGTTAGAACCAATCCCAAATTGGGAAAATTAGCATTTTGTAACAGCCTGTCGAAGGATATTTTGGATGATTATTTTATTTTATCTATGAGGGAGTTTTATCCATGCCTATTTTTGAATATACGTGTAAAAAATGTGGTAAAGAGTTTGAGAGAGTTGTTTTGTCAGGTGATGAAAAGGGGATCACTTGTCCTGAATGCAAAAGTAAAGATGTAAAAAAAAATATGAGCGCATCCACTTTTATGGGTGCCAGTATTGGCTCCTGTGCAACGTCTTTTCCCAAAGGCCCGTCATGAGCACAGTAAATGAATCTTCAGTTTGAAGATTAAAGAGAACGATCAGGATAGGGAGGTGGCATAGCCACACCTTGGCGTGCCTAATAACACCTCTGTCAAGACGCGACTCAGGGTGCATATTGACATATGTGCCCTGAGTCGCAATGAAAAATACGGATAAAAATGCACACAAAATGGGGGTGTTTTTTCCATATCACCAGGACTCTAATCACCGGGTCAAACTATCACACGTTATGTCGGTAACCTTTCTTTTGAAATGGGGGAAATTATTTAAAATTCATTTCATTGACGTTAGGTTCTTTGTGCATTGTGTTATTCCTTCTGCCTTACTGTTCATTGGCTTTGAAGCTGTATTTTTGTCCGCCAATGGAGGCTTCATACATGAGACCTCCTTTGGCATGGATAAAGACGATCATTCCTTTTCTATAACTTGTCTTTGCCTGGGCGCCTGTGGCAGGGCCTGCGCTGGCACCGGCACTAGCCCCTTCTGAGCCTGCACTGCCCTGGACACCGGCAGTTATGGCAACAGCGGATGCAGTTGCATCAAATTCGAAATTACCACTGGTGAATTCATCGTAAGCCCGCTGGTCCTGGAAAAAAATCATCTGGCTATAAGCCTGACCACCCAATTGGAAGCCAAGACTCAATTTGGCAAGGGAAGTGGTCCCGGTTACTTTACCGGCTTTGTAAACCTTGCCCTCTCCATATGCACCACCAAGACCGATTCCTCCCTTTCCAATGGTGGGAAAAACCGCATACCCATAACAGTTTTTAAAAAAAGGCTGTACTGCCTCTGATTTCTGGAATACTGAAATCGTTTTTGAATAGCTGTCTGCAAAGGCAGCATCTGAAAAACAGGCTGCCATAAATACTACTGCCAAAAATAATTTTAAAATTCTCATAACCCACCTCCTGTTTCATATTTTGGAATTCAAAAGCCCTGTTAGAACGTGAACATTGCACCAATCAGGCCGATTACGGCCTGGGTATCGTAAAAGTCGATGTTTGCATCGGTATACCAGTAGGATGCCGTGGCAAAAACACTGAAGTTTTCCAAACCAAAGGGTTGCCAGCCAAAGGGGTTTTTGTAATAAATCTGAGCACCCAGGCCATAGCGGTCGTCATCCTGGGACTTGCCGTAAATCGGATTACTCCGGTCATAGTCTGCCTGCCCGATGATGCCGTTAAGTACCACAGTGACAGGATCATCGAGAAACATATAGGTCAACTGGACGTCAAAACCGTCATTGCTCATGGCATCACCGTCCCGGTCATTGTTGAAATAGGTGATGCTGGGGATTAATCTATGCCGGTCCTCCATGGTAAACCGGTAGCTTAATTCCAGCCGGTGGTCATCGCCGTCCCGACTCAACAGGCTGCGGTCGGCTGCATTTAATTCTCCTTTGGTCACCAGATCTACACCGCTTTTTTCATTATCAATATCCACATTGCGGTAGGTGTAACTCAGTTCAAAACTGGACCCCAGAATACGGTCATACACCAGGCGTAGGCCTGTGGAATCCCGGTCGGTCTCCTTTCGGTCCCTGTTAATCACATAGGGGTCTTCCCACACCTCTGTGGGAATGCCTGAAAACAAAAAACCCGCCATAATGATACTTTTGTCAGGCAGTTCCTGTTTAACGGCCAATTGCTGACTCAACTGCATCGTGGCAATGTCTTCAAGCTGGGAGCCTAAAGTCAGCTGAGTCCGGGTCTGTGAAAAGGTATAGGCCACTTCAAAATTGATCATGGCCATGCCCGAAGATTCCGAATCCGCAGAACCTGTCAACGAATTGGTGCTCTCACTACCCATGTCAAGGAATCTGTTTCCGGCTACCATGTTACTTTCAAGATTGATCACACCGACACCTGCACGCACAAAACCACTGAATCCCGATTCCCCGGGTATCGGATCCAGGGCATGGGCTGTGTTAGTTGCCAACAGGAACGTTATTGCCAAAATACTTAAGCATAAATTACGTTTCATTTTTCACTTTCTCCTTTTATAAGGGTCATAAGTTTAACCGCAATTTCATGATACCCAAATTTAACAGCAAGGCATGGGAAAGAGCTCTTTTCCCTGTGCCTTACCATGGGATGCTAGCTGGAAAGGCATCAATGCATCATTGCCTGACGCGGTAGGAGCCGTCCTGCCCCTTGAGAAGGCGAACCCTATCACCAACTGAAAATTCATCATCTTTTGGCTGGACCACTGCCTTTTTTTCTCCTTGTTTTTAGCTAACGTTGGGGTTTAAATTATCGCCCTTCGGGCGGACTGTTAGTTGATAGGAAAAACCCTATATCATTAAATTAAGCGCCTGTGGGTTAAAGGCTTTCCCTGTCTGAATAGGGAAGAAATGCAAAGCCACCTGGCTCCAAACACCATCGTAAAAGAAATGAGCAACCTAATGAAATATGAGAAAATTCTCCAGCGTTAGTTATGGACTGGCGCTGACCTTTTTTGCGATTAGGTGTATTGTGATATTCTCAAATATCTGTGTAATAGTCCAAGGTTTTCTTGAACACCTGATTTAAGATAAAATATATACTCAACGTTCACAAGTTTTTAAGGGTGTAATTCAATAATTCATAGGCAGTCCGTATTCAATTCTGATTTTACCGTTACTTTTTATCACTACAAAAATAGACAGATATGCTCATTTATACAATTAACGGATACGCCTTCCAGTTTTTCATTTCAACAATGAAAGGGGCAACATTCAGACATTTTTTCCATCCGTTAAGCCATCCGTCTATTTTACTCAAAAAATCCCCAGCGGTAACAGCGGCGCTGGCAGATTCTGATATATAACCAAAACCTGTTGAACTTTTAAGCGAAATTTGAAAAAATTTTCGTGCAATATTCTGCGTTGCTATGTAGTCTCTGTTTCCTGAATACCCGCAATGCGAGCAGGTGAACTCACCGTAGTTTTTATGATCGCCACGCTTACCGCATTTTGGGCAGAATTGAGAAGTCCAGGCAGGGAATACTGTCTTTACTGTTTTTCCAATGAGGTCTGCCTTGTATGTCAGTTTTTCAAAAATACCGGCCCTGATTGTTCTGTAAATTCTGCGGTTAAGCCTGCCGGCAAATTTTTTGCCGTTAAGCCCTCTGAGATCTTCGATAACTATGGTTGAACAGTTATGAATTTTTGCAATTTCAATAATGATATTTGAGGCCAGATGTTCAAGTTCTTTTGAAAGCTTTTTCAGTTTTTTCCATCTGAGTTTGATTTCCCGCTTTAAAATTTTTATTTTCTTTTTATCTGTGCTTTTTGACAATTTTGATTTCAGCCGATCAATCTCCTGATGGATCAGTTCTATTTTGTTTTGTACGCCTTTTATATCTACGAAAAAAGGGCGTGACAATTGAACCGGCAGACCCTCATCAGTCATTTCAAAACAGGTTATAGTCAAAAGTTTTCTCAAGCCGTAATCAATACTCACTATCCTGTTATTATTTTCCTGTTTCCGATTTGATATTTCGGTTTTATAGTCAATAATAACCTGGCCCTCAGCATTGATCCTTATGTCGGGGCGTTTAACCTTTTCTTGCTTATCAGCAATAAAGCCGGGCATTGCAATCTGAAATTCTTCCCACTTCCAGCTTTTAAGACTGACTGATGATCTCTCTTTCAGGACTTTAATTTTGCCTGTCAGATAAAGCTTTTCCTCAAATTCCGATGTGCCCTTTATTTTGATGAACTGTCCGTCATCCGGGGCTATGGTTATAAATTCTCCAACGCGAAGTTTTGGAACCAGTTCATGATAGGATGCAGGCAATCTATTGTGTTCATCAATAAATTTTTGAGTCTGACGGCGAATATTTTTTACATAATTGTATTTTGAAGCAAAATCGTGCTTTTTAAGGAAATCATAAGTCCACTCGTCAGGATTCGAGGTTAACCCACAAAGATTATTATATAAAGCTCTGCGTTCAAGCTGAGACTTTAATATCCTTCCCATTGTCTCAAGCATACACCGCTTTACCCTTGAAGGCAGGTAAATATTAAAATCCACAATGGGTTCCAGTATTTTGTAAACCTTCAATCCTCTTCGGCCTGAAATCAACTCCCCGAGTACGCGTTCATCATTCCACATATGATTTATGTTTTCACACATCATAGCTGAAAGGCTTTTTAAGGTATGCCTGAAACTATCTATAAATTTGAGCGGATATGAAAGCGTTGTGGTACTCATGGTTCCTTTATCGCCTTTAGAACCGGTTAAAAATAGGGTATTATATCAGAATTAACATGATACATGTGAATTTTTTTTAAGTTTTAGTATAAAATCACGATAAAAATTTGTCATATTAAGGCAACATTTGACTATATTTTTGCTAACAGTTGAGAACCCTTTTCGGCTTGATCGTCTCTGTCCACTCTTTCGTGCATGACCAGGCCCTGGGCCCTGAACAGGTTTTCCTCCCATAGCTGTTCAATATGGATCAGGGCACACTGCCAACGGCAGAAAAGAACATGCTGCAGCGCGGATAACGGCAGATACTCCTTTTCCGAATACACCATTATTGCCCCTTTCCGGCACGTATCTGTTGCTTTTTATGAATCTCATCCATAAGATCCATGGATGCACGCCAGGCCTGTTTGCAAAAAGCGGCAAAGGGTTTTAATGCCTCCGGTTCCGGCAGCAGTTCTTCCCCCTTTTCAATTTTCCCCACGGCATAATGGTATTGGGACAGGGCATCAATATAAGCTTCGCGGTGTTCCCTTGGCACAATGACAGGCGGCAACCCGGCCTTTAATACCGGCAGATTGGCAACAAGTCTTGCCATCCTGCCGTTTCCGTCAAAAAAGGGATGGATGCTGACAAAGGAAACATGAAGCGCAACATAAGCCTGCAACGCCTTTTTTTTGTCCCCGGGCACAGCAGACGCCATAAGTTCATGATACAGCTTAAACCATTGTTTCATCAGTGACGGCACATCTTTGGGTGCCGCATACTCAAAAACCACCTGTTTCTCATCAACCACCCCGACAGTTGAATTAGGCTCTTTTTTCCAGCCCCCCACGGGTTTGTATATCTCAATAATTACATGGATTTGAACCGTTTTGTGAAGGCTGAACAGCGCCTCTTCATTAAGTAGTGTTCTCTGGTCCAGCAGGCCATAAAGCAGATCAATGGCCCTGGCGTGCCCCACCACTTCTTCATGATCTTTGAGGGGCTTGCCCGAAACGGTTAAGCCCTCTTCAAGAACAAAGGCGGTTTCCCCCAGGGTCAGGGTATTGCCTTCAATAGCTGTTGAGGTGTGGGTCCACAGGTTGCGCAGTTGGATTATCAGGGCCTTTTGGAGGTCTTTGTCCAGATTTTTTATAAAATCCATAAAGTGTGTTTCCAATTTAAAATTCATTAAGAGGTTGAAATTCAGTCCACCACCGACAAAGTAGCCGCACTATGGTGAGTTAACGAACTAGAACGTGTTGTTTCATGGCGAAGGTATTGGTGTTGTCCCTGAATTTCGAATCCTTGTTGTGGTGGATCAATTACTGGAGGAATAAGGATGAAGGCTTTACTATGACTGAATTAAAGTTTCAATCCTTGTTGTGGTGGATCAATTACTGGAGGCCAGGGGAAACAAGGATCTGAAAATTAGAGCCATCAGTTTCAATCCTTGTTGTGGTGGATCAATTACTGGAGGCCTTCGGCTCATGCCAGTAAACAGTGTTTCAATCCTTGTTGTGGTGGATCAATTACTGGAGGCAAATTTTTAACTACACGCCTGGACAAATGGACATCATTGTCCCAATGGTGAATTTGTTTCAATCCTTGTTGTGGTGGATCAATTACTGGAGGTGATGTCTTTTGGTCGGTCATATTCTATGCCAAGGCGTTTCAATCCTTGTTGTGGTGGATCAATTACTGGAGGTGCCTTCCGGATAACTTTTTCTACTGACCCATTCAGTTTCAATCCTTGTTGTGGTGGATCAATTACTGGAGGTCGGCGGATACAGGCATCACGATTGATTCTGACAGTTTCAATCCTTGTTGTGGTGGATCAATTACTGGAGGAATGAAACTGACGGATTTGTGGGTCAGTTCAAGCGGGTTTCAATCCTTGTTGTGGTGGATCAATTACTGGAGGACGAATACATCCAGCCCGCCCTATAACACAAGATCAGTTTCAATCCTTGTTGTGGTGGATCAATTACTGGAGGCGGAACTGAAATGATTGTTCCACAGTCCAAAATGTGTTTCAATCCTTGTTGTGGTGGATCAATTACTGGAGGTGCAGATTCATTTTATAATTCATCATACTCTAAAGGTTTCAATCCTTGTTGTGGTGGATCAATTACTGGAGGCCCAAGTGGCGGGCACAAATGCGACATTGAAAATGTTTCAATCCTTGTTGTGGTGGATCAATTACTGGAGGTGTCTTATACCTGCTGCATCAGATTATAGTTTTGTGTTTCAATCCTTGTTGTGGTGGATCAATTACTGGAGACAACCGATTCCAATGATATAGATGTTTCTATTGATTGTTTCAATCCTTGTTGTGGTGGATCAATTACTGGAGGCCTGCCCTGGCCGCATTCCATTCATCAGACCCTTGTTGTTTCAATCCTTGTTGTGGTGGATCAATTACTGGAGGTATTTTTTCAAATGCCCGGAATGCTGGCAGGCTGATGTTTCAATCCTTGTTGTGGTGGATCAATTACTGGAGGCAAGACAGTTTTCTGTCCCAACATCATATGTATTATGTTTCAATCCTTGTTGTGGTGGATCAATTACTGGAGGTATTTTACTTGGTTAGACCATAGCGCCTTTGCAAGGTTTCAATCCTTGTTGTGGTGGATCAATTACTGGAGGCTGTCACAAAATACTCCTATTGGTATTCATAAGTGGTTTCAATCCTTGTTGTGGTGGATCAATTACTGGAGGTCCATTTCATCAATATCCGCTTTAGTAAAGGTTGCTTAAACAAATTGTCAAAGAGCAATATATCGAAAATATGGGACGAGTCAACCCATATTATTTCACATTTTTGCGTATGAGGATAAAAATAAGTCATGAATAATATAATGAATTTTAAAGTTTTTCTATCCTTCACAGATATTTTTGTAGCAGCAATCCATGCATCTGCTTTTATATGCAGTACCTTTGGGATACCGGCAATTGGTAATCGTCTGATGCATATCATCAATTAACTGGTCGAATTTATCAAAGTCTTCCGGTGACAGTCCTACTTCGACCAATTTATTTTTACTTCTTGTGAAAACGATAAGTCCTTTATTAACATCTCTATCAAAATTTTCAATGATCAGTTTTGCATAAAAAACAAGTTGAAAACGGTGGGTCATGAACAGGCGGTTTTTATATTCTGCATATTTAAAATCCAGTGGTGCAGCCGTTCCATCCCTAAAAAATAAAATTTCGTCAACGATTCCCCGAAGCCCTGATTTAATGGATAAGTAGACATTGTTTTGTTTCTCAACAACATCAAGCTTTTTTCTTAAATAATTCCGATTCGTTTTGATCACGGATTCGTGCACTGATCTTCCCTTCATGACCTTGAATCTTTTTTCTTGCCTCTCAGAGATATCAAGCACATATTCAAAATAGGTAAAGCGGGGGCAGTATAGATATTCCAAAAGGTGGGTTGCTGTGTAATTGTAATCGGATTTCATATGCTTTTGTGATATCCTCAAAAGTAAATATTGTCGGCTCATCGCGGATTAGTGTGGCAAACACCTAATCCTGCGAGTACCCGTAGTCTAAAATTTTCAAAATTTCGGTATCCGAAAGCCATGCGTGTTATTACTCTCAGTGCATTATTAGTACCCTCGACAAACCCATTGGTAACTCGCTCGATAAAATAATTAAGAATTTGATTTCGCCAGTTTTTAAAAGTAGTTACAAATTTTGCAATAAACTTGTTTCCTGTTCGCATAGCCTTTCGGCACCATGCATCAAGAAACCGAGCAGCTTTATCCCGGCATGTTATTTTTTCAAAAATCGTACGGAATTCTTCTTTGAGCAAATACAAAGTACGAAGCTCCGGGCATTCTTGAAATATCTGTAATAACTGTTCTTCTTCTTTATTTGACAATTCAGATCGGTTACGTACTAAAATCCAGCGACTGCCTTTAAGTACTTTTTTTAATGCAGGATCACACTGATTTTGATAGGTTGTTCTGAGCTTCGTCAGGCGCATATTGAGTTGTTTCATTACATGGAAACGGTCAACCACAATTTTAGCATCGGGAAGCTTACTACGGGCAGCTTGATAATAAGGTTTCCACATATCAATGGAAACAAAGCGAATTGATTGTCGATATTCCGGGCTCAACGATTCAATCCAGGTTTCTAATGTTTTTTTTTCTCTGTTAGGCAGGACTGCAAGAACACATTTTCTTGAAATGTCTGAAATAATTAGAACAAATTCCTTGTAACGTTTTTTAAGGGAAATCTCATCTACCCCCAGAACCCTGATTGTGTTGCGACTATCGAAATTGTGTTTCAATGCAGCAAAACGATTGAATATTTCTTTAACCGTAGAGTGACTCAGTCCCTCACGTTCAGCAACAGCCTTGCGGGTCGACTCAATACAGGATTGG
The DNA here is from genome assembly GCF_963666695.1 of uncultured Desulfobacter sp. Taxonomy (GTDB): domain Bacteria; phylum Desulfobacterota; class Desulfobacteria; order Desulfobacterales; family Desulfobacteraceae; genus Desulfobacter. The sequence goes on from NZ_OY762947.1 coordinate 1,924,718, forward strand.
TAAACATGTAGTTCAAAGGCAATTGATTGTCTCCGATGGGATTCTACAAACGGCAATTGCTCAGAAAAGATCTTACCACAATCTTCGCATTTGAAACGGCGGGCTGAAAAATGCAAAATGGTCTTTTTTCCCCACACATCTAAGATGTCGGATTGATCGTTTTTCTTCTTGATGGACATTCTGTGAAAGGCACCCACAATGGGGGCACAAACCAAAATCATCTTTATGGGCACACCAAAGATACAATACTTCATGATCCCCTTCTCGCCGAAGGGAATACATTGTTACAATTAAGGTCGCAATACCCAATAATTCAGTGAGTGTGTTATCCACCGTTTTTTTGAATTCTGATTTGCTGATTCGTTTCACGGCTTTTGATGCGTCCTTTATAAAATTTGGCCTGTATGGTAATAATTTCATGGGAAACCCTCATTAGTTATATTGGTCTTTCCCAGTATTAATTATATGATTTGATTGCAAATGTCTCGCATAAAATGACTCAACTTACATTTTTTACACTAATCCGCGATGAGCCATATTGTCGTCTGAATGCTCCAGCTTACTGATTTCAAAGCCTCTGCCCGGCGTATAATACTCAATCTTTAAAAAATTATAACATCCGATCTGCTCAGAAATATCGGAAGGATCAATTTTTTTAGAGGCCCAGATTGAAATAGAAACCTGGGCGATTCTCGATTTTAATTTTCTCAGATGCCGTTCTCTTACCCATCTATCTTCTATTTCGATGGCGCTAGTTAATGCTTCCTTAAGTGGCATTGCATTTTCGGGTGGTTCATCCTGGGAGGCAACGATAAAATCAAACTTTTCATTATCTCCGCGAAGCAGGTTTTTTACATTCAGGTTTTCTCGCCAATAGGCCCAATCATCAGCAAATATTTTTCCGGTATTCATGCTGGTTTTGATACGGCGAAAGTATTCTGTTATCAATTGGAATACCTGTTCTTCAGGGATTTTACCCGTAGACTTACTCAAAATGGCGGCCGTATTTTCCAATAAGGTATTATTGTAAACAAAGTCACAGAATCTCTTATTGTTCTGATTGCATAAATTTACAATTTCTATATCTGCCCTTTCTTTAGTGCCATTACGGTTTCCCCTGCCGGCACACTGGATCAGAGAATCAAGGGGGGCGAAATCCCTTATGACCAGATCCATATCTATGTCCACCCCGGCCTCGATACATTGGGTGGCGATAACTAAACATGGTGACTTGCCCTTTATTTCTTTAATATTTTCCAACCGTTCCTTTGGCGTTACATCGGCACTCAGAAAATAGGTGGGGCTTTGAATATAACCTTCCAGTCCATTGACCACAGATCTGGCAGAATTCCTTGTGTTCAACACAATAAGTATCTTTTTTTCATGCCAGTTTTCATCGTTTATTCGTTGAATACATTCATCGATAAATGAGTCAATGGAAACAGGTTCAAGCCTTAACACCAATTGATACCTGTTTTGCTGACTAAAAATGGTATCCGGGTTATTAACCAGTTCTCTGGTTTTTATGAAATCCGGCTGTGTGGCTGACATTATCAATAATTTGGTATTGAAATTTTCCGTCAAGGCTGAAGCGGCAAGGTTCATGGGCTCCCATAGTTCAGGGGGCAGTGCCTGAATTTCGTCCATGATAATCAGTGCATCGGTTAAGTTGTGAAAGCGGAGCAGGTGTTTTTTATCGGAGGATAGCAGTGTGTAAAGGAATTGGTCAAAGGTTGTAATGATGAAATCATAGTTCCAGGTTTCTGCATAAAAATCAACGGCTTTATTATATTCGTTATCCAGGTTTTGCTCTTCATCTTCCCTGTATTGGCGGCCGGCAATGGAATGAGCTTCCAGTAGCATTTTTTCTGTGTCCCGTCCGAAAAATAATTCTTTGTATTCCTTAACGGTCTGGTCGATGATGGATAAAAACGGCAGTACGATAATCACTTTTCGATGGACAGAGTCACCTTGTCTGTGGGTGAGCGCCCATTGGGCGGCGACCAGGGTTTTTCCAAGGCCCGTGGGCAATGTCACACTTTCAATATTTGGATTAGCCGAGCTGTTTTTAACAACCTGCTGTCTGACCATGGTCCTTTTCCGGTTCAGGGGATGGTTCCGATTTTCTTCCGTTGTCTTGCCGATTATGAATTTGTCTATCAAATCCGGGAGCAGATCATCTTTTTGAGTTGAGGGTGGCTCTGGTTTTCTGAATTCAGGGCTTAAGGCCAGAAAGGTCCGATCCGATTCCAGAAGAACTGAAAACAACAATTGAGCCTTAAGCTTTATCAATGCTGCCGTTTCCAGGGAATTGGATTCGATATCATCATCCGTTAAAAGATCTTCGAATTGAAGATCGTAATCCTCATTCTCCAGTGAAATATTCAACCCCAGTTCCCGGTTCACCTGTTCAATGGGATACTGGTTGATCTTGTAGTCATCTTCATAATCGTAAAGGGTGTTGTAAATCAACTCCGACATGGTTGGAAGATTCCCGTGGTGCCGCCAGACGGCGGCACTGACAGGCAATACAATCTCTTTTGCAATCCCGTTCTTTAAAGCATAGGCGATCCAGATAAGAAGTGAGACCGGTGTATGGGCTTTGAGGATTTTATTTCCCCGGTATTTTTCCGGTGCTTTAATATAATCCTGGAAGGCTGGGATGGCCTTTCCAAGATCATGAAAGGCTATTGCAAGGCCCAAAATAAGATGAAGCATTTCATAGACTTGGGGGGAATGTTTATTCCCAATCTGCTCCCCGGCCTGGTGGACTTCATCCACATGTTCTTTGAGCGATTTATATGGGTTGCAATGGGATTGTATCATAGCCATTGGAGTATATGTCCTCCTGCTTTTACTGCATATTCTGTTTTCACCGGAAGCGAACTACCGCCAATTGGATATAAATAGGTCGCATGGGAAAATTGCCTGTCACAGGTCACTGCGCAAGGCATACGAATGGATTTTGCCGACATATTCTCGTCCAGAAGCTCCTCAATACTCAGCGACACCTGATCCCTGCGGGCCAGGGTTTCCACATGGTGTTTACCCATGGGGAGATGCTCAACCTCCACACAGTCTACAAAAAATAAATCTGCAGCCATTTCAGAGAGCCCCAGGCAAGGGGAAAAATGCCAGTTTCGGTTTTGAAGCCGGCGGCATAGATCATCGTGAAAAGGATTCGGGAGCATCGCGTAGACGGTAAAGTCCGGTCGAATGAGCCACTCCTGGATAATCTGGGTGTTTCTTTGATTTTTTGAAGAGCCGTTATCATTCTTTTTGATCTTGCGCGGCAGCAGTCCAGGCGGGTCTTTCCTCAGGTTTGCGGTATGCCAGTGGGTCAATTCGGCACCGCCTGAAACCGCAATTTTTGCGGTCTCCAGTTTTACCTGGCAAGTATCTTTTTCAAATCCCATGACCGCACCAAGCAACCCCAGCAGCGCAGTGCGGGGCGGAAATGGGTAGCTTGGGGCCGAGGCGTTGGCTTCGGCCTTGAGAAAATGCCCGTACTTACCCGTATATTTAAAAATGACACAGTGAGTGTTTGCCATTGTTTTTCCTCAAGTATTTTAATCTATTCTAAGGGCGGTCCAATCTTCGGGCAGGGGGTTGGAGAATTCAATATCCGGTGACGCCTCGTAGGATACGGTTTCGATTTTATCAGAGAATTGATCAAGCCTTTCCAAAAGCCGTCTCAGGTCCACCTGATAATCCTTTGGCGAACTCCATTCCCTTTCTTCTTTACCGTTTTTGGCGTTGAGGGCTATATAATCAGAGAGATTGCCAAACTGAAATTCCGTCCCCTGCTTATAAGTGATGGATAGGAGGAATCTGGGGATCTGGCCGACCTTCGATCTTGTATTCCCGGCCCCTCTTACACCTTTCCACATCGTCTCAAGTACATCGGTGTAATCGGATTCAGTCAGTCTGGACAGCTGTGCTGAATGTTCGTTTGCAACGCCGTTGAAACCGATCAACGCATATCTCAGTGCATAATAGGCGGTAAAGGTCCCCTGGGTTTTGTCTTCCCCGGAGCCGAATGTTGTCGTCCCATGGATATCTACAGGTTCCGCTTCATGCATTACCTCTCCATGATTAAATTGCAGTGCACCGGTTAAGGTTTTGGGAACAGGCTTTGGTTTCCAATCTCCCTCCTTGAATGCAAATGAACTGCCGAACAATCTGGCATCAATAAAGGAGTCCAGCAAGATGTTTACAAGTTCTTCACCATTGGCTTCGGGTTTTCCAATCCCTTGGAGGTAGTGTGCCACACGTCCTGTAAGATTTGTTGTTTTGCCTTCAATGGTATCAACGAGAATTGAATTCCCCTGAATTTTAAACTGGTCTCTGATAAATCGTTTCAACCGGACATCCGTGACATAGTGGGTGCCGTCCGGCAATACCCTGGGCCTGTTTTCATCGGGATCTCCATTGGGATTTCCCATTTTGATATCATATGCAAAAAAGAGTTCCCGCCTTGAATTCAATAATTCCTTTGCCATTTGAAAATCTCCTTACCTTTATTTGTCTATTTTTTTGTTGAAAATAAATCTGTGGAAACCGACTGGCCCAAAAGAATGAAATAGCAGCATGATGTCTGGCCGAGGGAGATGCTGTCACCCAATAGGCTGCCAATTGTACCGGCCTCCTTAATGACAGCTCTGAGCCGGGAGTCTTTTTCCGCATCATAGGCCAACAGTTTCTCGCGGATTTTAACATAAAAACCCGGCAGATCCTTTCCGGACAGCGTGAGTCTTTTTAGCCAGGTCAACGCATTAGCGCTGACATTTACCCCTTTGCCGCCCTGAATGGATAGTACACGGCCGAATAAAATTCCCAGAATAAAGGCAAATGCCTTTTCATTGCTTGTTATGCCGGACTCCTCAGAAAAATAGGGCTCAAGCACTTCCATTTCCGGGAAATAGGTTCTTTGATTCTCCATTTCAGTCATTACCTCCATATAGTGTAAATAGCAAAGGGCCCAGGCCAGATGCTTGATCCACCCGGCAAAGGTCCACCATGATTTGTTTTTTTTCGGTGAAAAGCCTTCCCGCAGGCAATCCAGTTCCGGCTTTTCCTTTTCAATAACTGACAGCAGATACCATCTGGCCGTGGTCATCACTTCTTCTTTAAACCGTTTTTTGGGGATTGCTTTGTTTTTGTAGATGGCTTCGACCATCAGCCGCTTAAGTTCGATTAATTTCCGGCTGCTGTTGATAGCCCCTGCTTTTTTGCCGCCGGGTCGCTTCAGCAGGGGAAGAAGGAAAGAACAATTCAGGTTAAATTCGAATTCTTCAATGCGATGCCTTGGAAAAATGGGCACATCCATTTTTTTAAATTCATTGTTTTGAGCGTCAAGCTGTTTCAGCCGTGAGGGGAGAATGTCTGTGATTTGGCCTGATAGGTTCCCCATACTCTGGCCTTTCAGGCTGTCATTAGACCAGATCACGTCTATGGAGCAGACAGCCGTATGTCTTTTAAAAAGCCTGTCGATAATTTTTTTCTGCTCTATCATCAGGGCTGTTTTAGGGGCGTTTGAAATGTTACTGATATAAGCTTGGTAATCCTCGATGAATTTTTTCATCATATTTGAATCACTGTGTAATTCGGGAATCATCAGGGATTCCTGGCCGGCCAGGTAGGTAATGAAATTATGATTCACATGGAATTTGTATACATAAAGCAGGTCTGCACAATGTTCGCATATGGCGTATGATAGATGGGCGTTCTGGTTGGTCAGGCCGGGAAAGGCACCCTCACGGTCGATATTAAAAATATTAATCCCGGCTTTGGACAGGCCCGAGGCAAACCCTTTGACATTTTCCTGTCCGCAGCAGGGGCATCGTTCCAGGTCAACAGGTTTGGCTTTGGCCAATGCATATTTTTTTTCTCCATCCAGCATGGTGGCAAGGTAGTTTTTATATTCCGATATCTGCCCCGGCAGTCCATTTGGGCTCTTAAAAGTTAAAAAAACAGGCTTTGACTCAGGTATGATTTCCACGGCTGTATGAAATGCATTGTGTTTGCATTCATGGGGCTCTCCGGCATAATAAAGTTTCTTGTGACTGAATACCTGGTAACAGTCTTGAAAATATCCTGCCCATTCATTTTCAGATGTTGAAAATTTTTCAAAATTGTTAAGGGTAGAGGTGATGATTTGAAGGGTGGGGCCTGCACCTTTTTGTTTGCTGTAGGAACGTTTTATAACAGGGCCTATCTGGGGAGATCTCGGTCCGCTTGGTTTGTTAAAGGGCAGAAACGACGCCGCATTTTCACCTAAAGATCCAAGATCGGCACTCTCAAGAAGGGCCGCGTCCTCGTCATCCGGGGACTGACTCAGGGAATAGAATTTTTCGATTTTGCCGGAGGGCTCCACCAGGAAGGGAAAGAACCGTCCGGGGTCTTTGTCTTTTTCACGAACAAACCATTGCCTGAGATCGTCCGGAAGGGGCCTGTTGCCTTCAAGGTTTTTCCAGAGGTGGCAGAGTGCCAGGTTTTGTAATATATCGAGCATGGAACCACTCCTTATTATAAAATTTTTTGAATCGTCCCGAATCCCCGTGATACGGATTTGCCGAGCCCGATATGGTCCGGCAGCATGAAATTTGTTTTAAATACACCCTTGAAACCGATCATTGATTTCCCCTTCAAGGTGGCCTTGGACGGTTTGATATTCAGATTGGTTTCAATCCTTTCTTCAGGCGACAGATGGCATCCGAGATATTTGGCCGTGGACAGGATATTCCCGGTCAGTATTCTTTTAAGAAGAGAATCCCTGTCTGCCTTGTCCGTCATTTCGTTGAACAGATGAAAGTTGCGTTGATTCAGCGCAAGCCATGGAGACACAAATTCATAAAGGAATGTTTCCCGTGAGAAGCCAAAATCTGAATTTTCTATTTTCAGGTCTTTCTCATTGATGGGGATGATTCGGCCTTCAATATTGATTTCATCCATTATCATGAAAATTTTTGTAAATACCTCTATGGCTTCTTCTGTTAATGCAATGATGCAGGGCGTTTTATCAATGAGTTTGAACTGTATCAACGGATACCGGTATATGCTTTTGCCTGTCTCCGTACTATGATTGTGAATTATATCATGCTCTGCAAAGACATTTCCAACATACCCCCGGAATTTGTGGATTTGGTTTGGGGTTAGTCGGATATCATTGAAATAGAGGATCGCTATTTTCATTAATTTGAATAACCTTCATTAAAAGAATTTTGACAAAATTTCATCATTCACCAGCTTCTTATCAAATCCCTGGCCCATGACCTGGATACGGCGAAAGTCATCCTGGCAGAATGGGAAAAGGTATACGCTGTCCGTATCTTCATCCATGAGGTCCAGGCACTGCTCGGCCAGTTCATCGAAACGATTGGTGTCCAGGCGGCCCAGGAATATGCTGTACTGGACACGGGTCAGTCCGTATTTTTTGCATATCTTGGCAATTTTGTTCCGGGGCTTGTCTTCCACAATATCGTACATGATCCAGGCCAGGATGGAACTCATCTAAAACTCCTTTATGTTAAGCCAGTCAGGCCGGGCCATGCCTGAATCTTCCAGGAGGATATTGGCAAGGCGGTGGGCTTCGTGGCTGATCATGTGTTTCCGTTTAACGTTTCTTCTGCGGTAGCGGATCTTTTCCTCCAAATGCTTGTTCAAGGCTTCTATGACATGGGGCTTGCCTTTTTCATTCAGACTGCAGGCCTTTTCCTGGATATCGAAATATTGGTCTTTTGCCTTTTTGCCGGTAAAAAAATAGACAGCCACCTGATCTGCGAAGATTCGGAATGGTTCAATGAGATCAAACACCAGGGATTTTTTATTATAGTTATCTGTGTGCATGAACCCTACAAAAGGATCAAGGCCGGCAATGATGCAGGCTTTTTCCACCCGGGAATAAAGCACACCGTAGCAATAATTCAGCACGGCATTGAAAGGATTCAGGGCCGGGCGCTTTGAGCGGCCTTTGAACCGGTATTTCTCCGGCATGAGTCTGGAGATGCAGAAAAAATAGGCACGGCCGGCAGCGCCTTCAAACCCCATGATCAAGGATCTGGATTCCTCAAGATTGGTCAGCTCCAAATCCAATGATGCAAGAGAATTTTCAATGGTATAAACAGGCGCGTCAAACATCTCTTTTTTTTCGGGCCGGGCATATTTGAGTTTCTTAAGAAAGGCAATCTGGTTGTTTAATTTTTGTTTGACCATGCTGACAACCAGGCTGGTCCCACTGTCCTGTTCCGCCGCTTCAAGCTGCTTTCGCCGGATCATGGCGGTAGAGCCCATTTTTGAAAACCAGACCCTCCCCATGGGAAAGCCGTACTTGTCGAGGAATACCAGGTCGATATTATGCTCCAGGGCCAGGGAAATGGCTGGTGTAGAGATCATAGCCTGGTTGGAAATGATGATTGATTCCAGTTTCAGGGGCGACAATTCCAGTTTATTTTCCTTGTTCTGAAATAAAAATATTTCATTTTTTTGCTTTACCAGAGTTCCTGGTGAGTTCACTACAAGTTGAATGGCGGGCCTCCTTGCTGATTATGCGCTTTCAATTTTATACTTGGTCACTATTTCATCAATTTCTTCTGTTTCTTCAGATTCAATGACTGATGCCGTTAACAAAAGATCAAAAAACCGCCCATTGGCGTTAAGTATCCGGCGGGAAGTATCAGGTTCGCCAAAACCGGTTTGTTTGTAGTGGGTTTTAATTTTTTGTATGTAGGTGTTGCTCGATTCTTCAGTGATCAGGTGCAGTTCTTTGAGCCGGTAAACAAAGGCTTCGGTGGATATACCGAACCTGTGTTTGATGCGCAGGACAAGATCCCAGGTCCAGGTGTCAGGGGTAATGCCCAGCTGGCCCACGGTGGTTTTCACTGCGGAGTCAGGCATGAGAAATGCGGCGGCAAAATGCTTGGCAGCCCGTTTGGCGTTGATGGGCCGGGGTCCGGAAGCCGGGTCGGTTTCCGAAAAAAGCGTGTCTTTTCTAATTTTCATTTGATTGAAAATCAGGATTTTGCCCAGTTCTGTGGCAAGACAGAACAATTGTTTTTCCGGGCTTTTTCGAGAATTAATGAAAAAAAAGGCGTTCTGGTACACGGGTTCAAAAAAAGAGAGTCCGTCAACATCGTCTGCAGATTTCATGAAAGGAAATAACAGAATTCGCAATCCGAAATTTTCAAAGAGTTCAAGATAATCGAATATTACGGCATCGCCCATGCCCATGGCGGATCTGACCTGGGCTGCAAGCTGTTCCATACCGGCGTAATCCGGTTCAAAGGGAATGGACAAAGGCAGCAGGGCATGTTTTTGAACACCAAGGATGTCTTCAAGGGTATGGAAAGCTGACATCAGTTCCCTGCAGGCTAATAACAATGACTTTTGGGGAACTGCCGTATCGGGCTCAATGGACACATAGACGGTGTCTGTTTCCGCGGCTTTCGCCCTGGCCTGGGACAGGTCCGGGGCAAACAGGGCGTCAATGGGAATATCCAGTGCCTGGGCCAGATTATAGATAACCGTGGCCGACGGCAGGTTGGCGCCACGCTCAATGCGTCCCAACGGCCCTTCCTGGATGCCGATTTTCGAGGCAAGCTGTGCCAGGGTCCAGTTGCGTGACCGGCGGAAAGAACGGATGTTGTCTCCGACAAACTTTAAGTCATTAGACATAAAGTTATGTAAACCATATCATTAGTTTTGTGTCAATAAAAAAACTAAATTTAAAATAAAAACAATGTTTAGGTTCTATTTAGGCAGGGGTTCGAGTTTTTTTCTTGCTCTTGCTCTGAATATTTTCGAGCAAGATTAAGAGCAAGATGGCGGACCGACTCAAGTTTAGAATTGCTGTAACCCAAATAACCACAGCGGTATTTTTCGACTGTCCGTGGTATAGTTTGTATCAATAACAAGATAACTATTTTTTACATTATAAATCTGCTTAAACGTTTTATTTTTTCCACCGATTTCAAATATCATATCCTGAACCCTGAAATCTCCAATATCTGAATAATAAATTTGGGGAAAACAACCGGCAAAAAACGTTTCACGCACGGTTCCTATATTGGCATCAACGCCAAATTCTTCAGCAAAGGTATAGAGAATGTTCGTATTATTAAAAAGTAATTTTTCAGGTTTCCTGGAGATTTTAGCTGAATATTTTTTGATGGAATGAAAAATTTTTGTATCATTCAGCATATCCAGATATGTATTCAGCGTGGGCGGCGTAATCCCTAATTCCCGGGATAACCCTGCGACATTCACTTTATACGGCACCCCGGATTTAATAAGCTTTGCAATAAGTCTTTTAAACACGGAAACATGACCATATTCCATCTTATTGCAGGAAGGGATATCCTCATTGATGATTTTCTGTAACGCGTTAAACAACTTGGTTTTAAATTCATCTCTGTCCTCGATAAAAAACGGATAAGCCCCATATTTTAAATACTCAAGAAAACTGCTGTATAGTTTGGTATTGGAAAGTGCAAGATCAAGACTGATTTGTGAACCATTTTTAATTATTTCATCCAGAGAATATTGTGCAAGAATTTTATTTTCACTGAGTCCAAGAAATTCATGAAAACTTAATGTTTCCATATGAATTGTTACGCACCTTCTGCTCAAATCATATTTTTCATATAGAATATTCAGCATAGATGATCCACTGAACCGGATCATCATCTCAGGAAATGAATCATAAATATTTTTTAATTCCTGGGCCCAGTTTTTATATTTATGTATTTCATCAAATACAATAACCTTTCCTCCTAAAATTGAAAATTCATCCGTCAGATCATAAAGAGTTGTATCTGCAATATATATGTCATCTGCACTTACGTATAAAAACTCGCTCATACTAAAATTTGTTTTAAGATATTGTAAAAGCAATGTTGTTTTACCAATACCCCTTTGACCAATAATTCCAACAAGTCTGTTGGGGGACAGAAGTTTCTTTAAATATTTTTTCCGGATAAAATGTTCAGGCGCAGCCTGAATCAGTCTTGCCTGTTTGTTTCTAAAATAGTTTAACATGGCATAAAATAATAAATTCGACTTTGATTTATATTGTAAAAATGGATTAAATATGAAAATGTATTTTATGATTTTATGAAAAATATGTAAATGTATTTTTTTAAATTTAAATAAATTCCCTGGAAATTGGATTATCGAGTAAGAGTCTATTTGCAATATGGTATGCTTGAATTTTGGAGTGTATCATGATATTTTTTTTAGAACATAGATAAACCCTTATTCCATAGGCAATATGGCAACCCCCACAGATTTCCAAACCCCTTCTTCCAAGACAACCCGCAGTCCCGGCAAATTTTTACAAAGACGCTGGTTTCGGGTCATTTTTTTTACATGTTTACTGGGCCTTTGTCTTGTAACCGGGCTGGTTGGTGCCGGTCTTTTTTTTATTGAGACCAAGCCTGCCCAGGACTTTATTCAAAAGCAGGTCAATAAGACGATTCCCGGTACCCTGTCATGGGAGCAGTTTCGTCTGGATCTTAGAGCGGGCAGGGTGGAGATTTCAGGAATTCATCTTAAGGGCGTCTCCGGAAAAGAACTGGCCGGCATTTCTTTGGTGGCGGCCAAGGTTGGCTGGTCTGGGTTGACCCGACAGAAAATTGAACTGGCCCGAATTCTGATTGACAAGCCTGTCCTTGATATCAGCATGTCGGAGCAGGGGGATGTTGACATTTTGTCGGCCCTGATTGCTGACACCGGATCGCCGGCGGATGCCAAGGCTTCCGAGCCTGATAAATCCCCGGGCATTGATTTTTGGGTCCGTGAATTCAAGGTGAATCAAGCACAGATAAAAGTGACAGCCCCGGAATTTAACGCGGATCTTCCGGAGTTATCCGTTGAGGTGAACGGGTTTAAATTGGCCGACCTTTCCGCTTCGGCTAAAGTGGTCCTGGCCGGAGGTCATCTGGAATTGGGAGACATGGATCTTGCCCTTGACTCCTTTAATGTCCAGGCCCGCATTGACAAGGACAAAATTTCAAATATTGATATCCATGCCGGGATGCCGGGGATTGGACTTAATGCCAAAGGATCTGTTGCAGGCCTTTTGGGTACAGTGACACCGGACATCGCTGCCACCCTTGATGTGGAAGCACCTTTGGCCACAAAGGCGCTGGGGTTGCCGGAGGATCTGATCCAGGGGAACGGCCGGATTGATCTGACCATTAAAGGCGGCATCGATAATCCCGTTGCCGATATCCAATTTACGTTTGGCCGGGGACGTATAAATAAAACTGCCATATCAGGCATAAATGTTTACGCCGGGCTTAAGGATCGGCATTTGACCTTTAAAAACTGCCGGATAAATCTGCCGGCCGGGACCATTCCTTTTGGTGGTGATGTGGATTTGTCAAAAACCTTTCCAAAAGGGTTTACAAGCCCAATGGCCGACCTAAATACCCTGGCCTATACCTTTTTTTTAAGTCCGGACAACCTGGCCCTGGATGCCCTTGAATTAGGAGAAAATACCCCGGAAGGAAAAGTTGCCGCCCAGGTCCGGGTCAAGGGCCGGGGTGTGATCCCCGGGCAGATGTCTGCCCATGCCGATTTGGATGTCACGGCTCATGACCTGATCCTGCCCCGGATGTCCGGACCGGCAAAGGTGCAGTTCAAGGCCGGTGCTGAGCTGAAAAAAGAGCGTCTGACCCTCACCGGCTTGACCCTGGACGGACCGGGCATGACCGGTACAGGGTCTTTTCGGCTGGATATGCCGGGGTTTGATCCCCGGACCATGACAATGACCGGAAATCTGGACCTGGATGCAGCGGACATCTCAGTTCCTTTAAGCCTCGTGGGCCAAACTGGTTCGGGCAGTGCCGGTGTCCATGCCGTGGTTACGGGTGCTTTACCGGCACCGAACCTGACCCTGGATGTCAATGCCGGCAATCTTGTTTTCAAAGGATTCCAGGCCGATGAAGTGCTTTGCAAGGCACGAATGGACAAGGGGGTACTCCAGATTCAGGAGCTGACCCTTAAACACAACCAGGGATCGCTCAATGCCGGTGGAATCCTGGCGCTGGGTGAAAAAAAAGGCCAAAAGCATTCCCTGGACTTAACCGTTGAATTTAATCAACTTGAACTGGACGAACTGGCCCCGGAACTGGGGGCCAGGGGGACTTTTTCCGGTAAAGTGACCGGTACCGGGTCTCTGGAAAAGCCGGATATTCAGCTATCACTTTCGGGACAAAATCCGGGGTTTAAAACATATGCCCTGGACAACATCCAGGCACAGCTTACGTTCGTCAACAATATCCTAACCTTTGAACAGGCTCGCATCAAAAAAAATAACGCACACTTGGACATTACCGGGCAGGTCAATGCGGCGGACAAAACCCTTGATGTCCGGGCCGTGATCCCGGAAACCGACCTTAAGGGTATTGACCCGGCCACTGATGCCGCCCTGGACTCGGGCCGGCTGGGGATGGAACTTTTTGCCAAGGGCAGTCTGCTGGCGCCGGATATTTCAGGGCGCATTAAAGCCCGGGATCTGCGTATTCCCAACGCCCCGGACATGGCGGCGGATGCCGTTATCGACATAGAAGTGCACGGGCCTTTGGATACCCCGGAAGCGTTACAGGCATCAATTAATATCTCCCGGCTGGCACTGGCCAAACAGGAACAGATGCTGATTCGCATTGAAAATGCCGCAGCCCAGCTTAAAGATGGCCGGTTCAAGCTTGATCCGGTGCCGGTCCGAATTTTGGACAAAGGACAGCTTACCCTATGGGCCAACGGCGATATTAAAGGAGATCTGGCTGCAGAAGTCTCCGGCAGCCTGCCTGTCTCTATACTGGTTCCCCTGGCAAACGGGATAAATTTTGCAGAAGGGGATATTCTGATTTCGTTGGGGGCCAATGGCAAAACCGCTTCTCCTGATTTCAGTGGAAGTGTTGAATTCTCAAACATGACCTTGGACCTCCAGGCCTTGGAAGAGCCTTTGCAGAATGTTAACGGCCGCATTGTACTGACCCCTGAGGCAATTGACATCCAGGATGTTACAGCCGTTCTTGGCGATGGTGAAATAGCGCTGACCGGAACGGCCGAACTGAAAAACGGCATACCGGATACGTTTAAACTGAACCTTGACGCCGGCCAGGTGCCGGTGGACGTACCTGATACCCTGGAGATGACGTTGAGCAGTCAACTGACCTGGGCCGGTACCATGGATAAATCAGCGATCACCGGCCGGATAGACATCTTTGAAGGTACCTACTATAAAGATGTTGATTTAAGTCTGATAAGCATAGCCGCCCAGACAACCAAAAAATCCCGCCCCAAAATACGGGAACCCGGGCCGGATTTTCTAAAGACCATTGGGCTTAATATTTATGTCACCCGCAGGGAAGCCATTGCCGTGGACAACAACCTGGCACTTATGAGCATCAGTCCCAATATCAGTATCAGGGGAACCGCGTATGCGCCGTCCCTGGATGGCCGGGCCGTGGTGGATGAGGGCACTATTACTTTTCAGAAAGCTCAATTCGAAATTACTGAAGGGTCCATTGATTTCATCAATCCGTATAAAATCGAACCCGAGATTCGCCTGATCGCTGAAACCACGATATCTTCCTATACCATTACCCTGTCTGTGACCGGCACGCCGGATGACCTGGTGCTTGAATTTTCTTCTGATCTTGATGCTACGGATGCAGATATTTTTTCCTTGATTGCCTTTGGCAAAACTACGGATGAATTGAGCTCCGGGGGAAGTGACGGAGAGTCGATGTCAACAGCGGCCATTGCCAAGATGATGTTGGATTCTTTAAGTGACACAATTAAGGAGACCACGGGATTAAGCGAAGTCAGCTTCATCATGAATCATGAAGGTAACGAAACCAGTGTATATGTCGGTTTAGGCGCAGAACTTTCCCGCCAGCTCAGTGTCTCATACGGCATAGATATTAATGACGGAGAGACCGTGCAGAAGGTTACTACCTATTACAAACTTCTGGAACACCTGCTGTTAAGCAGTTTTCAGGACACCAGCGGCAAGTTGGGCGGTGAACTCAGATACAGGCTGGAGTTCAGATGATGATGCGATTTTATTTTTTTATTTTTGCGGCCTGTGTTTATCTGGGAGGGGCTGTGGCTGTATCTGCGGCAGATCCCGGCAAAGTGACGGATATCAATATCATAATTAAGGCTCCTTCTGAAAAACAGGCGTTCTGGCAGTCCATTGCCTCAAGCTTTATCCCCATAAACGTTGGGGATGAGTATTCCATCGAGGCCATGGATATTGCTGTCAAGGCATTAACCCAGTCCCAGCTTTTTGAATTCATTAATGTACCGGATCCTGAAAAAACAGAACAAGGTGTGGTGCTCACCTTTGAATTGACGCCGTTTTTCAGGATACAGGATATTCAAATTAAAAACGCATTCCCCTTGTTTGAGCAGGAAGTGCTGAACGCAATGACCATAAAGGTTGGAGGCGTTTATCAAGCGCTGAAAATGGCCGACCAAGCCGAGCGGGTGGAAAAACTTTTCAAGCGCCGGGGGTATTATGCGCCAAAGGTTAATATATCTGCCGTGAAACAGGGCAATAGGTACGATATTGAAGTGGATATTGACAAGGGCCCATTTCACAATATCCACAAGGTTAAGTTTGAAGGCAACGATAATATCGGCCAGGCCCGTCTTAAATTTGTAACCAGTGCCTGGCGCAAATCCCTTTTGCCGTGGCATGGCAACCGATTTACAGACAAAATGATGAAGGAAGATATTAAAAAAGTCACACAATTTTACCGGGAAAAAGGGTATGCAGATGTTCAGGTGGCGGCAAAAACGGTGCCGGTTAAAGGCAGCGATGCTTTGGATGTCATTTTCACAATTGATGAAGGTCCGCTGTACAAAATTGATATTCAGGGCAATGACGCCTTTTACAAATGGTCTTTGAAAAAAGAACTTCTGCTCGAGGAAAAAGGGAACAAAAATGATTTTGCCCTGAAAAAAAGCATGCAAAATATCAAAAAACGGTATGAGACGAAAGGTTTTCGAGATGCAGAAGTTAAAGACGAAAAAGAGGACTCTCAACGTCCGGGTGTGCGGCAGGTCAATATCGTTATCGACGAAGGGTTGAAGCACACAGTGTCTGAACTTAAAATCAATGGTGCAAACACGTTGCCTTTTGAGGAACTTAAAAAAAATATTCTGACTCGGGAAAAGGGCGCTTTCAGCAAAACTGAACTGAAAGATGACCTTAAAGCGGTTAAGGCATTGTATGTTACCAAAGGGTTTACCAAAATTAAGGTGAATAAAAAGGTTAAGATCAGTGATGCGCCGGATAAGAACGAAAAACAGGTTGCCGTTGAGATCATTATAAATGAAGGGCCCAGAACAACGGTCGAACAGGTCAATGTCCAAGGGCTTTCGGTCATTTCTTTGGACGAGGCCAGTGATGTCATGGCCCTGAAAAAGGGGAGCTGGTATGACAGTGCCCTTCTTGATGATGACATGTCAGCGCTGCAGCAGGCTGTATCGGAAAAAGGCTACCCCCATGTCCAGGTTAAAGCGGATTCCAAATTTTCTAGGGATAGAACCCGGATCCGGATCACCTATCATGTGGACCAGGGGCCTAAGGTTGTGGTGGGCAGGATTTTTTATGTCGGAGGGCTGCGAATAAAACAGAAAGAGCTTGAAGATGAGATGGAGATCGCCCCGGGAGACCCGTTTTCCATGCTCAAGATTGTGGACTCCCGCAGGAACATCCAGGATCTTAATGCCGTGGATAGTGTCAGGGTCAGAATTGCAGGCCTTAAAAACCGGCAGCCCGAGGCTGACCTGATTGTGGAGATATCCGAGAAAAAACCCTATTATGTGGAATTGGCCGTCGGATATGATACCTCCCGGCATTTGTATATGGAAGCCGGCATCGGGGATAAGGATTTTTTTGGCAAGAACCTGAATGCCGAAGCCGGTCTTGAGTTCAGCCAGGTGGGGTACGGCATGAATTTTTCCTTAACTGAACCACGGTTTCTTTCCACACGCTTCACTTCCACAAGCAAGGCTTATATACAAGAAAACGAGGCGTTCAACAAAGATTACGGCATCAGAACCTATGGCTTGTCCCAAACGTTTTTGCGCAATTTTAAAGATAAGAAGATCAACCTTTCCTTAGGCGGGGGCTATGAATACCGGGACCGGTATTTAAGGGTGGATCGTGAACTTGATGATGATGAAGAGGACGATTATGGGGTTCGCCATATCGGCCAGGTTAATACAGGTATTACCTGGCGTACTACAGACTCCCTTGTCCGCCCCCGAAAGGGGTTGTTTGCATCGACAACCTTTGATGTATTCAAAGGCACGGATTCCAGTCTTGATGACTTTTACAAATACGGCCTGGAGCTGCGGTATTATTTTCCGGTCACCAACGACCTGGTTATCGCCATGCGTGGCCGCTATGGATACATGGACACTTACAGGGGCAATACCAATATTTCCGATGATCAGCTCTATTATCTGGGTGGTGCGTCAACCGTAAGGGGGTTTGATGAAAACATGCTGCAGTATGATGATGACGACAACGCCGTGGGGGGCAGGTCCATGATGCTCGGCTCTGTGGAAGCCCGATACGATCTGACTTTAAACTATGAGTTCGCCCTGTTTTTTGACACCGGCGCCTTAACCCAAATCCAGGAACCGGGCATCTCGGAATCATTCCGAAGCAGTGCCGGTATTGGTCTGCGCCGTCAGACACCGGTGGGGCCCATCAGTTTGCTGTACGGCTGGAAATTAAATCCCCGGGCCGATGAAAGCAAGGGGGCTTTTTATTTTTCCATGGGCTACACCTTTTAATTCGGCTTTACAAAGTCAATTGAAGCCAGCTGCCGGGGACAGTTTGTCTTGTTTTGTTATTTAAAATCTTTTATAAAGCCGACGTTATGGTCATGGACCGGCACGACAGGGGAACATAAATGCTTTTTATCCTTGCGGCCGGGGCCAAAATCATTTTAGGATAGGCCATATAAACATTTAAAAATGCACAAATTAAGGAATGGTAGATGAAACTTATCGTGGGATACAAGCATGGCACAAACCAGGCGGAAAATCTTCTTGAACTTGCATTGAAGCGGGCTCAGCTTTTTAATGCAACAGTATTGATCGTTACCGTAATGTCCGAGGGTATGGAAAAAGATCAGGACTTGATCACTGAGGCGGAAGACGCCCTGGAAAAGGCCAAAACCCATTTTGATAGGAAAGATATCCCCTGTGAAACCCATTTACTGATTCGCGGCATTGATTCCGGAGATGATCTGGTTAATTTTGCCAAGGAAACCCAGGCAGACGAAATCATTATCGGTGTGAAAAACAGAACCAAGGTGGGAAAACTGCTGTTAGGTTCCACAGCCCAGGCCGTGGTCCTCAATGCCCCTTGCCCGGTGGTTACCATGAAATAAGCCTTGGAATTTTATAACTATGTAAAAATTTAGAAGACAAGGTAAAACCCATTGCAGGGAACATCCATCACCTGTCAACTACCCCTCCTGAATCAAAGATTCATAAGGGGCTTGTAAAAGCCCAGGTTGACTAGCCTGAGTCCCATTTGTTGGGACTACGTTCGGCAGGATATAGACACCTTTGGATGTATTCGCCAGTCCAAAGCTCTGTCGTGGCACTGTAAAAGCTCTGTGAGGAAGGAGCGGTCAACCACGTTGTGAAGCCTGCTGAACATTGGCGAGGCGAATCTTACCCCTCTTCGGAGGGTGTGTATAACCGAAAGGTTTTTTTATGAAAGTGTATGTCAAATCACAATCCGGCAAATGGCTGATGCCGACGAATCCGGCAAATGCCAGAATGTTGCTCAAACAGGGCAAGGCAAAAGTAATTCAAAGAACTCCGTTTGCCGTTCAACTGCTTTATGAGACTACAGAACACATACAGCCTGTGACGGTCGGCATTGATGACGGAGGAATCCATGTCGGTATTGCCGCGGTATCCCATGGTCAATCATTGTTTCAACAAGAGGTGGTTTTACGTTCAGATATCAAGTCAAAACTGGATACCCGGAGACAATATCGAAGGTCCAGACGACACCGGAAAACAAGATACCGGAAACCCAGATTTCTCAATAGAAAACAGTCTATTCCGACATGCAAGGTATGTGGGAAGAACGCTCCGGCATCCAAAGTAATCTGTCGGCCCTGTCTGAGAAAAGCAGAGGGTGTTCACCAGGAATATGCCGGCATCCAAAAGAAAGTTTTCAGAATCCCGCCGTCAATCAAGGCAAAGAAAGAGGCGATTATCCGGGTTGTGAGTCAAATCCCACTGCCGGTCTCAAAAATTATTCTGGAAGACGTTTATTTTGATTTTCAGGCGATGGAGAACCCGGACATTTCAGGCAAGCAATATCAGCATGGAGACTTATTGTATCACAAAAATTTTAAGCAGGCGTGTTTGGTTCGTGACAAGTTCAAATGCCGTGTCTGTGGCGCAGAATCAACACTGCAATGCCATCATATAAAGCCGAGAGCCAACGGCGGCACGGACAAGTTGTCGAACCTGATGACGCTATGTGAAGATTGCCATGAAAAGCACCATAAAGACGGCCTGAAACTTCCCAAGCAGAAAAGCGCTTTTTACATTTCAGCCGCGCATGTTCAGCAAGGCAAAAATTATCTGCAAGCGGAGTTGTCCCGGATCGCACCATTGAGGACGACATTCGGTTATATCACTGCCCACCATCGAAATAAGGCGGGAA
This sequence comes from uncultured Desulfobacter sp., assembly GCF_963666695.1. Classification (GTDB taxonomy): domain Bacteria; phylum Desulfobacterota; class Desulfobacteria; order Desulfobacterales; family Desulfobacteraceae; genus Desulfobacter. The sequence continues at coordinate 1,944,444 of NZ_OY762947.1, forward strand.
TTAAAAAATCCCACGTCAATGATGCTGTTATCATTGCAGATAAACAGGCCAGTCCTTTGGACCGGCAGATAAAAACAAAACATGTGCAGTCACGAAAAAGAAGCCTGCATGAAGCAACTGCAAGAAAAGGAAGGAAAGCACCGAACCGAATTCAAAAGCGGAATAATAAGAACGTATTTACCCTGAAAGGTTTTAACCGGTGGGATACGGTGCAGTACAAGGGGAACGTCGGTTTTATATCCGGTTTTACCGGCACTTCATCTTGTCGAATCGTTGATATCAAAGGGAATTATATCAAAAATCCAAAGAAAAAATATACACAGGTAAATTTGCGGGAAGTGATTAAAATACATGAAAATAAATCAATCGTTAGTTACTACGCCAATTCCTCCCCAACCTTTGCTATCGCTCAGGAAGGGGACTCCTTGGCGGGGAGTTGAAAACAATTTACCTCTGTGCCTTTTCAATGTACCGGTCAATCCGGTTTCACGCCTTGCACCAACCCCCAGCGGTTTTTTGCACCTCGGCAATGCGGTAAATTTTCTGGTGACCTGGGCCATTGTCAGAAGCCGTAAAGGCCGCCTCCATCTTCGAATTGATGATATGGACGGTATCCGTTTCAGGCCGGATGTGCTGGAAGATATTTTCACCAGCCTTGATTGGCTGGGACTGGACTGGGATACAGGGCCGGCAGGGCCGGATGATTTTTATCAAAATTATTCTTTGCAAAAAAAGAAAGGGTATTACCGGGACAGGTTGCAGGCCCTAAATAAAACGGGCAAAACGGGGCAAAAGACATTTGTATGCCGTTGCAGCCGGGCATCTATAAAAAAAGTATCGCCCAATGGACTATATCCAGGCACCTGCCGAAATGCCGGCCTTGTATTTGAACCCGGCCGTCACACTGTCCGGTTAAAAGTGGACAATGATACCTGCATTCAGGTCAACAATCAGCGTATTGATCTGGCCGGCACATTTGGTGATTTTGTCCTCTGGCGCAAGGATGATCAACCCAGCTATCATCTGGCAAGCCTTCTGGAAGATGAAGAAGGTGGTATCAATTTTATAGTCCGGGGTCGGGATCTTCTCTTGTCTACTGCTGCCCAGATTTATCTTGCCCAATGTTTTGGGTTCTCTTCATTTCCGGCATGCCGGTTTGTTCATCACGGGCTTGTTCTGGGAAAAAATGGCGAAAAGTTATCAAAATCAAGGGGGGCGTATGCTCTCAAAGACCTGAGGCAGTCAGGTGGCTCTTTTACCGACGCCGTAAAAACAGCGGCCCGGATTTTAGGGCTTAAACATAATACGATTTCTACCGCACAGGATATAAAACAAGCGATTAAAGACAAGGAGGTAAAACGTGACGGATAAATTTTCAAAAGACAGGTCGCTCCTGGATGAAATAATGTCGGAACTCCGTTTCCTGGCCGATGACGAGCAAGAGGATATTTTGGAATGTATTCTTAATATCAAGGAGCCCAGATCCTATCCCCGGGTGAATAAACCCATTGAAGTGGATATTCTGATCGGTGATAAAATTATACAGTCTCATACCAAGGATCTGAGTGCTTCCGGGGTGTTCGTCAAATCCAGGATGAATCCGGATATCGGGGTACCGGCCAAAATCGTCTTTTCGCTGCCCGGCCAGACCCGGCCTTTTAAGCTTAACGGCACTGTGGCCAGAACGGATTCGGGCGGGATCGGGTTATATTTTTCCGACCTGACACCCTATGTCCGGGAACACTTGGAAAAACTGCTCAAAAGGGTGTCGGGATTCAGGTCTTGAATGACTCTTCCGAGCCCCTTGACGCCTGTTTAACAAAATTCATTAATGAAAAAAACTAAAATTACAACGAATATCCCTCCTTTGACAGCAATTCTAAATTTATTCTCTCACAAAGCCTCAAAGGCGCAAAGAGTCACAAAATCGGATAAGAATCTTTGAAAAAGAGGGCTTGATTCTATTTTAGGCCATTTTTCGTAGGGGCAATCCCTCTGTGGTTGCCCTCGTTAGGGCAGGCACGGTGGCCTGCCCCTACAAAAGAATACATGGAAGATTGCCGACCTTGATATGTATCCCACCACGATTTAGTATATAGTATGATATATAACTTATAATTGAAGCATTAAAGCAGCGTTTAGGGGAGAGGATCTGTAATAACTTGCCGATTTTGCGAAATCCGGAAGCGCGGGCGAGATAATCGCGCTCCCTGGTTAATTATTTCGGTCTCATTCCTAAGCAAGCAAATATAAAGGGGGGGATTATGACTATTAAGACCCAACTATTTCATATCAATGGTATGACATGCGGCGCATGCGTCCGTCATGTCGAAAATGCCGCAAAAAAGGTACCGGGTGTTAAAGACGCTTCGGTAAATTTTGCGACAGAAAAATTAAACATTTCCTACCACCCTGAGGAATTTAAAATCCAGGATCTAACAGCGGCAATAAAGAAAGCAGGATACGAAGGATATCCTGAAAATAAAAAAAACATAGAACTTAAACAACAATATTTCAGCCTTGTTGTTTCCATAGGATTTGCGATTCCATTGGTTCTTATTGCCATGCTTGAGATGGTTGGAATTGCCCTGCCGGACTTCATCAGTCCGATGCACAGCCCGAAAACGTTTGCTGTGAGTCAACTATTGCTTACAATTCCCATAATTTTATGCGGTCTTCATTTTTATATTAAAGGGTTTCCTGCGCTTTTCAGGGGACATCCCAATATGGACTCTCTGATCGCCATAGGTACAACCTCCGCCATCGTTTACAGTGCATTTAATACCGTCTTGATACTGACAGGCAGGACGGATCTTGTGATGAACCTGTATTATGAAACTGCCGGGGTGATCATCGCATTAATAAAGGTTGGAAAATATATGGAGGCTGTCAGCAAAGGCAAAACATCAGGCGCAATAAAAAAACTGATGGGATTACAGCCTAAAACAGCTATCCTTGTGAAAGAGGGTAAGGAATCCATTGTCCCGATTGAGCAAGTTGTTCCAGGTGATGTGCTCTTGGCAAAGCCTGGAGAAAAAATTGCTGTGGACGGTACTGTTCTTGAAGGACGCACATCGGTCGATGAATCCATGTTGACAGGGGAAAGTATCCCGGTTGACAAAACAGCTGGAGATACCGTTACTGGGGCCAGCATGAATCAGGCCGGAACTATTCGTTACCGCGCAGACCGAGTCGGCAAAGAAACAGCGCTTGCCCAGATCATTCAGCTGGTTGAGGAGGCCCAGGGCAGTAAGGCACCTATTGCAAGAATGGCTGATATCATTGCCGGCTATTTTGTTCCATTTGTTATTGGTATCGCCCTGGTTTCCAGTGGTGCATGGTTTATCGGCGGTGCGGAAATAACCTTTGTGCTGAAAATTTTTATTGCGGTACTCGTGATTGCCTGCCCCTGCGCTTTGGGACTTGCCACGCCGACGGCAATTATGGTCGGTACAGGACGGGGGGCTTCTCTGGGTATTTTGATCAAAGGTGGTCAACCTTTGGAGATCGCCAGCCGGGTTAAAACCATTGTGTTTGATAAAACCGGCACCATCACAGAGGGTAAACCAAAGGTGACCGATGTTATCGCATTTAACGGTTTTGGAAAAAATGACGTTTTACAATTTTCAGCATCAGCAGAAAAAGGCTCTGAACATTCTTTAGGTGCCGCCATTGTAAAAGAATATGAAAAGCTGGATATGCCTTTCCATCAGCTGAGCGATTTTACTGCAGTGGCAGGCAGGGGTATTCGGGCAAACGTAAATGATAGAAACCTGATGCTTGGTAATATTGAATTCATGACTGAAAATAATATTTCCGTAAACGATATTCCAGAAGTCGATATTTTATCTAAGGAAGGTAAAACAGTCATGTATCTGGCCCTTGACGAGAAATTAGCCGGTATCATTGCGGTGGCAGATGTCGTGAAATCCGATTCAGCGGATGCCATAGGAAAACTCCATAAGATGGGAATTAAGACTGTAATGCTGACCGGCGACAACAAATTAACGGCTGCCGCCATAGCAAAACAGGTGAAAATAGATGAAGTCGTATCCCAGGTCATGCCTGGAGAAAAAGCGGAGCAAGTCAAACAACTTCAAGCTGGTGGTTCGTATGTGGCTATGGTTGGAGATGGTATAAACGACGCCCCTGCATTGGCTCAATCTGATATTGGATTCGCAATTGGCTCCGGAACCGATGTGGCTATGGAATCCGCAGGTATTGTTTTAATGCAGAACAGCCTGCATGGTGTCGTGACGGCAATCGAACTGAGCCGGGCGACCTTACGGAATATAAAACAGAATCTGTTTTGGGCATTTGCCTACAATACGGCGGGGATTCCATTGGCAGCAGGGGTTTTCTATTTGTTTGGAGGACCCGTGTTGAACCCGATGTTTGCTGCTGCAGCCATGGCAATGAGTTCCGTATCAGTTGTAACCAATGCGTTGAGATTAAGATATTTTAAACCTGATGAAGGAATACGGTACCCGGATCATAATATAAGATATGAAAACAAGGAGTCGGAAATGAAAACAAAAATCAACATTGATGGTATGAGCTGTATGCATTGTGCAAAAAGCGTAACAGAAAAACTTAATGGTGTTGAGGGGATTTCTTCAACAACGGTTAATCTTGAAGAAAAATATGCGATTGTGAACTCAAATTCTCCCTTGGACGAGGCGCTTGTCACCCAGGTAATAACTGATGCAGGTTACAAGGTCTTGGGAATTGAATTACCACAGTCTGATTCTTAAACAGGCTCTTCTTTTTCCGGAACGGGCAAAACACTTTTTTTGAACCCGCATGAACGGTCCGGACATTTGTGGATTTTGCCATCCCGCTTTGTCTCTTTTTCCAGTAGATAAGGGCTGCCGCAATCCGGACAGCTCTCGTTGACGGGTTTGTCCCAGGTGGCAAAGGTACAATCCGGATATTTGGAACATCCGTAGAATATTTTGCCCCGTTTTGAGTGTTTTTCCACAATTGTGCCGTCGCACCCTTTTTCAGGGCAGGGTACGCCTGTGTCTTTACTTGAGTTCTCCTGGGCCACGGATTCGGTGTGTTTGCATTCGGGATATCCGGTACAGGCGATAAACAATCCAAATCTGCCGTCTTTCATCACCATGGGTTTGCCGCATTTAGGACAGTCCTTAACCGGTTCGCTGTCCTGGATTTTTTCAACAATTTCAATATTGCCTTTTTCATCCCTGGTGTAATTACTGGTAAAGCTACACTCGGGATATCCGGTACAGGCCAGAAAATGTCCGTTTTTGCCGATTTTGATATTAACGGGTTTTCCGCATAACGGGCATTTGATATCGGTTTCAATGCCTACGCCCTTAACGGAAACCATATTGTCCGTGGCGTTATCCAGGGTGGTTTTAAAATCGGAATAAAACGCTTTTAACAGGTCAACTTCGTTGAGTTTTCCCTGTTCCACATCATCGAGATTGGTCTCCATCTGGGCCGTGAATGAAATGTCTAAAAGGTTGGGAAATGCACTCACTAAAAGATCATTGACAATAAAGCCAAGCTCGCTTGGGGTGAAATACCGTTTGATCAGATCCACATATCCTTTATCCTGGATTACGGCGATAATAGAGGCATAGGTGGATGGCCTGCCGATCCCGTTTTTTTCAAGCTCCTTGACAAGGGATGCTTCGGAAAACCTGGGTGGGGGCTTGGTAAAATGCTGGTCATGATTTATTTTACGGGTCGTTAACTGTTCCTTGGGTTCCACCGCAGGCAGGGACTGGATTGCTTTTTCTTTATTTTTTTCCTGGGTTGCATACAACCGCATAAATCCGTCAAACCGGGTCGTAGATCCGGAAACGGAAAACAGGTATTTTTCTGTTGCCTCAATCAGGATGGATTTCTGGTCGATCAGGGCCTGGGCCATTTGGGAAGCCACAAACCGTTTCCATATCAAATCATAGAGTTTGAACTGGTCCGGCGACAGAAAGGATTTGATTTTTTCCGGGGTGTTGTGAACCGAAGTAGGGCGTATGGCTTCATGGGCATCCTGGGCCTTATTTTTATTTTTAAAGAATCGGGGGGCATCCAGGGCATACTCATCTCCAAAGGACTGGCGGATCAGGTCTAAAGCTTCCTGGGCCGCTTCCGGGGCAATACGGGTGGAATCGGTACGCATGTAGGTGATCAGGCCTTCGGGACCACCGCTGCCGATCTCAATGCCTTCATACAACTGCTGGGCCACAACCATGGTTTTTTTGGCAGAGAACCGCAGCCGGTTAATGGCATCCTGCTGGAGTTTACTGGTGATAAAAGGCGGCAACGGATTGCGCTTAATGGTTTTGTTTTTGATTTCACTAACAATGAAAATAGCCTTTTCAAGGTCTGCCACAATGGCATGGGCCTGATCCCCGTTGGTGACCTTGGCTTTTTTTCCGGATATTTTTGTCAACGCCGCATTGAAAACAGGCGGGTTTCCCGCCTCCAGATCCGCAGTAATGGTCCAGTACTCTTCCGGCTCAAATGCCCGGATCTCCCGCTCTCTGTCACAAATGATTTTAACGGCCACGGACTGAACCCGGCCGGCACTGAGTCCCCTTTGGACTTTTTGCCATAAAAGCGGTGATATCTGGTAACCCACCAGCCGGTCCAGTTTTCTTCTGGCCTGCTGGGCGTCATACTTGTCCACATCCGGTTGTGTTGGATGGGAAAGGGCATCGGCAATACCTTTTTTTGTTAATTCATGGATAAGAACCCGATGGAATTTGCGGTCCTTTTTTTTCAGAATCTCCATGATATGAAAGGCAATGGCCTCCCCTTCACGGTCCGGGTCAGGGGCAAGGAATATTTCATCCGTGTCACCGGCGGTTTTTTTCAGATTGGATATAATCTTGGATTTATCTTTTATATTGACATATTTGGCTTTAAAATTGTCATCCACATCAATCCCCAGATTTTTCACCGGAAGATCGCGGATGTGGCCGGCACTGGCCGCCACATTATAATCCTTTCCAATATATTTTTTCAGGGTTTTGATTTTAGTTGGCGATTCGACAATAATAAGCGGCTTTGCCAATGTTATTCCTCCAAGGTTGAAAATTTATTGCCTGGATGACGAACAATAAGCCCTGACAATTCCAAGTCAAGTAGGGCTGCGGAAACCTGGGCGCTCGTCAGACCGCTTGAAGCGGTGATACGATCAATATGCTCGGGGTAAAGATCGAGGTGTTTATATACCATGGTCTGAATTTTGTCCATGGTTGGTTTGTTTTTTGTCGGTTCAACCGAAGACGCTTTATTTGTGGCATGGACAAACTGGGACAGTTCATCAATGATGTCCATTTCATTTTCTATCAGGCGTGCGCCTTGTTTGATTAGATGGTGGGTACCCCGGCTTTTGGAGGATTTTATGCTGCCCGGAACAGCAAATACCTCACGGTTGTACTCCCCGGCTAATCGGGCAGTAATCAAAGATCCGCTTTTCTGGGCGGCTTCCACCACAACCGTGCCGCAGGACAGACCTGCAATAATCCTGTTGCGCCGGGGAAAATTGCCGGGCAACGGGGCGGTATCCGGGAAAAATTCGGAAATGACGGCGCCCTGCTTTCTGATCCGGCAGTACAAGGGCCGGTTGTGTCTGGGGTAGATATGGTCAAGGCCTGATCCAAGAACCGCCAGGGTCTGCCCGGTATCAAGTTCAAGTGCGCCTTTGTGGGCAGCGGTATCGATTCCTAACGCCATGCCCGACACAATGGTAAAACCAAATGCCGTAAGGCGTCCTGCAAGGTAACGGGCGGTATCTATGCCGTACCGGGTCGCATTTCGTGACCCCACAATGGATATACAGGGCGCATTCATATCGAATGTACCATCATAAAATAAAAGGGCAGGGGGATCGGGAATTTCTTTAAGCAGGGCAGGGTATTCGGGTTCGGTTAACACCACAACCCGGTATCCGGAATCCTGAACCTGGGCAAGTCGTTTTTGGGCACTCGTTTCAAACTTTTTGTGTCCAAGAAGGGTTTTTATGACCCTGGAGGATATATCCGGCACTGACAAAAGTTGTGTTTTAGATGCCTTTAGAATGGCGTCGGGTGTTTTAAAATGTTGGATCAGACTTTTGATTGCACGGGGACTTAGACCCGGCAGTTCTGTTAAAAGAAACCAGGGCAGATATGTATCCGGACAGTGCATCATTTATATCATTACTGGGTCTGGGATAGTTTCTGCTGGGCCTTGTCTGCTGCCGGAGAAAAGGGATAGCGGGTGATAACTTTCTTGAAGTAGTGATTGGCCTGGTTCACATCGTCGATGGACATATATGAATATCCTGTTTTAAGCAGGGCATCCGGGACTTTTTGACCTTTGGGGTAGGTTTGGACAAGCGTTTTAAAAATGTTTGCAGCCTTTTCATAATCGCCTGTGGTGTAACTGCATTCCCCAAGCCAGTACAGGGCATTGTCCGCCAGTTCATGATCCGGAAATTTTTTTACAAAATCTGAAAATAGTGTCTGGGCCATAGGAATATTGCGTTCAAGCAACAGGGCCCGGCCTTTTTTGTAAAGCTTGACAGGGGACAACTCTTTGGTTTGTGCAGGCGGTGCCGGCTGATCCGGCTTGGCAGGGGATGCTGGATACACCTGCTTTGTCTGCTTTGGGTACGGCTGTTTTTGGTACGCCGGCTTTGGTTTGATTTGTGCAGCGGATTTTTTTTCAAGCAGCGCAATCCGGTTTTCGAGCCGGGTGATTTTCTCTTCAAGATGCCTGGTACGGATATCCTGGTCAAGTGATGTATCTATAGGAACGGGGGTGGTGTCAGGTACAGTCGGATTAGTATCCTGTGCCTGACCGTCAGTCGTTTCATATATTTTCAGAGACCCGCAGGACGCGGTCAAAAAAACAATAAGAGAAAGCAGTGCAATACTTAAAACATGTTGTCCCGACAGGCTGTTACAAAATGCTAATTTTCCCAATTTCTTCGTTGGAAAAATAAATTTGATCCTCAGAATACGGCATGTATGTCTGCGGTCAAATTGATTTTCCGTATTGAACCTGGAAAAATTATCTATTCCGTAACAACCTGTTGGTGCGGACATAGGCGTTATCCTTAGCTTTTTCTATGGGCCATAAAAACAATTGGTGATGCAATGAAAACGGATGAATAGGTTCCCACCACCACACCGATGATCATGGCAAAGGCAAAGTTGTGAATAATTTCTCCACCGAGCAGGAAAAGAGCCAGCAGCACAACTAATGTGGTCAGCGATGTCAATATAGTCCGTGACAGGGTTTCATTGATACTCCGATTAAACAGGTCCGATATCATGGAATGGTTTGAATCCCCCTTGATATTTTCCCGGATTCGGTCAAACACGATAATGGTGTCGTTCAGTGAATACCCAATGATGGTTAAAAGGGCTGCAATAATCTGCAGGGAAAAATCAAGGTTGAGCAAGGAAAATATCCCAACAGTAATGGTTACATCGTGAATCAAGGCCACAATAGCGCCGATTGCGTACTGAAGCTGAAGATACCAGAACAGCACCAGAGAAAGAACCAAGGCGGCTGCAATCAAAAAAGGCATGGAGAGGTTGAAGACGGATAAAAAGTAGACCGCGGCCATCAATGCGCCGGCCGTGATTCCGGCAATGGTCCATTTCTGTTCAAAACGGCCGGATATGTAAATCGTGATAAAAAGCAGAGAGTAGAAAATGGCCAGCAACGCATTTTTCTTTAAGTCTTCTCCTACCTGGGGGCCGACCATTTCCACACGCCGGATATCAGGCTCAAGGGACGTTGTATTCTTCAACCCTCTTGAAACGGTGTCAGCCAGCTGGTTGCCCAAGGCGTCGGCATCACTGGAGGTTCGGATCAGGTACTCATTGGCCTCCGGATCACCAAATCCCTGGACAGATACATCTTTAAGGCCAATCTCGTCCAATCCTTTACGGATGTCGGAAACATTAACGCTTTGAGGGAATTTTACCTGTACCAGGGTGCCGCCGGCAAAATCTATTCCGTAATTGGGGCCATTATGAATAATCAGGGAGACAATACCTGCCAGAATCAGGATCAGGGAAACCGCAAAGCCGACTATGCGCATTCCCATAAAATCGATATTGGTACCAGGCTTGATAAACTGCATGATGATAAGTTCCTTTATATGCTCAATGTATCGGATTGTTTGTTTGCAAGAATCATATCGTAGATGCTCTTGGAGAGAATCAGGGCAGTGAACAGGCTGGCCACGATACCAAGCCCCAGGGTTACGGCAAATCCCTTGATGGGACCTGTACCGAACTGGAACAGAACAACAGCTGCGATTAATGTGGTAACATTGGCATCCATAATGGTCAGCGTGGCACGGTCATACCCGGCATCCACAGCAGCCTTGGGTGACCGGCCGGTCCGAAGCTCCTCCCGGATCCGTTCAAAAATAATAACATTGGCATCCACTGCCATGCCAATGGTCAGGATGATACCGGCAATACCCGGCAAGGTCAGGGTGGCACCGAAAACTGCCAGTCCACCACCAATCAGAAGGATATTTACAATTAGAGCAACGTCGGCGATCAGACCTGCCCCCTTGTAATAAATGATCATGAAAAGAACGACCAGGGCGCCGCCCACCAGCATGGATATCAGGCCTGTCCGCACGGAGTCTGCACCCAGGGTGGGACCAACGGTTCGTTCTTCAATAATTTTAACCGGCGCAGGCAAAGAACCAGCCCGTAAGGCAATGGCAAGGTCAGTAGCCTCTTCAAGGGTAAAATGCCCTGTGATCACGGCTTTGCCCCCGGAAATACGGTCCTGGATATTGGGTGCGGAGTATACATTTTTATCTAGAACAATGGCCAGCCGTTTGTTAATATTGGCACCGGTGATTCGTTCAAAGATTCTGGCGCCTTTACGACTGAATTCAATGCCCACCTGGGGCTGCTGGAACTGGTCAAACTCCACCCGGGCATTGGTTAACTGGCTGCCGTCAAGCTCCACATGTTTTTTGATCAGAAACGGCGTTTTGGTCTGGCTGCCTGTGGTGGCATTTTTTTTCACCTGGTAAAGAATTTCTACGCCAACAGGGGGTTTGCCAAGCATCGCGGCGTTGATATCGCCCTGTTCATCCACTAGCTGGAATGTAAGCTGGGCGGTTTTTCCAATCAGGCCTTTGGCACGTTCGGGATCACTTATACCCGGCAGCTGCAAAAGAATTCTGTTGCCGCTCTGGATTCTGATATCCGGTTCACTGACGCCGAATTCATCAATACGATTTCGAATGGTCTCCAGAGCCTGTTCCGTAGCCATTTTTTTGATGGAATCCGATTCCTTGTCAGGCAGGCGCAGGGTAAAAGAAAGACCGCCGTCTATATTTTTCACCGAAGGGATCTCAAGGCTTGCATATTCCTCTGACAGCAATTTTTCCACACTTGATTTGTTGTCAGCCCCTGAGATTCTGGCAATGATTTTATGGTCAGATTTGTGCTCCGAGGCCTTGCTAATGCCCATGTGCTGTATTTTTTCATTTTTCAAATCCAGTTTAAGCTGGCTGATGGTACGGTCAATCTCGGCGTTAACCGCTTCTTCGCTTTGCACCTCAAGGACCAGGTGCATGCCGCCCTGCAGGTCAAGGCCAAGGTTGATTTTTTTATGGGGCCAAGTATTGGTGAACGTGGGAAGCAGGCATACAACGGCAGCAACAATGATCCCCAGAATCAATACGCGCTTTAAGGTAAAAAATTTCAATCTCATCACTCCTGAAGGATTCGGTTATTTTTTTTATTTGGATTTGGCCTGGGGTTCATTATCTGAAATCAGGCCGGCAATGTTTCCCCTGGCAACTTTGATTTTTACTTTCTCGGCAATTTCAAGACCGATGGTGGTGTCGTCCAAGGAAATAATGGTACCGAAAATACCACCGGATGTTACAACCCGGTTGCCCTTTTTAAGATTCTCGATCATTTCCTTATGCTCTTTGGCTTTTTTCTGCTGGGGTCTGATGAGCAGGAAATAAAAAATGGCAAACAGAATAATAATGGGTAAAAAACCAGCGATTCCTCCGCCTTGTCCGGTCTGTCCACCATTTGCGCCCATGGCGTATGCAGTGCTAATCAACATGTTCCTCCTTCTTCATTAAAAATAGGGTAAATTTTTAAAACGTTAGTGTTCATTTAATTAAATAGTATAACAGCAGATAGCTGACAGCTATCTGCTAACAGCCCGCCCGAAGGGCGTTAATTTAATGTACCGGTATCCAGATATTGCTTCCATCAAACCGAAGTTTGTCCACATGCTTAAAATCAATCTGTTCAAGCAGGGCAAATATCTCATCCATATTGTAGATAACCACCTTGCTTAACGGATCTATGATATTTATATCCGCGGTTACCTTTTTTTCTTTTAGATTATAAATAATCACCATGGTTTCCGAGAATTTTAAAATTTTGCCGACCCCCGAACTCATGCCTGAACTTTTAGGCTCATCAGCGGTTTCGCCTAACCGAATCCCTTTACGGATATAAAAGTCTTTAAGCATCCTGAAGTGAATGTTCCAAATGTTATCCCCCGGCTGGACCACATAAACCCCGTAGCTGTTTAACCCCACAGGCGTTTGGGCACCGGATTCGTCGAGCTCCTTTTCAAGCACCTTACCCTTGCCGGCAAACGCTTGTTCAAGCACCTTTTCCATGGAAACCGTATTTCCGCCCACGGTAAAGGACTCATTGGATTTGACAACCAGATCCACACTGTTGTTGACACCCAGATCCTTCTTACGTGACTCCATCAGATCCTTGATGATGCCTTCTTTTGCCAACTCGTTATAGTCAATAACCGGGGGTTTGCTTATCTGCTTGACCACAGCGCCCGGCAACGAATCGGTTTTTTGGCCCCCGGACTTATCCTGTGTGATTTCAGTCTGTTGGTCTTCAGTTCGCCTAGTGTCGCCGGGTAGCCTGTCCATAACAAACCAAATCATTATAAGGACTGCCAAAATAACTATGGCAAGGGCGATGATAGGCATCATTGGGTGTCGTTTTTGCCTGTTAGTACGCAAAGCCTCTCCTTTCTAAACTCATCTAAGGTTGTTTCAGATACAATAAAAAAATAGACATTGTCAATGTCAGCCTTTCTTAGATAGCAATTCTAAATTTAATAAAGTATTATCTTTCCTGCTTGCTTTTTTCTTGCTCTTGCTCTTAATCTTGCTCTTGCTCGAAGTATTATTTTGAGCAAGAGCAAGAGCAAGATTAAGAGCAAGATGGGGTACCGACTCGAATTTAGAATTACTGCACTTAGAGCCTGTTTGGGCCAAAAGTCGTCCAGCTGCAAGGCGCAAAAAATTTTACAAACGAAGCATACTAAAGTATGTGAGGATTGTAAATTTTTCTGCAACGCCGCATATGGGTGACTTTTGGTTCAAACACTAATTAACGCTGTTCTGGCCGGAAATCATTGTGCGATCTATTTCAATAGTTATGACTACCTGACGTTTTGTTTCAAGCTCAAGGAGTTCTTCTCTTTTGGTATTAAGCATGTAAAATGCGACATCTTCGGGTACCCGGCAGATAAATTTTTGATCCGTTTCCGCTTTCAGGGTTTTGAGCGCTAATTTTCGAAGCAGTGCAAGTGCCTGGATTTCAACAGACGGCGTCATGCCCCGGCCATTGCAGTGTCTGCAGGTTTCATAGGCCCCGTAAGTGATGGAGTGGCGGATCCTTTGCCTGGACATTTCAAGAAGACCGAAGGCGGTAATTCCTCCTACCTTGGTTCTGGCCTTATCGGATTTTAAATGTTTTTTCATGTTCTTGGTGATCTCTGCCTTATGGCGGCGTTCCTTCATGTCAATGAAATCCACCACAATAAGCCCGCCCATATCCCGCAGTCTCAACTGCCGAGCCACTTCTTCAGCCGCTTCAAGATTGGTGTGATAGGCTGTCTCCTCAATGCTGTTTTTCTTTGTGGACTTGCCGGAGTTGACATCAATGGAAACCAGGGCTTCGGTCTGTTCGATCACCAGAAAACCACCGGATTTAAGCGACACCTCCCTTTTATAAATGGAAGATATCTGCTCCTCAAGTTGGTATTTTGTGAAAATGGGCTTTTCACTTTTGAACAGCCGGACAATTTTTTTCTGTTTGGGTGCAATCATCCCGATGAAGTCCAGAACTTCTTTGTAGGTGTCTGGATTGTCAATGAGGATCTCTTTGATATCTGTTGTAAAATAGTCCCTTAAAGAACGTACGGCCAGGCTTTGTTCCTTATAAAGAAGACAGGGGGCCTGGTTTTCCATGGCCAGTTTGTCGATGTTTTTCCATACGCGCATCAAATACCGCAGGTCTGATGTCAGCAGCGTTTTGGTGGCACCTTTGCCTGCAGTTCTGACTATCATTCCGAATCCTTCGGCAATTGTCATGCCCTTGAGAATTCCAACCAACCGCTTTCGTTCATCTTCCTCAACAATTTTGCGGGAAACACCCCTGGTGTTGTTACCCGGCATGAGTACACCAAAACGCCCGGGAAGGGATATATAGGTAGTAAGCATGGCGCCTTTGAGATTAATCGGGTCTTTGGTGACCTGGACAATCATCTCCTGGCCTTTTTTGATTAAGTTAAACAGGGATCTGTTATTCTTTTCGATTTCCTGGAAATAATCGGGGTGTATTTCGTTTTTTTGCAAAAATCCGTTTTTTTCGGCGCCGTAATCCACGAACACGGCCTGCAGACTGGGTTCCACCCGGGTAACAATACCTTTATATATATTACCTTTGGTTGCCGCTTTTGCAGTGGTTTCAATGTGAAATTGATCCAGTTTGTTGTCAAAAACCATGGCAATACGGTTTTCTTCCGGATCTACTGCATTAATTAGAATTTTTCTTGTCATTCATGATCTCATTTTCGTTATAATCGTTTAAATTTGGTATGTGTTTGCAATGCAGTTCTATGAAATGTTTTTAATGCACTGCAGACTTATATGTCTTAGCGCCGGCCACAACTTTTTATTATCCGGCCATGGCAGCTTTTTTCTGTTTTAGAATATCGAAATATGTCTGGATACGCTCCACATAATGAACCGGTTCCCAGCCCCGGGCATATCCGTATTTTGTCTGGTTATAATATTTTGCCTTGGCCAACAGAGGAAGTGTCGCCTTCAGTCCTTTCCAGGTAATAGGGTCGTGCCCGTTCTCCTTTGCCAGACCCATGGCGTCTTTGACGTGCCCGTATCCGATATTGTAACTTGCCAGGGCAAACAACAGTCTCTGGGATTTATCTTTAATATACTCAAAGCGCTTGTACATTAAAGCTAAATATTTTATCCCTGCCCGGATGCTTTGTTGAGGATCCCGGCGATTTTTAATGCCCATTTCTTTTGCGGTTTTTTGGGTGACCTGCATCAGTCCGCGAACATTGGTATAACTTTTTGCATCCGGGTCAAAGTGGGATTCCTGGTACACAACGGCTGCTATCAGGCGCCAGTCAAATCCGTGTTTGGCAGATTCTTCCTTGATAATGTCTTTGTATTTGGGCAGCCGGGTCTCTATGCGCTCATGGAATTTTTTCAGCTCATAGGCGTCAAAATTGTCGATATTGTCATAATATTTGGCCGTTATACGTTTCAGGATACCGGTGTTAGTGGCATAAAGAAAAAATTTATTGATCTGCTTGAGCATCTCACCATCGTTTTTTCGAACTGCCCAAGCCAGGGATTCACGTTCCTGGATGGGAATGCCGATGCGTATATCCGGAAAGAAACGTCGGCTGAGCAAGGCGATATTGGAATCGGCAATGGTGAATGTAATCTCACGGTCATGGACCATGCCGATGAGTTCTTCGGTGGGGATGTTATTATGCAGTACATACTCCAAATCCACACCCAACGCCTTTATCTCTTTCAGCCTGCCATGATAAGAGGTTCCCCGCCGGACATGAAAAACATCAAATTCCATGTCTTTGATGTCCTTGGGACTAAAAATGAGATTGTGGTGAATAATACGCTGCTGTATGGTCATGTAGGGAATGGAAAAATCTACATATTCCAGGCGTGGAGCAGTAATGGAAAGCCCTGCGGCAATAAAATCACCTTTGCCCTGCTTGAGATAGGCGAACATATTGTTCCAGCCGGGTGTTATGATATCAAGTTCCACATTCATGAAGTCGGCAAATTCCCGGGCCAGATCATACTCAAACCCCGTGGGTTTGTTATTGTACAGATAATAGGTGTTAACGGCCTTATTGGTAATTAGACGCAGCTTGCCGTTTTTGAATATTTTTTCAACGGTGTTCAGGGTGCTGTCGATTTCCTGATGGTGCATCAGCACACAAAATCGTACGCCCCCTAAGGTTACAATAATGAGGGTTAGAAGTATAAAATGTTTAGTTAAAAATGATTTCATTAATCCGTATCATCTGTTGCCGGCCGGGTGGGGATAATTTCAAGGTTATCAACTTTTCTGTATCCACGGGGAAGCAGTTTCCCCCGTCGCCCCCTTGTGCTTGTGTAATTCTGCTGGTTGCCTGGTGTCAGCCGCAAGAAATGCTTGCCGGAATATATAACAAGCTTTGAATTTAAAGGCAATATTTTTAGAAACTTAAGCTTTTCAGGCTGATTTTGGCTTTTGCCGGAAGCCGGAATATGAATTATTTTATTGCCTTTGCCCTTTTTCAGGCGCGGCAGCTGGCTGACCGGAAAGATCAGCATCCTGCCGCTGGTGGTGATTGCGGCAACGTTGTCGGAATTAATATCCGGTATGGAAAGTGGTGCCATGGGCAGATCATTCTGGGATAAAGTGATCACTGCCTTTCCGTTTTTGAAATTGGTTAAAAAATCACTGAACTTGATGATATATCCATACCCATTGTCAGCACCGTTGAGAAACAGGTCGTCATCTTCGGCGGCAAGCATGTAGCAGATGGTTGTATCCGGGGCAAGGGTGAGATGCCCTGTGACGGGTTCCCCGTTTCCCCTGGCCGAGGGAAGGTCATGGGAGAACAAGGTATATGCCCGCCCCGAGGTGTCGATGAGCACAATGGGTTTGTCGGATTGGATGCGCAGATGGCACAGCAGATGATCCCCGGTTCTAAATTTTACATTGGCAGGATCTATATCATGGCCCTTTGCTGTGCGTATCCATCCGTTGGTGGACAGAATAATGGTTACAGGTTCCACCTCGATAATATCCGTAACCGAAAATGCTTCGGCGTCCTTGCGTTGTTTGATGGGGGATCTGCGCGTGTCTCCGAAGCTTTTGGCATCGTCTTCAATTTCTTTGATCATAAACGCCTTAAATGCTTTAGGCGAGTTCAGAAGTTTATCAAGGTGCGCCTTTTCCTTGGAAAGCACGGCCATTTCTTCTGTGATTTTGATTTCTTCCATTCCGGCAAGCTGGCGCAACCGGATTTCCAGAATCGCCTTAACCTGGATTTCGGACAGGTTAAAGGTGTCCATGAGTTCTTTGGCCGGATCATCTGCCCGGCGTATGATTTCGATCACCTGATCAAGGTTCAGGTAAACGGTTTTAAATCCTTCCAGGATATGCAGTCGATTGACAATTTTTTCCAGACGAAACCGGAATTTTTTCTCAATGGTTGATTTTCTAAACTCAAGCCATTCGTTCAGGATCGTTTTTAGATTTTTCACCCCGGGTCGGCCGTCAAGGCCGATCATGTTCATGTTGATTGAAAAGGACTTTTCAAGATCCGTGGTGGCAAAAAGATGGTCTGCCAGGGCGTTAAGATCCACGCGGCTTGATCGTGGCATCACCACTAACCGTGTGGGGTCCTCGTGGTCGGATTCATCCCGCAGATCCGACACCATGGGCAGTTTTTTTGCACTGATCTGGGCTGCGATCTGCTCGTAAATTTTTTCAGCGGACGCATGATAGGGAAGGGCTGTGAACACCAGCTCCCCGTCCTCTATGATATACCGGGCCCGCATTTTTACACGCCCCTTGCCTTTTTCATAGATGTCGCCAATTTCTGCTGCAGGGGTTATGATTTCAGCGTGTGTGGGAAAGTCAGGGCCTTTAATAAATTTACATACGTCTTTTGTGTCGGCATTTTCATTTTCAATGAGAAAGATCAGGGCCTTTGCCACTTCCCTCAAGTTATGCGGCGGGATGGAGGTGGCCATGCCCACGGCAATGCCGGTGGTGCCGTTGAGCAGAATATTGGGCAGACGGGCCGGCATCAGAGATGGTTCTTCCAGGGTGCCGTCAAAATTGGGGACCCACCCCACCGTGCCCTGTTCCAGTTCATCCAAAAGGAGTTTTGCATACCTGGACAGTCTTGATTCCGTATACCGCATGGCTGCAAAGGACTTGGGGTCGTTGGGATCTCCCCAGTTACCCTGTCCGTCCACCAGAGGGTATCTTAAAGAAAACGGCTGGGCCATCAGGACCATGGCCTCGTAACAGGCTGTATCCCCGTGGGGGTGAAATTTGCCGAGACAATCGCCTACGGTCCTGGCCGATTTTTTGAATTTGGCCGTGGAAGACAGTCCCAACTGGCTCATGGAGTATATGATTCTGCGCTGGACAGGTTTGAGCCCGTCACCGATATGGGGCAGAGCCCGATCCAGAATGACATACATGGAATAGTTCAGATATGCATTTTGGGTAAACTCCGTGAAGGGCAGGCGTTCAAATTCTTCAACACGGGAACTTGTGGTCTGGGTCATGCGTATTAAATCTCTTTGATTACTCCATGGGTTTCAATCCAATGTTTCCGGTCCCGGGCCCTTTTTTTACTCAAAAGCATATCCATGACCTGGTACACATCATCCTTTTTTGATTCTGACGCCCGGGCATTATCTGCTGCCGAAGAATCAAGAAGCCTTTCGTTTTCAGATAAGGCGGATGTCGATTCTTCGTTTTCCCGGGCCGGATCGTTTTTTTGTTCGCCGACGACTGGTTCATCCGTAATTGTCAACTGAACCAGACGCCGGGAGTCCGGGGCAATGGTGGTCTCCCGCAGTTGGGATGGATTCATCTCCCCCAATCCCTTGAAACGCTGGATATTTATTTTTGCCGGTTTTTTTCTGCGGCTCAGCCGTTTGATGATAGCGCTTTTTTCTGAATCATCAAGGGCGTAAAACACCTCTTTTCCCATATCGATCCGGTAAAGGGGCGGCATGGCCACGAACACATGGCCTTGTTGGACCACTTCGGGAAAGTGCCTTAGAAAAAGTGCGCACAACAAGGTCGCAATATGCAGGCCATCGGAGTCTGCATCGGCCAGGATACATAATTTGTTGTAGCGCAGCTTGGAAATATCCTTTGATCCCGGGACAACGCCCAGTACCTGGGAAATATCCCGGATCTCCTTGGATTCAAGTATGGTCGAAGAATTTAAATCCCAGGTATTCAAGATTTTTCCCCGCAGGGGCATGATGGCCTGGAAACGCCTGTCTCTGGCCTGCTTGGCCGAACCGCCGGCAGAGTCTCCCTCCACAAAAAAAAGCTCCCGCTGTCTTTGGTCATCGCTGGTGCAGTCTGACAGTTTAGCCGGCAAAGAGGCCCCGCTGGTACGGGTTTTCAAGGACACTTTTTTGCGTTTTCTTTCACGGCGTCTGGCATTTTCGATGGCGGCCTGGGCAAGGGCTTCGCCGAACGCCACGTTCTGGTTCAGCCACAGACTGAAAGCATCCCGGACTTGGATATTAACCAGGCTTGCACAGTGCCGTGAGGAGAGACGTTCTTTGGTCTGACCTGAAAACTGGGCTTCCACAAGTTTTACGGATAATACATATCCCACATTTTGCCAGATATCCTCAGGGGTAAGAAACACACCTTTAGGCAGAAGGTTTCGAAATTTGCAAAACTCTTTAACAGACTCAAGCAAGCCGGATCTGAACCCATTGACATGGGTACCCCCAAGTTTTGTGGGAATGAGGTTGACATAGCTTTCCTCAATGTCAAGGGCATCTTCCAGCCCCCAGTTCACCGCCCATACGGCCTTTAAGTCATCATTGTCGGCAGAGCCTGTGAACGGTTCCGGAAAAATAGTCTTGGTGCTGCGGATCATCTCTTTAAGATATTGATCCAGGCCCTGGTTGTAATGCCAGGTGTCGGTTTCTCCGGTTTTTTCAACGGTAAAGGTGGTGGTCAGTCCCTGGCAGAGAACCGCCTTGGATTTAAGCGCTGCCCGGATGGCGACCACATTGAATTGATCGGTATCAAAATAGGCCGGATCCGGCTTAAACGACAGCGTGGTTCCGCTATTGGCCGCTTTGCCGGTCTCTTCCAGGTTTTTGGTTTTAGTGCCGTTTTGAAATTCAATTCGATATCGTTTTTTGTCCCGGCAAATATCAATGCACAGATGAATGGACAGGGCATTGACCACAGAAACACCTACCCCATGAAGCCCGCCGGAAAACGCATAATCCTTGTTTGAAAATTTGGCACCGGCATGCAGCTTGGTCATGATCAGTTCAACGCCGGAAATACCTTCCTGGGGGTGAATGTCCACGGGCATTCCCCGGCCGTTGTCAGATACAGTGATCCTGTTGTCCTGGGTCAGGGTGACGTTAATGCGTGTGGCAAAGCCTGCAATGGCCTCATCCACACTGTTGTCAATAACTTCAAACGCCAGGTGGTCCGGGCTTGATGTGTCCGTGTACATGCCGGGTCTGCGCTTGACCGGGTCAAGGCCTTTGAGCACTTCTATGGACCGGGCATCATACCCTTGGTCTGCGGTCTTATCCAGTGTTCTGCCATCAAATAAGTTCATAAAAAAATTCTGGTATGATATACAATATTATATCAATATTGAAGATTGTAACGAAATTTTAAATCAAACTTAAATCATATACCAAATTTTAATTAAAATATAGCCCGGCATGACATAAAACAGCATTAAATTTAGAATTGCTGGGTTCGGAATATGGGGATTGGTTCTAACGTCGGCTGCTGTAGGGGCAGGCCTCCGTGCCTGCCCTAACGAGGGCAACCACAGGGGGATTGCCCCTACGAAAAATGGCCTACAATAGAATCAAGCCCGAAATATAAGGATTGGCACAGCAGCATGGATGACTTTAATCCTGAATTTAATCGTCACACCTTTGATGATCATTGGAAGAGCCTTGATGAACAACAGCGTATAAATATAATCCTTCAGGCACCACAATTGCCTGTCTATCTGGGTCTTCTGCCCATTTTAAACAGTGTTTTTTCGACCCATTACTCTTTAAGGGAAGCGGGAAGAAAAAGTTTAAACGAGATGGCTTTGGTCATTCGGAAAAACATAGAAACACCACTGGAAAATAATCCGTTAAGACAGGCAGAGGCCGACGCCTTTCAGGCGGCCGCTCTTATTTACCGCAAAATTTTTGCGCAAATGTCATTTTCAGATAAAAGTGTTCTTATTCAGGCACTTATGAACATTGGCAGTATCGGCGCTTTTTTTGCGTTCAAGGCCATTTATCTGGAACGGGTTTCCCCGGACGTGATAAAAAAATGTATCAAAGGTCTGGATGACCGGCTTAGTTTGATTTTTGCCGATCAGTATCTGCAGGCAGACCCCGCCATCCGTCTGCGTTTTGCAAACCTGTTTCGCTATGTACTTGCCGGCGTTAAGCAGCGCGAGGCTGTGACCTGGTACTATGCCGGCCTGTTTGACCGGGGGCGTGATGTTGACCCCTATTTGAATAATATTGACGCCGCGTTGCGAGACCCCTTTCTCATAGAGGACAATGAGCTGGTGTCCCCGGACCCTCAAGATCGGATCATCGGCCTTAAAGCCATCTCAATGATGCGATCAAAGATACCTTTACGGGTTTTTGAAAAAGCGTTAACCCAAGAAACCGTAAAAAAGGTCAGGATGGCTGTATACAGTCTGATTGAGAATTCATCCCTTGGATTGTACCCGGAACTGTTTGAACCTGTGTTTCAGCGGTTTCAAAATGCCAAAACCAACGAGGCTCTCAGCGCGTTCAAGGCCCTTGTTGTGACCGGCAGACACCCCTTTCACAAGGTTATGGATATGGTTCGGGACACTTATCCTTCCCTTATTCCCATCATCCATATGGAGATTTCAGAGTTATCCAGACTCTCATTTTTTGCGCTCCAGGACATTGCGTTGAGCAGGGGCGTCTATCAGGGTAAAAATTATGACGTCAACCTGGCATGCATTTTCGGCATGATTAAAAAACGTCCGGAACGAGTGGTCAGGATTTTAAAGGAAAACATAGAAATTTGCGGGTCGGACCGGATCAGGAAAGAAGTGGACCGCCTAATGGTAAAAACCCAGAGCCTGCTGCTCAAGGAACGTAAAAGCATTACTGCTCCTTTCAAGAATATCCAGATGGAAATGCCCGAGAAAAAATCCATGGCCACCTTTTTCAAATCCATACTCAAGGATCCGGTCCAAAAAAAACTGGATGATTTAAAACAGCGGATTGTTCCCCGGGATTTGGATTTTCAGAAGGCGGTTATCCGGGACCTGGATTTGTCCGGGATGGATTTGACCCGAGCCATACTTAATCTGACCCATGCACAGATTACCAACACGTTGCTGACAGGCATTCGCGTATCAGGCGGTGTATGCCGCAATACCCTGTTTTACAATATGAATCTGGATGAGGCTGTATTTGATCAGACCTGCTTTGATAATGCCGTCTTTGTCAATGTGTCTGCCCAAAATGCAAAATTCAATCAATGCAGTTTCCAAAACGCATCTTTTTATAATTGTAATTTAAATGGGGCAGACATGAGCGATGCTCTGTTCGTTGAGGCGGTCATATCAAAAACCTCTTTTAAAGAAACAAATCTGACCTGTGCTGTTTTTGCATACGCGCGACTATCCGGTCTATCCTTTGTCAATGCCTGCCTTTACATGGCCGATTTCACCAATACCAGGGCCCGGTTCTGCCGGTTTGCATCACATGCCGCCATGCATATGCGTATCCGGGATCTGAATTATAATGACAGGGAATACCAACTCAGCTTCAATGACCTGCCAAGGATCGATCCCAGAGTGGCCAATGAAATAAATATACTTATTTTTTCTGAGTTTATTCATTTTGGGCAGGCAAAATTTATTAAACAGAATAAATTAAGTCTGCTGGCGGCTTTTGATATTTTTAAGCCGGAACAGGCGGATTTTTTTCAGCTTCTACCGTTACTGATCCACGAAAACATTGCAATGCCCGAAACCAATAAGATCCTGTCATCAACGCCTTGTGGCGTAGAAGATTATCTACCGTCAAGGGAGACCGAACGGGTTGGCCGGCACTACCTGGGAAGTGCCGATGTTGTCGTCCGCCGGCATCCGAATCCCTGCATCCTTGCAATATATTCCATGGGAAGTGTTGGGTCTGTTGCCCAAACCGCGGAGTCTGACATTGATTACTGGATCTGTATAGATGAAAAACGGTTGGGGCACCAGGGAACCGATCTTTTGCGCCAAAAACTGGATGTTTTGGAGAGCATGGCTCTGGAACGGTTTAAAATCCAGGTCACCTTTTTTCTTGTGGATATTTTCAAGGCCCGTGATAATGATTTTGGCGGTTCCTCCCAGGAAAGTTCAGGCTCAGCCCAGGCCTTGTTGCTCAAGGAGGAGTTTTACCGAACCATGATCCATGTGGCAGGCAGACTGCCCTTGTGGACCGCGCTTCCCACCAGTATCAGCATCAATTATTATAATCTGATCTTCGATTGCATTAATCGTTTACCCGGTACCAAACGGTATATTGATCTGGGTGATATCCATGCCGTACCCCGTAATGAATATTTCGGCGCTTCTATCTGGCAAATGTTTAAATGGCTTAAAAGCCCTTTTAAATCGGTCATTAAGATGGCCCTACTGGAAAAATACATCAATACCTATGGCCGGGAACCCATGCTGTGCAATGAGTATAAAAATGAGTGGATGAATTCAGGGACACATCTGAAGCCGGGACAGAACGATTCTTACGTTATTTTGCTCAATACCCTGATTCATTTTTACATGAAGTCAGGGGATACACGCTCCATCAAACTTTTACTCACCTGTTTTTTTCTAAAGCTGGGGATTACAAAACAATCGGAGTTGGATTTCAGTGTTTTTGGCCTGCGACGCATCCTTTTGGAAAGGTGCCTGCGGGAATGGGGCTGGACCCAGGAAAAGGTGTTTGAAATCGGCCGATTCAGATCCTGGCCTTATGCCGCTATTCACCGCCTTTCCTTGACCATTGAACAGTATATGATGACACGATACACTGACCTTAAAAGCCGATTCAAGGATGATTCCGGGCCGGCTATTTCTGAGCAGGACCGTTTGGTTCTTGAACGTAAGGTGGATATCCAGTTCCAGGACAAACCGGGTAAGATTAAAAAATTGCTTTTAATTTCAAGTGGGGACCGTCATTTTTCACGGCTTTATATAGACTACCTGGCCGTGCCCGGAAAAAAATACGGCCTGTGGAAATTGATCCATAAACCATCTATCCAGGCCCGGATGGATGAAGAATCCATACTCACGGTAAATTCTGTGGAGGAGATCGGAGCCTGGCTGATTCATAACCATCTTTATACAGACCACACTTTTTTAGCCATGGCGCCGAATCCCACGAAAGTTTCCCACGACAGCATTGAAAAACTTTACAGAAGCATGCATGATTTTTTTACCCCTGAATTAGCAAAACCGGTTAGTTTTGATGCATTAAGAAGAAAACCGTTCATTATGAGTCTGTTTGTTTCCGTTAATTTTTATGCGGAAAGACCCGGCGGCAAAATTTCAGATTTCACACTGGTCTACCTGAATTCCTGGGAAGAGATGTTTTTTCGAATCGCAAGACTTAAAACGCCGGTGGCGGACCTTGAACCGGTCAAAAAACAGATATGCATATGGCTTGGTTTAAAGCAATTGCCCGAAAAAACCGTCTTTCATACCCCAAGAAGGGGTTAAGCTCGGTTGTAAAAGTTATCTACTATTTCAAGGGCCTGTTCCGGGGTGTCAACTAATGAAAACAATTCCATATCCAAGGGCGAGATTAATTCGCTTTCGGCAAGTGATTTTTTAATCCACTCCAGAAGTCCGGCCCAAAAGTCTTTATTCATTAAAATGACAGGCATTTTTCGGATACGCCGGGTCTGAACCAGTGTCAGGGTTTCAAACATTTCATCCATTGTGCCAAGTCCTCCCGGCATGATGATATAGGCTTGGGCATATTTTACAAACATAACCTTTCGGATAAAAAAGTAATTAAAATTCAGAGCCCGGGTCATATAGGCATTGCCCTTTTCTTCAAAGGGCAGGTTGATTTTTAACCCGACAGACTCCCCGTTCTGCTCTGATGCGCCCAGGTTTGCCGCTTCCATTATGCCGGGGCCTCCACCCGTGATGATTGCATACCCGCCGGCTGCAAAACAGGCTGCTGTCTTTCTTGCAGTTTCATAATCAGGATGGCCCTTGGTTATTCTGGCAGAACCGAAAATAGATACGGCAGGTCCCAGATCATGAAGTCCGTCTATACCTTCAACAAATTCGCCCATAATTTTAAACAGGCGCCATGATTCACCAGACTTGAAATCATCAATGGGGTACTGGATGTTATTGGGTTTGCTCATGTTCAACTCCTTCTTAAAACGGTTCAGACTGCAGGTTCAGATCAGTCAACCCAACTGGCTAAAATATATTAAATGTGGTATATAGTATCCAATTTGAAACATCTGATCAAGTCGGTCGATCGGTTGGCACTTTCACTTTATTATTTTTTATATAACACAAAAGAAAAAATCATTTGGAATGACTATAAATTTGGATTTTCAATATTCAATTTCCCGGCAGACAGCTGTTGTCAATGCCTTGGGAATGCATGCGCGGCCTGCGGCAGTAATTGCCGGGATGGCCCAAGACGCCGGTGGTGACATCTGGTTGTCAGATGGAAAAAGCATTGTGGATGCCGCAAGCATTATCGAAATTTTATCTCTTTGTGCGGTTACGGGGACAAAGGTGTCCATTTTTACAGAAAAAGAAGAAGATTCTGCCCTGGCAGATAAAATCAAGAATTTTTTTGATATTGGATTTGGGGAAAATGAATAGAACCGTTATGGATCAAATTGTTCTCAGGGGCATCAGCGGTTCTCCCGGTATCTGTATTGGAAAGGCTTATC
Organism: uncultured Desulfobacter sp.; assembly: GCF_963666695.1. GTDB lineage: Bacteria > Desulfobacterota > Desulfobacteria > Desulfobacterales > Desulfobacteraceae > Desulfobacter. Next base: position 1,970,501 of record NZ_OY762947.1, read on the forward strand.
TTGTTGACCGGGAGGGCGTTAACCCCATTAAACGCTATTCTGTAAGCTCGGATATGGTCCCCAATGAAATAAACCGGTTTAAAAATGCCGTAGATAAAGCTAAAAAAGACCATGCCAAGACCATTGATTCTTTAGGGGATGATTTAAGTGAGAACCTGAACATCCTTGAAACCCATATGGTTTTGTTCAAGGATAAAATGCTTTACGGCAAAACCATTGATACCATTACCAATGACCAGGTCAATGCGGAGTGGGCGCTTCGACAGGTGTCCAGGCGTATCAGCCGGATGTTTGATCAAATCAATGATCCGTATCTTCGGGCCAGGGGTAATGATATTATTCAGGTCTCAGACAAAATAATGAATTATCTGGTGGGTGAGGCTGACCTTCGAATCAGCGAAATCAACAAACGCGTTATCATAGTCGCCCATGACCTTTCCCCCGCAGATGCCAGCCAGATTCAGCTTGAGCGCATCAAAGGGTTTGTAACGGACAGGGGCGGCAAGGCTTCCCATACAAGTATCGTGGCCAAATCCCTTAAGATCCCATCGGTGTTGGGACTTGGCAATGCCACGGCAAATATAAATAATGATGATATCCTTATCCTAGACGGGTCCGCCGGGATTATTATCATTAATCCGGATGAAGACACCCTGTTCCGGTATCAAGAAAAGATGGAGCGGTTTGAAACCATCAGGGCTGATATTGAACGGGAGAGTCATCTGCCCGCAATCACTGCCGACGGGGTACCCATTAATCTTCTTGCCAATATAGAGCATGTGGAAGAGGTGGTGTCTGCCAGGGATAATAAAGCGGCTGGTATCGGACTGCTCAGAACGGAATTTTTATGTCTGGATTTAAACCGGTTCCCCACCGAGGAGCAAATGCTGCAAAAATATGGGGAGCTTGTGGAACTCATGCAGCCGGCTCCGGTGACCATCCGGACCCTGGATATTAACGGGGACAAATTTAATCCTAATATCGATCCGGTGGAAGAGGCCAACCCTGCATTAGGTTTGAGGGCTGTCAGATTTTGTCTAAAAAATGAAAGTATTTTTATCGCCCAGATCAAAGCCATTTTACGGGCTGCGGCTTTTGGTAATATTAATCTTCTTATTCCCATGATTTCCTGTGTTGAGGAAATTATTGGTGTAAAGTCTTGTATTGACAAGGCGGTTATTGAGCTTGAGTCCGAAGACAAAATATTTAATAAAGATATCCCGTTGGGAATTATGATCGAGGTGCCTTCCGCTGTAATGATGGCCCGGGAACTTGCCGAACACGTTGATTTTTTCAGTATAGGCACCAATGATTTGATTCAGTACTCCATGGCCATTGACCGGCGCAATCGCAGGGTGGCACATCTTTACCAGGCATTAAACCCTGCAGTACTGAAAATGATCCGTCTCATCGTGGACGCGGCAACCGAAAAAAATATTGGACTGGTTATGTGCGGTGAAATGGCAGGAGACGCCATTAATATCCCAGTGCTTCTTGGTTTGGGATTGAGAAATCTGTCAATGAACGCCGGTTCCATCCCTGTCATAAAAAAAATGATCCGGTCCATGGATGTTTCAAAAGCGCGGAAAGATGTCCAGACCATCCTTGGCTTTCAAACGGTTCAGGAAATAGTCGATTATATTCAAACGGAATACAAGGATCTTTTGCCTTATAAGGATAACGAGGAATAAACCATGAACGCAAAATATACCAAACTGATTGCCACCAATAAAAAAGCCCGGCATAATTATCACATTGATGATGAATATGAGGCCGGTATTGTGCTGGTGGGTTCAGAAGTTAAAGCCATCAGAGAGGGCAGGGTCAGTTTCAAGGATTCTTACGCAGATATCAGGCGCGGAGAAGTTTTTTTGCGCCGTCTTCACATCTCTCCCTATGCGTTTGCATACAATGCCAATCATGAATCCTTGCGTACCCGGAAACTTTTGTTGCACAACCATGAAATTAAAAAACTTGTCGGAAAAATAAAAGAACAGGGGTACTCCCTGGTGCCGTTAAAAATTTATTTTAAAAATGATAAAATAAAGGTTCTCCTTGGCCTTGGTAAAGGCAAAAAGCTTTACGACAAAAGGGAAACCATCAAACAGCGGGATGTTAAACGGGATATGGATCGTGAAAGAAAAAAATATTCCTGATTCAAAAAAGTATTGACTTAAGCCTTCTTGATGTTATATTAATTACAGTTCTTTGATCTTTTACAATTTGGGGGCGTAATGGTTTCGACGGAGATTTTGACGTCCATGGTAGCATGTCGAGTGTTTGTCAACTCGTAAACTTGGCAAGTATAAATATAATCGCAGACGATTATAACTACGCTGTAGCTGCTTAAGGCGGCTTCCGTCCTCCTGACATCCTTCTTGCAGATTCAGGTCAGGGCGTCGACTTTGCAAGACCGCTTTTGAAATTTCCTGGGTTTCAAAAGTTAAATTTTTCAGGATATACCGGGTAGTATCCCTCCTGAAGGAGCCTTCTCGGCCAATTATAAAGTTTAGGATAAGCATGTAGAAGCCTGGATTGATTGTTTTCGGACGCGGGTTCAACTCCCGCCGCCTCCACCATAAATATTGAGACAAACCGATCCTGTTGCCGAGTCCGGCACGCGGGATCGGTTTTTTTGTTTTATAAATTAGAGACTTACGTAGATTTGAGCGTTCTGCCAACTGTTCTGCATTCACTCTCTTTTCGGGAAATATTGTTCAACCCCCTTCTCTGTTGCCACTTTCTTCTCCGTTTTCTCAGCTTCTGTTTTGGGCTCAAGTCCAGCGGGATTTGGGGTTACTTGACGCCTGGGTCTGTTGAGCTATTTCAGCCTGATACTGCCGAAATGCCTCGGCAATGCCTTCAAACAAATCATTAATATCCATCAGATTCTCCTGTGTTTGGGTTTCTCTGCACCTCACTTACCGGAAAAACGGAGAACGTGTCGGGCATGTGGTACATTTTCTTTCTCAAACTTAATTCCAATGGTACTGGAAGGCAATACATTCGGCTAAAATCGGTTAAATCCGGAAAGAAAACTTGATGTTTTCATTTCATCTATTTACCTTTAACCCTGTTTAACCGAATGTAGCCGGATTGTGCCCCAATGGGATGCCGTCCGGTTAAACAATTTGACGAGTCGCCATACATTTAAAAATGGCACGGCCCTCAAAGAATGATGGAGTCGAAAATGGAAGACAGATGGTTGTCCGTAGATGAAATTGGAGACTATCTCGGGATCAAGCGAGATACCGTATATAAGTGGATAAGCGAAAAAGGCATGCCCGCCCATAAAATCGGCCGCCTTTGGAAATTCAAGAAAGATGAAGTAGACCGATGGGTGCGGTCAGGCTGCGCTGCTGCAGGCAATGAGCAACATGATAAAAACAAAGCCGAATAACGGAATCAGGAGTTTATAGATGACAAGTAACCAACAACGCGCGGCACTGCAGCGCCAGATCTGGCAGATCGCCAATGATGTCCGAGGCGCAGTGGATGGCTGGGATTTTAAGCAATATGTACTCGGCACCCTGTTTTACCGCTTTATCAGTGAAAACTTTTCCAGCTACATCGAAGCCGGTGATGACAGCATCAACTATGCCGAGCTTTCAGATGATATTATCACCCCGGACATCAAAAATGATGCCGTTAAAACCAAGGGCTACTTCATCTACCCAAGCCAGCTGTTCGCCAATATTGCCAAAGGCGCCAACACCAATGAGAGCTTGAACACCGACCTGGCCGCCATATTTGCCGCCATTGAAAGCTCCGCCAATGGCTACCCGTCGGAGCGTGACATCAAAGGGTTGTTTGCCGATTTCGACACCACCAGCAACCGCCTCGGCAACACCGTCACCGATAAGAACACTCGTCTGGCTGCTGTGCTCAAGGGGGTGGCCGGACTGGACTTTGGTGATTTTCAAGGCAACCATATTGACCTGTTCGGCGATGCCTACGAGTTTCTTATCTCAAACTACGCCGCCAATGCCGGTAAATCCGGGGGTGAATTTTTCACCCCGCAACACGTTTCCAAGCTGATTGCCCAGCTCGCCATGCACAGGCAGACCAGCGTAAATAAAATTTATGACCCGGCCTGCGTGTTCCAAGGCCGACTTTGGTGCTCCCTGTTCTTTCCAGCAAAGGCCGTGCGGCCATTGTCTGCTTTCCCGGTATTTTTTACCGGGGTGGTGCCGAAAAGAAAATCCGCCAGTATCTGGTGGATAACAACTATGTGGAGACCGTGATCTCCCTGGCACCCAACCTCTTTTTCGGCACCACCATTGCCGTCAACATTCTGGTGCTCTCCAAACACAAGACCGACACCAGCACCCAGTTCATCAATGCCGGCGGCCTGTTCAAGAAAGAGACCAACAACAACGTGCTCACCGACAAGCACATCGAACAGATCATGCAGGTCTTCGACAGCAAAGAGCAGGTGGATCACTTTGCCCAATCCGTAGATAACGACCGGATAGCTGCCAACGACTACAATCTTTCCGTCAGCAGCTATGTGGAAGCCAAAGACAACCGCGAGGTGATTGATATTGCAAAGCTCAATGCCGAGCTGAAAACCACCGTTGCCAAGATTGACCAGTTACGCTCGGACATTGATACCATTGTTGCGGAGATTGAAGGAGGTAACCAATGATGCTGGAAAATAAACTGGGCATCACCAATCAGGTTGAACCGGCTAAAGTCGAAGAAAAAATAAGCAAACAAAAAGCCCGCCGGCTTTTTGATACGGGCGACATTGATCAGGTAAACGTCGGGACCTTTGAAGGGTTGGCCTTCATTCATGCCTATCTGTTTGGTGAAATTTATGCTTTTGCCGGCAAGATTCGCGACGTGAATATTGCCAAGGGCAACTTTCGTTTTGCACCGGTGATGTATCTGGAAGCATCCCTGAAACACATCGATTCCATGCCGCAAAGCAACGTGGATGAAATCATCGAAAAATATGTCGAGATGAACATCGCCCACCCCTTTCGGGAAGGCAACGGCCGCGCCATCCGCATCTGGCTGGATCTCATGTTGAAACAGGAGATCCGGAAGGTCATCGACTGGAACCAGGTCGATAAAGAGGAATACCTCTCCGCCATGGAACGCAGCCCGGTAAAAGATGTGGAAATCAAGGTGCTGCTGAAAAGTGCGCTGACCGACCGGATCGATGACCGCGCCCTGTTCATGAAAGGCATCGACGTCAGCTATTTCTATGAAGGCTATAGCGAATTTAAAACCGAGGAGCTGTAGCATGAGGATGGAACCACGGAAGACACGGAAGACACAGAAAAATGGCTTTATGGAAAAACTGCTGGCTGGGGTTGAGCTGGAGTGGAAGGCGTTGGGGAATGACAACTTTGTTGAGGTGGCAAATAGTGGACGAAAGCCTGTAAAAGCATCTCTACGTGTGGCCGGAGAAACGCCATATTACGGTGCGAACAATATTCAGGACTATGTCGATGGCCATACTCACGATGGCGAGTACGTTCTTATCGCTGAGGACGGATCAGCAAGCCTTGAAAACTATTCAATTCAATATGCAACCGGAAAGTTTTGGGCTAACAATCATGTTCATGTTGTACGTGGGAAATCCAGATTGAACACAAGGTTTCTGTTTCATTATTTAAGCATCGGTAATTTCATCCCATTTCTATCAGGTGGTGGTAGAGCAAAGCTGACAAAAGGGAAGATGGTAGAAGTCAAAATCCCCATCCCATGCCCGGAAGACCCCAAAAAATCCCTGGAAATCCAGGCTGAAATCGTCCGCATTCTGGACAAATTCACCGAGCTTACAGCGGAGCTTACAGCTCGCAAAAAACAATACAACTACTACCGCGACCAGTTGTTGAGTTTTGAAGAAGACGAAGTTGAGTGGAAGGCGTTGGGGGAGGTTGGGAAATGGTATGGAGGGGGAACCCCATCCAAAAGACAACTTGACTATTGGGAAAACGGAACAATTCCATGGATTTCACCAAAAGATATGGGATGCCCAGTTATAGATTCTTCACAAGACTACATTACCGAGGCTGCAGTCAAAGGCTCTTCCACAAAACTTGTCCCGGCCAACTCTATAGCTATTGTGGTTCGTTCAAGTATTTTGGATAAATTATTACCAAGCGCATTAATACCTGTGCCCGTTACTCTCAACCAGGATATGAAGGCTATTATTCCACATAAAAACATTTTGCCTGGTTATATGACCGCAAACAAAAACTGATTGATCTGGGGCCTGATGCGCCGGCAGATGCTTTGCTGAATCTTGCCGTACATTCCGATGAGATGATTGTTCTTTGGCGGATGACCTGATTGAGCAATTGATTGCCACTCCGAAGGAGAATGTTTAGCGGTTTAAGAAAAAGCTTTCAAGACTGAAACATTCAAGGCGCTTTATTGACTGGCGGGGACCTCCAGTTTTGCCCGAGAGCTGGAAATGCTGTTGCAGGATTTAAAATCCGGTGTGGATGATCCCATTACCGGCGTTGAACTGGTTGCGGCATTTTACGAGGCTGACAGCACCATTTTTGAGATGTGCGATGACTCCAGCGGGAATATTGGTGATGTGTTCCGCCATGATGCCAAAGAATTTTTTGTGGACTATGCCTCACGCTGTTCTGACAAGGAAAAAATTGCGGACATCATTCTCAAGGTGAACCAAAAGGACAATTACGGCATCCGGGACACCTTGATTGATTGTGCGGGGGAATGCCTGCCTGAGGAAGTTATCCGGGCAACTGCTGTAACAAAATTTAAAGCCCGAGATGACAGACGTTTCGGGCTTTTTTGCGTCAAGCGGCGGACAAAACCGGTTGCCTGACACAAATCAGGTAAGAGGCATGAGAACGAGTGTCTGAAAAAAAACTTTTTCAATCCTCTTCACTTTCTGGAGCAGCCCAAACAATGTACCGTTTACCCAAAAACATCGTCTCATGCTTGACAGGGTTCTCCCTCTCCGCATCGTACAAGATTGCCTTGGTGATCACCAGGAAATCGTTGGACTGGTCGATAATCAGATCGCTAAGACGATCATATCCAGAGATGTTGACATGACCGTTGATCTGGGTGCCGTTTATTAATTTTATCCTGACAATTCTGATTTTTGTGTCTTTGCTTTCAGCCATTGAGAGTTCCTGTATTATATCCTAAATTTTATCCAACCGTTTTCTGATTTCACCGATCAGTTTATCTATGGAAACGGGTTTCATAAGAAATCCGTCTGCGCCCTTGTCCGCGTAATTTCCATTAGAAATATTTTCACTGAATCCGGTACATATAATAACTGGAATATTATCTCTAATGTGTTTGATATGATCAACTAATATATCTCCTGTCATGTCCGGCATGGTCATATCCGTGAGCACGAGATCAAAGGAACCCGGTTCTTTTTTAAAAGCGTTTAACGCCTCAATACTGCTGGTAAAGGCAGAAACGCGATATCCGTATTTTTGCAGCACTGCCGTTTCCATCTCTACGATACTCTCCTCGTCATCTATGAGCAATATTCGCTCTGTTCCTTTTTCAACGTTGACATTATCTTCATACTCCCGATTTTTTGTTATGCTGGTTACCGGTAAGTAAACATGAAAGGTCGTGCCTTTATTCGGCTGCGAAGACACTTTAATATTCCCATTGAGCTTTTTTATGATGCCATATGAAATAGAAAGGCCTAATCCGGTTCCTTTTCCTTCTTTTTTTGTCGTAAAATAGGGGTTGAATATCTGTTCCAAAGTGTTCTTGTCCATACCGCACCCTGTATCGGATACAGTTAGGCAGATGTAGTCGCCAGGGGGTAAGCCGGATATATTATACTGACCGTCTGTCATGACCGAAACTTCTTCTAAAATAACATCAATTGATCCACCTTTTTCCTGGACAGCATGAAATGCGTTCGTACAAAGGTTCATAATCACTTGGTGAAGGTTCGTGGGATCAGCAAAGACCGGCTTGCACTGGGAATTGATATATTGGTTAATTACAATATTTTTTGGAATAGTCGATCTTAATAATTTCAGGGCTTCTTTAACGATGATCTGGATTGATACAATCTGATTTTTCATTTTACCCTGGCGGCTAAAGGTCAGAATCTGCTCAATAAGCTCCTTGGCTCTGGATGCTGCCTGGAAAATTTCTTGAGCCATTTCATGTTTAGGATCATCCTTGGGTAATTCCTCGAGAAACATTTCAGCATAGCCCTGAATGGGAAATAAAACATTGTTAAAATCATGGGCAATACCGCCGGCAAGGGTACCGATGGCTTCCATTTTTTGATAATGTCGAATCCGTTCTTCAAGCAGATCCTTTTCTTTCTGAGTTTTTTTCTGTTTTTTCGCCTGGTTTTCCAATGCGTGGGCCATTTCGTTAAATCCGTCAGCAATAATTTTACTGTGTTTAACGCCGGATATTCCATTGAGGCGGTATGAAAAGTCACCGGATTTAACCCGTTCAAACGCGGTTTTGATTTTCCGGTCAATGACATGTTCCATTGATTGTCGGGGAAAAACACAAAATAAGAGCCACTGGACCTCCGGGATCGAATGGTAATATCCCACCAATTCAGATGCCGTTTCCGGATTAAGTACGAAGTGCCCCACTTTTTTTTTCAGCAATTCCCTGGGTAACAAAGGTTTGAACTCAGCACCGAGTTCATGAAAATGGGTCTGAAAAATGCTTCCTTTCTCAGAGTCAATCCGGGTTTGAATATGAGGATGAGCCACCAGGTTACCATCCTCGTCCACAATAAAATTGACCTGCCCGTCAAGAAGCGTGTCAAATACAAATTCCGGATAAAGGGTTTTCATGGGTAGATCAATACTCCATAAACCAATAAAACGGTTTTGAATTCTTACTGGAATGGAGACTGACAGGATCAAGCCTTCGCCTGCGTAATCAATGGTTGGTTGCGTCCACTGGATTCCCCCTTCCGGATTATTTTGGGGGCAGACAGACTGAAATGTATGATAGGTACGCCAGTCAAAATCCGGCGAGATAGCCGTTATCTGATCAATATATGGAAATTGTAAAGAGGTATTGGTTGTATCCTGATAATAAATCCAGGAGGTCTCAGGCAAACCGTTCCATATCTCTTCTAAAAATGGGCCGATATTTCTCAACGCGTACATGCGAAAACAGGCATTTTTATCGCCGATCAGATCCGGGTGCCAAGAATAGGAAATGATATCCGTGGGGGCACGTTTTTCCCGGAAGGCGTTTAACTTGGACAGACTCAACCAGAAACCGTCTTCACTAACACCAAAGCCCTCTTCTTTAAACCATGCTTCTATATCATCATCATCCGCTTGAGTTTCCATGAAAAGTATCTGCGATAATCTTTTTAGTTCATATAGCCGATCATGATATCGTTGGATATTCGCGCCTATAGTTGCCGCAATTTTTTGGAGTTGCATTTGAATGGAATCGTCGTTTGTCATATGTTCCTCAAACAAGTTTCTGTTATCCATAAAGCTATTTTACATAAAGACTGGGCGTTCCTGCCACAGATTTAAAAGAATGTTTCATATTCATCAAATTTTCAGCGTTGCCGATGGCAAAAAAACCTTCACTGCAAAGGGATTGGTACAATCTATTTACAACCGCTTCACTGGTTTGATTATCAAAGTAAATCATTACGTTTCTACATAAAAGAGCATCAAAATCCAAACGAGGAATGCGGTCTGAAATCAAATTAAACTTTTCGAAGGTAATGTGTTGCTGTATTCTTTTTTTTTAAAACTTACATTTTTTTCCAGCGGTTCAATTTTTCAAATGCGGATTCAGCTGTTTTCAACAGAGTCGATATATTCACCGGTTTTTTAAAATAATCTTCAAAGCCGACATTAAGGCATTCTAACAGTTCGAATAAAGATGCATAGCCGGTAATGGCATAGATAATAGACATGGGCTTAAGATTTTTTACTCGCTTACATAATTCCATACCGTTCATCTCCGGCATGTTTAAATCAAAAAACATGACCATAATGTTACTCTCTTCAATAATGTTCAAGGCACTCTGTGCATTTTCTGCGGTGGAAACATCATATCCGGCTTTGGTAAATAACTGAGAAAGCAACCTTAAAATGGCGGGTTCGTCATCAACGATTAATATTTTTTTATTTTCCATCATTTTTTTTCTCCTTGCAGTTGGGGTCTAATGCAACAATAACTTGCAGTTAAGGCACGCTTTTCCAAATCCTCCGTCCTCAGGGGGATCTTTGTGATGAATGCAACCAAAGGCCGCTCCGTTTACAAGCCCTATCAGTTGATCATCTTTCTTATTTACAAACATGTGGGCCATCTTGTTCGCCAAAATTAGTTTTCGATCTGCGTCAAGCGCTGCAACTGGCAATGGCAATGGGTAAATTATCAATAATATTTAGGATTTCATCCTTGGAAAACACTTTTGTAGACGACAGTATGGTTCCTTTCATTTTTACCCCTTTTTTCCGTATTTGTGGATTTTAAAACCCATAGCTTTTAAAAAATGAACAGGTTTTTGCTGCTATATTGTGAATGTTTTCCACATAATCCACTGCCCCTATCAATCGTGCTTCTTTCGGCATCCCGTAAACGACACTTGATTTTTCATCCTGAGCAATGGTTACCGCACCCGCTTTTTTCATTTCAAGCAATCCTTGTGCACCATCTTTTCCCATACCGGTTAAAATAATACCCACGGCATTAATCCCAGCAAGTCTTGCAATCGATCGAAACAAAATATCCACTGCCGGCCGCTGATAGTGAACAAGAGGCCCCGCTTTAACCACTACGCAATAGCCGGCACCCTTACGTTTTAAAAGCATGTGGTAATTGCCCGGGGCAATAAGGACTTTACCACTTGTTACAGGTTCCCCATTTTCTGCTTCCTTAACACGCATTTGGCACAATTCATCTAATCGTCCAGCAAAGGACGTAGTGAATTGAGCCGGCATATGTTGCACAACAACAGTACCCGGGGCGTTTTTCGGCATTTGGGTCAAAACCGTTTTAATGGCTTCCGCTCCTCCGGTTGACGCGCCGATGGCAATAATATTATTGGCGTTTTTATAAGGTGCCATGGATACGATTTTTTTCCGGTTCATTAAATTTTGTTGTTGCCCGCGTCTGAAAAATTTAGCCGCATGCACCGCCCTGATTTTTTCGGCAAGCTGCATACTGACATCTCCTATCGAATAAGCGTCATTGGGTTTTGCCATCACTTCCAATGCCCCAATGGCCAACGCTTCCATGGCAAGGTGACTTCCTTTTGTACTTAAAGAACTGACGATAATAACAGGAAGAGGATAATACTTCATTAATTTTTTTAAAAAGGTAATCCCATCCATACGCGGCATTTCTATATCCAGGGTTATAACATCCGGTTTTAATCTTACAATTTTTTCTCGGGCGATATATGGATCAGGGGCCGTATCAATTACTGTAATTCCTGTGTGCCGGGATAACTGCTCTTTGAACACCTTCCTGACAACCGCTGAATCATCGACCACAAGCACTTTAATTTCGTTTGACATTTCAACGCCTTTTGTCGTTATTTTTTTCACTTCACAAATAGATAGTTAAAGAGCCATCTTCGATCCCCTAATTATCAAAGAGGCTCATAGGCCTTATTTCTTCCGTCACCGTGCCCCTATTTTTCCGAGACAATGAAAAAGATGGGGCTTGATTCTATTGTAGACCATTTTTTGTAGGGGCAATCCCCCTGTGGTTGCCCTCGTTAGGGCAGGCACGGGGGCCTGCCCCTACAGCGGCCGACGTTAGAACCAATCCCAAAAGATGCCCACGATCTTTAACCATCTCGCCTTTTCCTTCTACGGTAAAATATTCACCCGGCCCGGCCTGAATGCTTTTTGAATAGCAATGGTAGGAATAACATGTTTTTCGTCATCACCCCTGACCAGCATACCATCGATAAAGGCCAGCGTCAGAGGAAGACTGATAATAAATAAATTTTTTCTATCTTTTTACCATAAACTACCGGTTGCGCAGGTAGTTTGTTCTTTCTCGGCCAGTTCCACAAGCTCCATGCTATCGTGGGCCTGGCCGACTAACCGAATACCGGCAGTTTCCTTGACGGCATGGAATACGCTTTTACGAAAAGTCGCATGATCGTATGGCAGCATCCCCCCCGGATATCTTTTCCGGACGGGCACTTCCAGACAGTGAAGGCAACCCCGCATTTCGGAAGATGGAAGTATGCATAATTTAAGAAACTATAGACAAAATTAATTGTCCATATTTAGATCTTAAATTTTCCAACCATTTCGTTTAACTGCTCAGCAAGTTTCGATAGCTCCACAGCACTTGTTTCTATCTGCCGGCTTCCGGTATTCATTTCATTTGCCGCCTGACTTACCTCGGTAATATCTTTTGTTACTTTTTCTGCTGCAGCAGAAGTTTGGCCCACATTTTCACTTACTTCCTGTATTCCTTGAGCAGCCTGGGCTACATTATTTGCGATCTCCTGGGTTGTTACAGATTGTTCTTCAATCGCTGAGGCGACACTTATTACAATTTCATTGATTTCATTGATGGTACTTACAATGGAATCAATTGCAGTAACAGATTCATTTGTTGTTGTTTGAACAGCGGTTATCTTGTTTCCTATTTCACTTGTAGCTTCTGCTGTTTGCTGCGCAAGTGCTTTTATTTCTCCGGCAACAACGGCAAACCCCTTGCCGGCTTCACCTGCTCTTGCAGCTTCGATTGTAGCATTCAAGGCAAGGAGATTGGTCTGTTCTGAAATATCGGCAATGGTTTCCGTTACCTTACTGATCTCAGATGCGCTTTTTCCAAGCTCAGCCACTTTTTGGGAAACTTCTTTTGCCGCTTCAACGGCTGCATTTGTTGTTTCACTGCCCTTGGCTGTGTTATTTGCAATTTCATCTATAGTACAAGACATCTCCTCTGCAGCAGAAACAATCATCTGGATATTGGCCGTGGTCTCCTCGGTTTTGTCAGTCACGCTATTCATATTTGCAGCCATTTCTTCTGCTGATTCAGATACGCTGTTTGCTTTTTCAGCGGATTGTTCGGAATTTGTGGAAATCTGCTTTGAAATGGATGAAAGCCCTTCGGCAGATGATGTCAAAGATTGAGTCGTTTCAAAAATATTTCGGATCATTTCCTGCAGGCTAGCTGACATAGTGTTCAAAGAGGTTGACAAACTTCCAATTTCATCACGCCGGCCGTCATCAAGAGATTGCGTAAAATCTCCTTCTGCCATTGTTTTTGCAAACGAGACACCTTTAATCAGTGGCGTCGTGATGCTTTTGCTAACAAAATACCAGATCAGTGTTACGAGAATCAGGACGCCAACAATGACTGAAAACTGAAACTTTGCCTTTTTTGCGTTAATTTTCTCTATCTTATTATTGGTGGCATTAAATTCACGAACCGATAATCCCGCGGCAATAATCCAGTCCCAGGGTTTAAAATACATCATCCTGATCTCTTTTTCCATTTCGCCGTTGCCGTCTTTGGCATCAAACTTATATCTCATTGCGCCGACACTGTTTTCAGTCAAGCTGTGTGCGGTTTTAATCAAATTTTTGATTGGAAAGGAGCCGTCTTTGGATTGAAAGGCAAAGATATTTTCTCCGTCCTTTTTTCCTTGATGTGAAATCACATACTCCCCTTTTGAATCAATAACATAAACATATCCGGTTTTACCGACCTTAGTATCCATCACCGCGTTTCTAAGGCTGGTAAAGCTTTCCTGGGGAACACCCACATAAAGGACGCCCACGACATACCGATTGTTATCATATATCGGTTCGTAAGCCGTAATGTACCACCTGTCAACGACAAAAGCCCGGCCCCTGAATGTTCTCCCATTAAGCACCTCTTTGATGACCGGATTGGGCTTTCCGTCAGGATTGATTACGGGGATATAGGTCCCTACAGCTCTTTTTCCATCTTTTTTTACGACGTTTGTGGCAACCCGCAACATGCTTCCCGCTTCGTCAAGACGTTGAAATATCGTACATGTCCCCCCAACCAACGATTTGACTTTATCAACAAGTGCCGATTTTTCCGACATATCGTCTGTTTTTCCGATCCATTCTCCACCGACAAGAACCTTGGGAAGCGGAAGTGTTTGTTTATCTTTCGTATATTGATTCACAGCCTGCCATTCAATGGTCTCATTGGACAATTCTACATCGCCCTGTTGTTTCATGATATCCCGGGCAACATTTAAAGATCTGTTGACTGCCTCTTGAACCTGTTCCTGGCTGGTCTTGCAGGTCAAATAGACTCCTTTAACCAGATTCTCGAAGTTTTCAATAGCCAAATTTGAGGTTTCGTGCTCCACAATTTTTTCGCTTTGGCTATCCTGGAAAAAAGAAATCAAAGAAATTAAAATAAGCGGAACGACACTAAGCAAAATACCAAAAACCATCAATTTTATTTTTAGTTTTAACGAGCTTAAAATCATCATAAACTTTTTTCCTTCATTACATTGTTTTTACAGTGCAAATACAGAGCCTTGGACTGGCGAATACATCCAACGGTGTCTATATCCTGCCGAGCGTAGTCCCAATAAAATGGAATTCAGGTTAGCCAACCAGGGCTTTTACAAGCCTCTTCTGAATCTTTGATCCAGGAGGGGGAGTTGACTTCGCTGGTATTATGTTATCTTTTTCATTTTTTCATAGAAGACCAAGCCTTTGGGTGATCGTGGTTTTCACACCCTTGACAGATCCGATGCCCTGCTGTGCCGGCAATTAGCAACATATTAGGGCCAACGTTCTTTCAGGCTCAATGAACTGATACCAGTTTTACGCTTTTGTCTTTAGTTTTTCAATATTTTTTGATTATACTGAAAAAATTGATACATATGGAATGGGTTTGCTAATGGCATCATCTTTTTCATTGTGACGTAATCAAATTTTTTTTTCGCCGTATACTTTGCAATTTCAGAATAAACATTCTAAATTGCAAGGTATGATTTCTTGATGGACCACAAATCAAATAAATAAATAATAAGGATAAGACAGTATAAAACATGACAAACCAAAATGGATGGACAAAATCAAGCTGGAAAAATTATACGGCCCTTCAGCAACCCAACTGGCCGGATCAAAAAGCCTTGGAAAAAGTAACTAACGATTTGGCGTTGCTGCCGCCGTTGGTTTTTGCAGGGGAAATAAGAACATTAAAAAAACTGCTAGCCAAGGCCTCAAAAGGGGAGGCGTTCTTGATTCAGGGTGGGGACTGCTCAGAAGATTTTTCCCAGGTTACGGCACCCACCATCAGGGAAACCATGAAAGTTTTGCTGCAGATGGCTGTTGTTATGGCCTATGCCGGCGGAAAACCTGCCATAAAGGTGGGCCGGATTGCCGGGCAGTTTGCCAAGCCCCGTTCGTCAGATACGGAAACCATAGATGGCGTTGAACTGCCCTCATATCGGGGAGATATGGTTAACAAAAGCGAATTCTCCACCAAAGCGCGCACCCCGAATCCTAAATACATGCTTAAAGGGTATTATCTGGCCGCATCCACCCTCAACCTTTTGCGGGCATTTACCCGGGGCGGATACGCAGCTCTGCACAGGGTTCAGGCATGGAACCAGGAGTTTGTGGCGCAATCCCCCATGGGCCGGTCTTATGACCGTTTGGCCAAGCAGATTGACCAGGCCATCAAGTTTATGAATACAATCGGGATTCCCACGGATATTCCCCAAATCAACCAAACCCAGATTTTTACCTCCCACGAAGCGCTTTTATTGCCTTACGAAGAGGCGCTGACCCGCATTGATACCACCACCGGGGACTGGTATGATTGTTCTGCTCATATGCTTTGGATTGGAGAGCGAACCCGGCAGGTCGACGGCGCTCATGTCGAATTTTTAAAAGGGGTACTCAATCCCATTGGGGTAAAAATCAGTTCAGATTATGATATTGATAATATCAAACAACTTATTGAAATTCTTAACCCTGAAAACGAACCCGGAAGATTGACCCTGATCACCCGAATGGGCTGTGACAATATTGAAAAAAAGCTCCCTTCCCTGCTTCGGGAAATCAAAAAAGAGGGGTCTCATATCGTTTGGAACTGCGACCCCATGCATGCCAATACCTTTACATCGGAATCCGGACACAAGACCCGTGATTTTAATGATATTTTAAAGGAGATTAACCGGTTTTTTGAAATTCACTGGGCAGAAGGAACGATTCCGGGAGGCGTTCATCTTGAAATGACCGGTAAAAACGTTACCGAATGTGTTGGCGGTGCCAGAAATATTGTCAGTGAAGAACTTCATAATCGGTATGATACCACTTGTGATCCGCGGCTCAATGCCGAGCAAAGCCTGGAGGTGGCGTTCCAGATCGCTGATATGATCAAACATTAAAGGGTTTCCGACAGAACTTGACAATTTGTCATAATCTAATATAATCTATCTTTATGGAAAGAGGATTAGTTAAAATAGGGATAGCAGCAAAAATGCTTGGAACAACTCCGGGGACTCTCCGTAAATGGGAGAAAACCGGGGAGTTGCTTCCATTTAGGAAAACAACTGGAGGGACAAGGTACTATTCAGTTTCGGACATACTCTCTTTGCAAACATCAGACGCACCAACGATTTGCTATGCAAGAGTTTCTAGTCATGACCAAAAGGATGATTTGGAAAGACAGCAAATAATGTTGGAATCCTATTGCGCCGCAAAGGGATGGAGGACAGAAACCATCAAAGATCTTGGCTCCGGAATGAATTACAAGAAGCGCGGATTGAATACGCTTCTTGAGATGATTCTAAGGAAGCAAATGAACCGTCTTGTGATTACTCATAAAGATCGGTTGCTTCGTTTTGGATCTGAATTGGTATTCGCTTTGTGTGAGTTGCAGGGAATTGAAATCGTCATTATCCACAAGGGAGAACAGCCCAGCTTTGAAGAAGAATTAGCGAAGGACGTTCTTGAGATCATTACCGTTTTTTCCGCTCGTCTTTATGGCAGTAGAAGCCATAAAAATAAAAAATTGATTGATGATTTGAATAGGGTCGCTCAAAATGTTGAAGGTGCATAAAATTAAACTTGATCCAAATATAGATCAAAGAAAATATTTTGCAAAGGCTTGCGGAGTCGCTCGCGTAGCCTATAATTGGGCTCTGTCCGAGTGGGAAAAGCAATACAAAGATGGTGGAAAGCCTTCTGAGATGGTCTTAAGAAAAAAGCTTAATTCTATCAAAGCAACTGAGTTTCCTTGGATGACGGAGGTCACCAAAAATGCCCCACAACAAGCCATTAAAAATCTTGGAACAGCTTACACCAATGCATTCCGTAGGATGAAACAAGGACAGAAAACCGGGTCTGAAACAAATCCATATGGGTTTCCAAGACCTAAACGAAAATTCATAAATGACAGTTTTCGTGCAGATAATGGACCACAAAAAAAAGGCGCTGATGCCGTTTCCATCCAGGGGAAAAAAATTAAACTCCCCAAAATTGGATGGGTGAGGATGAGAGAATATCTCCGTTTCACTGGTCAGATCAAATCCGTCACAATTTCACGACAAGCGGATAAGTGGTTTGCAGCAATATCGATTGAAACCGAAGACATTCTCCATCAACGAAAGGCTAAAAAGTCTTGTGGTATTGACTTGGGAGTAAAACATCTTGCAACTCTTTCTGACGGCACTAAAATCGAAGGTGCAAAGTCTCTGGAGGCTTTATTGAAAAAGAAAAAACGACTCCAACGAGAATTGTGTCGCCGCAAGAAAGGTTCCGAAAATCGGAGCAAGACAAAATTGAAGCTTGCAAAACTTGAGGCTCAAATCAGCAATGCTCGAAATGATGCTCACCACAAAGCTACTACGGAAATTGTGCTGAATAACCATACCATCGCAATGGAAGATCTCAATGTGAAAGGCATGGTAAAAAATCATAAGTTGGCAAGGCGGTTGAACGACCAGGCTTTTGGAGAGTTTAAACGTCTGATTGAATACAAAGCTGATTGGTATGGAAGCAGAGTTACCCAGGTGGATAGATTCTTTCCATCAAGTAAAACATGTAATGCTTGCGGACACATAAAAGAAGATCTCAAATTATCGGATCGGATATTTGTGTGTCCAGTATGCGACTACAAAGAAGATAGAGATGTGAATGCCGCCAAAAATATCAAAGATAATGCGGTGGCAGCATAAACGATATGTACCGTGAGTCCCACGGGATCTTAAGCCTGTGGAGAACGTAGCTCTGGCTGGAAGATTCTTTTCAGTGAAACTACCTCTATGAAGCAGGAAGAGAAGGATAGATAATATTGATTATCTTAGATTTTTCAGGACGGTAATATGATCACGAAAACAAAATTTAAAGCCGGTGTTGTACAGTTTGATGTGAAAGACGGGGATGTCCGGGGCAATCTTTCTGTTGCTCTTGGGCATCTCGGGTTCCTGGCGGATCAGGGCGCATACCTTGGGGTTTGCCCTGAGTTTTTTTTAACCGGGTTTGACAATGAAAATATGAACCGGCTTATGCCGGATGTAAAAGAGGGGATTCAACGTTTGGCTGAATTTGCCCGGAAACGGTCCATGGCCGTTGCCGGAAGCATGCCTGAACAAAAGGATGGTCAGATATTCAACACCCTTTACTTAATTGACCAAGACGGCGAGATCCGGATCCGGTATCGCAAAATGCATCTGTTTCCTCTGACCGGGGAGGATCTGCACTATGCCCGGGGAGATGAAATGGTGACGGCAGATACCAGTCTGGGCCGCATCGGCACAATGATTTGCTATGATCTGCGATTTCCCGAGCTTGCCCGCCGTCTTTTTCTTGACGGGGCCCGGCTTTTTGTGATCAGCGCCCAGTGGCCCCTTACCCGGGTGGCGCACTGGCAGGCGTTAATCCGGGCAAGGGCCATTGAAAACCAGGCCTGGTTTGTCTGCTGCAACCGTACGGGTACGGATATCAACGGACTTGTTTTTCCGGGCAGCTCAATGATCGTTGATCCCAACGGTTCTGTTCTTGTCCAGGGGGATGATAAGCCTGGTATCGTCATAGCGGACATTGACATGGACCTGGTTGACCTGGTGCGGCAAACCATCCCTGTTGGACAGGACCGCAGGGGGGATATTTACGGTTAACATGGTTAATAAAATTGTTACCCTGGATGAGATGTGCAGCCTGTCCCGCGAATACGCAACCCTTGGTCGAACCATTGTGTTTACCAACGGCTGTTTTGATATTCTTCATGCCGGCCATGTGGCGTACCTTGAAAAAGCCAAATCATTCGGGGATATACTGGTGTTAGGTCTGAACTCCGATGCATCCGTCCGGCAGATTAAAGGCGAGCTTCGTCCGGTAATCTGCCAGGAGCAACGGGCGCGCGTTGTGGCGGCCCTGAGTTGTGTGGATCATGTGGTGCTGTTCGATGCGCCTGATCCGGAACATTTGATTCGAAACATTGCTCCCCATATTTTGGTCAAGGGGGCGGACTGGCCCGAGGATAAAATCATTGGGGCCGAATTTGTCAAAAGCTGTGGCGGGCACGTGGCGCGTGTGGCTTTTGAGCAAGATATTTCCACATCAAAAATCATTGAACGCATTGGACAAAGATTTTATGGCAGCACCTAGTCCTTTAACATTTAATCATCTGAATGTTTTTCCTGGGCTGGTTCATGGTGTTTTTTCCAGGACCGAAGGATACAGCAAAGGTTCCTTTCTAGGATTGAATGTCGGATTGAGCACCGGAGATGACCCTGACATTGTAAAACGGAACAGAGCTTTGATGTTGTCATCTGCAGGCCTGACCCAGGCTTTATTTTTAAATCAGGTACACGGTACTGACATTGCCGTAATTAAATCAGAAAAAGATGCGGCCGGTGCTGTCTGGAAAGGGCAGGGGGCGTCACCTTCTAAAATATTAAAAGCAGATGCCGCTGTCACAAATCTTAAAGGCTTAGGACTTGTGATCCAGGTGGCAGACTGCCAGGCTGTTGTCCTGTACGACCCGCAAAAAGAAGTGATTGCCAATATCCATTCCGGCTGGCGGGGCAGTGTGGCGGATATTATAGGCCGCTGCATTGATACCATGGTTACACAGTTCGGTTGCACCCCTGCAAGCATCCGGGCGGGCATTTCTCCATCCCTTGGCCCCTGCTGTGCACAATTTATTAATTATGAGCAAGAAATTCCCAAAGCAATGTGGCAATATAAAGAGGAGGACCGCCCCTATTTTGATTTCTGGCAGATCTCCCGGGATCAGCTCGGGGCCCGCGGTGTATTGGATGAACATATTGAAACCATGGGACTTTGCACCCGGTGCCGTACGGATCTGTTTTACTCTTTCAGGGCAAACAAAACCACAGGACGCTTTGCCGCAGTGATTGCACTTAAAACTTGAGGATATCAAATAATGAATAAACCGGAACAGTTTTTTTTAACCCGCACGGTAAAAGCAGCGGGTTGAGCTGCCAAACTGGATCCAGGGGCCCTGGATAAAATTGTGTCAAAACTTGAACTGCCGTCCCATCCGGATTTGATCATCGGGCTTGAACACCCGGATGATGCGGGTGTATTCCGTATGTCCGAAAATACTGCCATTGTTCAGACCCTTGATTTTTTAACGCCTGTGGCCGACGACCCCTATGAGTTCGGTCAAATTGCTGCGGCCAATTCATTGTCCGATGTCTATGCCATGGGTGGTACACCCATTACAGTAATGAATATTGTCTGTTTTCCGTCATGCGACCTTGACGCAGGCATTCTTCCCCGGATTCTTGAAGGCGGGCTTGATAAAATTAAAGAATCGGGCGCAACCCTTGTGGGCGGCCATTCCGTGGATGATCCTGAAATCAAGTACGGGCTGTCGGTAACCGGCACCGTGCATCCGGATCGAGTCTGGGCCAACAGCCGTGCAAAGGAGGGTGATGCCGTCATTTTGACCAAACCCATCGGCACAGGTATTATCTCCACGGCGATCAAAGGCGGACTTGCATCCGAGGAACAGGTCAAGCAGGCTGTAAAAACCATGTCTACGTTGAACAAATATGCGGCCCTGATCGCTAAAGATTTTCATGTTCATGCCTGTACTGATGTTACAGGCTTTGGGCTTGGCGGACATTTGATTGAAGTGGCCAAAGGCGCAGGGTTACGTATTGAAATTTATACGGAAAATATCGAGGTTCTGGACGGGGTCATGGAGTATGCCGCCATGGGTCTGCTTCCGGCCGGTGCCCATAAAAACAAACGTTTTTTTGAACCGCATATCTGTGTGGGCAAAGGAACAGATCGGGTGCGAAGTGATTTAATGTTCGACCCCCAGACATCCGGCGGGCTTTTGCTTTTTATGGCCCAGGACCAGGCTGTACAATGTGTAGATATTATGGAAAAAAACGGCATTCCGGCAAAATTGATCGGACGGGTTAAAGGGCCGTATACCAACGGATTTCTTAATATTATATAAAACGTTTTTTCACGTTGACTTCATCCGGATCATATGATATTTGCTTCCAAGATAATTTGAAGGCCTGCGTTGCCGGGTGTCCGGCAAACAAGCAGCCGGTGAAAGGTTGATAAAATGGCAGAAGAAGATAAAGGAAGCACCTTTCGGGAGCTGGGATATTTTGCAAGTCTTGGCATTTCCGTGGCTCTGGCCATTGTTATCGGGCTGGCATTGGGGTACTGGCTGGATAATATTTTTAATACAAAACCCGTTCTTTTGATGGTAGGGCTTGGGTTCGGCATAGCAGCCGGGTTTAGCAACATTATCAGGGCCGGAAAAAAAGCGAAAAAATTTTAATGGAAGAACTTGAGAAGATAGTAAATTTTATCACGCAAACTAACTGGATTCTGTTTCTGGTGTCAAGTCTTGTGGCATTGATTTTGGCACCCCAGAAAGTGTATCTCGGCGTTTTTTTAGGCGGTTTAATCGTCACAATCAACTTTCATGTTCTTAAAAATACGGTAACCCAAAATATCAACCAAAAACGTGTGATTGAAAAGGGAAAATCCTTGATCGGTGCGTTTCTGGTTAAATATTATTTGCGTTTTGCATTGACGGCAGTGATTATTTTTCTGCTGATCGCAAACCGCAGCGTACATCCGGCAGGTCTTCTGGCAGGCCTTTCCGTAGTAGTGGCAAGCACGTTCATAGCAGCGGCAATTGAATTAACCAAGATTATATTCAGGGAGGCGGTTTAAGGTGGAACACCCATATCTATTTCTTACTTCGTTATTTAGTTTTTTTGGTCTGGAAGAATGGGCAGGTGCCCATCCGCATGTCACTTACATGTGGCTTGCAATGATTGTTCTTGTTCTTTTTGGCTGGATCGGGGGCAAAAGTGTCACCCTTGTTCCTAAGACGGTTCAGAATGTTTTTGAGGTAATCCTCTCCGGGCTTGAAGAGTTTATGGTTGGTATTACCGGTGAAGAGGGTAGAGATTCCGCTCCGCTGCTGCTGACGGTTTTCCTGTTTGTTTTTTTAGGCAATCTGTTCGGCCTGGTTCCCGGATTCTATCCGCCTACAGCCTCCATTAACACGACTGTTGCCCTGGCTATCATTGTTGTGACCTGGAGTCATGTGATCGGCATCAAGAAACACGGTGCAAAATATATTAAACATTTCCTTGGGCCTGTACCGGCACTTATGCCTCTTTTCTTTGTTATTGAAGTCATTGGTCACCTGGCGCGAGTACTGTCACTGACGTTGCGTCTCTTCGGCAATATGATGGGGCATGAGTTGGTGGTAGGCATTCTTCTGATGCTGGCCGGTCCTTTTCTGGTACCTCTTCCCATCATGGCAATGGGTATCCTGGTATCTTTAATTCAGGCCATTGTATTCTTCCTGCTGCCTACCATGTACATAGCAGGCGCCATTGAAGAAGCACATTAAGTTTTAAGAAACAGATGAAACAATAATTAAGCTTTTTTTACGGGATTTTGGAAGAAGCCCGTTCGTTTATAATACTTTATTAAAGGAGTAAATCTCATGGAATTTCTCGTTGGTAGTGTTTGGGCAGCAGCTTTTGCAATTGGTGTCGCTGCATTTGGTTGCGGCATTGCTCAGGGTCTTGGTTTGAATGGTGCGATGGCCGGTATTTCAAGAAACCCTGAAGCCGCTGGTAAAATTCAGGTAAATATGCTGATCGGTCTTGCTCTGATCGAATCTCTGTGTATCTATGCCTTGGTTGTTGCGATGATCATTCTCTTCGTTCATCCTGCAATCGCTCCTGCTGTTGCTGCACTTGGCGGACATTAATACGCAGCTGTTTAAGTTTAGCGATACATTCGTTTAAAAAAGGGGCGTCTCCTTATGGAGATGCCTCTTTTGTTTTTTCTTGCATGGATACGGGCATCCTGATATTATTTAATGCAACGCATTAAAATTCTTCAACACCATTAATATAAAAATCCTAACATGTTGCTAAACTATTTTAATGTTTTGTTATAACCAAATAGTATAGGACTTTTTCTCTTGAGAAAAAATAAAGCCCGACCGAAGGGCTCTCAATTTAGCCTGGGTGTTAGTAGACCAGGTCAGCCTTGGCTGTTCAACTACATCAATTCGCGGGAGGGGAGATAATGATTGAGGATTCCATAGATTTCCAGCCGATATCCGAAGAAAATGCTGAGAACGGCAAGGTCCGCCATTTGTTCCGGGTGTCGATCTCCTTAATAGATGATGTCTGGGTAAACTTTGGCGGGAACGAATTTTTAGTAACCAATTTATCCCAAACGGGTGTTGCCGTAATTGTCAGTTCCTGCCGTGAGTTTGATTCCGGCCGGATTATCGCTGATGCCCGGTTACGGATTGGGCATGTACATATTACAGGGCTATGCGCCAAGGCGATCCACTGCTCCGTGCATGATTCAGGCAGTTTTCAGTATGGTTTTCAATGGGTGGATATGAGCACTGGAAACAAAAAAACGTTGGAGCAGGTTCTTGGGCAGCTCAAAGTAAAGGCTTTGAAAGTTAAAGATCTGTTTGAAGAACACCCATAAACAAGATGGTGACATTGAAATGATTAAGAAAAAAAATGTCATGGATAGCCTCTTAGGCACTGATGACAAAGCGTTTGACGGTTCAGCAAAGGAGTTGGACTGCCTTATCTACAGAAGCAGCACTGATGAAGCTGAACATAGGTTGTCGGAACCGGTTTCAGATCCGTCATGGACTTCGTCCAGTGAGAATGTTTCAGTGGAAATATGGGAAGGAAAGGCCAAAATCAGAATAAAGGTTAGTGGTGATGACACATCCCATGTCTCCATGCGCAAACTGGCAAATATTGCTGTTGATGCCATTATGGCCGAGTTACAAAAGGAGAAGGACCAGTGATTATTACCTGTCCCAAATGTGCCAAAAATCATAAAGTAAATCCTGACTCATTAAAACCTTTTGCAGATGCCGGCAAAAAAACTATTATGGCTAGCTGCAAATCATGCAAATTTAAATTTCCTGTAGCCCTTTCCTCGCTTCTGACATTGGAAGAAAAACCAGTCGATAGAAAACGCCAATTAGGATCTGTGGCCAGAAAAATCTGCATCACTCTAAGCAAGGGTGGCGTAGGCAAAACTACTACCAGTGTGAATCTGGGTGCAGGGCTTGCGTTGGCCGGATATAAAGTTCTTTTAGTGGATACCGATACCCAGGGACAATCCTCTTATATTCTTGGGAAAAAGCCTGGTGCCGGTCTGACCGAACTTTTAACCCAGGAACTTCCGATTTCTGACTGCCTGACCGAGGCACGGAATAATCTATGGCTGCTTTCGGGTGGAAAATCCCTGGCAGGCGTTAAACGTATTATTGACAAAAAAAATTTTGGTGCTGAATTTACTTTATCGGAAGCTCTAACGCCTTTGGATAGTCAGTTTGATTTTATTTTAATTGATACATCCCCGGGATGGGACCAATTGATTGTTAATGTCCTTTTTTATTCAACCGAAGTGTTAGTGCCTGTTGCCTTAGAAGTCATGCCTTTGCATGGGATGTCCGAGTTCATGAAAAGCCTTGGAGCCATTCAAAAATACAGAAGTGAAGTTCAACTAAAATACATTGTGCCCACATTCCTTGACTTGCGGATCAAGGGGCCAAGGGTGCTGTACGATCAACTTAAAAAATTGTATCCCCAGCAATTATGCAGACCCATTCGATATAATGAAAGTCTGGCTGAAGCGCCTTCTTTTGGGAAAACCATTTTTGAATTTGCACCAGGCTCAACAGCCTCGGAAGACTATCGAAGTCTGGTTCGTACGGTGTCAGGAAATGCATCGGCTCTTCTTAAATAATGCCTGTGTAGTGGTAACCAGGAAAATCCTATGGGATTAAAAACCCGCATCATTACCTTTGTTGTTCTGGCCTTCAGTGTTATTACTCTATTTTTGTGTTTTTACATCACCCACCAGGTGAAAATTTTTGAATTAAAACGCTTGCGGGCACAAATTGATAAATCTGTCTATCTTATGCGGATTATCAATACCCTTCCCCTGTATAATGTGGATATGGACGCCTTAAAAATGAACATGGAGACTTTTTTTGACGACGAAAATATGAAAAGCCTTGCCATCCATGATTCAGAAATAAATATAAATATCAATTATGAAAGACCGTTCCCTTTTGGTGGAACGGACATAAAAAGAAGTTTTGTCATTGACCATAATGGATTAAAGCTTGGGAGGCTGACCGTTGTTTATTCCACCGGCCTGATTGAAAAAAAACTGGCTAATTTTCGGGCAAGGCTGCTTTGGTTTGTTTTTGCCGTAATCCTTGTCATGGCTGTGATGCTTTCTTTTTTGATTAATATTATCACCAAGCCCGTTGCAAAGCTTGTCCGTAACACTTCTGAGATAGCCGCAGGGAATTTTGACAGGGAAATTGAACAAACAGGCGTTGGGGAAGTAGGAACCCTTTCACGCAATTTTCTACTCATGCGTGATGCCGTTAAAGAAAAAATAGAGGAGTTGGCACGTACCAATACAAGATTAGACCGTGAGATACAGCAGAAAAATATACAGGAAAGAAAAATTTTGCACCAGCGTATGCTGATCTCCTTTGTGAATACTTTTTTTCAACGATCCATAACCGCACAGTCCATACAGGAAATTGCAGAAATTTTTATTACTATTGCCCAAGGCGTGATACCAAGCCCCTATTGTTTTGTGGGGCAAATTTGTGACAGGGAAAATAATTTGAAAATTTTGGCGCTTTCCGATCAGCCCCAAAAACAATTTCTCGGACTTGATAACGCGCATATAAAGAGTGGATTTAAACAGCATACACCCGGCAGGCTGATCAAAGCAATTACTGATAAAACCCCTGTGATATCTAATAACGTATGTTTGAACCCTGAATTTTCGTTTTTGCCCAGGGAACTTCTGCCTATCGACTCCATTATGGCGCTCCCTATGCTGAACGGCAAGGATGTGCTTGGTCTGGTTACGTTTGCAGGTAAGGAAGGCGGATATACGCGTGAAGACCAGGAGGCTGCGACGATGATGATTATGGCCTTGGTTGAAGCGTTAAGTCTTCGAATCCAGAAGGACGAAAAACAGCGACTGGAAAAAAGGATGGTTCAGTCCGAAAAAATGGTGTCAGTTGGAGGGCTTGCTGCAGGTATGGCCCATGAAATCAATGACTCTTTGACCGGCATACGCAAGGCGGTCCAAATGATACGCAACAGTATTGAAAACCCAGTCCAGGAAAATATTGCACCCAAGGATAAAAACAGTTTGGATTTTAATGGAATGGGTCAATATTTGCGAGATCAGGGTGTTTTTAAACATCTGGACCAGATCATGGCGACCGGCAAAAAGGTGTCAGAAATTGTTTCAAACTTACTATCTTTTTCCATAGAAACCAACCTGGATTTTTCTGTTGAAGATGTTTCCCATCTCCTGGATCAGTCGTTTGAGCTCACATCCAATGAATATAGCCTGGAACAAAATTTTAATTTCAGTGCCATTCAAGTTATGAAAGACTATGATCCTGATTTGCCAAAAGTTAAATGCCGGGGCGGCGAATTAAAACAGGTGTTTTACAATATTTTGTCAAACGGGGCATATGCCATGGCCCACAACACAGATAATCCGTGTCCGACTTTTTTTATGCGAACCTATTCTGAAAAAGGACAGGTATGCGTTGAGATAAGAGACAATGGTCCGGGTATGCCCGAAAATATTCGCAACCTTATATTTGAACCGTTTTTTTCCACCAAGCCCCACAAAGAATGCGCCGGACTGGGGTTGTCAGTCTCCAATTTTATCATAACAAAAAATCATAACGGCACAATTGAAGTGGAATCAACCCCTGGTGAGGGCTCCTGCTTCAAAATCATGCTACCCATTTAACGCTTTTAGTCCTATCGTTCTTAGACCACCCCGTTGGCTTTAAGCACCTCGAGCACTTCGGGAAAATCTATGCCAAGACGCTTGACCGTTTCAACGGTTGGTATACCGTTGGCGGTCCAGCCCCTGCGTTTATATACCGCATCTTTAAGCCGTTCGTATTGTTTTTCGCGCGTTTTGCGCAGAGCGGTTACTTTTGCCGGCACATCCATGGCGGAAATATCAATGCCATGGATTTCCTTTAACTGAGTATCGTAACGTTCAGCCCGGGATTCGTACTCTTCATTGGTTACCGGACCCATTGCACGGTAGGGTATGGTATCGTGTTCCCGGGTGCCGTACCCCATCTTAAGATTGAAAATCCGCTGGAAGTTGTATACGGCTTCACTCATGGTGATCAGATCCTCGGGACTGACCTTTCTGCCGGTCACCGCAGAAAAGAAATCCGCATACCAGGCCACGTGTTTTACTACCTTTGCCGGTTCTGCGGTCTCTTTGTTATCTTCGGGGACAATATCATTCCAGGGCAATTTACACAAACCGCACAAACTGAACCACGTCCTGAACATGGGGAACCAGTGCAAGGCTTCAGCCTTGTTTTCAAAGGTGGGCATAAAATTGTGAACCATGTCCAGGAAAATCAGCCAGGCCTCGTCATGCTGGGGACCTTTGAGGGCCAGCCCGTAGCCCCCTTGCTGGGCCAGACTCTCCTTGGTCATGTATTCGGAGAATTCCAGCCCCTTGGATTCCATGCCGATATCCTGCAAAAAGGCAGAATCTGCGCCGAAATCCCTGGTAAAAATTGCTTTCATCCGGCGGACGCCTTTGCCCACAATCGTACCAAAGCCTTTGCCCTGGGCCATCTGGTGAATAAGTTCCAGTGCGTTGAACCGGTTGCCGAAACTCAAATCCATACCACCGGTGTGATCCAAAGTAATCTGGCCGCTCTCAAAACACTCCATGGCAAAAGCGATGGAGGTACCCACAGAGATGGTATCCAGACCGTAGGCATCACAGTAAAAATTCATCTCAAGAATGGTATGGGCATCAAAAATGCCTAAGTTGGACCCGCATCCGGCCACGGTTTCATATTCAGGCCCATCCACAAAAACCCTTTTGGCCTTATACGGTCCGGTAAGAGGGAAAAAATCCTTTACCCCGTGGGAACAGGCCACGGCACAGCCTTTCCAGCAGCCGTCAAATCCCTTGTCAAAAATATGTTCATAGGTTTCTTCGCCAATAACTTTGCCTTCCGGATGGGAACCAAACTTGAAATTATGGACAGGCAAACAGTCATGATCGTTCATAATAGGCACCAGATGGGTGGTACCGACCAGGGCCATCCGGTTCTGCTTGGGATCGAGGGTGGTAATCTCCTTGGCATAGGTTTTGGTAACCGTTTTAAGTGCTTCCGGATCAGCGGGCTGGTTGGTTTTCATGGTAACAACACCATACCTTGCCACAACCGCTTTAATTTTCTTGTCGGCAAATACCGTTCCAATACCGCCTCTACCGGCTTGTTTATACCGGACCCTCTTGCGCCCGGCATCCCACCAGGAAAAATTCAAACAGCCGAAATAGGTATTTTCCGCCCCGGGGCCTGTATTAACCACAGAAACATTACCCGGTTTTTTTTCGTCAAAATAGTGTGTCAAGGCCGTTGACATCTCATACGCATCCCCAGGAAGGCTGTTTGCTTGGAACAACTTAATGGTGTTTTCTATTCCGTCTATGAGGATTACCGTATCCTGCTCAGCCCGGCCGTCCAATTGAATGACGTCAAAGCCTGCAAATTTCTTATACGGCCCGAAATAACCACCGACGTTTGAATCGATAGGCGCCCCTGTCAAGGGAGAAATGGCGGTGACAACACTCTTTCCGCCGCCTGGATATCCCGGAACGCCACCCAAAGGGCCCGATGAAATGCAGATGGCGTTTTCAGGATCATCCCATCGGGTAGTTTTGGACACGGCATGCCACATCAGCCAAAGATCATACCCTTTGCCGCCAATAAATTTTTGTTTAATCTTTTCTTCAATATCACAGATATTGATCACATTTTCACTGAGGTTGACGTGAAGGGAATGGTCTGTATATCCCTGACGCACTATAGCTGGTTGGTAGGATTTTCGTTTAATTTCCTTGAGATTGATCTGATTCATTTTTATGCTCCTTACTTTTAACACGATAAAAGTTGAGGCATTATCGAATAATGATTATATATTATACAGACTGTATATAAATGGATCAACAGAATGATTGAAACAAGACGATTGAAATTACATTTAGGAAAATATCCGGTCAAGCGCCCCATGATGAAAACATGTTCAACAACAATGAGGCCCCATGAAAATCATCACCACACATAAAAATTCTGATTTTGATGCGCTGGCTTGTCTTGTGGCAGCCACCATCATATATCCCGATGCCAAACCCGTTCTTCCGGGGACAATTAATGCCAATCTTAAAAATTTTTTAGCCATCCACAAAGATCTTTTTGATTTGTGGTCACCCCAAGAAGTGGATCTGGATACTGTAGAGACCCTTATCTGCGTGGACACCCACTCATGGTCCCGTCTGGATCAAAGATTAAGCGTTTTATCCGAAAAACCAGACCTTGATGTCATTTTCTGGGACCACCACGAAGACGGTGATATTGAAGCCCGAGAGTCACATCTTTCCCAAACAGGTGCTGCGATCACTCTACTTGTCAAACAAATCGAAAAAGAAAGAAAACTGATCACCCCGATCCAAGCCACCTTGTTTTTAATTGGTCTTTATGAAGATACAGGCCATCTGTCCTATCCGTCCACCCGTCCCGAAGACGCTCATGCTGCAGGATTTCTGCTGGACCGCAAGGCGGATCTTAATATCCTGGGCACTTTTTTACAGCCGGCTTATGGTAAGAAACAAAAAGAGATCCTTTTTAAAATGATAAAACAGGCCGAACGAAGTGACGTGAACGGCTTTTCACTGAGTGTCGCCCAATCGGAAATTCACGGTCGGGTAGAAAACCTGGCCATGGTGATGCAGATGTACCGGGAACTGATGAATGTAGACGTGGCCATCGGCATATTCAGGGACGTGGAAAAAGACAAATGCATGGTAATCGGCAGAAGCGGTGTGGATGAAATCAATATTGGTGTACTTATGCGCTCTCTTGGTGGTGGCGGCCATCCCGCAGCAGGCTCGGCCCTGGTCAAGGGCGCTAATCCGGATGCATTGTTAGAAACCGTTATGGAATTGCTCAAGGGCAACCAGTATTCCACGGTCATGCTTGCCGATATCATGTCTTACCCCGTGGTAACGGTAAACGCAGGCACCCCGGTGGGGGATGTGGCCATGATGCTGCGTGAGATGGGATGTACGGGCATGCCTGTTGTGGACGATGATGATAATCTTGTGGGCGTTGTTTCAAGACGTGATTTCAAAAAAGTCAAAAAGCCAAAACAGATGCAGTCCCCGATTAAGGCCATTATGAGCCGAAATCTTATCACCATTGGATATGATAAAAGTGCCTTTGAAGCGGCCCGTCTCATGATCAGGCATGATATCGGAAGAATTCCCGTCATGAAAGAGGAAAAAATTATCGGCATCATCACCCGGTCCGATGCTATGACGTATTTTTACGACCTATTGCCCGATTAACAAAAACTCGATCATCGAGTATACATGATTCAATTGTGGAAGGATAGCTATGAACCGATCTCCCTATGTAGATTTACATACTCATACAGCATATACGCATAATAATGGATTAAGTACAGTCAGTGCACTTGTAGAAAGGGCCGTGTCATATAACATGGATGCATTGGCGATTACGGACAGTGGAAATGTTTCCGGAGTACCCGAGTTTTATGGCGCATGTATTCATTCGGGTATAAAACCAATCATGGGATTGGGTTTTTACTTTGCCGATGACTCCCGTTTCTCTAAAAGTACCCGCAAATATCATCTCGTCCTTCTGGCAGAAAACAGTATTGGTTTTATGCACCTGTTAGCACTGGCGGAACGTTCGTTTACAGAAGGGTTTTATAAGCGTCCCAGGATTGATTTTGAACTGCTTGACATGTTTCATGACGGGCTTATTTGCCTTACAGGAGGTCTTGGGGGAGTCGTGGACAACTATTTATATGCACAGAGGAAAAGCGATGCAGTCGATTTTGTCCAAAAATGTTTATCTCTTTTTGGTGATGATCATTTTTTTCTGGAGTTACAGGATAATGGACTGAAAAAAAATCAGGAAATGATTGCGGAGCTGATAAAACTGTCCAAGGAAACAGGCGCACAATGTGTGGTCAGCGGAGGAAGTTTTTATGTAGATAGAAAAGACGCCCTTGAGTGCAATGAACTTCGCAAAGCACATGGTAATAATCCATTAATTGGCGAGGGGTATTATTTTAAATCTCCGGAAGAAATGTCTTCTCTGTTTTCAATGGTTCCCCATGCTGTACAGGCAAGTAGAGCAATTGCAGACAGATGCACGGTTGTGTTGGATGCGGATAAGTGCGGTAAAATATCACGATATGATAATGACTTGTCAATTATCAGGCAGCTGCAAGGATGTATCACGCAACAGTAAATTTTATGGGCTTGATTCTATTGTCGGCCATTTTTTGTAGGGGCAATCCCCCTGTGGTTGCCCTCGTTAGGGCAGGCACGGGGGCCTGCCCCTACAGCGGCCGACGTTAGAACCAATCCCAATTTTATGTAATTTATTGTAAAAATATTGGACACTTCTTTGAAACTGATTTATTCTGACTGAAAAAAATTCTACAAGGATATTTCAATGGCCTGCCCGGCGGTTGAAATTGCACACAAAACCCTTTTATATGACTGGTTCAGAAAACGTGGCTGGTTAGACTCGCAAAAAACAAAGAGCCGCGCCTGGCCGATGACTTTGATTTTATGGACAACTTAAAAGAAAATATCAAACGTGCTTCCGAAGTTATAAAAAATGCAGACGCACTTTTTATAACTGCCGGCGCCGGTATGGGAGTAGATTCGGGTTTGCCTGATTTTAGAGGAAATTCAGGATTTTGGAAAGCTTACCCGCCCATAGCAAAACTGGGTAAATCCTTTACCGAAATGGCAGACCCTGTGTGGTTCGACAAAAAGCCTGAAATCGCCTGGGCGTTTTATGGGCACAGATTAAACCTTTATCGTGAGACAATCCCCCACGAAGGATTTTTTAAATTGCTCGATTTAGGCAAAAAGAAGCAATACGGATATTTTGTATTCACCTCAAATGTTGACGGACAGTTTCAAAAAGCCGGCTTTGACGATGCCTTTATTGAAGAATGTCATGGCTCGATCCATCATCTTCAATGCACCCAGCCATGTTCAAACGACATCTGGGACATCGGGGAACAAAACGTCAATGTTGATATGGAGGCGTTTACAGCAACCGGCGAGCTTCCAAGATGTAAAAACTGTGGCGGATTGGCACGCCCCAATATTTTAATGTTTGGAGACTGGAACTGGATAGCGTCCCGTACCAATGCACAGGGAGAACGTTTGCAAAAATGGCTTCAAAAGCTTAACACCTACAATGCAAAATTAGCGATTATTGAAATGGGTGCAGGCCTTGCGGTGCCTACGGTACGATATAAGTCTCAACAAACCGCCAATAACATAAATTCAACTCTAATTCGTATTAACCCAAGAGATTACGATGTACCAAAAGGAGAAATCGGTATTCCGCTTGGCGCCAAGGAAGGCATAAACAGGATTTTATTTTGACCATGGCTATAAAAGTAAAGGATATTTTTTATGGGTAAAGAAAAAGTTTTATTGAAGAGCGAAGAGAAAATGTCCAAACTTGAAGCAGCAAAGCTGCTGCGTGACATTGCCGAAAAGATCGAAAAGGGAAAAGTGACTCTCAGAAAAGGTAAAGACGAAACCGTACTTGATATTCCAGAACGGGTTGAGGTGGAAATCAAAGCCGAAGAGGAAGTGGGAAAGAGAAAAATCGAAAGAAAACTTGAAATTGAAATTGAGTGGAAGGTAGGTGACCACAAAGGTGCCGGCGGTCAATTGGTGATCAAATAATTCACCTCTATCCTGACTAATGAACAGCGATATCAAAAGAAGCGGATTTACGCTCATTGAATTAATGATGGTCATTGCCATTATTGGAACACTGGCCGCCATTGCCACGCCGAATTATCTTAATTTTATAGATAAAGTCCGTGTGAGTACTGCCATTTCAGATATTAAAGCCATTGAAAAAGATCTATTCAGTTATTACATTGAATTTGATGAATTTCCCCCTGACCTCGCAGCAGTCGGCATGGATAATTTGACTGACCCCTGGGGTAACCCATATCAATACCTTCCCGTGGAAGGGACCCCCAAAGGCAAATTGCGAAAGGATCATTTCATGGTACCTGTAAATTCAGATTTTGACCTGTACAGCATGGGGCCGGATGGAAAGAGTGTCTCCCCGTTTACAGCCAAACACAGCCGGGATGATATTGTTAGAGCCAATGACGGTGCGTTTGTCGGGTTGGTTTCAAATTATTAATGGAGAACAGATAGATGCGGATAGGACGATCCCTGTTTCAAAGCAAAGTGGGCAGAAGAATTTTTCTTTTATTTGTAATGTGTGCGCTTATTCCCATTCTGCTTCTGTCTGTGATTTCCTATGCCCAGGTGTCAGTCCAACTTAAAAAACAGAACGCCAGACGCCTCCAGGATGCGGCCAAGGCCCATGGCATGGCAATTTATGAGCGGCTGCTGTACCTGGAAAGAAATATGCAGCTAAGTCTATTAAAATCTAACCATTCAGATGCCTTTACCAAAAAATTTCTTAGGCATTTCAATGCCATGGGGCTGCTTGACAGTGAAGGCCGAACGGAACTCTTGTTCGGCCGGTTTCCAACGTTCTCTGATTCGTTTCTTAAAAAAGCCACCAGTGTATCCCAGGATAAAACCACCTTGATTTTTGAAAAAACCGATAAGGAAAAGGTGGCTAAAGCTTATATGCTAATAAAAGCCGACAAAACAAGAACCCTGGTCGGAGAAATCAATACGCCGCATCTGTGGGGAATCGGGCATGAAAATATTCTGCCGCCCATGACGGATCTATGCATAACGGATCAGTACCGGAAGGTTCTGGTTTCATCGTTTCCCTTGACCGAGGACCTGCGCCGCTACCTGGCCAGGGATGCCAAAAACGCCCAAGTCCGGGTATTCGAGTACACTGATAAAGAAGAAAATTATTTTGTCAGTTACTGGTCCTTGTTTTTAAAATCAAATTTTGATGCACCGGTATTGAACGTGCTTTTAAGAAACCGGCAGAAAGAAGCACTCAGTGCATTAGCCCAATTTAAAACTATTTTTCCCTTGGTCATTCTGCTTACGGTGTGGATCGTTCTTCTGTTGAGTATTGTCCATATACGCAAAAGCCTGGATCCCCTTGAAGAAATTAAAAAAGGAACCCAGCGGGTGGCCCGACAGGACTTCAAAACCCCTGTTGAGGTAGCAAGCAATGACGAGTTTGAAGAAGTCGCCCAATCGTTTAATTCCATGGCGGAACAACTCAAGCGACAATTTGAAGATCTGAATACACGGTCTAAAATTGATCGTGAAATTTTATCTTCACTGAACACCCGGCAGATCATCAACAAAGCATTAAAACGAATGCTTCTTTTTTTTGAATGTCATTCTGTCGCCCTTTACCTGGCCGCTGAAAAAAAACCGGAAACCTTTCACGGATTCATCCTGACAGATTTAAAGAGGCGAAAACCAGATGAAATATTTTTCGATTTTTCCAAGGCTGAACTGGAAAGATTGGCAGGAATAAAGGACCATTACATTGTTTCCGATAAGGGGTTAGGCAGGCGATTAGCCGCCAAGGCAGGTGTTTCCATTGACGATAACCTGTTGGTACTCCCCATGATGATTGACGAAAAGTTCAAAGGGTTCATTACACTTGGGTATAAACAAAAAAAATCATTTTTGAACAACGAACTCGAACATGCCCGTCAAATTACCAATCAGATCACCGTGGCGTTGTCTAATTCTTTTCTGGTAGAGGAAATGGAACGGCTGAATTTAGGGACCTTGGAAGCGTTAGCACGAACTGTGGACGCAAAATCCGCCTGGACGGCCGGTCACTCGGAACGGGTCACAAACCTTACCATGAAGATTGCTCATGCCATGAGTCTGGAACAGCAGGAGATGGAAACCCTGCGCCGGGCAGCCTATCTGCACGATATTGGCAAAATAGGCATCCCCTTGGCTATCTTGGATAAACCCGGCCGTCTTACCGACGATGAGTACGAGACCATCAAGGATCATCCATCCATAGGCGCGAAAATTCTGGAACCCATCCACGCATATGCTGAAGCTGTTCCTATTGTTCACCAGCACCATGAAAAATATGACGGAACAGGCTATCCACGGATGCTTGCCGGTGAAGATATCTGTATAGGCGCCAGAATTCTGGCCGTTGCCGACGTATATGACGCAGTCGTCTCTGACCGGCCGTATCGAAACGGCTGGCTCAAGGAAAAATCCATAAAAATGATTACCGACAATTCCGGCACCCATTTTGATCCCAAAGTGGTGGATGCCTTTCTGGCAGTCATTTAAAATTTGAAGCGAATCTATGGCCCAAAAACCTTATACCAGTATTCTCGTTAGTCTGATCTTTGCAAGTTCATTATTTATTGTTGCGTGTAAAAATGAAGCAAACGTATTATTCCCAGATGGTCTTAAAGGTACCTGGATTACCCATAACGACCGATACAAAGATCGGTTCATTGAGATTGATGAAAATTTGATCGTTCTGGGTACAGGTGAAGGGGAGCCTTTCATTCTATATATCGAAGATTTTAAACGAATTTCCAGCGATTCATCCCAAAAATGGCTTTTTGAATGCAAAGATATCAACGGAACGGCGTTTGATATGACGTTTTTGCTCAATGAGGGACCGGAAGAAAGCAGTTTAATGTTGAAAAACATGACACATATTACCTGGGTTAAAGCCGATGAAAATTAATTATGTATATGGGGTGATATCCTTTATTTAAAGGCCTTTTGGGTATAAAGGAAAGGTGGAGAGATGTCTCAGAAGGTCTGCATGGAACATGTTGCCATTGTGCTTCATGATACCCGTATTCCTGAAAATATTGGCGCCGCTGCCCGGGCTGCAGCAAATATGGGGGTGGGACAGATAATTTTATCCGCACCCAGAAACTTTGACATGGAACGAGTTCTAAAAGTGGCGACCCATTCAGCCTCCGGACTGGTGGAGTCCATGAAAGTCTACAGCACGCTTCCCAAGGCCCTTGGGGCGTTTAACTGGATTGTCGGCACCACCGCAAGGCTTGGCGGTACGCGCCGGGTGAATTCTTCTCCGGCTGATCTTGCCGTAGAGCTGATCCCCATTTCTTTAAAAAACCGGGTGGCCGTTCTTTTCGGCCCCGAGGACCGAGGGCTGACCAATGAAGATTTGCAGCTATGCCACGACCTTGTGAATATCCCCACAGCCGGATTTTCTTCCCTGAACCTGGCCCAGGCAGTCATGGTCATGTGTTATGAACTGTTCAAGGCCCGCACCCAGACGCCGGAATTTGATATCCCCCGGCTGGCGTGTCGGTATGAGTTGGAGAACATGTATGAAGAGCTCAAAGACACCTTTGCCCGAATCCATTACATCAATCATGAAAATCCGGATCACCGGCTGGACAAGACCCGCAGTTTTTTGAGCCGCTACCAGCTCAGATCCCGGGAAGTCAGTATCATTCGGGGATTATGCCGCCAGGTGGCGCGGTATGGCGGCAAGTGTTACCAGGATGGCGTCGCTGCAGGTGTTTCCAGTGGCCCGAAGACCCAAGAAACCGAATAAAAAAGGTTGATTTCCTGTACAGCAGCCGAAAGACTGTGTACCTGATGGATTTCCCGGACTGTGAAGACGCATACCTGTTTTACAGTTTGACCAGTTCCAGAGCACCCCACAGTCCGATCTGTTTTCCTGAAATGATGACAATACCCTGGACCCCTCTCATACATTTTCCTGCGGCAATGGCCGTTTCAATGTCTTTAGGCGTCTGGACCTGATTGCAAAGGGCTGTGGCTGCAGCATCGGCCAGGGCACAGCAATCTGCCAGCACAGATACGGCATCAGCCTTGCCGAAACTTTTGGAATGCCCCACAGTGCCCGAGGAGGTGCACATGGCAAACGAAGCGGGGCGCCGGGCCACTTTAATACCGGTTTTCATGCTCAAGGGTGATGACCCGGCATAAATGGTAAATATGGTTTGAGTATCTGATTTTATGAAGATATCGCCGCCGTTTTCCACCAGGATGTTTGAAGACCATTGAAGCAAATCTCTTCCCACGCTTTGGGCCACAGCCCCTGCCACAGCAGCCATGGGGCCGACACCGGCAATTTTTGACGCCATGGCCATTTCAGAAATAATTTTAGGCGCGATTCCTGGATCAGACAACGGCGTAAGGCTGTCGGCAAACCTTGGAAAGCGGGTGATGTGATTCTCAATGTACTGGCGGTGGGTCAAAATGGCGCGTATGGCCTGTTCGGTGAGATCCGAATCTGCCTGGATATTGAGGTTGGTCTCCTTTACGGTCACATTAAAAGAAACCAGTCCCTGTTTTTGGTGGCAAACACGATACATTTTACGGTTTTCAAACATTGTAATTTCCGGTGTTCCGGCGTTATACCCAGTCAATGGGGGCAGGGCGCATATGGTCCGGGGCCTGGCGGATAAAATAGGAATCGGTCATCCCGGCAATAAAATCCCGGGTAATCTCGGCATCGCTGTGGTTCAAACGGTAGGTGTCATCCATGCCGTTGAGAAACTGGGAATAGATAACCGAAGACCCATCTGCTTTGGCCAGATCATTCATATATCTGTCAAACAAACATTTGAAAATATCTTCAATGCCTGTCAGGTGTCGTTTTATTAAGGGATTTTTGTAAATAAATTTGTAATTGAATTGCTTTAATTCTTTTAGGGCATCAGCCACCCCAGGGGAAAATCCGATGAAATCCTGGTCAATACTTGTGTTGATCAGGTCCGTGACCAGGTTAAAAACAATGGTGCCCTGGGTGGCCCCTAAACGCTCACGGCAATTGCCGGGGAGTTGGTCCCGGGCCACAATTTTCAGGCGGACAGCGTCTTCAAAATCCCTTCCGATATATGAGACCGTGTCGGCGATGCGGACCACACACCCTTCCATGGTCATGGGCATTACATCCGCCATGGTGCCGACCCGAATTTGCCTGACGATTGTATCAAGGTCTGCAAATTCCCTTGGCGGTGCCGGGGTGAGAACCCTTGCATGGGCCTCTCCGTCGTGGCAGACAATGGCGTCCAGGGTTTGAAGGGTCAGGTTCCAGCCTTTGCCCTTTCTTTCAATGACATCTAAAAACTGCATGCTTTGAAGGTTGTGGTGGAAGTGTCCTGCCCCTGCAGACTGAGTAAGGCGGGAGAGAAAATGCTCGCCGTCATGGCCAAAAGGCGTATGTCCGATATCATGGCCCATGGCTACTGCTTCAATGAGGTCGGTGTTTAGTCCAAGATATCTGCCAATGGTTCTTGCCACCCGGGAAAGCATCTGTACATGCAGCACCCGGTGGGTGAGATGGTCATTATTAATCAGGGAAAAAACTTGGGTTTTATCACTGTAACGGGTATAGGCCAGGGAATTGAGAATGCGATCTGCATCTGCAGAAAAAGCAAGGCGGTATTCGGTGCCGGATCTTCTTTCCGAATACCGCCGGACAGCATTTTTGGAAAAACAGGCCCGGGGGCCAAGAATTTGGGTTTCCTTTTGTTCAAGGCGGGTTTTCAGTGCCCGGGGTGTTTTTTCCAGATTCAATTAATTAGCCTTCAAATTGCTCGAGGATATTCTCTACTACCTTTTCAAAAGCCAGTTTAAAGGGGCCGTCCGCCTC
Source organism: uncultured Desulfobacter sp. (assembly GCF_963666695.1). GTDB lineage: Bacteria > Desulfobacterota > Desulfobacteria > Desulfobacterales > Desulfobacteraceae > Desulfobacter. The sequence continues at coordinate 2,009,699 of NZ_OY762947.1, forward strand.
ATACATCATCACGGGCACACCGTCATCTCCGGATTCCACGACGCGAGAGTCAAAGGGGATGGAACCCAGGAAATTTAAGTCCTGTGCCTTGGCGGTTTTTTCTCCGCCGCCGCTTTTAAAAAGATCAATATGCTTATTGCAATGCGGACAGGTATATCCGGCCATATTTTCCAGTACACCAATGATTTCCATTTTTACGGTTTTACAAAAGGAAATGGATTTGCGGACGTCTGCAAGGGCGACCTCCTGGGGGGTGGTCACAATGATGCCCTTGGCATCCGGAATGGTTTGTACAACAGTGAGCGGCTCATCGCCGGTGCCCGGAGGGGCGTCGATGATCAGATAATCCAGGTCTCCCCATGCAACGGAACCTACAAACTGCTTGATAATCCCGGTTTTGGCAGGGCCTCTCCATATAACGGCCTGGTCCTTATCCTGCATCAACGCCTGGACACTGACCACCGTGAGGTTTTCGTTGATCTGTCTGGGCAACAGCTGCTTGGTGTCGGTTGAAATATCTAACAGTTCCGTTATGTTGAACATCTGGGCAATGGAAGGTCCATGCACATCCACATCCATAAGTCCTGTTTTATATCCTTTTTTTGCCAGGGTTGCTGCCAGATTTGCGGACACGGAGCTTTTTCCCACTCCGCCTTTGCCGGACAAAACAAATATTTTGTTTTTGATTTTGGCCAAATGATCCTTGATCATTGCGTCCATTTCCGCCTGCTGTCTTGCAGCATCATTTTGGGGTTGCTGGGATTTTTTAGCTTGTTCAACATTTTTATGAATCATGATTTATATTTATCTCCTTATGAGGTTTGGTAATAATAACACCGTCTAAATTATGTTCATTATCATGATCCTGTCAACCTGAATACGGATTCTTTTATATGAATATTTGGGATAATATTTTTCAAGGATATTTTCATGATGCCTTGCTCTCCGTTTTTTATGGTTATAACCCCGGGTAGAATGAAATTATCGTAGTTGAAAAATTCAGAATAGCATATTCCGAAAACGACATTCATATTTTTATCACGTACCCGATACCGGGTGGTTATTCCGCGTTCGTTTGTTAACCATTCCTGAATTTCTGAAGAAAATGACTGTGAGGCAAAAACAGTATCCGGCGTTTCAGGAAGAATCCAGGCCCGGTCAAAGGGACGTTTTGGCACCTGTCCAAGAAGAAGGCTGACCAATTCAGATAAACGCAACGGAATATTGATGTAAGGATCAAGATCCGGATCTGTAGATACGGCTGAATGGGGCTTATGAGCACCGGTATGGGAGACAAAGGAGACCCACTGGCCGGTAGATGCAATGGTTTCAACAGGATGACCTGATATGAGCAGGGTCATGCGCAGCCGGTTGGGCGACTGGGCAGCCCAGACGATTTTATACTTTTCCTTTCGAAAGTCCCGGGTCAAAATCAGTTCACCTGTACCCTTGGATGTGAAAATTTGTGCATTGAATGCCTGGGTACGATTTATGATGGCTTCGGCATGGGTGTCTGTCTGCTTCCCAAATTGATGTCCAAGCAGGGCGCAACCCGGTCCTGTCAGTATGACAGTGAAAAGGAGTATGGTAATAATACCAAAATCTGAACGCCAAAGGCAGGGCAGGGGGGCATGCCGTAAATATCTATATGCCCTTGTCATTGGCTGGGATTTTCCAATTTTTTAAGCTTTTCCTCAATTTCCCGGACCTCTTTTTTCTGATCTTGTCTGGCATTCTCAAGGGCTTTTTTATACATGGCAACCGCCTTTTTCCGCTCTCCTGTTTTAAGGTAGGCATCTGCCAGATGGGCGGCAATGACGGTTTCATAATTCGATAGTTCAACGGCTTTTTCAAGATAAAAAACAGCCTTATCATACGCCTGTTTTTTATAATACACCCACCCCATGCTGTCCATGATATAACCGTCCTCGGGTCGGATCTCAAGGGCACGCTGCACCAGTTCCAAGGCCTGGTCCAGATGAATGCCCATTTCCGCATAGGTATATCCCAGATAATTGAGGGCAGATGCATGTTTGGGATCCAGTCTGATAATGGTATTCATGATTTCAATGCTTTCCTGACGCTGCCCTGCCGTATCCAGAACAGCACCCAGCTTAAACAGCAAAGTCGTATTTTGGGGGGTCTCTTTTAATGCACGCTCCAGCATGGTGACGGCAATATCGTAACGGTTGTTTTCCTGATAAAATGAGGCCAGGTAAGAAGTGATATCAATGTCTGCCGGGCTTTGCCTGTGGTGCTGTTCCAAGAATCGAATTGCCTCTACTGTCCGATTCATGTCCCTGTAGAGAAAAGCAATGCTTAAAATTGTTTTTTTATACCGGGGGTGATCGGGCGTGACTTTAAGATAATACTCAATGGCCTTGCCCGGTTTTTCTAAGCCTTCATAAGCCATCCCCAGAAAAAAATTGATGTTGGCATTCCCGGGAAGCGTTTTCCTGATCTGGGATAATATCGTAACAGCATCCTGGTATCTATGCTCGGGTATCAGGGTCTGGGCAATATTTACCACCAGGTCGGGATTTTCCCTGATTTCCCGGCCAAATGCGGCAAATATGTCGTCGGCGTTTTCATAATCCTTGGTGTTAAAATAAAACAGGCTAAGCTCTATTAAGGCCCTTTCATTTCCGGGGTCTAAATCAAGAATTTCTTTGAGAACCGTTTCAATTTCTGCCTTGTTCTTTTCTTCACCCATGGCTTTATACACATCGACCAGCCGGAATCGAGGTTCTAAGAGATCGGGTTCAAGTTCAAGGGTTTTAAAGTAAGATTGACTGGCCGCTGCAGGCTGATCAGCTATCCGTTGGGTCTCTCCCAGGTAAAAATGGGCAACATAATAATCGGGAAATATGCTTACCATACGGGAAAACAGATTCATGGCCTCCAACGTCATGCCTTCATCCATATATACTTTGCCCAGCCGTAAAAAAGTTTCTTTATCTTCGGGGGCCATCTGCAGTATTCGTTCCAGCAGGATGGTCATGTCCTTCTCATCCCCTTTTTTCAGCCGGGCAAGCAGGAGCAGATTTTCCACATCATCTGGATATTTTTCCGCCAGATCTTGGGCAAGTGCCAGGGCCTGACCTGATTTTTTTTGTTTCTGCAGCCAGATGATGTATTCGCGTTGGAGAAAAGAGGAGTCCGGATCCTTGGCAATGGCCTTTTCCAGAGCTTCTTGTGTCTGATCCGCTTCATTTCTGCTGTCGTGGCGCCGCGCCATAAGGTAATAGTACGAAGCCTGAAAATCATTGTCCTGGCTCAAAGCAAGATTCTGGTCGGCAATATTTTTGCTGCCGGCTTGTCCCTGACTGAGAGTCCTCGATTCCTTGATACAGCCTGAAACGGGAAAAAAGATTAAGACTGACGCCAGGGCCAGGGTACACACTGTAAGGTGTTTCATGAACGGAATGCCTTTTTAAACTCTTGGGATACGACCATTACTGGTCATGGTCATACATGTCAAAATCCGGCATATCCTTTTTAAAATATGCTTTCATTTTTTTTATGATGTTATTTTCGATCTGCCGGACCCGTTCCCTTGAAATGTTGTAGACTTCACCTATTTGCTGCAGGGTTTCGGGGGAATCGGAAAAAATTCTGCGCTCAAAAATGTCCAGTTCGCGTGCGTTCAGTTTCTTTTTAAACTTAGCCACCTTGGTGTACAGAATATCTTCGATCTCTTTTTTTGCCAGGCGGTCTTCGGAGGAATCTGCATCAACGTTAATAAATTCAATGCGCTCGGTATTGGAATCATCTTTAAGCGGTTCATCCAGGGAAAGATCCCAGTTGGCCAGGCGCTGGTCCATATCCACCACCTCCTGTTCAGACACGCCCAGACGTTCGGATAACAGCTTGGGTTTGGGATCAAACCCCTGTTCAACGAGCAACTGTTTTTCTTTTTTTAATCTGAAAAAAAGTTTGCGCTGTCCCTGGGTGGTGCCGATTTTGACCATTCGCCAGTTGTCCATTATGAATTTGAGGATATATGCCTTGATCCAAAATGAAGCATAATAGGAAAATTTAACATTTTTATACGGGTCAAATTTTTTTACGGCCCGGACAAGCCCAATATTGCCCTCCTGAATGAGGTCAAGAAGATTTTGCATCCAGATGCGTTGAAATTCCAAAGCAATTTTGACCACCAGGCGCAGGTTGGAAGTGGTCATTATATATGCGGCTTCCTGGTCGTTATCCTCCTGAATCCGTCGACCTAACTCTATTTCCTGTTCCCGGGTTAAAAGTTTATATCGATTGATTTCATTAAGGTAACTTTGAATGGGATCGGATTTGACCAGTGCTTTTGAGTTGCCGGCCCTGGTTTTGCCTGCGGGTACCAAAAAGTCCTTTTTGGTCAGTTTTTTGGTAACCGCGGGATTTTTTTGGTCAACAATATTTTCCATTTAGGAACCTTTAAATTTGATTGAATTAAACCTTATTATTATCATACTTTGATTAAAAGCGATACAGTTGCATATTACCAATTAATTATCTTCAAATTGTACCGCCCTTGAAAAATCAATTTTCAAGGTTATAATTTATCGGCTTGATAGTAAAATTAATCATTGTGTGATAAATCTATCAGCAAAATTTTTAAATTAATATTGTAAGGACAGGAGGAACGCTTGAGCATTATACCCGGAACAGAATATGAAGGCCTGCCACTGATCAGACAAGGAAAGGTCAGGGACATTTTTGATACGGGCGATGCCCTGCTCATGGTAACAACAGACCGGCTTTCCGCGTTTGACGTGGTGCTGCCTGACGCCATTCCGGACAAGGGCAAAGTGTTAAACCAGATTTCAGTGTTCTGGTTCAAACAGATGGAAAGCATCGTTAAAAACCATATCATCAGCACGGATGTAAATGATTATCCCGTGCAATTTCATAAATATAAAGACAAGCTTGAAGGCCGCAGCATGCTGGTGAAAAAAGCCCAGCCCATGGCTGTGGAGTGTATTGTCAGGGGCTATATTTCAGGTTCAGGCTGGAAATCCTATCAATCCGAAGGCCATGTGTGCAATATCAGACTGCCCCAGGGACTCCAAGAGTCCGACAAGCTTGAAACCCCTTTATTTACGCCGTCCACCAAGGCTGAAATCGGTGATCATGACATCAACATCGGTTTTGAAGAGGCTGCCAATATTCTGGGGAAAGAGACCGCAGAAAAACTGCGCGACCTAAGCCTTGAAATTTATAACCGTGGCGCTGCCTTTGCCCTGGAAAAAGGTATTATTATAGCGGACACAAAATTTGAGTTCGGTTTGCTTGACGGTGAAATTATCCTTATTGATGAGATTCTGACCCCGGATTCATCCAGATTCTGGCCATTAGACGATTATGCCCCCGGCAGAGGACAGAAAAGTTTTGACAAACAGACTGTCAGGGACTGGCTGACCAATTCAGGCTGGGATAAAACCCCACCGGGTCCCAAACTGCCCCAGGAAATCATTGACAATACCAGTAAAACCTATAAGGAAATTTTTACGCGCCTGACCGGAAAAACCATCTGATCCATGACAGCTATTACATTTACTGATATCCCAGTGTCTGAGATCGACCTTTCAGACACTGGGTTTCGCATTACAAGCCCTTGTCATGATATTGAACATCTATCGGCATCCATTTCCCAATATGGCATCATGGTTGCGCCCCGGGTGGTGTACGGACAGAATAAGTACATTGTGGTGTCCGGGTTCCGGCGAATTGAAGCCGCCCGGTATGCAGGGCTGTCCCGGATAACCTGCCGTGTCATGCCTGCAGAAGAAACCCTCGATGCAGCCATGGCCGCTGTAACCGAAAATGCATTCTCAAGGGAACTGACGCCGGCAGAACTCATTCGGGCCACAGCGCTTTTATTGCGCTTTATGGATCCCGAAAGTATCGCAAGAAATGCCACATCTATCTTCAACAGGCCGCTGAATACCGGGTATATTAATACTCTGGCACGTATCCATGCCATGCCTGATTCCGTTTTCGATCTTTTGGATCAGGGCAAGATATCCATCAAGGCGTGTAAAACTCTTGTGTCCATGGATGCAGAAACCCGAACTGAATTTTTACATCTTTTTTCCCTGATCAAAGTATCTTCGGGCATCCAAATGGAAATCATTGCATGGGCAAAGGAGATATGCGCCCTTGAAAAAATAAGCCTGGCAACGCTTATCCAGCAAAGCCCTTTGGGAGATAGTGAGAGCGATGGTTCCGGAGTGGCGGGCAGCGGTTTGGGCCACAGGGATATGAGTGCCCTTGGCAAACAGTTCAAGGCGTTTCTTGTCCAAAGACGTTTTCCTGCGCTTACAGCAGCTAAAAAACAGGCCCGGGAACACATCAATGCGCTTGAACTGGATTCCGGGCTCCAACTGGCAGTTCCTGAAAATTTTGAAGGACTGGTCTATATCATACAAATGGAATTTAAGAATGTGGATGAGTTTAAAACACGCCTCAATCGCCTGGCTGAACTTGCGAAAAACCACGACTTCAAATCTCTTGTGGACAGAAAAGTATGATTCGTCCAACCCGGGTATTTATAGACAAGGATCTGGATCTGACGCCGGAAATTGAGTACCTGATCTCAAAAGTCAAACCGACACCGGAGACGGTTGCGGACTCAAGGCCGGTATATGACCTGATCAACCAGGCTGATGATCCTGTTGGATTTGCCAAAAAAGTGCTTTACATCACCACCAATAAGGGCGCCCTGATCCGCCAATGCCCGGGCACCAGTTATTACACCTGCTGTGATTACACCATTTTGCACTGCGGCACCTTTTGCACCATGGACTGCGCCTACTGCATCCTGCAGGCCTATTTTCATCCCCCCGTGCTCCAATATTTTGCAGGCTTTGACCAGTACACTGCCGCGCTGGAGCCGATTTTTCAAGGGGACACTATTTTACGCATAGGTACCGGCGAATATACAGACTCCCTGATCTGGGAACCTGTCAGCCTGATGCCGAAGTTTCTGGTTGAAAAATTTGCAGCCCAGGACCGGGCCGTTCTTGAACTGAAGACAAAAACCGTTAGTATAGACTCACTTCTTGACTTGGACCATAACCGGAAGACCATTCTATCCTGGTCCGTGAATACCCCTGAAATAATTGCATCACAAGAGCGGGACACAGCAAGTCTTGCCGCACGTCTTAAGGCTGCAGCCAAAGCCGTGTCAAAGGGCTTTCGGGTGGCATTTCATTTTGATCCCATTTTTCTGTATCCTGGATGCGAAAGTGCCTATGAAAAGGTGGTTGAATCCATCTTCGCCCATGTAAGCCCAAAAGATGTTGTATGGATTTCCATTGGTACATTCAGGTTCATGCCCCATCTAAAATCCATTATTGAAGCACGTTTTCCGGATTCAACCATTCCTTATGGTGAATTCATCACCGGGCTTGACAATAAAATGCGTTATTTCAAGCCATTGCGCATCGCTATGTACCAACGCCTTGCGGGCGTGTTCCGGCAGCTTGCCCCCGAAGTCGCCGTCTATTTCTGTATGGAAGACGAAGAGGTATGGATGAAAACCTTTGGTTTTTTCCCAGGAAAGCCCAAGGCACTTGCCCATATGCTGGACCGGGCTGCCGCAGACCGTTGCGGACTTGACACCCGCCTGCTCTAAAGCTTATTTCTAATAGTTCTGCATTATTCAGTGAAGCTGAAAATTTGAAAAAGGGTGTTTAAAAAAAATCACAATGCCCGGAGGTCTTGTTTTCCGGGCATTGAAATCAATTGCGTTTTTATTTTGGATTTCGGTCACCGGCGCTCTGATCATTACTTTCCCGGCGCAGGTAATCAATGAATCTTTTTATTGGTTTCAGATAGGGGATAATGATGACTACACAGATAGCGATAAAAACATACTGAAGCATTGCAAACCGATCCTCAAGAAATTCAAACCCATAGTACCAGGCTACGATAGCTGTCAGGGTGCCAAGACCCGCCGCGCTGAAATTGCTAAACAGACGCATTCTCATCATATAACCGATGATGGTGCCCACCACAGGGCCTGTGACAGGCAGAGGGGCCATCACAAAGGCAAATATTCCGATCCAGCCCCAGCGTTTTATTTTTTCTTTTTTCTCTTCAGCTTTTTCCTTGAGTGCTCTCATGGATATTTTGATCCAGGCGGCTTTAAATATGCCGCTGGTGCTTAGGGCAAAGCTTGCATAGGTATAGCAGACTATCAGGCATTCTAAATAAAAATTTAAGGCAATCGTGGTAAAAGGATCAAAGTCGTTAAGGATGCATAGGCCGATGCCTCCAGCCCGGCTGCCTACACAATGGGTAATGAACACCACAAAAGCAACCTTCGCACCCGGTGTGCCCTGGACTATACCAATGATAACAAAAGCAAGAAACAGCGCAGTAAACAAAAAACCGGTCACAAGAACCCGGCCCTCAATGGTGTTTAAAAGAAAGTTTTTCATTTCTAAATTTTTATTTTAAATCATTTTTTTGAAGACCGTTTATAAAGTATGCCGGAATTATTGTCAAGACGGACTGTAATAATAGCAGGTTACAGCTTGATACCTACAAAGAGGGTCACAATACCCAGGGTCATCTCTTTGAACCGGATCTCCTTGAATCCTGCCGCTTTCATTTGGCTTGCAAAGGATACAGGATCGGGAAATTTTATTACGGATTCAGGTAGATATGCGTAGGCATTGCCGTGTTTTGAAAAAAAAGAGCCGATTAACGGCAATATTTTTTGAAAGTACAAAAGATAAAGCCTGCGCATTAATCCCTTTTGGGGTGTGGTCAGCTCCAGGATGATGATTCTGCCGCCCGGTTTCAAGGTGCGGTAAAATTCTTTCATGGCCCCGGTGCGGTTCATGATATTGCGGATGCCAAAGGCCATGAAACCGGCGTCAAATTGCTGATTTTTTAAGGGCAGGTTCAGTGCATCACCGTTGACAAGGCAAATGGCCCGGCCCTTGGGGCAGTTCAGTTTTCTTTTGCCAAGGACCAGCATGCCAAAGGAAAAATCCAGTCCGGTAATAGATGTCCGGCCCTTGAGAACACGGCTGACTTCAAGGCCTACATCACAGGTCCCGCAGGCCGCATCTAATACATCGGCACCAAATTCCAGTTTTGCAGCCTTGACCATCTCCTTTCGCCAGTACACATCCTGGCGCATGCTGAGCAGTCGGTTTAAAAAATCATATTTGGGTGCAATTTTGTCAAACATTTCTTTGACAAAATCCAGTTCTTGGTTCATCGTTGACAACTTTAAAATCTGAGTTATTTTAATTTGTTTATTTTAATCAAAGCAGGTTTGGAAGCTATCATACAACCGAGTTAAACACAAATATAAAAGAATTAAAGCGCAATCGGGCACTAATTATGAGTGAAAAACGAGATTACTATGAAATCCTTGGGGTAACACGGGATGCAGATAAAACGACGCTGAAAAAGGCTTACAGAAAACTTGCCATCAAATATCATCCGGACAAGAATCCGGATAATAAAGAGGCTGAAAACAAATTCAAAGAAGCGTCGGAAGCCTATGAAGTTCTGTCCGACGACGGCAAACGCCAGATTTATGACCAATTTGGTCACCAGGGACTTGAAGGCGCCGGCCATTCCGGTCCCAGCGGATTTGAGGATATATTTTCAAGTTTCGGGGATATTTTTGAAGATTTTTTCGGTTTCGGCGGCGGGCGTGGTGGCAACCGGGCCAGGCGGGGATCAGATCTGCGCTATGACATGACCATAGATTTTATGGAGGCTGCCTTTGGTACGGAAAAAACCATCTCCATACCAAAGCGGGAAACCTGTGACGAGTGCAACGGTTCCGGTGCCGCACCCGGTTCCTCTGCAGAAACCTGTTCCCAATGCCGGGGCACAGGACAGTATATCCAGAGCCAGGGCTTCTTTAAAGTCAAAACAACCTGTCCTTATTGCAAGGGCAGGGGGACAATTATTCCCAATCCCTGTTCTAAATGCCGTGGCACCGGCCGTATGGAAATCAACCGTAAAGTCCAGGTTAAAATTCCTGCTGGTGTGGATGTGGGATCGAAGCTGCGTCTTACCGGAGAAGGCGAGGCTTCCAGCACGCCCAATGGTCCGTCGGGTGATCTCTACGTAGTAATTAATGTCAAACCCCACAAGTTTTTTCAGCGGGAGAGAACCGATATTATCTGCGCCATTGATATTTCGTTTATCCAGGCAGCCCTTGGTGCTGAAATTACCGTACCCACGCTGGTGGGAGAAAAAAAATTAAAAATCCCCGCCGGGACACAATATGGAGACTCTTTCCAGTTTAAAGGAGAGGGTATTGCCTCTTTGAGAAACGGCCGGAGAGGAGATCAGATTATCAAGGTAATCGTCAAAACGCCTACCAAACTCAACCAAAAACAAAAGGATCTGCTTGAAGAGTTTGACAAACTTGATGCAAATAAAATATCAAACAAGCTGAAAAATTTGTTTAAAAACCTGTGATAGATACCTGTGACGGATAAAAATGAAAGCGCCGGATTGGGGGGCTATGTTTGAACTAAAGGTTAAAACCCGGTTTGCCGGGGCACACCAGCTTGCCATGGTGGGCCGGAAATGTGAGAACCTGCACGGACACAACTGGCAGGTGGAGGTGTATGTCAAAGGCGAGAAATTAAACGACGCCGGGGTTCTGGCCGATTTTGGGGATATCAAACGGGCGGTCCGAGCTGTTGTGGACGGAGAACTGGACCACCAATTTTTAAACGAACTGCCTGCATTCGAAGACAAACAGCCCACGTCCGAACGTATTGCCGTTTATATTGCAGGCAAGGTTCAGGCATACATAGACAAACACCTGGAAGAGAAAATCGTGGTTTCCAGAGTCATGGCCTGGGAATCCGATGATGCCTGCGCCATTTATTATCCTATCTAATGTGATGCAATGATTTTTTTTGCCGGAATCAGTCCGGTGGCCGCTGCTGATACGATGTTGCCGGCCACCCCCGGTCCGTCTCCTGCCACATACATGCCCTTGATTTTGGTTTCCAAGTGCGGTGTCGTTTCAATCTGGGTGGCAAAAAACTTGATTTCCGGGGCATAAAGCAGGGTTTCATCATTGGACACCCCGGGCACCACCAGGTTTAAGGTCTCCAGCCCTTCGATCAAATTGGATAGGATCCGCTCGGGCAGCGCCATGGCAATGTCCCCGCACACCACATTGGTCATGGTGGGTTCAATGTAACTTTTTTTAACCCGGTTCCAGGTGGATCGTCTACCCCGTTTCAAATCCCCGAATCGCTGGAGAATGGGTTTGCCTCCGCCGATGATGCTGGCCAGGCGCCCGATGGATTCCCCGTAAGCCTGGTTGTCCGTGATCGGTTCCGTAAGTACCACCTTTGACAGAAAGGCAAAATTGGTATTGCTCGATTTTTTATTTGAATAGGCATGCCCGTTAACGCAAACAAAATCCTGGTAATTTTCCAACGCCACAAAACCGCCCTGGTTGGTGCAGAAGGTCCGGGTCAGGTCATCATAGGTGTGGGTGCGGATGAAAAAGGTGGGGTCATAGATTACGTTGCACAAATCATCCATGATATCGTTGTGTACCTCCACCCGGACACCGACTTCTATACCCCGTTGGCTCAATTCAATGCCATGTTTAAGGGCCAGGGACGACATCCAATTGGCCCCGATGCGGCCCGGTGCCAAAATTACGTTATGGGCATGATAGGACCCCTTGTCAGATAATACCCCCTGGATAACGCCATCTTTTTCTATAATATCCGTTACATTCTCGCAGGTTCGTATTTCAAGCCCTTTGGACTGGATATAGTCGGCTATGCCCGTGATGTAGCCCGGCAGGTTATCACTGCCCAGATGCTTTTGCCGGATGAGCAGAAGATTAATGCCGAACCGCTTGGCTTCCTTGCGAATGAGACCGGCCTCAGCCATGTTGGTGGGAAATACCTTGGCATCCATCTTAAAGCGGGTAAAAATATCCTCGGTTTCATCAATCAGGGCTTGGGCTTGGGCCATGGGCATGAACTGGGTCAGATCGGTTTTGCCAAGCCTTGGAATAAAATTAAGTTTTCCGTCTGAATACAGGCCGGCGCCGCCAATACCGGATAAAATATTGCACGGATTGCACTGGGCACATTTCTGAACTTTGGTGATGGGGCATTTACGTTTCTCCGGCTGCTTTCCCCGTTCAATGAGCAAGACCTTGAGGTTGGCGTGTTCCATCAGGTAATAGGCTGCAAACAGCCCTGCGGGGCCGCCGCCCACGATAATTACGTCATACGTCATATTCAACCTTTCATAAAAATAAATTTCAATTCGGATATTTGGATTGTTCGTTATGGCATTACTTTTGTTGGGATTGGTTCTAACGTCGGCCGCTGTAGGGGCAGGCCCCCGTGCCTGCCCTAACGAGGGCAACCACAGAGGGTTTGCCCCTACGAAAAATGGCCTACAATAGAATCAAGCCCCTTTTGTTTATTTTTGATCTGATGCTTTATCTATATCTATAATTTGTCCATCCAAATATTTTTTGGTTTGATATTGAGTGATATTCATTAATTTTTTAGTTATTGCGCCTAATCGATCAATTTGGACTTTAATTTCAGAAACATATTCCTTGATAGCTTTTTTATCATTGAACGCATCATCTGAAATGAGTTCACCATAGCCTGATATAACCATAAGTGGCTGATTTAACTCATGACAAACGGCCCCTGCCATTTCAAGGACACTTTGAAATTTTTCTTTTTGTATAATTTCATACTCTTGTTTTTTCTTTTGGTTTATGTCGCTGATACTTATGATCGATAAATTTTTTCCATACACTTCTGCTTGTGCTTCAACTTTTAAAATATGAAATTCAGAACCATCAGAGATAGTTAAAAGATACTCATCTTTCCCTGCGTCCCCGGATTCATTTTTTTTAATATAATCTTTGATCGAATGACCTACAATCTCCTTTTCAGGAGCTCCAATCATCTCTATAGCTTTTGGATTAACCTCACAAATTTTATCTAATTCGTTGTCAATAACCAATATCCCTATAGGAAACGTTTCTATCATTTTTTTTAAATGATAATAGTGTCGATTTATTTCTTTAGTTTTTGTTTTTATGATATCTCTGAGTTTTCTACGTGAGAATTGCCAAGTAAAATAGAGGATAATTTCGATAACCAATAATGCCAAAACGGCGAAAATAATATTGTGCATCAAGTTTGTCTTAAAAGATGCCCACTGTTTTGATGCATCTTTCCACACAAGTACAATGCCGCTATCTGCAAGAGCGGCATTTTTAGTCCCTCTATAATCTCTGAGTGGAAAAGTACAAACTTGCATGGCAGATTTTCCTTTAATGAATATATTTCCGGGCAATTTGAGGAATTCTGATATCCGGTTATCCAAAACAATAGATCTTATATTTTTATCTGTAGTAGCTTCAATAAAATAATTTTCTAGACGTAAATCAGGCTGAAAATGTTTTTTCACAAAGCTTGCCCACATATTTTGTTGAACATGTTCTTTTGTCAATAAGATAGCGAAATTAGTATTTAAATTATCACGAAGTGATTTGAGCAAAATGGAAAATGAGGTACCGGCTTCAAGCGCTCCGACGTGCTCTTTTTCAACACGTTCTGTTTGACCAAAAGAAATTGGAACAACGCCTCGTATTCCAGAGTAAACTCGTCCTGTCTCAAATCCCTTAGTCGCTTTAAACGTTTGATTAACATCCACAACTGTGTATCGGACCTCGTCCATATTATCACCAAATTTTTCCGGCCTGTGAACTCTTAAAAAAGACGTTGAACCCGGTCCCAAATGAAAATGCAGTTGTCGGACATCATATTTTTGAGTCATCTTTTGCCAGCTTGGATTAACCAAATCAAGAAGCTTATTCCTTTGCTTCGCGGAATTTTCCTTACCAGGTCCCCCTCCCTCAGACTCTACTGCATCTTTTCCCATCTTAAAAAGAGCTGAGACCCGTGGATCATGGGCAATGAATGTAGCAAGCTGTTGCATTGATGTGGATTTGTTTTCAAGATTGATTTTAAACAGTTTTTCGACTTGTTGTGCCCAATCCGCAGTATCCTTGTTTAATGTATCCAATGAGGAATGATAATTTAAAATTATAAAAATTAAATCAGAAAGCGCTATGATAACCGAGACAATTGCTATACTTCCATTTTTTCTATCAAGCATAATTCGCGTTCAGTTCTCGTTTGAATAAAACTCTAAGGGTCATGGAAATTTTAAAATCTACCAATAGAGCGCCGGATTTTTGCCTGGTTTATAGGCGCGCCAATGTGAACATATTGGAATATGTGCATATTGGCGCAACGCGGAAACCAGGTAAAAAGACAAGCTGTATGGTAGATTTTGTTGTTTCCATGACCCTAATTACCAGACCAGCTCTACATCATGCCATATTTTTACCGCGCATTCATACGATCCAGCATCAGTTCACCAATGAGCGTCGCATTTGGAGCAATAGTGACCCCGGCTTCCGTGAGCGCTTTGATCTTGGCCTTTGCACTGGTGCCTTTTCCTTCAATAATGGCGCCGGCATGCCCCATCCTTTTGCCGGGAGGAGCCGAAACCCCCGCTATAAACCCAACAACCGGAACCTTGATTTCATCAGCGATAAATTCAGCCGCCTCCACTTCATCGAGGCCACCTATTTCACCGATAAGTATTATCCCTTCAGTGTCGGGATCATCACGGAATAGCTCTAAAACATCCACAAAAGTTATGCCATGTATCGGGTCACCCCCAATACCAATGGCTGTAGTTTGACCTAACCCGTTTAAAGTGGTTTGATGGACCGCTTCGTAGGCCAACGTTCCGCTACGGGACACCACCCCTATTTTACCCGGTTTGAAAATATTGCCCGGCGCAATTCCGATCTTGGCTTGATTCGGCGTTACAATACCCGGACAGTTGGGCCCGATTAAAACGCTGTCGCTCAAATCCAAACAGCGTTTCACTTTGATCATATCGTGCACAGGGATTCCTTCGGTGATCGCCACAATCAAAGGGATTTCGGCATCAATGGCTTCAATAATGGAGGCGGCTGCAAAGGGCGGCGGCACAAAAATCATGGTGGCATTCGCACCGGTATTTTCCTTGCATTCCTGCACGGTGTCAAAAATCTTAAAACCTTCCACCACTTGCCCACCTTTGCCGGGAGTCACCCCTCCAACCAGTTGAGTTCCATACTCACGACACTTAATGGAATGAAACAGGCCTGCTTTCCCTGTAATGCCTTGGGTCATCAATACGGTATCTTTATTCACTAATATAGACATGATCAATCCTCGCTGCTGCTGCTGCTGCTGCTGCCGCCGCCGCCGCCAAGCGGGCACCTTCAGCTAAGCTATCGGCACTGGTTATCGCCAACCCGGAATCTTTTATGATTTGCAATCCTTCTTCTTTATTAGTGCCCTCCAGGCGAACCACCAAAGGCAATTCAACCCCCGTACTCTTCACAGCATTCACGATTCCCTGGGCAATAATATCGCATTTCATGATGCCGCCAAAAATATTGATGAGAATACTTTTAACATTAGGATCTGAGGTGATGATTTTAAGGGCTTGTGTTACGGCTTCTTCAGAAGCACTACCCCCTACATCCAAAAAATTAGCAGGTGAATGGCCATTGGCCAAGATGGTATCCATGGTGGCCATAGCCAAGCCGGCTCCATTTACCATACAGCCCACGTTACCATCGAGTTTGATATATTTCAGCCCGTATTTCGCTGCGGCCTGCTCATTTTCATTTAATTCATTATTGAAAAATGCCCACCATTTTTTTTGCCTGAACCGAGCGTTGCTATCAATATTAATCTTGCAGTCCAAAGGCATTAGTCGTCCATTTTCTCCACACAAGACCAGAGGATTAATTTCCAAGAGCGTACAGTCATTGTCAACAAAGATGTGGTACAGTTTTTCAACCAGATCTACCAACTTTTTAAAATATTTTTTATCCAACTGGAAGATCCGATTGATCTGCCGCGCCAAGGCTTCAAAATCAGAATCATCACACAAAGCAAGTGTTAATATTTTGTCGGGGAATTTTTTGGCCACCTCTTCGAATTCCATCCCTCCTTCTGAAGAGACAAACAAAATCGGGCACGAGTTAGCACGATCAATGAGAAAGGCCAAATAAAACTCCTGTGCAAACTCTACCGGTTTTTCAATCAAAACCTTGGAGATTAATTCTCCATCAGGCCCCGTCTGTTTCGTCACCAAGGCGGTCTGCAGCATGCTATCGGTAATCTCTCGCGCTTGGGCAACGCTTTCAAAAAATTTCACCCCTCCCGCTTTTCCACGACCGCCGGCGTACACTTGCGCCTTCACCAAACCGCGGCTAATATTCATTTGTTTCAGCAAGGTTTCCACTTCATCTGCTGTTTCAGCCACCATACCAAAAGGCGTCTCGATTCCCGAGTGCCGCAGTATTTCTTTCGCTTGATATTCATGCAGTTTCATGTAAAAATCCTTCGTTTTGTAGGCTCCATCTATTTTTTGATAATACTCCAAAAATTAAACAAACACCAGATCAGGCGACCCCAATCCTGGCGGAACTCTTTATATTTTTTCTTGCAAGTCTTGGTTGGGTAAGGATATTCTCAATCAAAATCGAACAATACCTATGGTTAAAATCCATTAAACAAGCAGAGGTAACAGCAGAATGCTGTGTGCTTTACAACAAATAACTCACTACAGTTTACATTTGGCGTTTCCAGGCCTGATTGCCTGGATATTTTTTAGAGAAGATTGGAAAAAGGCATGGTTAATAATGCTTTCAACGATGGTTGTAGATTTAGACCACTTAGTAGCTGATCCGATATTCGATCCGACAAGATGCGGTATTGGGTTCCATCCTTTCCATTCTTACTATGCAATTTCTGTTTATTTTCTACTCTTTTTCTTTGCCAAGAAAAAAACAATCAAAATAGTGTCGATTGGCTTGCTTTTCCATATGTTTACGGATTATCAAGATTGTCTTTGGATGAGGTTTACAATTTAAATTCTTTTTTATATGAAATGGTTTCCCAATCCTGTGTTCAACGTGAAAAGAAAGGGTGAGATCTTGAGTCAAGTATCTCCGGCTTTGCCGAAGGTACTTGTCCCACAAAATCCACCATATGAGCCGGAATCAGCCCTAATTGAGCGAATCAAAGCAGACGTGAAGCAAAAAAAACCAACAAGAAAACAAAAAACAAAGGTTGTCTCATGACAAAAAAAGCGCAATTCAAAATAGACGGGCTGCTCAAACTGGAAAAAGTTGGTGACTACCTCAATCTGGTGGGCAAAAAGGTCAAACTGGTATTTAAGGAAAAAGATTCTGCACTGAATACCAAGTTGTTTTTCAAAGCGGATGTTGCTGGTTTGTCGGAAACAGGGACGCATCTGGTATTGAAAAATGTAAAGGCAAGGAAATACATTTTCTTTTCAACTCAAATCAAAAAACGTATTGTGCCGATAAACAATATCTCGATAATCCAAATTCTGGGTGAATAAGAAACGTTAAAAAGAATTGAATCCGTTTCAATCCTATTCATGAAAAAAAGGAGTCTCAACGTCATTTTTGGGTTTCCTGCTTTCTGCCAACTTGACATGGTATCCCCAATTGGAACAACCAAAATCCACAAAAGACCGGAAGAGGACCAGAGGCACAAAAAAAGCCCCCAAGGAAAATCCCTGAGAGCTTAGTTTCTAAGTGGCGCGCCCGGCGCGATTCGAACACGCGGCCTACGGATTAGAAGTGCAAATTTCAGCTCTCTGAATTCCACTTTAATTTTCAGGCCCTTATCTGGTAAGGCTTTCAACGTCCTACTTTTGGTTTCGTTTGGAAACTTTTGTAAATAATTGACCTTGACGGGCACAATTTGGGCACAGCCAGGCACACCCCAGACCAACGGATTATTGTCCGTTGGTCACCATTTTTCAACCCACTAAATCAAACCATCCAACCCTATGACAACGCAACCGATCTGTCAAACTTTGGGAGAGGGGAGGGGATCTGACTCATCATCATGCTCTCTTTCATCATGTCTTCCGGGGTTCAATTTTGAAATCTGCGCGGTCGAATAAAAGCCGGCTTTAGGCTTGAAATGGTTCGTTGCACCGATCAGTCCTTCTCGAGTCGGAGCCAGACTTGCGCATCAAAAGGGACCCGCCCCCGAAACATCTTCCCCTGATATAATGGAACGTCCTGAAAGCTGCCGACGAGCACTTTTTCCACACTCACGCCAGTGACGCTGTATCCATTTTTTGCCAAAACAGCCGTTATCGGCGCCAGCAGCTCTTTTCTAAAGAGAAGGCTGGATACATATTTATTAATGTCCATGGCGACAGCCTTCCCTATCCTTGAGTCCCAGCCGCCATCCGTGCGTGCGGCATTCGCCAGATATTGACATATCCATGGGTAGTCAATAAGCCTTCCAAGAGACAAGGATGCATAGCTTCTTTCAAGCTGCGACGATCGGATCTTTGAAAATGCTTCATCAAGAATCGGCAGCATTGACTCTCTGCCGATATCGCACCTGGTGGCTCGGGGATGAAATGCCCGCAACCTCAGCGTGTGCCACTGATCGGTCATTTCCACCCTAAGCTCGCATTCTCCCACCGTCGTTGCCGCAATCACCGTTTCTTGAGACCATCCGATGGTGGGAAAGAGCAAAAAGATCGAAATCAATCCAAAAACGCTGTGCAAAACCCTGATGGTCATCTTGGCTCACCTGCCTATTGTTCATTGCCTCATTCTTCTATATCTTTCCGCGTCGCCGGGATGCTCGCCGGCAACTTATAATCTTGTGAGAGTTTTTAGTCAACGGTCTTTCGTTTTCTGTCTGATCAACCGGAATTAAAAAGTTCTTCATACCTGTAGTATTCAAGGGGCACTTCCAGAATGCGGAACCCGATAAAATTCATGGTCGCCTCGGACACGCCGGTCTGGGGTGCCTTGCAAATACAAACATCCCAGACAAACGGCAGGGCCATCACATCCATAATGCCCACCAGATAAGGGGTCACATCATTTTTCCATAGCCCCGGCAGCCTGGACGTAACCAGCACCCGGTGCTTTTCCGCCCACACAGAAGGCTTGATCTGCTTTTTCTTGCGCAGCCGTTTGTGTTCGGCTCCACGCTGCCGTCCGGATTGAAATCAATCAGCCCGTTCTTTTTGTCCCTGGACATCTTTGACCAGGATACTTCCATACCCGGCGTTATACAAGGCCGTTACCGCCTTGTGCAGGCTTGGGAATTTTAAATCTGGAATATCTGTCATTTGTTACAGTCCTTGAAGCATTTGGTTTATAAAAAAAATTGATTCCCGGACAAAAATGACCTATATTTTAATCATGAACGGTAATGAACTCATAAAAAGGCTCAAAAAGCTTGGATACAAACCCAGGTTTGAGACTGGACCGGGTAAAGGCAGCCACGGTACACTTTACGTCGGCGATAAAAAAACCATCCTGAAAGATCGTAAAAAAGAAATTGGCCCCGGCCTGCTTAACCAGATGCTCACAACCTTGGACATTGATAAGAAAAAATTCAAGTAAGGAGAAAACATGCATTTTACATATCCTGCAACCATCAAAGATGACGGAGAGGGAAACTTTCTGGTCACCTTTCGGGACATTCCATTTGCAGCAACAGAAGGCAGCACAATGGACGAAGCTTTGACCGAAGCTCAAGATTGTTTGGAAACTGCCATAGCATCTTGTGTCAAAGACAAAGAAAACATCCCCATACCATCCAAATTCGAAAAAGGTGATTATCCAATAAGGCTGCCGGCTCAAACTGCGGCCAAAACAGCCCTGTATATTGCCATAAGAAAATCCGGCCTTTCGAACTCCGAACTGGCAAGACGGTTGGGCTCTGATGAAAAAGAAATTAGACGCATGATTGACCCATGGCATCCAACCAAACTGCCCAGAATTGAAACTGCCTTGGCCACCCTTGGGTACGGCCTGAGCGTTACCATGCTGGAGCCGGCCGCCTGATTTTAATGTCAACGGTTTATTCATTGGGCCCCGGCCTTAGCCCAAAAGCAGTTCTCCCCCGTGATCACGTCATCCGGGTGGTACATGCGCACCGATGATCATGACCTTTGCCGTCACAGGAATATCCGGGTCTTTCAGCAATACATACAGGGTCAATGCCATCCTCAACACTTTTGTACCGGCAGATTTGGGCAAGGACTGTACCTTTTCTTGAAACCCACTATCGCTGTAGGCTGAAAATGCTGAAAAATCAGGGGATACTGAACCGGTCATCAGAATTTTGTACCATGGCGAATGCCCAAAGCTGACGCCCCGAGGTGTTGGAAATCTTGAATATGAGCTGGGTATTCATAACTAAATTTTTCTTCTGGTAGATTTTCAAAATATCCGCTATATCCTTATATGTCATGTATTTTCAAAACATATTTCATATTTCGCAAAGGAAACTTTCTTGCATCAAGACAACAAAATTGCCTTGCTCATTGACTGTGACAATGTAAGCTACAAATCAATAGAAGGCGTCATCGACGAACTTTCAAAGTATGGTAAAGTCATCATTCGTCATGCATATGGAAACTGGAAAAATGAAAGTATGAAAGGCTGGGAAGAAAAGCTTCACCCTCATGCCATCAAACCGATTCAGCAATTCGCATATACAAAAGGGAAAAATGCAACAGACGCAGCAATGATCATTGATGCAATGGATATGCTCTATACTCAGGACCTTGAAGCTTTTGCACTCATGACCAGTGACAGTGATTTCACTCCGCTTGTAATGAGAATTCTTTCCAATGGTATAACTGTATACGGATTTGGAGAAAAAAAGACCCCAATGCCTTTTGTCAAAGCATGTTCCCAATTCATCTATACAGAAAATTTGGAAGAAACCGATGAAACGGAAGAAATGCAAGACGAGGCAAATGCCAAAAAAACCAGAAACCAGCTAAGGCAGGATACTGGATTGGTGAAGCTATTGAGAACCGCTGTAGAGCATTCTGCAGATGAAAATGGATGGTCCCACTTAGGTCGTGTTGGTCAATACATCAGTAACAAGACTTCATTTTCTCCTGTCAACTATGGCTACAAAAAGTTGGGGGAACTGATTCGGGCTTGTGAACTGTTCCAAATTGAAATGAAAAACGACAATTCTGTTATGTATATCAAAGATATAAGGAAAAGCTAACAGGCAGCTGAAGATTCATCGCTAAAACCGCAATTCATTTGCTTTTTGCGTATTTCAAGAGTAGTGTTGCCCCCCCCCCTGGAAGGTATCAAACGATCAGAATCGGAGGGCTTGTCTTGAAAAATACTACGTTGAGCAGTAAAAAATTTGCTGTAATCTCACCCAATTTCTCATAAATGGCTGAATACGAGACAGAGCGAAGCGCTCCATTGTCTGCGTATAGCAAGGGAATTGGCCACCTGGTTCCACCATCAGTCCTTCTTGACCGCATCAAAGTAGAATGTGACGCCATGAAACCAAAGAAAAAATAACAAGAAAGCGAAAAATAAAGGTTGTCTCATGACAAAAAAAGCGCAATTCAAAATAGACGGGCTGCTCAAACTGGAAAAAGTTGGTGACTACCTCAATCTGGTGGGCAAAAAGGTCAAACTGGTATTTAAAGAAAAAGATTCTGCACTGAATACCAAGTTGTTTTTCAAAGCGGATGTTGCTGGTTTGTCGGAAACAGGGACGCATCTGGTATTGAAAAATGTAAAGGCAAGGAAATACATTTTCTTTTCAACTCAGATCAAAAAACGTATTGTGCCGATAAACAATATCTCGATAATCCAAATTCTGGGTGAATAAGGAACGTTAAAAAGAATTGAATCCGTTTCAATCCCGTTCATGAAAAAAAGGAGTCTCAACGTCATTTTTGGGTTTCCTGCTTTCTGCCAACTTGACATGGTATCCCCAATTGGAACAACCAAAATCCACAAAAGACCGGAAGAGGACCAGAGGCACAAAAAAAGCCCCCAAGGAAAATCCCTGAGAGCTTAGTTTCTAAGTGGCGCGCCCGGCGCGATTCGAACACGCGGCCTACGGATTAGAAGTCCGTTGCTCTATCCAGCTGAGCTACGGGCGCAACAGGAGAGACTTCTAACAAATCCAAGTGTATTTGGCAAGATAAAAATTAGTTGAAAACACATTTTTTGCAACTTTGGGTATATTCATTGTTGTTTTACTAAGGTGTAAAAACATTATTGTGTTACATGACATTTAAAAGCTTGATTCTATGCTGGAATGCTGTTAGATTTCCACCCTTAATTTTACTATTTTCAAGGCCTTTTGCATGAATCGGGCAGGTTAAAGAGACATCCATGACAAATCCCACAAACAAGACATTAGACAAGACATTGTTACCGGAAATAAAAAAACGCAGAACATTCGGCATTATCAGCCATCCGGATGCCGGCAAAACAACTTTGACGGAAAAACTGTTGTTGTTTGGCGGCGCCATCCAGCAGGCCGGTGCCGTGAAATCCAGAAAAGCGGACCGGGCCGCTACCTCGGATTTTTTATCCATTGAGCAGGAAAGAGGTATTTCCGTATCGTCTTCCGTGATGAAATTTAATTATAAAGATTATGAAATCAATCTTCTGGACACCCCGGGACATAAGGATTTCAGTGAGGATACCTACCGGGTGCTCACCGCGGTTGACTGCGCCGTGATGATCATTGACTCTGCCAAGGGGGTGGAACCCCAGACCCAGAAGCTGATGGAAGTGTGCCGGATGCGCAACACGCCTATCATCACGTTTATAAACAAGTTGGACCGGGAGGGGCTTGAACCCCTTGATATTTTCCAGGACATTGAGGATAAACTTCAAATTGAGTGTGTGCCTTTAACCTGGCCCATCGGCATGGGAAAGCGGTTTAAAGGGGTGTATAACCTGGAAGAACAGCAGTTGGGGATTTTTACATCGGGATACACCCCTAAAAATGACGACGGGGTATTGATCAAGGACCTTGATGATCCCGTGCTGGATGAAATGATCGGCCAGAGTCAGGCGGATCAACTACGTGAGGATGTGGAGCTGATTTCCGTGGCTTCAGAGCCCTTTGATCTCGACCTTTATCTTAACGGCACCCAGACTCCGGTCTTTTTTGGTTCCGCCATCAATAACTTCGGGGTCCGGGAGATGCTGGACGCATTTGTCCGGATTGCACCATGCCCCGGGGTCCGGCCCACAGCGTCCCGGGACGTTGATCCTTGTGAAGCGGCCTTTTCAGGGTTCACCTTTAAAATCCAGGCCAACATGGACCCCGAGCACAGGGACAGAATCGCTTTTTTCAGGATCTGTTCGGGAAAATTTACCAAGGGCATGAAGGTGCGGCACCATCGCATTGGAAAGGATATCAAAATTGCCAATGCCACCATTTTCATGGCCCAGGAGCGGTCCAATGTGGAAGAGGCATATCCGGGTGACATCATCGGCATCCACAACCACGGTACCATAAAGATCGGGGATACCTTTACCACAAAAGAACCCTTGAAATTTTTGGGCATTCCCAATTTTGCCCCGGAACATTTCAGACGAGTGCTGCTTAAAGATCCTTTGAAAGCCAAGGCCCTGACAAAAGGGCTGACCCAGCTGGCGGAAGAGGGCACCATCCAGGTGTTCCGTCCCTTGCAGGGTAACATGCATATCATTGGTGCCGTGGGCGTACTCCAGTTTGATGTGACCATGGCGCGGCTTAAGGCTGAGTACAATGTCAGTGCCGGATACGAGAACATTGACCTGTCCGTGGCCCGGTGGGTGGAATGCGAAAACGAATCATATCTTAAGGACTTTATCCGGAAAAATGAATCCAGCCTGACCCGGGATGCAGAAGGGCGTTTAACCTTTCTGACCACCAGTGAATATCAGCTTGGGTTTACCCGGGAGGATTGGCCGGACATTGAGTTCCATAAAACAAGGGAACACAACGAGTAAGTCAAAAGAATTAAATTTTGACTTCATGATAAACATGACCATCTTTGAGTTGTAATGCGAGATCCTTTTAGAAAAATACCGTTTAACTATACCTCGGCCGGGGACGACCAGATCATTGCACATTTGTTTGGCACTGAGATTTTAAGTACCATTCATGTCCTGGAAACGCTTAAGGGCACAGGCCGATCCTCCCGCCTTCTTCATCGTTTCATGGGGGACCTTTTTGTCATCCGCCGGAATGCTTTTTTGTTCCAGGAACTGGTGGAACACCCCATGCTGAGACGACGGCTGTTTACCGAATTTGAAGATGACCTTTCAAATATTGCCGCGCATGCCGAACATAACGAAGTTCGCATTGTGCTTGATGCCTGCAAATCTTCACTTCGGCAGCTTAAAGATCAAATCAGTGCCGTGGCAAAGGAGCAGGCCAGGGTAACACGGCGGCTCGCTCCTGTAGTCGGCAAGGCCAACATATGCTTTGACCCCTTTAATATTACCTCCCATGCCACGGACGCCACGGATTGGCGAAGATACGCCCCCGCAGCCGTGCTGAGGCCGGACCGGGAAGAGCAGATCCCTAAACTGGTCAAAAAATTAAAAGACTTAAAATTTCATATTATTCCCCGGGGCGGGGGCACCGGACTGACCGGCGGGGCTACGCCCCTGGCACCGGATTGCGTCATGATCAATACGGAAAAGTTGAACACAATTTTCCCCATTGAACACCGCAAAACAAAGGATGGCAGGGACTATGCCGTGATGCCCATGGAGGCCGGCGTCATCACCCAGGATGCCAAGGATGCGGCGGCGGCCCAAGGTTATATTTTTGCCACAGATCCCACCTCTGCCTGGGCCTGCACCATTGGCGGCAATCTGGCGGAAAACGCCGGCGGCAAGACAGCCGTGCTCTATGGCACTGCCATTGACAATGTCTTGTCTTTCAGGATCACCATGCCCGACGGCCATCTTCTCACAGTGACACGCCAAGATCATCCCCTGCACAAAATCCGGTACGAGGATATGCTAAGCTTTGTGGTCAAAAATGAAAAGGGACAGATCCTGGACACCATTGCGTTGACCGGCGCGGATGTCCGCAAAAAGGGTCTGGGCAAGGATGTCACCAATAAGGTTTTAGGCGGGCTGCCCGGGTTGCAAAAAGAGGGGTGTGACGGCATCATCACCTGGGCCGAATTTATCCTTTACCCTGAATTTGCATACAAGGCCACCTGCTGCATTGAATTTTTCGGCAATGACATGACCGAGGCAGGTAAGGTAATTACGGAAATTTGCACCCGGTTTGACAACAGTGATCCTGCGCTCATGGCCCTGGAACATTTTGACGAAGAATACATCAAGGCCATCAAATACAAGACCAAGCGGTCCGTAGGAGACCGGCTTAAAGCCGTATTGCTCATTGATATGGTTTCCAATGATGAAGCGATCCTTGACCAGGGTATGCGTGGTATAGAAACAATCCTGGAATCCTATGACAAGACCGGGTTATCCATTGCCCGGGACCGGGCCGAAGCCGCCCGTTACTGGGAAGACCGAAAACGGCTGGGTGCCATTGCCGCCCACACCAATGCCTTCAAGCTCAACGAAGATATTGTTCTGCCCATTGACAGTCTGGCCGATTTTGTCAGATTTGTTGACCAAACCAATGTTGAAGAAAAAAAATACACCCAGGGCCGGATTATCCAAAATATCCTGACATATCTGGAGACGGCCATTCCCCTTTCCGATCCCCAGTGGCTGGGGAAAAAGGTGGGTCGGATCAAGGATATTGCCTACGGCATCCGTAAAAAGCTGGACATTGCGTCCCGGGACGCCCTGGAAGCCTTTATTCACACCAAAAATTTTCACAGTCAGATCCAGGATCATCTGCACGGATACAGCGGGGTTCTCTCCAATGTGGAAGACATTTACAATGACACCCTGAGCCGGCTCATTGTCATTGCCACCCACATGCATGCAGGGGACGGTAACGTACATGTGAATATCCCGGTGCTTTCCAATGATAAGGAGATGCTTGCACGGGCCCACATGACCGCAGACAAAGTTATGGCAAAGGCTGTGGCCCTTAACGGCGTGGTCTCCGGCGAGCACGGTATCGGCGTTACCAAATTCAAGTACCTGGACGCGGATCAGGTGAACGAATTTAACACGTACCGAAAACAGGTGGACCCGAACGGCTTGATGAACCCGGGCAAGCTCTCCGAGCCTGATATTTTGAACAAGATGTTTACCCCGTCGTTCAATCTTCTGAAACTTGAGGCCCAGATTCTCAAGCACGGATCTTTGTCCGAACTTGCCGCTAACATTTCCCATTGTGTGCGTTGTGGCAAATGCAAGCCCCAGTGTCCTGTGTTTTATCCGGCACGGAACATGTTTTTCCATCCCAGGAATAAAAACCTGGCCCTGGGCGCTTTGATCGAGGCGCTGCTTTACATTACCCAGCGGACCCAGTCCACAAGATTCAAGGTACTTAAAAACATTGAACAAATTGCTGATCACTGCACTATCTGCCACAAGTGCCTTGACAAGTGTCCGGTAAATATTGATTCCGGTGTTATTTCCATTAAGGAACGTGAAATTCTTAAAAAAAGGAATTTCAAGCATACACCGGTATCCACAAAATTAACCCTTGGTTATCTGGGTACCCGGAACCAGGCACTGAACCCATTCATTCGTACAGGGCTGTTGACAGCCGGCAGTTCTATTCAGCGTGCGGCGGTGAAATTTGCAAAACCCATCTCTTTAATACCGGCGTTTAAGGAAACAAGACCGCTGCAGTTGCTACACGCGCCGGTTACTCAACCAGGACTGACAACGCTTCGGGCCTATCTGCCCCCTGCGGATAGAAATCAGGCCATTTTATTAAATCCTCCTGGAAAAATTGTTTCCACGGTGTTTTATTTTCCAGGATGCGGCAGTGAGCGCATGTTTTCCAATATCTCAATGGCAACCATTTTTCTGCTGCTTTCCCAGGGACATCAGGTGGTATTGCCGCCGCCATACATGTGCTGCGGGTACCCGTTGAAGGTTAATGCCCGGACCAAGGAGGCCCAAAAGGTGTCCCTTGAGAACACGATTATCATGACCCAGATTCGGGACATGTTCCATGACCTTGATTTTTCCGGCTGCATTGTCTCCTGCGGCACCTGCATGGAATCTTTGTCCGATCAGGGCATAACAGAACTATTTGATGCAAATCTGTTTGATATTTCGGGATATCTGTTTGAAAATGGTTTGACAACGGCCGAATCCCAAGCATACCTCTACCACGCCCCCTGCCATGACAGCTTAAAAGGCACGGCAACGGCACAACTGGCCAAGGCAGGTATTGACGCCCGGGCCGTGCCTTACTGCTGTTCCGAAGCCGGAACCATGGCCCTGTCCCGGCCGGACATCAGTTACAGCATGTTTTTAAGAAAGCAGGATGCCGTTGAACAGGCGTGTCAGGGTCTGGATACGGTAAAGCCAAAGATATTGACCAATTGCCCGTCCTGTGTCCAGGGTTTAGGCCGCCAGAGCCGGGTAACTGCCGTTCATATGGCTGTGGAACTGGCACGGCTTACAGGCGGTACGGACTGGATGAAACAGTTCCGGGCATTGATCAAAAACATGGAAATCGTTACTTTTTGACATGAACCTTATACTACTGGAAGACCGGGATTTCATAAGCCCTGACCGGGTGCGGCTCCAGGATGACCGGTGCCGACATATTATCCGGGTGCTTGGGGCAAAGCCGGGTGATACCCTTGTCTGCGGAAAAAAAAATGCAAAGATGGGCACAGGTCTAATCGTATCAATAGACCGGCAGTCCATTGAAATGGAACTCCGCCTTGACCAGAACCCGCCGGCACCCTTGCCCCTGATCCTGGTGCTGGCGTTACCCCGCCCTAAGATGCTCAAACGAATACTTCAAAATCTTGCAAGTCTGGGCGTAAAAGAGATTTTTTTGATCAATTCCCGGCGGGTAGAGAAAAGTTTCTGGGGGTCAGGTGTATTATCTGAATCCGATATCCAGCGTCATCTTGACTTAGGCCTTTGCCAGGCCAGGGATACCCTTGCACCCCGGGTACACCTGAAACGTTTTTTTTCTCCCTTTGTTAAAGAGGAACTGCCGGAACTGAGCAAAAACAAAAAAAAAATTCTTGCCCATCCCAAAGCGCAATCTTTCTGTCCGGTGGGTCTGAATTCCGATACAGTGCTTGTGATCGGCCCGGAAGGCGGGTTTATTGATCTTGAAGTCCAGACCCTTGTGGACAAAGGCTTTGAACCCATGACCATGGGTGCCCGGATTTTGCGGGTGGAAACTGCCGTAACCGCCTTGGTTTCGAGACTTTTTACTTGAACGGTTATATATTGGAGATAAAAAAATGGATAAAAAAACAAAAAAAATCAGACAAGAAGCGTATGACAGCCTACCCCCTAATATCAAAGAAAGTCTGACACCCGAAGAAAAAGAAATATTTTTGACCGCCGAACAATGGCCTGACAGCCTTTTTACCAAACTGGACGAATTTATCATCGAAGAATAGGGATTCGCCGATTTATTGACATCAGTCGATCAAGAATTTATATTGAACTAATTCGATTTCCAATCGATCGGAAAAAGCATGAAACCTAATGATCGGCAGAATGCAACAGGCCCGCCCCTGGAAAAATATGCCAGGTACGCCCATGTACTTCAGAAAACAAAATGGGCCAGGGAGTTTTCGTGGGAGCATATCAAAAAAATATGTTTCTATATTGACCCGGTGATTGCTAAACCGGGAGCCATCGTGTTTAAGGAAGGGGATACGGACAAAAGCCTGGGTATTATCGTCAAAGGCGCCATTGATATTATTAAGGAAAACACCCGGGTTACCACCCTGACCAGTTCCCAGACCTTTGGCGAAATGGCCTTGATCGACGGAGAGCCACGATCTGCCTCAGGCATCGCCGTAAAAGAAACCGTAATTTTTTTTATGACCCAGGATAATCTGATTCGCCTGACCCAGGACGATTCACAATTAGGGGTCCAACTGCTTTGGAAAATCTCCAAGCTTATCAGTCAGCGGTTACGCCAGACCACGGGAATGCTCGTGGATTATATGGGAGAAAATTAGGTTTATCCTAATTTTCATCCATCTTAAGCTCGAATAGAAGCTTGAACAAAAAATAGTATTTTCCGACAACCATTATTTTTATCGCAATAATAAAAAAAAGAAAAAGAGGGAAATATGATCCAAGACGACGAATTTAAAGAGATTTCATTTGAGGAATTTGAGCAGTACCGGGCGGCTAACAAAGAAACTGACTTTACAGTGGTTGATGTCCGGCAGGAAGGTGAATATACAGCCGGGCATGTTCCCGGGGCTAAACTGATCCCCTTAAACACCCTGGACAATCATCTATCAGAATTTGCTTCGAACAAGGATCTGTTTTTTTACTGTCGTAGTGGTGCCCGATCGGAAGTGGCCGGCATTATGGCTGCAGAAAGCGGCAGGGACCCACAGAAAACCTACAATATCACCGGCGGATTTCTCTCTTATCAGGGCCATACCCTGGAAGGTTTTCCCCGACTGCAGGTTTTTGACTATCAAGGAAGCGATGACAAACTACTTTATCAGGCAATGGACCTGGAAAAAGCAGCAGAACGGTTTTATGAAACCATTCTCTCCTTTGCACCGGATGAAAAATTTACAGCACCCCTTGAACAACTGGCAAAGGCGGAAATCGCCCATGCCCGCACTATTTATTCATACTGGAAGAAAATCGTTGAGAACCCGCTACCCTTTGAGAACCTTTATGGATCTCTCAAAGGGGATATCCTTGAAGGTGGCCAGCCCCTTTCAGAGGTGACCGCTGCGTTGTACGCAAACAAAGAGATTGCATGGATAGATCTTATCGAGATGGCCTTGAGCATTGAAATCCAGGCCTATGATCTTTATCGCAACATGGCAGACCGCCAGGGGCAGGGTAGGACACAAGACGCTTTTTTCTCCATTGCCCAAATGGAGAAGTCACATATGAAGCTAGTGGCTAAAATGCTCGGGGATGATTCGATTTGATTTACAAGCCATGAAGTGTTAAATTATTTTCTGTTCATATTATTGAATTGAAAGGCTTCTTATTGAGACACGACCCAAACAGATTTGACACCATTATTTGCAAACTAAAAGATAACGGTTACAAGATAACGCCCCAACGGATTGCCATCGTAAAAATTCTGGCAAAAAGTGTGGATCACCCCAGTACTGAAACCATATACGAGCAACTTAAAGAAAATTTTCCAACCATGAGCCTTGCGACTGTATATAGAAATATCTGCGTTATCAAATCCCTTGGTGAAGTTCTTGAACTTGGTTTTCCCGACGGGTCTAACCGGTATGACGGGAAGAAACCCTATCCGCATCCCCATATTATATGTATTGAGTGCGGCAAAATTGTTGATCCTGATCTGGACAGCCTGGATGATATGAAAAATGAAGTTGCCAGGGAGACCCGCTTTAAAATTTTGAATCATCGACTGGATTTTTTCGGCATTTGCAGTGATTGCCAGGCCAAAGAAGAATAAATTAAATTCTCCCGCTGTGCTGCTGTAACTCGTATAAAAATTGGTGTCTGACAGCAATATTTTTTCTATCTTGAGTCGTTTATAAAAGCCTGTTTGAAATTGTTATTGAAATTTTTCGATTTTTAATTCATTATACTAAATGATAATAATTATCATTTAGTAAATATTTTTATCAAAGATATCCCAAGATAACAGCGCTGTTTTTTTAACAGTCGTGTTCCTAAGTAACCTACATTAGTTAAAGGAGATCTGTTATGAATGAAAAAGGAAAATGCCCGGTTACCGGTAAAAGCGCAGGAGACTTGACAGCCAAGGGAAAGTCCAATCGTGACTGGTGGCCTAATCAATTAAATTTGAAAATACTTCACCAGCATGACCGGAAAAGCAATCCCATGGGGGATTCGTTTGACTATAAGGCCGCATTTAAAAGCCTTGATCTCTCAGCCTTGAAAAAGGACCTGTTTGATTTAATGCGCGATTCCCAGGAATGGTGGCCGGCAGATTACGGCCATTATGGCCCGTTGTTCATACGGATGGCCTGGCACAGCGCCGGGACCTATCGTACCATGGATGGCCGGGGCGGGGGAGGCACCGGCAACCAGCGGCTTGCCCCGTTGAACTCCTGGCCGGATAATGTAAACCTTGATAAGGCCCGAAGACTTTTGTGGCCCGTTAAAAAGAAATACGGCAACAAAATTTCCTGGGCCGATCTTATGGTGCTGGCCGGTAACTGCGCCATTGAATCCATGGGGCTTAAACCCTTTGGCTTTGGCGGTGGCAGAGAAGACGTGTGGGAACCCGAAGAGGATATTTACTGGGGGGCGGAAGAAGAGTGGCTGGCAACCAGCGATAAGCCTAAAAGCCGATATTCCGGGGATCGTGATCTTGAAAATCCGTTGGCTGCCGTGCAGATGGGCTTAATTTATGTAAATCCCGAAGGGCCGGACGGTAATCCGGATCCGGTGGCATCCGGCATTGATGTGCGTGAAACCTTTGCCCGAATGGCCATGAACGACGAAGAGACCGTCGCTCTGGTGGCCGGGGGCCACACATTTGGTAAATGCCATGGCGCCGGCGATGCGGCCCTGGTGGGACCGGAACCCGAGGCAGCTCCGCTTGAAGAGATGGGGCTGGGATGGAAAAGCAGCTTCGGCAGCGGCAAGGGCGGAGACACCATCGGCAGCGGCATCGAAGGCGCCTGGAAACCCAATCCCACCCAATGGGACATGGGATATTTCAAGGTGTTGTTTAAATACGAATGGGAACTGGTCAAAAGCCCGGCCGGCGCTCACCAGTGGCTTGCAAAGGATGTTGAAGATGAAGATATGGTGGTTGATGCCCACGATCCATCCAAAAAGCATCGCCCCATGATGACCACCGCTGACCTGTCCCTGCGCTTTGATTCGATTTACGAACCCATTTCCCGGCATTTTCTGGCGAACCCGGAGGCGTTTGCCGATGCCTTTGCCCGGGCATGGTTCAAGCTGACCCATCGCGATATGGGGCCCAAGGCCCGGTATCTTGGCCCTGATGTTCCCCAGGAAGATTTGATCTGGCAGGATCCGGTACCCCAGGTAGATCATGAACTTGTCGATGCCAATGATATTACCGAACTCAAACAAAATATTTTGGACACGGGGCTGACTGTTTCCCAGCTGGTCTCTACCGCCTGGGCGTCTGCGTCAACATTTCGCGGCTCGGACAAACGTGGCGGAGCGAACGGCGCGCGCATCCGTTTAGCCCCCCAGAATGGCTGGGCAGTGAATGCGCCGGATCAACTTACTGATATTCTCAATACCCTTGAAGGAGTTCAGCAGGCGTTTAACACTAGCCGGACCGGCGGAAAAAAGGTGTCCCTGGCGGATTTGATTGTACTGGCCGGATGTGCCGGTGTTGAAAAGGCCGCGGCTGATGCCGGATTTGACGTGACAGTGCCGTTCTCCCCGGGCCGCACGGATGCATCAGCAGAGCAGACTGATATTGATTCCTTTGATGTACTCGAACCCATAGCCGACGGCTTCCGCAACTATCTTAAAAAAAGATATGCGGTTCCGGCCGAGGAGCTGCTGTTGGATAAAGCCCAATTGTTGACATTGACCGCTCCGGAGATGACTGTGCTCATCGGCGGATTGCGCGTTCTCGATGCCAATTTCAAACAAATGCAACACGGCGTTTTGACCCAGCGTCCAGGCGCTTTGACCAATGACTTTTTTGTCAATCTATTGGATATGGCAACGGAATGGAAACCCAGTGCAGATGACGATACGGTATTTGAAGGCCGTGACCGGACGACCGGTGAATTAAAATGGACCGGTACCCGTGTGGATCTTGTATTTGGTTCAAACTCCCAGCTGCGGGCGCTTTGCGAAGTGTACGCCGGCGAGGATGCCAAGGAAAAATTTGTAACTGATTTTATTGCGGCCTGGGATAAGGTCATGAATCTTGACCGGTTTGATCTTGCTTGAAGCCGGCAGGCAAATTTAGAACAGTGAAGGTTTCTCCCTTGCCTTTACCTTCTAAATATTAATATTAAACCGGTAAAAAGGCGGCGTTTCAAAATGTATTGAAGCGCCGCCTTAATTGTTTGCTATTTGCTTGCTCTATTTCTCCGGACCAATTCTATATATAGAAACAAAAAGGTTGACAAAAATATTATAATCATCGTAGGACTCTGGGCCAATCAGGTTTTGTTGAGCATTTGTACTAAACTTTTAAAAGGGAGAAAAAGATGAAAAAGGTTATTGTAGTTCTGGCAGCACTTGCTTTAATGGTGAGTTCTGCCTATGCAGCAGAGTGGAATTTTTATGGAAGTGCCCGTCTAGCTACCTTTTGGGAAGATACTGACATCATTTCGGGCGATGACGGCAATACACAATATTCTGAATACCTTCAGGTTAACTCCCGTATCGGTGCAAAGGTTAAAGTATCTGATGAACTGGCCGGACGTTTTGAATATGGTGCTTCCGGTGGCGACGCCAATATCCGTTTGCTTTATGGTGAATGGGATTTTGGTTCCGGTAAATTACTAGTGGGTCAGGACTATACGCCTCTATGCTGGCTATGGGCCAACCAGGTATATGGGCATGATGGTGATCTGCTGCCACATGGTGCGGTCTATTCCCATCGCGAGGCTCAGATCCGCCTGACCTTTGGTAGCTTTAAAATTGCTTTTATTAACCCGGACGACACTGTAAACAACAATGGAAAATCCGGCGGAGCAACCTATGGCGGAACGACTGACGTCACAATTCCTGCCATTGAAGTCGGTTACACCCTTGACCTTGATGTGGTTTCCCTGGACTTCGGTGCCGGCTACAGTACTTTTGAAGCTACTGTTGGCGGAAACGAGGAGGACATTGATTCCTATGTTCTGGCGTTAGGTGCTCAGTTTGACAAAGCTGGTTTTTTTATGAAAGGTGATGTTTACTATGGTCAGAATGCCGGTAACTTAATCTGGATTTCTGTTGACGGCGACTATAAGATAGATGACGGTTTTGCTGAATTCGATACCATTAATGGAAAATTTCTCGATAACGAATGCATTGGTTTCATGCTGGTTGCCGGTTATAAAATTAATGACACCTTTACCGTTGAAGCCGGTTACGGTTATAACCAGACCGAACTTGATGACAATGATGAAGATGAATCCGCTACATACTATATTAATACCACCATCCATCTGGCGCCCGGTGTTTTCGTTGTTCCTGAAATTGGTGTCTTGGACGGTGACGAAGACGGCGACACTGAGACTATTTACTACGGCATGAAATGGCAGATCAACTTCTAATAATGTGATGATTAAGCCGAATACGACGAAACCTGATGATTTCCAGGCTTTCTGCCCATAAAAATATGTTGCAAATTTGAGAAAAGCATTACCAGCCAAAGTTTGCGAACCATTTGGGCAGTTGCAAGAAAGAAGTGGAAACCGGATTTTTTAAGAAAAAGAGGAAGCGTCATCTTCAAGCTATCAAGGTTGTGACAGCAGTTGGCTGCTGCAAAATCTTGTTAACTAAAGAAGATGGCGCTTTTTTGTCTTGACACCCACAGGTGCAGATTTATATGCTTTTATGGTAGGGGTACTTCAGCCGGCTGTTATCTAATCAAGGAGCGTTTATATGAAGATTAATAATTTTCTTGAACTTAAAGATGCCTTTGAACTTGAAAAATATGTCAGAAACATGGATTTTGATAAAAAGAACTGCTGCTCATTTTATGGATCACCCAAAAAACATCCATATGGAAAAGAGCGCGTTATTCTGGTGGCAGATCCATTTGGGGAACACACCTTTTACTATGATTTTAAACTAAAAGACATCCTGTCAATAGAGGAGCAGCCCCGCATTACAAGTCCGGCAGGGGATTCGGTTTCCATGGTACGGCTTTGGGTAAAAAAAGGCAGCATCGGATTGCAGTGTACGCCGTTTGCTGTGGGACGAACGATTGAAATGATTAACGGCCGTTAAAATATACAAAAATACTGCCATTGACAATTTATACAAACATAGGCAGGATGGAAGAAAACCTTTTGAAAAAGGATTTTTCTTATCATGAATCCATCCATCCCCAATACCATGAAAGCCCTGGTAAAGGCCCATCCAAAAGAAGGGCTGTGGCTTCAAGAGATACCGGTTCCCGGTATAAGCCACAACGAAGTGCTCATTAAGATTTTAAAGACGGCCATTTGCGGCACGGATGTGCATATTTACAACTGGGATACATGGTCCCAAAAAAATGTTCCCGTGCCCATGCATATTGGGCACGAATTTGTGGGTAGAGTTGTTGCTGTCGGTTCCCATGTAAAAGATTGCAGCCCCGGGGATCTGGTTTCCGGGGAAGGTCACATCATCTGCGGCCACTGCAGAAACTGTCTTGCCGGGCGTCGTCATTTGTGCCGGGATACAAAAGGCGTGGGTGTCAACCGGCCCGGTGCCTTTGCCCAGTACCTATCCATCCCGGTCACCAATGTGTGGTTTTGTGATGAAAAAATCCCCTTGGATGTTCTTGCCTGTTTTGATCCTCTGGGAAATGCTGTCCATACCGCTTTAACTTTTGACGTACTTGGCGAAGATGTACTGATCACAGGCGCAGGTCCCATAGGATGCATGGCAGCCGCCATTGCAAAACATGCAGGCGCCAGAAATATTGTGGTCACCGATATTAATGCTTTTCGTTTGGATCTTGCCGAAAAGGCAGGGGCAACCCGGATCATGAACCCGAAAAGAGAAAGTCTTGCCGAGATTCAAAAAGAACTTGGTATGAAAGAGGGGTTTGACGTGGCCATGGAGATGTCCGGCAGTCCCGCAGCTATTGACGATATACTGGATAACATGTTTCATGGCGGTAAAATCGCGCTGCTAGGCATTCAGCCTGAACAAATCCCCATGGACTGGAACAAAGTTGTCTTTAACATGTACACCATCAAGGGAATATATGGACGACAGATGTTTGAAACCTGGTATAAAATGACTGCCATGGTTCAAAGCGGCCTTGATATTTCCCCTTTGATTACCCACAGGTTCCATTACACTGAATTTCAAAAAGGATTTGATGTTATGCGTTCGGGACAGTCAGGAAAAGTGATACTGGATTGGGATTAATAAAAAATGACAACAGATAAATTAGACAAAAGCCTTCAAACGGAGCTTGCCGCTCTGGCCGCCGAAGGCAGGGCAAAAGCCCCTGAAAGAATTATCACGGAATTTATCCCCCCAAGAAACGATTCAGGCCCAAGATACCGGCTTGAAGGCTCCAGCAAAGAATATATCCGGCTCAATTCAAACGCCTATCTGTCTTTATCCGTTCATCCGGCGCTTGTTCAGGCGGCAGACAAGGCAACCCGGCAATTTGGTGTGGGCCCTGGTGCGGTTAGGTTTATAGATGGAACGTTTTGTTTCCATGCTGAACTGGAAAACCGAATAGCCGAATTTGTGGGCAAGCCCTGTGCAAAAATTTTTAATTCTGCTTATACGGCCAATTGTGGTCTGGCCTTGTCCATCTCCAATGCCAAAACATACTGGATCGGGGATCAACTCAACCATAATTCCATCATCAGGGCCATGCGTATTTCAAATGTCCCTTCCGGCAACAAGGGTATTTTCAAACACAATGACATGGCAGATCTGAAACGCTGTCTTGATGAGGTGGGGCCGGACATGGAACGTGTCGTGGTTATTTTTGACGGAATTTTTTCCATGCGTGGCGATTTTGCCCCTATTGATCAAATTCTTAACGTCTGTAAACCCTATGAAGACAAGTTCAAGGACGGGGTCATAACTGTTGTGGACGATTCACACGGCATTGGGGCATATGGTGCAACGGGCCGGGGAACCAGCGAGTATACAGGCGCCCGGCCTGACGTCATTGTCGGCACTTTCGGCAAAGCCTTCGGGGTCAACGGCGGATTTATTGCAGCAAGTGATACCATGATTGAAGCGGTTCGCCAAAAGGCGGATACTTATATCTATACAAATCCCTTAAGCGTTGCAGACTGTGCTGCTGCCGTCGCCGCCATTGATATCTGTGACAGTGACCAGGGTCTGGACCTTCTGGATCATTTGGGCACAATTACCACAGCCTTTCGCAACGGCCTTAAGAACATGGGCCTTGAATCAATTGACGGGCCACATCCCATAGTGCCACTCATGGTCAGGGATACCGGAAGAACCCATGATCTGGTAAATTTTCTTTACGAAAACGGTGTGCTGGTTGTGGGTTTAACCTTTCCGGTTGTTCCCAAGGGCGATGAAACCATACGGTTTCAGATCAACGCCTGCCACACCCATGCCGATATTGATTATGTCCTGGGACTTATCAAGTCTTTTTATGAGCCAGGCAAACATTAATTCCCTAATCGCTGACAGCTATTAGCTAATAGCTATCAGCTAAAAGCTATCAGCTCGCCCAAAGGGCGTTAATTTATCAGGGTGCTCGGAGGCTGGGGCCGATGATCTGAACCGGATGCGCCGGCAAGGCAGCCAATGGCGTCTTTGCTGGTTTCCTTTATTTTGAACATCAGCTGGTCCGCCAGGTTCAGCAGGGCTCTTGTTTCTATTGCATCATCAGGGTAGGCCGCAATGCCGATGCTTGCGCTCAAGTTCACGTTACACCCTTCACTGCTCAGGTACGTTGTCTGTTTCATCCGGTTACGGATGCTTTCGGCTGTTTTGATTGCCTGGTCCTTATTAAACCCCGGCAATACGATGACAAATTCATCCCCACCATATGCCACCCCATAGCATGGTTGTGAGATTGATTCCATGATGGTGTCGGCAATTTCCCGAAGTGCCCGGCTGCCGTTTAGATGTCCGTAGGTGTCCACAACATGTTTGAAATTGTCAATATCCATAAAGAGCAGAGCAAAGGATTTATTCTCAGTCTTGCTGCGTTCAAGCAACTGATACAGTTCATCGTAAAGATAACGCGTGTTGTAAAGGCCTGTTAAATCATCATGAATCACTAAGTGCTCCAGTCTCGCATTAATTCTTTTCATTTCCCTTCGAGAATGGCTCAGTTCAAGTTGTGTCTTCACACGCACAAGCAATTCGGTGGTATTAAATGGTTTGGTAATATAATCCACTACGCCGGCCTGGAATCCTTCCACAACACTTTTCTCATCAGTCATAGCCGTCAGAAAGATTATAGGAATATCCTGGGTTTCGGCCTGACTTTTAAGTTGTCGGCAGACTTCAAAGCCATCCATTTCCGGCATCATGATATCTAAAAGAATCAGATCAGGCGGGTCCTTGGCAATTTTCGCCAATGCGGATTTGCCGCCCATGGCGCTGCATACGTTAAACTGGTGTCCCAGAACCGTAACGAGAATATCGATATTTTCCTGGGTGTCATCTACGACCATTACCGTAAAATTTTGATCGGTATTCACAGGAATTTACCTTTCGTGTTAGATTAAGAGCTTGTTTAAAAATAAATTGGAGAATATTAATAACAGCTATGGGCTGATATGATCTATCAATACATAGATTCAACCCACGACTAAACATGAAAGTAATTTAACAACTTATTAGGACTTTCATATAGAATGAAATAAAATCTCCTGTTTTGTCAAGTAATAGATAAAATAGTCGCAATTCTTGGTGAATTGTTCAGCAAGCAACAGGGGTATGTGTCAAGTGCCGCAAAATGTCCGTGTTACCCGTTCTTCATTAGTGGGTGGTTGGGCATAATCGATAAAATCCGGCTGTTCAGTAAAAGGGTTTTCATAAAGCGTTGTCAGCAGGTGTACCTGACTGAAATCATTGCTGGCTTCCGCATCCTCAATCGCTTTGTGAATTCGATGGTTCCTTGGAATAAAAAGAGGGTTAACCCGGTTCATGTGTGCCTGAATAACGTCAGGACTATTTTCTTTAGCCAGCCGCTGCTGCCAAGATTCAAGCCAGGAGGAAATCGCATCCGGTGCTTTGAAAAGGTTTTGCAATTGCGGGGTCATATCTGAACCTTGCCTGATGTGATCTGCCAGATAGCGAAACGTCAGGGTAAAATCGGCTTTTTGGTTCTGCATGAGGGCAAGCAGCTTCCCAAGAAGGGAAGAATCCTGGTCACCAGGATTTTCTATGCCGATTTTTTTAAGCAGACCAACGCGTTGGGCGTGAACAAATTCATCTTCAAACACGGACAGGGTAGCATCAATCACATTCGCGGCCTCTTCATCTGTTTTTCCTAAAAGTGTTTGTAAACAAATGCCAAGAGCGTGCAGGTTCCATTTCATGATGGCGCTCTGATTATCATAACGGTATCTTCCCATGGTATCAATGGAACTGAAGACCATGTTGGGGTCATAATAATCCATAAAGGCACAGGGGCCATAATCAATGGTTTCCCCTGAAATTGAGGTGTTATCCGTATTCATGACACCGTGAATAAATCCCAGCTGCATCCATTTGGCCACAAGCCGGGCCTGCTTTTTGGCCACCAATAAAAAAAATTGCCTGTACCGGTCTTTTTTTGCCGGAAGTTCAGGATAATGGCGGTCAATGACGTAGTCGGCAAGCTGGCGTATTGCCGTTTCATCCCCCCGGGCGGCAAAATATTCAAAACTGCCCACCCGGACAAACCCCGATGCGACGCGGGTCATGATACCCCCCGGATGGACCCCATCCGGGCGCAGAATTCGTTCTCCTGTGGAGACGATTGCCAGGGCCCTGGTGGTGGGCACGCCTAACCTATGCATGGCTTCACTGACAATGTACTCACGGATCACAGGCCCAAGGGGAGACTTGCCGTCTCCACCCCGTGAAAACCGGGTCCTGCCGGAACCTTTGAGTTGAACATCCAGACGTTTGCCGTCCGGGGTAATTTTTTCTCCGAGAAGGACGGCCCGTCCATCTCCCAGTTGGGGAACAAAGTTTCCGAATTGATGCCCGGCATAGGCCATGGCAATGGGTGTGGAATCTGCAAAAACAAGGTTGCCTGCCAGACAATCTGTCAGTTCCTGGGTTTCTTCAGTGAAATTAAGACCCAGTTCCCGGCTCAATTTCCAATTGTATTTTTGCAACACAGGGGTATCTACGGTTTCAGGCGTAATCTCTTCATAAAATTTTTTCGGAAGAGCAGCAAAACTGTTTTGAAATCCGGCTTTAAGGGTTGAGACAGCGGTTGTCTTTTCCATATAGGCCTCCTGTGTTGCCTTTCATTAAGGCTGTTTTCCATGCAATACTCTACATACCAATAATGATATGCATGAATATGAAGAAGTCATCATTCGTGTTCGTTTCTTTTACACTCCGACAATTTTTCCATTTTGATCAGGGTATCTTAAGAATAAAAGTAATTTGCAGCCACTATGGGTTTCTCCAATGATTTCAGGTATCATGAACTTAGCCTTTTATCCCGGCATTTTATTTGCTAATAAAAGTTTGGGGGATTGGTTCTAACGTCGGCCGCTGTAGGGGCAGGCCACCGTGCCTGCCCTAACGAGAGCAACCACAGAGGGATTGCCCCTACGAAAAATGGCCTACAATAGAATCAAGCCCAAGTTTGGAAAATTGGGAAACTGGAAAGACTTATCAGACCAGTCCGGTTTAGGTCCGATATTTGTATAAAAATTATCATAATAAAGGTTTCTTCCATGGCTAATAGTCTTTACATTACAACGACTGAAACCCGGAACGGAAAAATTCTCATCGTTCTTGGCATCATGCAGCTTTTGCTCAAAGATATCCGGCTTGTGGGATTTTTCAGGCCCATTATTAACCCGAGCCCAAAAGACGCCAGGGACCACGATATTGATTTGGTGCTTTCCAATTTTAACATTGGGCTGCAGTATGAAGAAACCTATGCTTATACTCTGGAAGAGGCCAAACAGATGGTCAATTCCGGCCGCCAGGCAGAAATGATGAAAACCATTTTAGACAAGTATAAGGCCCTTGAGAAAAAAAGTCGTTTTGTCCTGTGTGAGGGCACTGATTTCGCAGCCGGTTCCGAGGCGTTTGAATTTGATATCAATGCCATGATTATAGCAGATATCGGGTGTCCGGCCCTGGTGGTCGCCTATGGACATAAAAAAGATGCGCAACAGGTGGTAACCTCATGTCAACTTGCGGTGGAAAGCTTATACCATAAAGGGGTGGATGTGCTGGCCGTGATGGTTAACCGGGTGGAACCCGAATCGTTGCATAGCCTGAAAATTGCTTTGGATAAGGCAATTGACCGCCCTGAAGTCCTGGTTTATACCATTCCTGAAACCCAGGCTTTAAGCCGTCCGTCGTTTCGGGATCTGATTCCGGCCGTGGATGCTCAGGTTTTGTACGGCAGACAGGGGCTAGAAAATCAAATTTCAGGATGTATGATTGCGGCCATGCTGGTCCCGGATTTTCTGGACCATATTAAAAAAGACTACCTGGTCGTTACGTCCGGGGACCGGGCCGGCATTGTTCTTACCGGCATTGCCTCCCGACTTTCCATGGCCTATCCCGATATCGCCGGCATCCTGGTTACCGGCGGTATTTCCATTCCCGATTCCATCATTCGGCTCATCAATGGATGGCAGGAACTGCCTGTACCCATTCTGCTGACCCGGATGGATACCCATACCGCGATCAAAGCCATTGACCAAATTTACAGCAGGATTTCCCCGGACGATCCCCAACGCATTGCCCTGGCCCTGAATGTTTTTGAGGAAAACGTGGATGCCGGTTCTTTAAGGCAGCGGCTGGCAGCCAGAAAGTCGGTGCGCATCACCCCCCAGATGTTTGAATACAGCCTTATTGAGAAGGCTAAAAAGGCTCAACAGCATATTGTGCTGCCCGAAGGCAACAGCGACAGGATTCTTCAAGCCGCTGATATTCTTCTACGGCGCTCATTTTGCGATATCACAATTTTAGGCAGTCCCGAAACAATTGAACGCAGGGTCAAGGAGTTAGGACTGAACCTATCCCAGGTCAGGATTGTCCAACCCGATACCAGCCCTTGGCTGGACGATTATGCCCAGACGTATTTTGAATTGCGCAAACACAAAGGTATAACCCTGGACCTAGCCAGGGACACCATGACCGACCCGTCTTATTTCGGCACCATGATGGTGCATAAAGGACATGCCGACGGCATGGTCTCAGGCTCTGTGAACACCACGGGGCACACCATTCTGCCGGCATTTGAGATCATCAAAACACTGCCCGGTTTTACCATTGTGTCGTCTGTGTTCCTCATGTGCCTGAAAGACAGGGTTCTGGTATTTGGCGACTGCGCTGTCAACCCCAATCCCACAGCTTCCCAGTTGGCCGAAATTGCGGTGACTTCAGCCGGTACCGCCTCCATTTTCGGTATTGAACCCCGGGTGGCCATGCTCTCCTATTCCACCGGATCTTCAGGAACAGGCGCAGATGTGGACAAAGTGATTCAGGCCACGGCCATGGCCCGGGAAAAGGCCCCGGATCTTCCCATCGAAGGCCCTATTCAGTATGATGCTGCCATTGACCCGGCAGTGGCCATGACCAAGCTGCCCGACTCCCAGGTAGCCGGACGGGCCACTGTATTTATTTTTCCGGATCTGAACACCGGGAACAATACTTACAAGGCTGTCCAGCGGGCCTCGGAAAACGCTGTGGCCATCGGCCCCGTGCTCCAGGGATTAAATCGGCCCATTAATGATCTAAGCCGGGGATGTACCGTGCCGGATATTGTGAATACCGTTGCAATAACAGCCATTCAGGCTCAGGCCGGAAAAACGCAAATTTAATACCCATATAAGAAAAATATATTATGAATATTGCCGGACTGCGGCACATGTGATATTTCCCTGGGATTCAAACTAACTGATTTCCATGGAGGAAATGTAAATATGGAAGAATGTCCCTGCGGAAGCAACCTTGCCTATGCTGAATGCTGCGAACCCATCATTACCGGAACACAACCTGCCCGGACTGCACAAGAACTTATGCGGGCCCGTTATACCGCCTATACAATGGCTGATACGGAGTTTATTTTTAACACCACCCATCCGGATCACCGGGAAGGGTACGACCATGACGGCACAAAAGCATGGGCGCAGAATTCCGAATGGCTGGGCCTCGAAGTCGTCTCAACAGAAGCCGGCTGCTCCGAAGATCAGGATGGTACGGTTGAATTTATAGCCACTTTTCGGACGAACGGCGTTGTTCAAAAACACCATGAGCTTGGCCGGTTTTC
The DNA here is from genome assembly GCF_963666695.1 of uncultured Desulfobacter sp. Classification (GTDB taxonomy): domain Bacteria; phylum Desulfobacterota; class Desulfobacteria; order Desulfobacterales; family Desulfobacteraceae; genus Desulfobacter. The sequence continues at coordinate 2,052,829 of NZ_OY762947.1, forward strand.
AAAGCAGGACGACGCCTGGCTGTTCACCACCGGTGATATGGTGAAACCCAAACCCGCTGTTTCCACCAAGGTGGGCCGGAATGAACCCTGCCCCTGCGGCAGCGGGCGCAAATACAAGAAATGTTGCGGTAAATAGTGTTTGAACGAAAAGTCGCCCACCTGCGTCGTTGCAGAAAAATTTGCAATCCTCACAACCACAAGGTTGCTCCGGTTGCAAATTTATTACGCCTTGCATCTGGGCAACTTTTCGCCCAAACACGAGTTTCCGTTCAGGCACTAAATAAAAAATGATTTGTCGCAGGCACTGCCATATTTTGAAAAGGCACTAAAGGGCGTTCCTGCGGTTATTTAATAGTCCTGGGCTTAAAATGTGATTATTCCGTACCCTTTTTCAATGAATGCGCCCATGGAAGGGTGATTGGCCATATCCCCAACCAGGGGGATTCCTTCCTTTTCAATGGGACCAAGGGCGTCAAGTTTGGTTGCACAGGCCTTGCATGCACCGTAAATAAGGCCGGCGCCCTTGGCTTTTTGGTAAAGTGCGTTTAAGAAGTGTCCTGATTCAGACATGGGCCCTACAAGTTTGACGGATTCCCCTTCCAAAACAATGAGTCCTTCCCGGCCCCGCTGTTTTAGATCAAGGGCGTTGAGAAGCACGTGGACAAAGCATAAAGGGTCTCCCCTAAATGCGAACAATACGGTTTTTTCCATTATAATACTCCTGACGTTAAATTTTAGTATAGTGCCAATCCAGAAATCATTTTTGACCAGATATCTCCTGTCTACTTGTCAGGATTGATCTGGGTGATTTTTGACCCCTGCAATCCAAGGCCGGCCATCAATCCTTTCTGGTCAAAAAAGAATACATAAATATCATCTTGGGTCGTTGTGGTCGTCATTGAACTAGCCAGACCTTCATCTACAACAACAACACTTGGCCCGACACCGATTTCCCAACCAGCACTGTTATTAAGGTACTTCAGTCCTTCATCCGTCATAAAAAACATGGCATATCCAAAGGACTGTACGCCGGCCTGAAGCCCATACGAAGCGGCAACCGTGTTGTAATACCCTGCAGTTTTCCCCCCGATGCGAAGGGCGCCTTGGCCATATTGCCCACCAACAATCATTCCGGCTTTGACCACATTTGGAAAAACAAGCATCCCCTTTGCCACCTTGGATAATTTTGCAGCAGCAGGCGAGCCTGCATATAATTTTTCTATGAACACATCCACATCCCGGTCAATTTCAGCACCGGTATCAGCCCCAGCCGTCCAGACACCGCAAAAAAAGGTTGTCATTGTAATCAGGGTTATTATCAAAATGGTTTGTCTAATTGCTTTCATTTTCTTGTCTCCTTTATCATGTGAATATTAAACAGGAGTCTTATAAAAAGCTCGTACCTAAAGTTATGTGATAGAGATGAGGCCGGATTAATTACTCGACCTCACGCTAATCAATTTAATGCAGCCCAGAACCGAGAAGATCTTCCCCTAAAAAAATAAATGTTGAATTTTTAAGGTATAGTTACGCACGAATATGGATGGGCCTTAAAGCTATGGAAGAGTACCCATGGTCCGTTCCATGATTACTCTTTTTTCTTTTGCCAGAAATTACGGCTTTCCTGGAGAATGTCACTGATATCGTCATCAATGTCCTGGCCGGCCTCCTTGGTTTCCTTGTCCCCATCTTCAAAGTCAATATCCGTAAGGTCATCAACGCTTAAATCTTCTGTATCATCCTCTTTGGACAAATCATACATTATTTCATCACCGTCATCGGCTTCAAGGATGTCTAAGTCGTCCTGATCAACTGCAGATTCATCTTCAAGGTCTTCAATTTCCAGTCCGGGCTCAGCATCCTGAAAATCATCAGGCAGATCATCTGGTTCGAGAACCTCCGTCTGGGCTTCCCCAGGCTCCTTCTCCAATGCATCATCATAATCCGGAATGTTCATGGACAAATTGTCATCCAGGTCTGATACCGGTAACTCATCTTCATCCTGCGGATCTTGTATGGGTGCCGAACTTTCACTATCGTCAAGCAGGTTGCCGTTGCGGTCAAACAGCAGGCTGCCATTCATATTGATTTCATAATCAAGCCTGAACGCCACGTCATTATCATGTACAACAATCCGGCCGCCTTTGGGGGACAACGCGCGTGCGGTCAGGCGTTCCTTGAACAGATCCCTGACTGCATCAAGGTCCAGATCTTTTTGGACAGATGCAATGAGGTCTTTTTCTCCGTTCATAATGACTTGGGGATCTGTAATTTTCATGCATAACTCCTTCGTTTATCGATTGAATGCGGTGTTGGCAAAACTGGGTTCAATAAAGTTTTCAAGGTCAATAATTTTACCGATTTCCATGACATCATGCATGTATCTTTGAATTTTATCAAGATCTGCAACTTCCGGATAAAGTCCGTCCCACCGGATGGCCATGGGCTGGGAAAATACATTTTGAAGCACTTGGGGATTCAGGCCCATTTTACCTTCAGGGTCCAAAAATTGTACACCAATGTCCGCAGCCCGTGCCTTGTCGTCTTCAATATACTCGCCGGTATCCACCAGCAGGGATACAAACTCTTGAACAGCTTCAGGATGTTTTTGGATAAAGTCCTTTTGCATGGCCACAATGCAGCAGGGATGATTCTCCCATCGTGTGGCTGAATAAAATTCCAGATTACCGATCCCCCCTTTGATGGCTTTGGTGGCAACCGGCTCGGCAACCATGAATCCACCCACATCCTCGTTTTCTTTCATAATGCCGGGCATCTTAATTGGGGGAACCACCTCAAAGCGTACATTAATCGCTTTTTTCCCCGGAACACCCGGTTTGAGCCCCAGTTCTTTTAAAAATTTATGTGCAAGCATGTGGTGGACCGACATTTTGTGAGGGATATCCACAACCTTATATTTGTAAAAGCTTTGCAACGAGTCAAACCTGTGATCATAATGCCGGGAGCGCACAAATGTGGAACCGTTCTTGTGGGCATACAGGACCAACTGAATGGGGGAGTCATAGGCAAACAGATCCATGGCAATGGGTGCCAGAACAAAGGCACAGTCGATTTCCCCGCTTTCAAGGCCTTCCTGGATGGGATTCCATCCACCCATCAGGCTGGTAGACAGGTCAAAGTGCTGGGGCTCCACATCCCCTTGGTTAATCCGGTGTTTCAAGGCACCCAGGGCAAGGTGATCCGTTATCTGGATGTGGGCAACGTTAAGTTCAACGCGGCCCCCGATAATGCTTCTTTTTTTTGTTACCCGTTGTTTTTTTATCCCTCCGGAGAAGGCCGTTTCAATCGCCTTTTTTATTTCTTCCTCGTTAAAAGGCTTCGGGCAATGGGCATTACCGCCGGCTTCCTGAATGATTTTCTGCTGCCCCATGTCAGCCTGGGCCGTTGCCATGATAAAAGGCAGATCCTTAAATTCCTCAGAGGCCCTTAATTGCTTGAGAAAGCCAAGACCATCCAGCGTGGGCATGTTCCAGTCGGATATGACAAGATCAGGTTTTTCAGCTTTTACTTTTTCAATACCGTCTGCACCGTTCACCGCCATAACAAGGTTTGAAAATCCGGCTTTCCCCAGAATTTGTTTGAACATTATCCGCATGGTGCCTGAATCATCTGCTACAACAATTTTAATATTCGGGTCTACCGCCATAAAATGCTCCTTATGTCCTGTAAAGGTGTTTTAGGACCTGTTTTAAAATAAATGAATCGGCTGTAATCACATGGAATTTCGCTTCGATCCCCTAATTTTAAACAGGCTCTTATATAAAAATTAAAAAATCATATTTTTTAAACATCGCCGGCCCATGACCAGCTGAACCTGTGCTGCAATTTCTGGAAAACTCTGTCGAGTATAAATCCCAGTATGCCGATGGCAATGATTACGGCCATAAGTTTGTCGTACTCCATGGTATCCCTGGCATCGTTAATCAAATAGCCTAAGCCCGATGATACCCCTAAAAATTCTGCCGGGACCAAAACAATCCATGCAATCCCCAGTGCCAGTCTGATGCTGGTTATCATATGGGGGATTGAATATGGAAGAACAATCGTCTGAATGAGTTGAACGTTATTGGCACCCTGGTTCAAAGCCATTTTTAACCACTGGGGATTAATGCTCATAATACCAATGGCTGTGTTCAGTATTATAGGGCAAATTGTCGCCATTACAATCAAAAAATGAACCGCGGATTCAAAGCTAGCAAATAAAAGCAATGCAATGGGCATCCAGGACAGGGGGCTGATCATTCGTACGAATTGAATCGGCGAATACGTCAGTTTGCGAATACGTGTAAAAAAACCGATCAGTACGCCCAGTGGAAGTCCGATGAATGCTGATATGGAGATGCCTACGACGATTCTGCGCAGACTTGCAAAAACCGACACCCAGAATTTTGAATTCTGGAAAGCGTCTGCCAGGGCCGCAAGGGTTGGGCCGGGTAAAAATCCCCTAAAATGGTATAATCCGGGGCGGGTAAATACGAATTGTGTAACAACTGCCCAGGCAAAGGCAAACAAGACAAGTCCGGCCAGTTCATATTTCCAACCCGACCATACCCGAGTAAAAAATGATGAAAATTCGAATTGTACGGCGCTGTTCCGGGAATTTTTTTTAGTATATTTCAACGATTTCTTCCCTGGTAAATGCATTCTCTATATCGCAGTGACGGAATCTTTTCATGCCGCCCATGTCGTCCAGAGCCTTTCTGACAAAACTGTCGTCCACAAGCTGTGAAACCGCTGTGTTTATATCGAGGTTCGTCAGAAAATCGGTGTTGCCCTCAACCTTGGTTTTTTTCATTTGTTCTAGAATAAATCGGGTGGCTGATGGGAAGGGAAACGGCTGGAAGCCTATTCTTTCTACATTCCACTGGGGGTGAACCAGTTCTTTTTCAGGGATGGCACCAAAAACCCTTTTAAGAACTGATTCATTTACCGGCAAAAATCCTTCGCCGTCCCTGCTGAGCAGGTGGGCGGTTTCTTCGGGATTTTGCAGGCACCACGCCTGGGCTCTTACAATGGCGTTAACCGCCTTTTGAATAACTATTGGGCTTTTTTGGATCAGATGATCATTGGCGACGATAACGCAACAGGGATGATTTTTCCAAATATCTCCTGAATATCGCATGATTTTTGCCGAAAATTTTTCCTGGGCCAGGGCGTTGAAGGGGTCTGCCACGATAAATGCGTCTATCTTCTTCCCCAAAAGCGCCTGGGGCATATCCGGGGGCGACAGGATAAACAGGTTCACCTCGTGGGGGGCAAGCGTTGAGCCCGGTGGACGGATTACAGGTTCAAGCCCCTGGACCTGAAGACCTAACTGCATGACCAGATTGTGCATGGAATACCATGAGGGCACGGCCACCTGTTTGCCGCCCAGATCTGCAAACCGGTTGATGCCGGAGTCTGCTCTGACTGTGACCGCGCTGCCGTTGGTATGATCCCAGGCCAACACTTTGACAGGTATATTCTGCTTGAAGCGCATCCATACGGGGATGGGGAAAAGCATGTGGGTCAGGTCAAATTTACCCGTTAAAAAGGATTCGGAAAGTACATTCCATGAACGCACCATGATCGGTCGTTCCACATTGAGTCCTTCATGGGAAAAATAGCCCAGACTATATGCAACAAGCAAGGGAGTGGCATCTGTAATAGGCAGATAACCTATTTTTAACGGTATTTTTTTTGCTGATGCAAGACACGGAATTGCCATGGGGGCACAGGCGGCTACACCTGCCGTCTGTATTGCTGTTTTAAGAAAATTTCGCCGTGAAATGCCATCGGGACATGCCGGCTTTACATGGTTAAATTCCATACGTCAGGCTCCGTTTGACTAAATATGCGATTTTAAATCGTTCGAGAATATCGGTTCTCAACGCTTTTATCACAGGGTCATGCTGGTATCTGGGGTAGGGGGCATCAATATCGAAAATATCGGAGATGCCGGCAGGAGATCCTGCCAGAACCACAATTTTATTTCCAAGGCGTATGGCTTCGTCAATATCATGGGTGACAAAGACCGCAGTAAAGTTTTCCGACATCCACAGGTTTAGCAGTTCCTCCTGGATGTGGGCCTGGGTAAAGGTGTCCAAAGAAGCAAAGGGCTCGTCAAGCAGCAGGGCATGGGGATGTCCCACCAGGGCCCTGGCCAGGCAGACCCGCTGGGCCATGCCCAGTGAGAGCTGGTCCGGTTTTATTTCAGCCGCACCTGTCAGCCCCATAATTTCGAGAAACTGGCTTACACGGTATTCAAGGTCCTGGGTGTCTTTTCTGAGTTTACAGCCATATGCCACGTTTTCCTTAACGTTGAGCCAGGGGATCAGCGCCGGCTGCTGGAACAGCATGGAACGTGAAGGGTGGATGCCGGTAATGGGGATGCCGTTCACCCGGATTTGGCCGCTGCTCGGAGCTTCAAGCCCTGCCAGCAAGTTCAGCAGGGTGGTCTTCCCACAACCCGATTCACCCAGAATAATCACAAAATCCCCTGGATTTATGGAAAAGGAAATATCTTTGAGAATCTGATGGCGTTCTTTTCCAGGTTCGTCGTAGGATTTACAGATTTTTTCAATATCTATTTTCAAGTACTATAATTCCGATAGAGCCGTATGAATAAATTCCGGTCTGATAAATCCATTAAGGTCGGTTCCGGTCGGCATGACCGCCATGTTTGTATGCATATAATCAAGTACGGTGTTTAAAATTTCCATATCCGGGGCCAGAAGTTTTGGGCAATAGGTTATCCCCGATGTTTTAAGTACTCGTTGCGTCTGGTCGACAGGAAGGCCTAAAAAAGAGGCTGACATGCTTTCAATGTCTTTTTCAGCAGCATCCGGGGATGACATATACCGGTCAAGCTGCCGGGCACTATCAAGCAGGCAGCTAACCATCAGGGCCAAATCGTCCGCTTTGGTTTTAAGCAGATCCTGGTGTACCACGAATGCGCTGCCCGGGTGATTCTCCCACAGATCCCGGGAAATGAGCAGATTTCTAAACCCTTTTTTCTCAACCTCAGCGTCGCCAAAGGGGGCAGGGCAGATAAAAGCTGCAATATCACGGTCAAAATCCGAATTTGCCATTTGCGGCATCAGGGCACATGGTACCGATTCAATGTCAACGCTTTTTTCCGACGTTTCCAAACCGGCGATTTTTAATTTCCCTGCGCTTAGCAGCCTGTGCACAAGCATATGCTGAATACTAAACCTGTGCGGGATCAAAACACTTTTTCCCTTAAAATCCGCCAATCGCTGAATCTGCTCAGGTACAATGATTCTGCTGCCTGCCCTGTGGGTGAACATGAGCATGGATATGGCCGAACCTTTGTCAAACAAATACATGGCCTGGGCAATATCCATGAATGCGGCATTGATATCACCGGATGAGAACCCCTTCTCTATCTGCTCCCAGGAACGCATGCTAAAAGTTATAACATCCGTATCGGTACCTGACCCTTTACGCTGGATGTAACGGGGCAAAGCAATCCCCAGTACCAAATGGTCAATACTGATAAAATGTCCGATTCGGATAGTCAGAGCAACCTCAAATAATTTATATTTATTAATTTGGAATTTTTAGAAGGACTTTAACATGGCCCGGAATGCGTTGGCAAGTTTGTAAACGCAATTTAGGGCCATGGAACTTTTAAAATTTACCAACATGACGTCGGATTTTTATCCGTCTTCAAGGCGCACCAATGAGATCATATTGAAATATGTACCCATTAGTACAACGAAGAAGATGGGTAAAAAAACAAATCATGTGGTAAATTTTGGCCTCGATCATCCTGTCGGCCTCGTATTGGGTAGGGGCAGATTCCATATCTGCCCTCTTCGGGGGCGGATATGGAATCCGCCCCTACAGTTTGGACCAAACGATGATCAAGGCCGAAATTTTAATCGGCCAAGGGGTCCTCACCTGTCTCCCAACCAGCTAAATACTTTTCAACCAGATGAAAATCCTCACCAGGATGCTGGGTAAAGGTGATATATTGATTTTCAGTCTCTACATTGAAATTATTTTTGACAATATTCATATATCGAAGTGCCAGTTCTCTTCGTTGTTTTATGGTGCGGCCTTCCCTGATATCAAGATTCATTAGACAAATGTAATCTTCCGGGTTGGCCCGACCGATCGTTAAATTATATTTACTGTATTCTCTGATTGATATGGCGATATGGTCAGTTCCAGTATCCATTATTTCAGCAAAGGCGGCACGTATCTCATTAGCAAACTTATCCTTGATGCTGTTTTGAACCTGCTGATTAATTTCAAATTGTAAGTGTGGCATGTTTACCTCCCTTTAGGAATCAGTGATATTAAGTTCCATGGTCCTTAATGATGCATGAATATGCACGCAAGTAAATCAAAAAATTGTTCATTATAGTCATCCAACTTAGGTCTTTCTTGGCACATATATTGATATGCAGCATTTTGCCTGAATATTTTACTTCAACTTTGGTATGCTTCAGAACAATATTCTGTATACGAAGCTATTATTGAACCATCAAAATGCATACCTGGAAAAACCAAAGTTGGAGTACTATAGTTTAGATCCGCTTAGGAATGAGACCGAAATAACTTGACCTGGGAGCGCGGGCGTCCCGGATATATCAACATGGGCAAGTTATTTAAAATCCGTTCCTTAACTGGGTGAAGGCAAAGAAACCGGGCCGTCCGTTACGCCATTCCCGCGGGCAGTTGCTTTGAGTGGCTCCACTGTCTGGGTGACTGCCCGTACATGCGTTTGAACTCTCGGCTGAATTGAGAGGAGCTCACGTAGCCCACCTCCATAGCCGCTTCGTTCACATTCATTCCTCCGGCAATCTTCATGGCGGCGTTGTTCAGCCGCATAGACTTCACAAACTGGATGGGCGAACTCCTACGCCCAGAGCAAACTGGCGCAGATGATGTTTGCCTATGAATTGCAGCGCCGGATCCAGGCTGCGGGCAAGAGCGTTCAGGTCCAGGTCTGTCATCCCGGCGCGTCACGAACGAATTTATTGAAGGACACGGCCAGCTGCTTCAACAAGGTTGTCTGGTCCATACTCTCCCGTATTATCGCACAATCCGCCGAGAAAGGCGCCTGGCCCGAAGTGATGTGCGCAACACAAGAGGGGCTGGAGCCAGAAAAGTATTATGGCCCGACAAAAAGATCACAGATGGTCGGCCCCGTCGGCGAGTGTCCGTTAGATGAGGTAGCCCTGAATCAGGAAATGGCAGCCAAACTCTGGACGCTCTCCGAGCAGAAGACGTCCCTGAGCTGGTCGCTGTCGTTCGATGAGCAAAGAAAGGAATGAGACAATGTCTGTGGAAATCGATCCTTAAAATTATTGGTTTGGGAAAAATTTCCGAGAATGAGATAATCGCCCTTAGATATTCCATTAAGATTCTATTCGACTTTTTGATCCCCGTTGCTTATTGTATATGATAAACCCTATTTCAAATCACCTGAAAGGAGGCCGATCATGGAAAAAATGATTCTCATCCCAGTGGAAGACTGCAGACGCTCCCTTCGGGCTGTCCGGTATGCTGTTCATTCAGCTTCTTTTATCAAAGAACTTCATTTTGTGCTTTTTAACGTACAGCCGATGATATCCCTCTATCTTGAGGATGAGGCCCAAAAGGACATCAAAGTGAGGGCGAAGCTTAACAATGTAAAAAAGGCAAACCAGGCCAATGCCCTATCCCTTCTGGAAAGCTACCGAGATGAAATGACCGGGATGGGGATTCCAGCAGATCGCATAGAACTCAAGACCCAGGTCAGGCAGCTGGGGCTGGCCCAGGATATTATCGAATATGCCCAAGAGAAATTGTTTGACGCAGTGCTTATGGGTCGCAGGCGCCTGGCAGGCATTCAGAAAGCTTTTACCTTCAGTGCAAGTTCCTCTGTCCTGGAACGCTCCCAGATTATTCCCGTCTGGCTGGTGGATGGAACGCCGGCATCCAAAAATCTTCTTGTGGCAGTGGATGGTTCCGCATCTGCACTCAGGGCAGTGGATCATGCAGCCTTCATGGTTTCCGGGAATACCGATATTCAGGTGACGCTGCTTCATGTGATGAATTCCGCCAGAAATTATTGTACCATTGATCCGGATGCCCTTGACCCTGGGGATACGGAGCTTGAAAAAATCGTATCTTCAGGCGACCGGGCCTGTATTGACCAGTTTTATCCTTTGGCCATGAAAAAGTTTGAGCAGATGGGTCTCTCCCGTGACCAGGTCAGGTTTGAAACCATAAAGGGGTCAAGGCGTATAGGCAATAGCATTGTCTCCTATGCTAAGGACAAAGGGTTTGACACCCTGGTCATGGGCCGGACCGGAATCGACCGGGCTTTTTTTATGGGATCGACTTCTAAACAGATACTCAACCATGCTTCAGAGTCGGCCCTTTGGGTTGTGGGATAGGGCGGCCTTTTTTTGCCGTGGCTATTGAGAGATAAGACTCTGGATGGTTTTTGCATGGCTCCTGCTGGACGAACGGTTTTTATAAAATTAACCGTATTAGAGGTTGCCGTTATCAGGTATGTCCCACAGGCACCACCTAAATAGAGGTTGAAACCTGCAATGGACATGGCAGTGCCGTTCATGTCCGGTAACAGTTCCTGGATGACGAAAAGCAGGGTGGAATGGATAAAAATAAAGACCGTTCCCAGGCCCAACAGCCCGAGACCTCTGAAAAATACATTAGAGGCGTCGGACGTGCTGTTAACGAAAGAGTCCCCGCTTTCTCCCACCAGGGCCAGGGTGATAGGGAAAATGCCTGCACCGAAAATTCCGTTCATTGTCCTGAAAAATACCAGGGAAGGCAGGTTTAAATATACCGCCCCCAGAATTCTGAAAACCGTTATACGGCTGTATTGCCTGCCTGGGCTGTGCAAAGGATAATAGATGTGTGGTTAAAGATGATTTGAAATTGGGTTACACATTACTCTCCCCTTTTAGTTACCTACAACAGTAAAAGTTTTACGGATTAATTCCGCTTCTTCCCGGCCTTCAAAATCCGGTATGTTGGCATAGTGACCTGTGTCCTCTGGATTAATATAATATACGCCTGACTGTCTGTATATAATATCTCCATAATCAGATATGGTGATTGCCATGTTTATTTCAGACTTTGGTGCCATATCTGGAAACAGATACTCTCCGCCTTGAACAATAATGTCCAGCAAGGCCCCTGTCCCGATAGCTGCCCCAAATGCAGATGCGCTGTCGTAAAGTTTATAAACACCATATCCAAGGGCAGATATGGCCGTATATGTTCCAGGTACCGAGTTCATTTTCCTGGGTGCGTTGTGCTCTATTTTTTGGACAGACCATCTTAGCGTCAGTGCAGCCTCCGGCCTGTAAGCAATATTGTATCCAAGCTGTGGTAATTCGTTGACCAGGCTATGCATGAATGCCTCTCCGAATTCAGACCGGTCATTCGTCTGGATATATATCTCAGGCTTTATTGATCCGTCTTGGACATCTACAATATAACCGCTGTCGGTAATAGGGTTATTTTCCAGATAAAGGGTCAGCTGCTTAGAGAAATCATTGGCAAGTACTTCCCAATTATGGGTGGCCTCAAGTTTTTGCTGAAAGGAAACCGGATTTCCTGTCATCTTAGGTGCGTTAGAACAACTGCAGAGGAACATCGCCCCGAACAGACATAAAAATAGGCCTTTTTTCATCTATTTCTCCTTCTCCTTTGATTTTGTTGGCGCTGTTTACGAACTGCTGAATTGGATTTAAACATCTCTTTTTCATGGCCTCTATCATAATCAAAAAATATGCCTGTTTTGAATAAATTTATAACTGCTTTATTTTTCGTTATTTAACTAGTTAAATTTATAAAAAATAATGAAAAAGATTCTGATAGATGAAGAATATAAAGCGATAAACTAGTAGAAATTTATTCACATTATTGCCGCTTTTTGTCATGTTGTTGCCGCATTCTGTCCGTTATCTGGTCTGGATGTCACCATGTGAAAGGTGTTTCATATAGTATTAGGCCCCAACCCCGGCCGGAACATTCTTTGATTTTGCATAGGCCTCTGGGTCACTCCAGATATTCAGTCCACTGGCCCGGGCATATTTTTCAGCCGAAACAAAGTCAGCATGGTGGCGGTGACTGGTGCCGTATTTGTTCATATCGAATTCTGGCGTAGTGCCTTTTTTGGAAAAATGTTTCCAATTTTCTTCTTTCTTGTCTCAATCCCATGTATCAGCATTCTGCTTATTTTCAAGGACTTCTGGAACTGTTTCCTTATCAATAAATGGGTCGCCGTTGTATCCACCCTCTTCATCACTGTGTTCGTTTTTTTTGAAAGATTGATCATCTTTCACCTCCTCCTTTTGTGTAAAGAATAGCCTTAAATCAATAACAATCGGTTCATCCGGCCATGCTTTACTTTCAATGATATCACGGGCCCACTGGTACAACAACACTTCCTCTTTCTCAGGACTTTTAACTGATTGGAACAGTTCACGAGCTTCTTTACGATCAATAACAAAACTATGAGAAGGGTAGTTACTGACGAGTTTAGCCAAAGCCTCTGATTTTAGAGAGTTGCTCTTCAGGTTTAACCGCTCCCCATAATCAATCCCCATTTGAATTGCGCGTTGGTGTTCACCAAGTGTCATTGGATCAATCTTTGCCGCAATAGGAGCGATATAACTTTCGGTTAAATGTGTTGCAATCTCAGCAGCCATTTTTGTTGTAATTTGACTACTCGTACGAATGTCAAATAAATAGGATCGGAAGCTATATAAAACTTGATCTTGAAGTGCACTTAATGCTTGTAAAATATCTAACCCGGACACGCTCTCAAACATTTCATCCGGCTTAGATAGCTGAATATCTAAAGGTCCTAATTCGCCCCTATCTCCAAATATTAATTCGCTAGCACCAATACATACGAGAGTTCCTGCTGATTTACAGATATCAGGTATAAGGATTTTTATTTTTTCATAATGGTGACCAAGAGCGCGAGCTATCCGATAGCCAGCATCCGGGTCTCCACCATAAGTAGTGAGTATCAAGCAGGCAGTGTCACACAAATTTTCTTGATTCTCTATGCAGGCAGACAGTTTATGATAACCAGGTTTAGATATGGGACCCCAGTAAAAATAAACATCGGAATTTGTATCATTTACTGCCTTCAACATTGTTTCATTCATAGAAACTCCTTATTTTTGGCCGGAATTCTGTGTGGGGAATTAGCATTATTTTTGGAAAATATCTCTGTAAGAATTTTCTTACAGAGTTCTAAGTCATTCATGTTTTCACTCTCTTGAGGATATAACAGTGAAATAGGCAGAATAGGCCAATATGGTTATCGGCAGATTCTCTCTATTCGTTTTTTTAAATGGGACTGATTGAAGTTAAAATTCAACATTATTTGAGATAATCATTCATGGCCTGCAAATGCAAGGGTAAACTTTTTACATACAAAAGTTGACTGAGCACTCATGGCATAAAAGCGGACGGGCAACGATTTCAGAAACGTGAGAAATGGCAGAAGCAATGCTCGATACTTTTGTTTTAGAAATATGACATACCTTTTTATTGAGTCTCGAAAAAAAGAAAATAAACGGTTTTGTTTAAAATGTAGCAGTTACTAATAAATCCTTTTGTAGGATTGTGTATTGTGGGATATAAAATTAAAACTAAGCTTCTCCCGGATGAATAGTGGCAAGAGTTCCTGAAAACAGACCAAATAAAGGAGGAATAAAAATGATAAAAGCTGTTTTTTTTGACATGAATGAGACGCTGCTCAATTTAAGTGTGCTCAAAGAAAACTTTGACAAACATTTTGAAGACAGCTATGCACTGAAGTACTGGTTCGTCAAGCTACTTCATACGTCCACGGTAACAGGTGCGATGGATGAATATAAGAATTTTGGAGAATTGGCCGGTGTTGTGCTGGAGAATCTATTTTATGAAAACGGCAAAACGCTGACAAGTGAAACAAAAACTGAAATCCTGGGCTCATTCAGGAAAATGCCCCCTTATTCAGATGTTGCAGATGCACTAAAGCTGCTGAATCAGAATAACATCAGGACCATTGCGGTATCAAATTCCTCACTGGAAATGATCGAAGAGCAGCTTACCAATGCAGGCATCATTGACCTGTTCCACGCCTATTACTCGGTAGATGCCGTTCAAAAATATAAGCCCTTTAAGGAAATCTATCAGTATGTAGCCCGCAAAGAAAACATTCCCACTGAAAATGTGGTTATGGTCGCCACCCATGACTGGGATCTGTTCGGGGCGAAAAAAGCCGGGCTTAAAACCGCCTACATTGAACGAAAAAAAGAAATATTCAACCCCTATTATTTCCCAGCGGATATATACAAAACCGATTTAGTAGAATTGGTGCGGGAAATTATCAAAATCAAATAATTTTTGAATGATATTTTGGATGTTATCACCCAGGGGGCCATCAACGTTATTCAAGACATATTGCGGCCGATTCATCAATTACCAAACAAGCTCTTAATCCTGCCGGGGCAAAAACCACTTGTCCATCATCAGGTCCCTGGCATCAGATGTCAGAGGGATAAGGTCACGTTTGTCTGCAAGACCGATGTTGAACTTCCGGTTCAATGCGGCAAAATGCTTTAACCCAAAGGCGATTTTATTGAGGTATGAAAAGACCCCGATGGCACCGGTGGGAAAGTCGTTGGCCCGGGTGCCGTAAAGGGCGCGCAGGTCGGGCAGGTCGCAGAATATCTCTTCAACCGTGGTACCGTAGGCTTTGAACCGTTCCGGCACATTGCCCTCCCGGATCTGTTCCCCAATGGTCTTGGCGGTCATGGCCGCCGCCATGGAGGCCCGGCACAGTCCGATGGCGTTTACATAGCCGTCCCCGTAGGCCAGCCCCTTGAAGACCTGGTCCTCGCTCGCAAAGCCGCCGGTCATCACCATGGCGGGCAGGGATAAGCCTTCGGCCTTCAGCCGGCTGCAGATGCGGACCACGGCATCCTCCATGCAGACCGTGGGCAGGGACCACTCATTCATCATCTTGGACGGGCTGTACCCGGAACCGCCCCCGGCCCCATCAAAGGTGACCATATCCACCCGGGCCATACAGGCCAGCCGCAGCACCCGTTCAATATCCACCCGGTCATACCCGGCCATTTTAAAGTAAATATTTTCAGCCCCCATATCCCGCAGCATGTCAATATGGTCGATCATGGCTGTTTCATTCCACATGGGCAGCCGGGCATAGGTGTAAAAATTGGGGCAGACGCCGTCTTTCCAGGCCTTTTGTACTTCCGGATCGCTGGGGTCGGGGTGGACGATATTGCCCTGGGCCTGTTTGGCAAGGGCGGTGTCAAGGTCCGCCACCCGGACTACGGGTTGGGTTCCTTTGGCCCCCTGGCCGAATTTTATTTCAATGGCTTTGGCCCCGTATTTTTCCATGGCGATTTTGGGCACGCCCATGAGATCGTCATTGGCATTAGACTGGAGCACAATCTGGCCGTATCCCCTGTCGTATCGGTTAAAGCAGTCCAGGGCATTTTCCAGCAAAGGAAATTCTGAAACCTTGCCATTGGCAATTTTCAAATCCGGGTCATTGTTTCTGGCATCTTCGCCGATGACACAGGTCACCCCGGCCATGGCCGCCCCGGAAAAATAATCCTGCCAGTTGAGCTTGATCAAGGCCGGCAGGATCACGGGCATGGTCATCTTAACCGGATTGATCCGCCCATAGGTCTGCGTAAGATTCACATTGAATATGGTGGCTTCTTCATGGGTTTCCCCGGCTCCCCGGGCCCCGAAAACCCGGCCGTTGATGTTGAAATGGGAAAAATCAATTGGGTAGTCCTTTTCCGAAGCAATCTGGTTGGTCCCGGTGGTGGTGGGGTATACGGTCCGGGCCCCGAGCACGGCGGCCTGGGCAATCTCGCAGGTGCCGGCACAATCCTGGGTGCAAAATGAACACATGCCCGACTGGGGGGAGATGAAGGGGCTACGATTCTTGGCAAATGTGAAACCGGAACTCAACTTCGGCGAATAAGTCATGATGGCTCCTTTTATAAATTTTTTATTACAGCGGAAAAATCTTCATCCCCGCGGCCGTCCTGTCTGGCTTTAAGGTAAGCGTTGTTTGCAGCGCTGCTTGTATAAAGGGGCTGGCTGCAGGCATCCCCCTGCAGCAATGCAAGGCGCATATCCTTTTGCATATGCTTCAAAGGAAAGGCCGGTGCAAAATTTTCTTCCATCATGAGGGGGCCTTTGAGCTGAAACATAGGGCAGGTGATAGCCCCCTGGCCGATAACATCAAGGATATCCGTTTTTTCCAATCCGATTTTATCCCCGAGGCAGAGTCCTTCGGCAAAGGCTGTCATCATTGTTCCCATGATCATATTAATGACCAGTTTCATCTGTGCCCCCTGGCCCATCCGGGGAAAATAAAAGGATTTTTTTCCCATGACATCCAATGCGTCAACGGCATCTTCATAAAGGGATTGGTCGCCGGCGCAAAGAAAAACCAGGGTGCCGTCCTCTGCCGGTTTTTTGCTTCCGGAGACAGGCGCCTCAAGAAACCGCCCCCCGTTTGCCTTAACGGCATGGTAAATGTCGCTGGATGTATCGGCATCAACCGTTGAAACATCAATGTAGGATTTTCCTTCTGAAATTCCCTCCAGAACACCATCTTTGCCAAAGCATAGGGCTTTGGCTGCTTCGGGATCAGAAACCATGGCAAAGGTGATATCGCTTTGGGCAACCACGTCAGCCGCAGTTTTTCCCTGCTTGGCTCCCAGCTCCACGAGCGGTCTGCAGGCCGCGGCCGTCCGATTCCAGACTGTGACATCAAATCCTGCATTCAGCAAATTGGTTGCCATTGCTTTTCCCATAATACCGATCCCCAAAAATCCATATTTAGTCATTTTTCCCTCCTAAAACTATTGTTGTCGTCTTCCTGCTCATAATTTTGTATAAATGATGCACAAATGCCTGCATGACGTCTGGCAAGCTGCCGAGCATTGTCAACATCTGGGACAATTGGAACATTTTAGAGCCTGTTTTGTCACAGTATTTTATTTTTTTCGCCGGGACTGTTTCATTAGATCGGCGGAGCAATGGTGACGATGATTCGCATTTTTGTGTCCGCCATCACCCCGTGGGGTTCCCTGATTTCCGAAATCAGAATATCCCCTTCATTGGCTGGAATTTTTGTATCATTCTCTCCGAGAAACCATCCCTTTCCCTCAAGCACCTGAATAGACAATTCTCCGTCCAAATCGTGTGAATGCACTGGAAACGTCACTCCGGCATCAAGGTTAAAATTGATAATTTTGAAAAATTCTGAAGTTTGAACTAAAAAAAATCTTTTCATAGCGCCGGAGGTAAACTCGTTGGTTTCTGTGAGTTTTAAAACTTTCATGGCTTTCTCCTTTTTACAGTTAAAAGATCTATCCCGCCGCTTACCTGAAAAGAATATTTGGACAAAGCGTCTGGTTAATAATGGTGTTGTTTTCATGTATTGTTCTTTCTTTCAGTTAAACCTGTGGTCAGAATCAAACCTGACGATCACAGTCGTCCCCTGCGAATAATGGCTATCAATAGCCAGACACCCAGGACAGCAGCAGCAATGAATCCGGCAATACCGATGATGGAGACCCCGAGGATCATGGGGGGTATCCGGGAGTTGAGCACAATTGCCGAGCCCAGTATCAAACCGGCAATGATAATGGCGAAAGAGATTCGATTGGATGTCTGATCCTGGATCATCATCAACCGTTCCAGGCCTTCTAATTTGATGGAAACCCTGATTTTGCCCTGTTTGATCTGTGTGATAATCTGGCTTGTATCCGATGGCAGGGTCTGCAAAAGGGCAAAGATATCCCTGGCGATGCTGGTAAATTCCCTGGAAAGGCGCGGCACTGAATACTTGCGCAACGCAGCCGCCTTGATATAGGGCCGGGCATGGCCAAGCATATCAAACTGTGGGTCTAATGTGCGTGCCACCCCTTCAATACTGACAAAGGCCTTTATCATTAAAAACAGGTCCGGCGGGATTCTCAACCCGTGCCGGGCGCAAAGCTCAAGAAACTGGTGAATCATTCGGCCGGCATTGATTTCTTCAAGCTTTTTGGACAAATACATGGCACAAAATTGTGAAATATCCTTTTCCAGGGCCGCCATATTAACCGATTCGTCCGGCTCAGTCAGACGGCACAGCAGACGAGCTGTATTCTGGGTGTTTTTTGAGGCAAGCCCCTGGAGTAAATCAATGAATACCTCCCGGGTGCCCAAATCCACAAATCCGGTCATACCGAAATCAATCATGCAGATGCGCTGGTCTTCAAGGATAAAAATATTGCCCGGATGGGGATCAGCATGGAAGAAGCCAAACTCAAATATCTGACGCATGACAAAATCAGCACCGATGCGGGTGATTTTTTTTCTGTCAAGGCCTGCCCGGGCAATGGCCGCAACATCATCAGCCTTGATTCCCCGGATAAATTCCATACACAGCACCCGTTGTGTGGAATGGGACCGGTACACTTCAGGGATGTGGATAGCCGGCTCTTTGGCAAACTGTTCCGCCATCTGTTCCATATTGGCCGCTTCCACCATGTAATCCAGTTCCTTTGCCAGGGATTGGGCAAATTCTTCAACGATTTTTACGGGTCGGAATATGTCCACATCTTCCAGGTTTTTTTCCATGATCTGGGCCAGGTAGTGGATGATTTCCAGATCGATCTCAACTAGTTTGCGAATGCCGGGGCGCTGGATTTTCACCGCCACTTGTTCGCCCGGCGACAGTTCTGCCCGGTGGACCTGTCCGATGGAAGCAGACGCAAAAGGAGAGTCCTCAAAGGAATAGAACACGTCACTGATGGGTTTGCCGAACTCTGCAAGGATAATTTGTCCGACCTGTTCAAACGAAAAGGACGGTACCTTGTCCTGGAGTTTGGCAAGCTCCCGGGTCAGGTCCAGGGGGATCAGGTCGGGGCGGGAGGATAATACCTGGCCCATTTTAATGAAGGTGGGTCCAAGCTCCTCCAACACCATCCTGATCCGTTGATTCCTGGACAATTTTTGATGGGGTTTTGAAAACGGAATTTTATTCAGATAATGATCAATCTTCGTGGCATCAATAATATCCTCAAATCCGTATTTGACAATGATGCTGATGATTTGTTGGTAACGGACCAAATGCCGGTACCGTTTAGTGACCTTGGAAACGGTCTTAAAACTGAGCATAGTCAGGGTAAAAGGCCTATATATCACTCAATGATCAAGTTTTTGTTAATTTGCCCAACTTCGGCGTTGGAAAAAATTTTTAATCCTCAAAATATATTGTATATTCCTCCGGTTAAAAATTGTTTCCGCCTTGAATTTGAACAAATTCCCTAAAAACTTGATGATCGAGTTTCAGGCATCCTTTTCAAGTTTTTTAAACAACTCATCAATGCGGGCATTGAGAGTATCAACATCCCCACGGGTGGGTAAATCCAGGCGTTTGAGTACCGATTCCACAGCCCCTTCAATTTTTTTATCAAGGCCTGATTTTGCGTCATCGTACCGTTTTTTACACTCTTCTAAAAAGTCCTTTGCCTCTTTTTGATTCATCTCAGACTGTTCGGCAAATTCCTTGGCAAAGGTCTCAATTTCTTTTTTGGAGCGCAGCGCCATCCCCACCCCGGAGAGCAGACTGTTTTTCAGGGTTTCAAGCATTTTCTTTTCCTCCATTTTATTGTTTTAAAACAAATAAACAGGTCCCGGAACAAACTTCCGGGACCTTCATGGACTTCTTGATTCATCCCGCTATTATGTGCAAAAAAGATTATTTTGAGCCAAAGGAGACATCTTGTATATCTTCCACACAGGTGTCGCCTTCAAGAATGGCATCCATCTTACCATAAGATCCGGGTAAAAGTGTATTAATAAAAAATCTGGCCGAGGCCATCTGTCCTGCATAAAAAGCGGCATCTTTATTTTTGCCCGCTTTGGCAGCCACGGCTTCGGGATCAAGGGAGCCCGCTTTTTTAGCCAGTTTAGGTGCGGCAATGCAGGCACGCCACAGATGCATCCAGGCAAAGGTAATATCCCCTGTGATTTCCAGGAAGGGATGGGCAAAGGCATAGGCATTAAGCGCTTTTTCAGACCTTGACCTTGCACCGAGCTCGCCGGCAAGGGCTTCAAACCGGGACAGGGCAAGTTCTACCTTTTCGGCAAGAACCGTGACGCCTTCAATTTCTTTGGCTTCATTTACGGTTTTTTTAATTTGATCGAGGAAGTATGCAAAACTTTGGCCCTTGTTCATGGCCAGCTTGCGGCCAAGAAGATCCATGGCCTGGATGCCGTTGGTGCCTTCATAAATCATGAAAATTCTGGAATCACGCATGAGCTGCTCTGCCGGAAACTCCTTGCAGTATCCATAGCCACCGTAAACCTGGACACCGTGGGAGCAAACCTCAAGCGCCTTGTCCGTGATATAGCCTTTGACAATGGGGGTAAGCACTTCAATTAAAGCAGAGGTATCGGCCTTTAATTGCTCATCATCCGTGGTGTGAACAATGTCTTCACATTTGGCATAATAATAGTGCAGGGAGCGCATACCTTCGGTGTATACCTTCATGTTTAACAACTGGCGTTTAACATCCGGGTGATTGATGATGGTGACGTTCTTGGCTGTGGCATCCTTGCCCGCTGTAAGGTGCCGGCCCTGGACCCGGGTTCTGGCATAATCAAGGGCGTACATATAAGCGGCGGACGCCACGGCAAACCCCTGGAGACCCACAAAGGTCCGGGATTCGTTCATCATTTGAAACATTTCGGGCATGCCCTTGTTTTCTTCGCCGAGAAGGGTACCGATGCAAGGTCCTTTGTCTCCCAAAGCCAGGGTGCAGGTGGCATTACCGTGAATGCCCATCTTTTCTTCAAGGCCCGTGCATACCACATTGTTGAATTCACCTAACGATCCGTCTTCATTCACCAGATATTTGGGTACCAGGAACAATGAGATTCCCCGGGTTCCGGCCGGGGCGCCCTCAATACGGGCAAGGACCGGATGGATGATGTTATCGCAAAGATCGTGATCCCCTGCAGAGATGAAAATCTTTGTGCCCTGGATGGTGTAGGTGCCGTCATCATTTCGGGTAGCTGTGGTGGTCAAAGCCCCCACGTCGGAACCGGCCTCGGGTTCTGTCAGAAGCATGGTGCCGCCCCACTGGCCTGCAAACATTTTTTTCATGTACAGTTTTTTCTGGGTTTCATCACCAAAGGCTTCCACCAGTTTGGCTGCGCCGTGGGTCATGCCGTAATACAGCATAAAGGCGGAGTTGGCGCCCACCATATATTCCAGGGCTGCACACCCCACGGTTTTGGGCATGCCCTGGCCGCCCACGTCCGGGTCATCGCACATAGCCAGCCACTCACCTTCACAGAACAGTTTCCAGGCCCGCTTAAAGGATTCAGGCGTGGTGACTTTACCGTTCTCAAGGGTGCAGCCGATCTCATCCCCGTCCTTGAATGTGGGCAGAATTTCTTTAATGGAAAGGGTTCTTGCCTCCGATACAATCAGGTCAATCGTCTTTTTATTGAATTCTTCAAATAACTCATGATCAACCGTTCCAATTTGTTCATGCAGTACAAAGTCAACGTCGCGTCTGTCTGCGATTGGCTGTGCCATATTATTATTCCTTTTTCAAACTAGTGTTATTTATATAGACATGTGTTGCGCACAACAACATGCCGATTAACGAAAAACATGGTATATAGTATAAAAAAGTTTATATTTCCAAATTTTTTTATAAATAGTTTGCCTGAATTTTCAAAGGCATTTTCTTATCTCGGCATTTATTAATATAACAAGGTTTAAATATGGTTATTTTTTTGCTAAACATAATATTGATTTATGATCAGGTTTCATATGAGTCTAAGATATTAGTTCTGAAAAATAAATGTCTAACTGATGGATACAAAAGGCGCATGCGAATAAAATGTTGGGGATCCAGGGGGTCAGTGTGTGTATCAGGGCAGCAATATAACAAATACGGCGGCGATACTACCTGTTTTGAGATTCAGGCCAATTCCGGTGAAGTTGTAATCATTGATGCCGGTACCGGTATCCGCAGGCTTGGTAAACATCTGGTCCAAAAAAAAATTAAGACATGTTATCTGCTTTTGACCCATACCCACTGGGATCACATTCTTGGTCTGCCTTTTTTTCATCCTCTGTTTTATGCGAACACAACGGTCCACATCCAGGACCGTACCTTTGCCGGCCTGACAACAAAACAGGTGATTGACCGGGTTATGTGCATGCCTTTTTTCCCAGTGGGTTTAGAGGATTACAACGCCGATATCCGGTTTGATTCATCCTTGAACAACCGTTTTTCCATCGGCAGCCTGGATATTGAAACCATTCCCACCTCCCATTCCCAAAACAGCATAGGATACAAGTTTACCGAAAATGGGAAAACATTTGTGTTTCTTACGGACAATGAACTGGGATATACCCATTCCAATGGCAAACGTGTTGAAGAATACATTGATTTCGCAAAAGATGCGGATGTACTGTTTCATGACACCGAGTACACGGATGATGAATATCCGGATAAAACCGGGTGGGGGCACTCCCGCCTGTCCGATGTTCTGAATTTAAGCGTTAGGGCGTCAGTGGGGCAGCTGGGTTTGATTCATATCAACCAGGACAGAACCGATGACCAGGTGGATGCCATGGTTGAGCAGTGCCGCAGGTTTTTCAATGATAATCACCTTGCCACCTCCTGTTATGCCGTTTCGGCGGATTTTGAAATTTTCTTATAATCCTCATGTGAAATCGTATGTTACGCGCATTATTAATTTTTTTACGCTTTTGGGCTTCAAACCTGCAGCGTTTTTTCCCCAAAACCTGGGAATCCGTCAAGAGTTTTGCCCATCCACGGGTGGTGACCATGCTCTTTTTCGGGTTTAGCGCAGGGCTTCCTATTCTGCTGATTTTTTCTTCCCTGTCCCTTTGGCTTCGTGAGGCAGGGGTCCAGCGTTCGGCTGTCACTTTTTTTTCCTGGGCAGCCCTGGGCTATTCCTTTAAATTTATCTGGGCGCCGTTGGTGGATCAGATGCCCATTCCGGTGATAAGCCGAAAACTTGGCCGGCGCAGGGCCTGGATACTTTTGGCCCAGATCTGCATAACCGCATCCATTTTTGCCATGTCCATGATTGATCCGGCAAAGGCAGGAAATTATTTATATTTAATGGCCCTGGCAGCTGTGGGCTTAGGTTTTTCTTCGGCCACCCAGGACATTGCCATTGATGCCTACCGCATTGAATCGGCCGGCGAAAGTCTTCAGGCCCTGATGGCGTCTATGTATATTGCCGGATACCGGATCGGGATGCTGGCCGCCGGTGCCGGTGCCCTGTTTCTGGCCCAGATCAAAGGCTCAGCCTTGGGCGCTTATGATTATGCGGCCTGGCGTACGGCCTACCAGATCATGGCCGGCCTGATGGCTATTGGTATGATTACGGTCTTTGTGATCGAAGAACCTGACGTTACGGCCAGAGAAACAAATCATGCCCGGACCACGGATCATGCCCGGTTTTTCGTTCTTTTTTTAGGTTCTGCGGCAGCTTTTGTGGGATGGTTCTATTTTTCATCCGGGATTGCATCAACGTTAAAAGAACAGGTGATTTTTGTCGTAAAAAATTCTTCTGCAGCCGGATTTATAATTGAAACTGCGAGACTTACCGGGGGGATCTGCGCCGGGCTTCTGGCTGCAAGGGTGATGGTGGCCCTGAAGGTGGCGGACATGGAAATGATCCGATCCGCCTATGTTGAACCTGTGTCGGATTTTTTCTCCCGCTACGGCTTAAGTTTAGCCTGGTTGCTTCTTTCGCTCATCGGCCTGTATCGGATTTCCGACATTGTTTTAGGTGTGATTTCCAATGTCTTTTACCAGGATATGGGATTTTCAAAAATTCACATCGCAAGCATCGTAAAAACATTTGGACTGTTCATGACCATTGCCGGCGGTTTTCTGGGGGGTACCCTGTCTATTCAATTCGGGGTGATGCGCATTCTTTTTGCCGGGGCATTGCTGTCAGCACTTACAAACCTTTTGTTTGTACTCATGGCCTGGACCGGTCCGGTCCTGCCCATGCTCTACCTTGTGATTTCCGCGGACAATCTGGCCGGCGGCCTGGCCGGCGCTGCTTTTGTGGCCTTTTTATCCAGTCTGACCAATGTCCGGTTTACCGCTATTCAATATGCTGTATTCTCGTCATTAATGACCCTTGTGCCAAAGGTGTTTTCCGGATATTCCGGGGGTATGGTGGACCAACTGGGATACCCTGTGTTTTTCACCGTGACTGCCGTGATGGGTGTCCCGGTTCTTATTTTAATTCTGATTTGCGGAGTTAAACTGCAAGTTAAGGACCGCAGATGAACTTCAGCACTTCTAAATTTAATAAAGTATAATCCTCTCTCAGTCAAAGACAGGGGGAACCACAAGATGTTGTGCCCGTCCCCATTCCCTGAAAAGCCTGCATTTATATACATAGCCCTCGTCGTAGAATTCCTAAAATTTGCCTACATGATCATCAGCAGTTCAACTGGTGTATTTGATATTTTCGGGTTAGATGATTTGACGGGAAGGTGATAATCAAATATGGTATTGGATATACAAGGGGAAGCTGAGGTGGTGACAATGGAAAAAATCCTTTTTAAAGATGAAATAATTAATACGATCAAAGCTGATAAAAAATTTCTTAAAGAAAATTTTGGAGTTGTCAATATCGGCTTATTTGGATCCTACGCCAAAAATCATCAAACCGAAGATAGTGATATTGATTTTTTGGTAGAGTTTCTTGAGCCTCGTTTCGATTGGATAGCAAGCCTTCAGGGGTATATGGAAGCCAAATTCAATAAAAGAATAGAAATCGTTCGGAAAGGGAATCTGGTGGATAGTCGATTTCTCAAACGTATTCAACAGGAAATTATCTATGCCTGATGAGATTATTGCTGAGAATATTCGTTTGATTTCAGAATCAATTGATACGTGATATCGTTTCTCATCACTATGAAAAAGTAGACCATGAAATTATCTTTGATATTTGCCAAAATCACTTACCTCAATTGCAGAAAACTATTCAAAGTATGATGAAATAGTCTTCTTTTTCAGCCCAAGTATTATTCTTAATGACACATAGCAGATAATAATCCTGTTGATTCGTTTTATTGGAGATTAACCATATCCTTCCTAAATTTAAAGCTGCTGGGTGAAATTACGGGGTTGGGCCCATGGTCAGAATCAAATCCGCCAATAGGGAGAAGGCCGATTTGTATGATTTGATTACCCGTCTTCAAGGCGCATCAATGAAATTATATTGTTCCTGATGCCCATTACTGCAACAAAGAAGACGGGTAAAAAGACAAGTCATATCGTGGATTTTATTACTACCATGACCCTAACCTTTAAGACAGGGTTTGCGTGCTGCAGTCACCTCGTCCAGTCGTGTTACCTTAGGAAGATAGGGCGCTGATTTCAATTTTTCCGGGTCTGAAGCTGCCTCTTTAACAATGGCCTTTACCGCATCGATGAACTGGTCAATGTCATCTTTGGATTCGGTTTCTGTGGGCTCCACCATGAAGGCGGCATCCACCACCAGGGGGAAATATACTGTGGGGGGATGAAATCCGTAATCCAAAAGACGTTTGGCCATATCCATGGTGCTGATGTGGTATTCCTGAACGTTTTTGTCGGTAAATACACATTCGTGCATGCAGGGCCTGTCATAGGGCAGGTCCAGGGTGGTTTTAAGGCTTTCCTTAATGTAATTGGCATTAAGTACGGCAAGCTGGGAAGCACGCTTCAGGCCCTCGCCTCCCATGGACAGAATATAGGCCAAAGCCCGGACCATGACGCCGAAATGGCCATAAAAGGTGTGCATTCGACCGATGGTGTCGGGGCAATTTGTAATAAAGGAATAGGTATCGTTCTCCTTTTGAACCCTTGGCACAGGAAGGAAGGGAATCAGATCTTTAACCACGGCCACCGGTCCGGAACCGGGTCCGCCGCCACCATGGGGGGTGGAAAAGGTTTTGTGAAGATTTAAATGGAGCACATCAATGCCAAGTTCGCCGGGTTTGATGATCCCCATAACGGCATTCATGTTGGCACCATCGCCATAGACAAGGCCGCCCTTGGCATGGACGATATCACAGACCTCCTTGATGTTGTCTTCAAACAGACCCAGGGTGTTGGGATTGGTGATCATAATGCCGGCGGTATCTTCGTCCATGGCCTCGGCAACCGTGGCAGGCTCCAGGATGCCGTCGGGCCCTGATTTGATATTCACGGATTTATATCCGCAAAGGCTTGCGGACGCGGGATTCGTGCCATGGGCCGTGTCCGGGACAAGAATTTTCGAACGTTGCTTTCCCTGTTTGGCGTGCCAGGCATGGATCATGAGCATGCCGGTGAACTCCCCATGGGCTCCGGCCGCCGGCTGCAACGTGACGGCGGGAAATCCCGTGATTTCCCCGAGCAGTTGCTCTAACTCATACATCAGTTTCAAAGCCCCCTGGGAAAATTCATCCCCGGCCAGGGGATGGGCTGCGGCAAAGCCTTTGCGGGCTGCCTGAACCTCATTGGTCTTGGGATTGTATTTCATGGTACAGGACCCCAAGGGATACATGCCGGAGTCTATACTAAAATTCCATTGGGACAACCGTACAAAATGGCGGACCACATCAAGTTCGGAAAGTTGAGGAAGTTCCGGTGCATCACCGGTAAGTGCCGGGTCAAGATCAGTTCTCGGCACATCACTTCTCGGCATGGAGATGCCGCATCTGCCGTCCCGGCTTTTATCCCATAGTTCAGGTTCGTTAAATATAAGGCCTGTTGTGCCTGGCTGTGTCATGATTGCACCTCCTTTGCCAAAAGATCCATGGCCTGTCTGGACACGGTTTCCGTGGCACAGAAAAGATAGTGGTCTGCCATGTCCGGGTAATAGGATTCAAGGGGGACCCCTGCAAACAAGTTATGTTTTTTGGCCAATTCCCTTCGTTTGTCCGCAAATCCGGTAGGGGCTTTAACGACAAATTCATTGAAAAAGGCGCTGTTAAAAACAGATTCAAACCCGGCGCCCACAAGCACGTTTTTAAGATAAACGGCCTTGTCGTGATTGAGCCGGGCAATTTCCCTGATTCCGTTTTTTCCGGCCGCTGCCATATATACAGCGGCGGTCATGGCGTTGAGTCCGTTATTGGAACAGATGTTGGAAGAGGCTTTTTCCCTGCGGATATGCTGCTCTCTGGTGGCCAGGGTCAGCACGTACCCTCTGCTGCCCTTTGAATCTTTGGTTTTTCCCACAAACCTTCCGGGAAGATTTCTCATCATTTGCTTTGTTCCGGCTAAAAGGCCAAGTCCGGGACCACCAAAGCTTTTGGACATACCAAGGCTCTGGCCTTCGCCTGCCACAAGATCAGCCCCAAAGTATCCCGGACTTTTCAGCAGCCCATAGGCCAGCGCTTCGGTAAATGAGCTAATAAAGAGACATTTTTTTTCATCGGCACAGGCTCTGAAACTGCCGAGATCTTCAATGTTTCCAAAAAAATTAGGGGACTGAACCGCCACGCCTGCAATGCCGTCCATGGCTTTAAAGGCAGCCACATCCGTCAGGCCGTTTTTATCTGCCGGTATTTCAACTATTTCATATCCGGATGGACCAAGATAGGTCTTCATGATCTGGCGATGGGCGGGATGAATCAGACTTGATACGGCGATTTTATTGGCTTTTTTTGATTTGCGAAGCGCAATCAGCGCGCATTCTGCCAGGGCGGTACCGCCATCGTAATGGGATGCCGTGGCAATATCCATACCTAAAAGCGCTGTAATCATGGTTTGAAATTCATAGATCCCCTGCAAGGTTCCCTGACTTACCTCGGGCTGGTAAGGGGTGTAGGCCGTCATAAATTCGGACCTGGAAATAAGGTAGGGCACAATGGCAGGAATATGGTGGTCGTAGGAACCGGCGCCCATCAGGCATGTATATGATCCGCATGCCAAATTTTGTGAGGCCAGTTCTTCCATTTGGGCATTTAAATCCCATTCGCTTAACGCGTCCGGCAGGTTCAATCCGGTCTTTGTTTTCGCAGAATCGGGTATGGTTTCAAATAGCTGATTCAGATCGGCGTGGCCGGTGACAGCCAGCATCTGGTCGATGTCCTGTCTGGTATGCGGCAGATAACGCATGGCATTTATCCTTTCAGCATTTCAAGGTATGCAGCCTGGTCTTTAAGGTTGTCCATTTCTGACAGATCTTGGGGTTTAATTTTAACAAGCCAGCCTTTGTTATAGCAATCGGTGTTGACAAGCTCCGGCGCATCTTCAAGTTCTGAATTCACCTCAACGATTTCACCTGAAACAGGAAGAAAAATTTCAGATACCGCTTTAACGGACTCCAAACTGCCAAATTCGTCCCCCTGGCCAAAGCTGTCACCAATTTCAGGCATTTCCACAAAAACAATTTCGCCAAGCTGATCCTGGGCATAGTCAGAAATGCCCACGCTTACCAGGTCGCCTTCAATCTTTGCCCATTCATGGTCATCGGTGTATTTAACGTCTGATGGGAAATTAAGTTCTTCTATTGCTTTCATATCGTCTCCTTTTTAGGCTTTGATCATTCTTTCGGCCACATATTGGGTAGGGGCAGATTCCATATCTGCCCTGTTTGGGGGCGGATATGGAATCCGCCCCTACAGTTTAGGCCAAACGATGATCAAGGCCCCTTTTTATTTAAATTTTTTGATTGCAAGCCTTGCTGTCCTGTCCGGCCTAATGTCAGACACAAGCCGGACCCCGATTTTGCGCTTGCCTTCAACAAGAGTTAACCGGGTACCCATGTCAAGGGGCTGGTTGACCATGACAAATCCGCAGGCAAGCCCCTTTATTTTAACATCCGGGGGCAGGTTTGGCGTGTTAATACTGACGATTTGGTCTTCATGCCAAAAAATCCCCATGTCTGTTGCGCAGGTCAGTACCATACCGATATCTTCGCCCTGCTCGGTGAGAACCCGGCCGGTATCACCTGCCGTCACCTTTCTTAAAGAGTCTCCGACAAAGGCATAGGTAAAGGATGGCTGTTCCAGGTTCAACAGGCTTTTGTCTCCTAAAAATGCCTTAGTAAACTCCCGGGTACCTGCTTTAAAGGGCAGGGCAAACTCCCAGGGGTGATTGATGAAGGGGAAAGGTCCAATGTCCTGGTGGGACAGTGGCAGACATGCCCCGGCCCTTAAAGAATCCCTGGCACCAAGACCGCAGGGTATCAGTCCATAAGGGGAACCTGCATCCAAAAGAGTATACCACAATTCTTCAACTCTATCGGGCGCAATGAATATTTCAAAACCAAATTCACCGGTATACCCGGTTCTTGACAAAATGATAGGGGTACCATCCACAAGGCTTACCCCATCGGGGGCGTCAGGGTCCAGACTGCCTTTGAAAGAGAAGTAGGGCATTTTGTCGAAAACGTTTTCTTTGTCATTAATCAGGCCTGACACGATTTTCAAGGCATTTTTGCCCTGGACATCCAGTTTGGCAAGTTGATCGGATAAGTCTTTTATTTCTAAAGCTTTTCCGTCACTGTGCAAGACAAGATGCCCGGTAACGGTCCCCCCCATACCTGCATTGACACAGACCATGAAGCTGATATCAGAAAATTTATAAACAATGGCATCATCAATGCAGTGTCCCTTGGCATCTAAAAACGCGCCGTAAACACAACGGCCGGATGACAGCTCGCCGATCTGTCTTGTGAAACAAAAATCAAGCAGGGCAGGGGCGTCTTTTCCCTGTACCTGGATACAGTCCATATGGGATGTGTCAAACATACCCGCAGATTTAAGCACGGCAAGGTGCTCATTTTTAACCCCTGTATCATACCATAGCGGCATGTCAAATCCGCCGAAATCCGCCATGTTGGCTCCGGCATTTCTGTGCCATGCATTTAATGGTGTTCTTTTTAGATTATTGGTCATGACAAAATCCCTTTTCTATGATCAAGTTTAAAAAATGTACGGCACTTTCATATTGTATGATTTATAAACAACAAACGTTTCAACGGAACCTATGCCGTGAATTTTTGAAATTTCATTGGTGTAAAATTCAAGCAGATCAAACCCTTCTTTGAACAAAACCATCACCATGAGATCATAACGTCCTGTGACCACGGACACGGAAACGACACCTTTCAGGCGGCTGATCTCCTTTCCTTTTTCAACCAGATTTGTTTCAGACAGCTTAATACCCACAATTACACTTCTATGCCCCGGCAGCTTTTCCGGGTCCACAAGTCCACAGAACTCAAGCACGCCTTCTTCCTGAAGTTTGAGGACCCTTGCCCTTACAGTATTTTCAGTAACGCCCAGTTTATCGGCTATTTTTTTGAAAGGTTTTTTACCTTCTTTGAGTTCTCTGATAATATTTATATTGGTGTCATCAATTTTCATTTTTTCTTTTTTACGTCAATTTTAGGGCCATGGAAATTTTAAAATCCACCAATAGAGCGACGGATTTTTGCCTGGTTTCAAGGCGCGTCAATGTAAATATATTGGGCTGTCTGCGCATTGACGCAACGCGGAAACCAGGTGAAAAGACAAGCTGTATGGTGGATTTTATTGTTTCCATGGCCCTTATGTGAAAATGTTTATGAAATAATTAATTCAGAAACCTTTTAATTAAGTAAAAATATCTTACCTATGGTTTTGAGTCAAATATAAAAATTGATTTTTTGATGAATTTAAATATATATTTTGAAAAAATTTATGAAAGCACATATATTTTATTTAAATTCTAATGTAATTTGCAATTATAAATAAATCCGTATTTAGGGG
Source organism: uncultured Desulfobacter sp. (assembly GCF_963666695.1). Lineage (GTDB taxonomy): Bacteria > Desulfobacterota > Desulfobacteria > Desulfobacterales > Desulfobacteraceae > Desulfobacter. Next base: position 2,083,679 of record NZ_OY762947.1, read on the forward strand.
ATACATATGGCTGAAAATATCACTATCATCGGCGCAGGTCCCGGTGGTTACGTTGCCGCGCTGAGAGCAGCCGGCCTTGGGGCCCGGGTGACCTTGATTGAAAAAGAAAATTTGGGGGGAACCTGCCTTAATTGGGGTTGTATCCCGTCTAAAATAATGAAAAATTCAGCGGACCTGTTGCTGAGTTGTCTTAAGGCCGGTAGTATGGGAATTAAGATATCAGGTACAATCAGCCCTGATATCCGTGCTCTGATGCAGCGAAAGGAAAAAGTGCTTGACGTTCAGAGAAAAGGGCTTGCAGGACTTCTTAAAAAGGCAGGGGTAAACGTTGTTATGGGCCGGGCGAAAATAGTTTCTCCGGGAAACGTTGAGATCGTTTCTGACCGGGAAGAACCCATATCAGTAGCGTACGATAAGCTAATCATTGCGGCCGGTACGGAACCCAAGAATGTTCCGGCTTTTCCCTTTGATCATAAACAGATTCTGTCTTCCAATGATATCCTGTCACTGGATTATATACCAAAGTCTTTAACCATTGTGGGCGGTGGGGTGATCGGGTGTGAATTCGCTTTTATATTCAGTGCCCTTGGCTGTCAGGTGACCATTATTGAGGCCATGGACAGGGTGCTCCCCTTACCGGGCGTGGATGCGTCCTGCTCAAATCTGCTGTTGCGTGAAATGAAGAAACGAAAGATTAAGGTGTTTACTGACACCATTGTGACACGGACTGAAAATAAACATGACGGCCTTGATATTTTTCTGGATGTCAGTCCATTCACCACGCCGGCCGGAAAACTAAAAACGAAATCAATTGAATCCGATGTCATGGCTGTGTGTATTGGCAGAAGTTCCTTGGCAAAAGAATTGGGCCTCGAAAATATCGGCCTTAACACAGACAAGGACGGATGGATTGCCGTGAATGAACATATGCAGACCCATGTTGACAATGTTTATGCCATTGGTGATATTCTCGGCCCTGCCCATGTGATGATGGCCCATGTGGCGTACCACGAAGGCCTTGTGGCGGCAGTTAATGCCTGCGGGCAAACAGAGGCGCCCAAAACCGCCATGTCTTATGATACCGTGCCCGGGGTCATTTTTACCATGCCTGAAATTGGCACGGTTGGATTAACGGAAAAACAGGCCCGGGAACAGGGCAAAGACATTGACACGGCAGTTGTAAATTTCAGGGCCCTGGGAAAAGCCCACGCCATTGACCAGATTGCAGGAGAGGCAAAGATGATCGTGGAAAAGGCATCAGGCAAAGTGATCGGGGTTCATATAACAGGCCCACATGCCACGGATCTGATTGCCGAAGCGACCTTGGCCATCACTAAGGGGCTGACTGCAGCGGACCTGGCACACACCATTCATGCCCATCCCACCCTGTCTGAAATCATGGGAGAAACGGCCTTGAAAATATTGGGTACCCCGCTACATGGATAGGGACAGAAGAGATGAAAGACCAATGTCGGTTTGATCAAATTATAGACAGAAGCAACACAGGTTCTGCAAAATGGGAACCGTCTGTTCTGGAGCAAAAATTTGGAAAAGGGCGGGGAAATCTGCTGCCGTTATGGGTGGCGGATATGGATTTTGCCTGTCCTGATGTGGTTTTCAATGCCATGGAACAGCGCCTGTCTCACAGAGTTTTCGGGTACAGCCTGAATGACCGCCGGCATAATGACGCGCTGATCGACTGGTTTAACCGGCGGCATGGATGGCAGATCCAGGAGGATTCAATTGTCAACACGCCGGGTATCGTGCCTGGGGTACATTATCTTATCCAGTGCTTTACCAAACCCGGTGACGGGGTATTGATTCAGCCGCCGGTGTACTATCCCTTTGCCCAGGCCATTCATACCAATGGCAGGCATGTGGTTGAAAATCCCTTGATACTGAATAATTACCGGTATGATATGGATTTTAAAGACCTGGAAGAAAAAACCCGGGACCCCAGGGTCAAACTTGCCATTCTGTGTTCGCCGCACAATCCGGTGGGCCGGGTCTGGCGCAGGGACGAGCTTGAACGGTTTGGGGCCATCTGTCTGAAAAATAATGTCCTGGTCTTTGCCGATGAAATACATTGCGATTTGGTCATGCCCGGATTTGAACATACCAGTTACCAGTCGATTTCTTTTGAATTCAACCAGGGTTCCATTGCCGGTAATGCCGCCTCAAAGACGTTTAATCTGGCTGGACTCGGCTATTCCTGTCTGATCATTCCCAATGAAGTATATCGCCAAGACATGGGCAATTTTTTTGAATGCCTTGGTTTTGATTCAAAGGGACCTTCCAGTTTATTTGGTGCCATTGCAGCCCGGGCGGCCTATGAAGACGGGGAGCCCTGGCTGGTTGATCTGATCAGCTATATTTATGATAATTTTCTATACTTAAAAAAAAGAATCGAAAAAGAATTGCCGTGTGTGCGGGTATTTGATCTTGAAGCCACCTATTTGCCGTGGATTGATTTTAATCCTTTGGGCCTGCCACCGGAAAAAATTATTCAGATCATTGAGGAAGAGGCCGGGCTTGCCCTTGATCACGGTAATTGGTTCGGACAGAGCGGGACCGGGTTTGAGCGAATAAATATTGCCTGTCCAAGACAATTGTTGTCTAAGGCGGTAGACGCCCTAATCGCCGCATTCATACCGTTTTGTAAATAGCTGTAAAACTAATTGATGGGCGGATTCACATTGAATTCGCTCATTTTATACAACAGAGTTTTATAAGACACTTTTAAAATTTTTGCAGCTTTGGATCGATTCCACCCAACCTTTTCAAGCACAAAAATAATTACTTCCTTTTCAACTTTGTCAGAGGCCAGTTTCTTTATTTTTTTCAAAGAAATATCTTCAAACAGTTTTTCCGAACTTGTGGACAGGTCTACAAATTCGGAAATGATTCTCATGCGCCGGTTTCCGGATTCACTATTAAATGGATAATCAGGCGAATGTATGGCAGAACCGGCTAATTGCGCCCTGGATATATCTGAAGACGATGCTTCAGAAGTGTCTGCGTCGTCAGGTAACTCTTCAAAAACTTTATCCCAGGAATTGAGCACCATCAATTTTTTTATGCAGTTTTGCAACTGGCGCACATTACCGGGCCAGTGATAACTGCAAAGGCGGGCCATGATCTGACTGTCAGGCCTTTCTGCTTTTGATTTCGGGTATGCCGACAAATATTTTTTAAAGTAAAATTCAATCAGGGCCGGGATATCCTCGGGGCGTTCGCGAAGGGGCGGAATATCTATTTTAATAATATTAAGCCGGTAAAACAGATCTTCTCTAAACGTTTTATTTTTTATGTTTTCTTCAAGGCACTGGTTGGTTGCCGCAATTACCCAAACATCCGTTTTATAATCCTGGTCCGATCCCAAAGGAGAGAACTCACCGCTTTGGAGAACGTGGAGCATTTTGGATTGAAGGCTAAGGGGCATATCCCCAATTTCGTCAAGAAAAAGAACGCCCTTGTCTGCAGTTAAAAATTTTCCGGGACGTTTTTTGTGCGCCCCGGTAAACGCGCCTTTTTCATAACCATAAAGTTCTGACTCCAGAAGGGTCTCAGGCAGGGCGGCACAGTTTATTTTTACGAAATTATTTTTGGACCGATTCGACTCGGCATGCAGGCTCTGGGCAACCACGCCCTTGCCGACACCGGTCTCTCCTGTAATCAAGATGTTAAGACAGGTTTGGGCCACATGGCTGATCAGTTCCTTGATCTTCAGCATAGGGGTGGAAACGCCTATCAGTGGGGTTGTTGAAGTCATATATTATAACGCTTTCTTTTTCTTAATCTTCTGTACGGCCTATAAGTTCGGCAACTTTACGTTCAATTTTAAACAGGTCAACAGGTTTAAAAATAACAATATCCGCCTGGGCTTCGGACGCAAGTGCCCCAGGGTGATCCCCATATCCGGTCATGGCAACGGTTTTAATATCAGGGTATTCCTTTTTTACAATAGAAATCAACCCAACACCACTGATGTTAGGCATTACAAGGTCTGTGATCAGGCAATGGAAATAATCGGGTTTATCCCGCAGAATTTTTAAAGCGGCAAATCCGTCCACCGCCGTCTTAACCTCATACCCAAGGGAGTTAAAAAATTCATAAAAAGTAGACAGAATATCTTCGTTATCGTCTACGATCAAAAGTCGAGCCGGATTTGCCATATCAGCCTCTTTGTTAATAAAATGAATAATTCTCTATGTCCATATCTTAATTTTCTTAGTATATGCAAGGAAAAAAAGCATGAGTGTGAAAAAAATTATCCAATTCGTTAAACAAAGCAGAAAACAAAAAAATGCACAATTTTAAACAGCCTCCAACTGTCTTGCCTAAAAATAAAATTCATATTATAAATTTGTGTCTGCACTTATTGATACCTGGGTTCAGGTATACGACAGAGCTTTTCTGCTGTTTTGCAATTGTTGGATCTATATTAGTAATAAGGAAATTCAATGAAAAAATCAATTATCAAGGGCTCAGGTTTCTTTGTGCCGCCCCATATTGTCACTAATCAGGACCTGGCCGAATTTATGGACACTTCTGATGAATGGATCCGCCAGCGCACCGGTATTCACCAACGACACTGGGTCACCGAGGACGATGTTTGCGGTGCGTCTGATTTGGGCACCCAGGCAGCCCGCATGGCACTGGACAACGCAGGTTGGCATCCCAACGATCTGGATTTTATTATTTTTGCCACCTTAAGTCCGGATATCATGTTCCCGGGGGGGGGATGTCTTTTAGCGCGAAATCTTGAACTTAATTCCACACCGGCCCTGGACATTCGCCAGCAATGCACCGGATTTTTGTACGGATTTGCCACAGCAGATTCTTATATCAAATCCGGGCTTGCCTCAAAAATTCTTCTGGTGGGTGCTGAAGTGCATTCCACAGGACTTGACAAAACCACCCGGGGCAGGGATGTGACGGTTATTTTTGGTGATGGAGCCGCCGCCCTGTGTATCGAAGCCGTTGATACGGATGAAAACGTGGGCTTGATTGCCTCGGCATTACATGCCGATGGGCATTTTGCAGAGACCTTAAAAACCGAACTGCCTGCTTCCAACCTTATAAAGCGCCTGCCGGATGATCTTTCCACTGATGACCCCCGATATTTTCCGGTCATGGACGGTCCTGCCATATTTAAAAAAGCTGTACGCATGCTTCCAAAGGTGACCTTGGAAGTTCTGAAAAAAGCAGGCATGGAGTTGTCTGATATTGATCTTGTGGTGCCCCACCAGGCCAATAAACGTATTAACCAGGCCTTTGGCCAGTTCCTCAAGCTGCCTGAAGATAAAATTTTCCATAATATTGAAAAATACGGCAACACCACGGCTGCCAGCATTCCTTTGGCACTTCATGAAGCCATTGAAACCGGCCGTATCGGCAAATCCGGGGATGTTGTGCTTTTTGCAGGTCTTGGTGCCGGCCTGACCTGGGGGGCGTCCCTTTATAAATTTCCTTGATAGTTCCTCTATTTTTCGTGCTCGTGCTCGTGAACGTACACGGGTACGTTCACGAGCACGAATAAGACAGGGCTTGGACCTGTATCCGGTTTTAAACGGTGGTTATTTAGTTCCCAAACAAAAGATCCAGGTAAAAATTATCCGTTTTCGATGCACAGGCAAATGTATATGACGGGTCAATATTTCTTGCGGCCATTTCTTTGCGAATATCTCCGGCCATGACTTTGCCTAGCTCAACGCCAAACTGGTCAAAGGGGTTTACGCCGAGAATGAATCCTTCCAGAACAGTTCTGGCCTCATAGAAAGAAAGCAGCATACCCACACTTTCCGGTTCCAGGTTATCAATGGTGATGAGTGTTGAGGGGCGGTTGCCGTCAAAATTCCTGGCCGGGTCATCGGAACTGCGGCCAAGGGCAAGTGCACCGGCCTGGGCCAAGAGATTGGCCCACAGTTCCTGGTGATTGGTCACCCCTTTGGACATGGCTTGAATACCGGTGTATCCCGGCGCTTTTACGCCGATGAAATCAATGGGGAAGGCTTTTCCCTGGTGGGCCAGCTGGAAAAATGAGTGCTGGGCATTGGTGCCGGGTTCCCCGAAGATAATGGTGCCGGCTGCCTGGGTTAAACGCTGGCCTTCCGGGGAGACCGATTTGCCGAGGCTTTCCATATAAAGTTGCTGGACATGTGGGCTGAGCCGGGCCAACCTTGACGCGTAGGGAATAATGGCCTGGGCCGGATATCCCATATACAGGGTGTTCCAAATGGAAATCAGGGCTGCGGTTAAAGCGATGTTTTTTTCTGCCGGACTTTCCAGTACATGGGTATCCATAAGACGGCAGCCATCCAAAAAACGTTCGAAAACATCATATCCAAGTGCAAGGCTTATAGGCAGCCCGCCCACAGCTGAGGATACCGAATACCTGCCGCCGATGAAATCAAACATATGAAAAGAAGCACGCACTGGTGTATCGGGGTCGTCCCCCGGACTACCCTTGGCTGTGATGGTGACCATGTGATCTAACGGAGAGACGCCCTGGGCTTTGAGCCATGTGCTGACCTGGTTGAGATTGGCCATGGTTTCAGTGGTGGTATAGGATTTGGAAATCACGATCCAAAGGGTGGTCTCTTTGTCAATGGATTCAATAACCCGGGCAAAATTGTCAATATCCACGTTGGGCAGAAATAAAAGATCCATTTTTCTGTCAGCCCCGGCCAGGGCCTGGTAAACAAATTCACACCCAAGATATGATCCGCCGATACCAATGACAACCGCCTGGGTAAAAGGTTTCCCGCATGCCGAGCAGATTTTGCCGTCATGGACTGATGCGCAGAAATCTTCTATTTTCTCATTGACCTGTTGCATCTGCGCTTTAACATCCATCTCCTTGAATAAAAGAGGGGAGGGGCCTGTGCCCCGGGCCGCAGTATGCAGCGCTGCACGGTTTTCGGTGGGGTTTACGATTTTCCCCTGGGTCATTTCACTAAATTTTTTAAGGGCATTGGACAAGGTTTGAGATTCATGCAGTAAAGATAACGCATTTTCATCAAGCCGCTGACGAGAAAAATCCATAAAAAAACCGTCCATGCCAAGACTGAAATCGGAAAACCGTCCGGGTCGGTCTAAAAGCTGCCGCAGATGGTGATCCGGCGAGCCAAAATGTTGGGCCGTTTTTGTTAATTTTGTATGAAGTTCTTTAATGGAAGGGTCATCCGGATAAAGCAAACCAGCCGGGTTCATATTTATTTCTCCTTACGATTGAAGTGTCCACGAGATGTGATGGATTTGCTTGCCTGGCTATTTGCCGATTATAGAATAAAAACAGCAGAGAATAAACCTTTAGGCGTATAATTTTAAAAACTTGACAACAATCCATTAATCCCTCTAAATAATTGAACCATGAATTTAAATAATATTGAGATCCTGCAAAAAAAAGGTGTGAATATCCCAAATCCATCCACCGTGTTTATTGGTGATGACGTTGACCTTGAGCGCATATCCCCGGATGGGGTAACGCTTTTTTCCGGCACCAAGTTAACCGGCGCCCAAACCCTGATTATGCCGGGCACCGTTCTTGGTTACGAAACGCCGGTGACCGTTGAAAACTGTCTTGTGGGGCCGGGTACAAAACTGCATGGCGGATATTTTCAGGAAACCGTGTTCATGGGGGACAATGTTTTTGGTTCCGGGGGGCATGTGCGAAAGGGCTGTATTTTAGAAGAACAGGCTAATGCCGCCCACACCGTAGGGATCAAGCAGACCATTCTTTTTCCCTTTGTCACCCTTGGCAGCCTGATCAACTTCTGCGATTGCCTCATGGCCGGCGGCACCAGTCGCAAGGATCATTCCGAGGTGGGATCGTCCTTTATTCATTTTAATTATACCCCAAACCAGGACAAGGCAACGGCCTCTATGATGGGCAATGTTCACCAGGGCGTGATGCTTAACCAGCGGCCAGTGTTCCTTGGGGGCCAGGGTGGGCTTGTGGGACCGGTGAGAATCGCCTTTGGATGTATCAGTGCCGCAGGGTCCATTATCAGGAACAGCGAATTGCGGTGCAACCACTTGATCATGGGCGGGACAATGAGAAATGCTTCCATTCAATGGCGTCCGGGTACCTACACCCGTCCCGACAGGATTTTAACTGAAAATGTTTGTTATATTTCAGGGCTGTATGCCTTAAAAGCCTGGTATTGTTTCATTCGTACGCTTTTTACCTGGGATTGGATGTCCCAGGCCCTTGTTTCAGGGTTGCAGAAAAATATTGATATCTGTATTCAGGAGCGGATAAAACGGCTGAATGCGTTTGGAAACAAGCTTGAAGCGTCAAAGAGGATTTTGCTGCAAAGGGGAAAAGAGCAGGGCAGTCCCGCTGTTGTCGCCCATAACACGGTTCTGGAAAAACTGTCCCAGGCGTCCCTGATATTTGATCAGGCTGAGAATGATCTTAAAACCCCTGGGCCGGAAGGGGAACAATTTATAGAATACATTGACATTCAAAGTATTCATAACAAAAAAGATTACGTGGGTACTATTCAGGGCCTTGACGAATCAATTTCGATTATAGGGTCAGCATGGCTCAAGGGTATTGAAGACCGCATTGTTAATGCGTTTGGACTAGAAGTAAAATCTAAAAAACAACCAGGATAACCATTCGAATGGGACAATTATTTGGAACAGACGGTATACGGGGCAAGGCAAACACCTATCCCATGACATGCGATCTGGCCATGAAAACAGGCCAGGCAGTAGGTATTTTAACGCGAACGTCTTCAAACGGATGTGTAATCATCGGTCGAGATACCCGGGTTTCAGGCCAAATGCTTGAATCTGCGCTTGCTGCAGGAATTGCTTCCGTCGGGGTTGATGTGATGATAGCCGGTGTTATTCCCACCCCCGGGGTAGCATACCTGAGCAGTACCATTGAATCCTGTGGGGCCGGCATCATGATCTCCGCTTCCCATAACCCCTATTACGATAACGGCATCAAAATATTTCAAAAAGGCGGCATTAAACTGTCCGATGACCAGGAGAATGACCTTGAAAATACTATTCTTGGTCCGCCTATTGATCTGCCTTCAAAAATTGGAACCATCGTATCCGTCAATGATGCCCAGACCGAATACGCCCGGTTTCTGGTTAAAAAATTTGATTTTCCAAAAAGGCAAAGAAAACTTAAACTGGTTATTGATACGGCCAATGGCGCTGCAAGTTTTTGTGCCCCGGAAATATTCACACCTGACATGTTTGATGTAAATTTTATCCATAACCAGCCAAACGGAATAAATATTAATGAAGATTGTGGTTCCCAGCATACAAAAGATTTAAGCGATTATGTCAAAAAAGTTAACGCCGATGCCGGCCTTGCTTTTGATGGTGACGCCGACCGTTTGATTGCCGTGGATGAAACCGGACAGCAGATCACAGGAGATACCGTATTGGCGATTTTGTCAAAATTTGCCAAACAGACTGGAACGCTTGGCAATAATATCGTTGTAAGTACGGTGATGAGCAATGTGGGATTTGGCAATGCCATGGCACAATTAGGGATTCGGCATGAAATAACCGGGGTCGGGGACAGAAAGGTGCTGGAACGCATGCAAGAAACCGGTGCGCTTTTAGGCGGGGAAGATTCAGGGCACATGATTTTTCTGGACGAACAGACCACAGGCGACGGTGCATTATCGGCATTAAAGCTTATAGAGGTGATGCTGGCAACCCAAAAGCCTTTATCCGAACTGGCGAAAGTTATGACCGTTTACCCCCAGGTCCTGATCAATGTTGAAGTAGACGCATCCAGGCCCGATTTTATGGAAGTCCCCATGGTTGCAGATGCAATTCAAGCGGTTGAATCACAGCTTGGCAGCCAGGGCAGGGTGCTTGTGCGGTATTCGGGCACCCAACCGTTGCTCAGGGTGATGGTTGAAGGCCCTGAAGAAGACCTGACCCGTCAATGCTGTGAGAATATCTGCGCGGCCATAAGAGAAAGTTTATAGCCGGGTCCCTTAAATGACAAGCTTATACCCCAGTCCATAGGAGGACTGAATAATCTTGCGGCCCGGAAGGTGCGCTCCAAATTTTTTTCTTAAATTTTTGATATGAAAGTCAATGGTCCGTTCATACCCGTCGTAGTTGTACCCTTGGACCGTTTCGATGAGTTGGGTGCGGCTAAACACCCGGTTAGGACTCTCCATCAGGATTGAAAATATATCAAATTCACTGGGTGTAAGGTTGAGCTCACAATGGTTGACGGTGACCACCCGGGATGAGCGGTTCAACGACACAGGGCCCCGGGACAGAATTTCATCATCATTGGTGTGTCCCAACGTCCTGCGCAATATGGCCTTGACCCTGACCACGACTTCCCTGGGACTGAACGGCTTGCAGACATAATCATCGGCACCCAGCTCAAAACCGATAATCCGGTCCACCTCCTCTACTTTTGCCGTAATCATGAGAACAGGCACTTCGGAAAATTTTCTGATCTCCCTGCAGATGGTTTTTCCGTCCACACCGGGTAGCATGATATCCAGTAACATAATAGAAATATTTTCGTTTTTTACAAAGTCCACCACCTTCTCCCCACGATCCATAAGGGTTACGGTATATCCTTCTTTGATAAGGTAGTCCCTCAATATTTCTGCAATATCAGGTTCGTCTTCCACGATTAATATATGTTCACCAGCCATGGGCAGTTTTTATCCTTCAATGATGTTGTTGAGTTCTGTGATTACAGGCAGTTCAATGACGATTTTAAGCCCTCCTAAAGATGACGGCAGCGCCGTAATTGTCCCCTGGTGCAAGGAGATGATCTCCCGACTCATGCTTAAGCCCAGTCCGCTGCCACCTAATGCCCTGTTTCTGGACTGTTCCAGACGGTAAAGCCGCTCGAATATGGACTCAAGGCATGCTGACGGCACAGCCGGTGCGGAGTCTTCCATTTCAATTACCAGATGCGACCCGCTGACCCGGCAGTCCAGTTTCAACACCCCTGGGGTGTCGGTGTATTTTAATGTATTTTCAAAAAGATTGGCAAATACTCGTTTCAACAGGGCCGCATCTCCTGAAACCAAGGGCAGCACCCCTGGCTTCCACGCCTTTTGGATGTCGATACCCCTTTGCTCATAACGAATGGCAAATGCTTCAATACTTTTATCCAGCAGCGCTTCAATGGAGACAGGTTTTAAGTTGACGGACAGATTTCCGGAGTCCATCAGGGATATATGGTGCAGGTCACTGATTAATCTGCCAAGCCCAAGGATATCCTTATGAAGCGAATCAAGAAACTCAGGCGTCATTTCCCGGATGCCGTCCTGGATGGCTTCAAGCTTGCTTCGGATTACGGCAACCGGTGTACGCAGTTCATGTGAAATGTCTGAAATCCAGTTTTTTCTCATGGTTTCATATCGCTGCAGGGTGCCGGCCATCCGGTTGAAATCCCGGGCAAGGTCACCCAATTCATCATTTGAACGCACATTTACCCGTGTCTCGAAATTAAACTGCCGCATCTGTCGGGTGCCCCTGGCAAGGGCGTTCACCGGACCCAGCACCTGCCTGGAAATGACATAGGATACCAGCAGGGAAATTATAAGGATACCAATACCGATAATATAAACAATCTGGGTCTGTCTTTTCAAAAAGGCAAGCTCCAACGGCTGTCTCATATCGGACATGTTCTCCAGGCCCAGATATCCGATGGTCCTGTTTGACAGCACAATGGGGTAATAATCAAATTCACTGTCCCGGCGGCACTCTCCGGCCACATAATTTTTCTGCTCATCAAACAGGCAAAGCCGGCGGTGCAGGGAAGTTGGGTCATGGGGAAGAACCGCTGGTTCTGAGGGTTGAGGACCGCGCGGTCCCGGTCCCGGTCCTGATCCCGGTTTTGGACCACCGCGGGGTCGCCTCCGGGGACCGGGGGGGATCATTTCATCGACGCCCTGTACCGACCGAGCCGAGCCAATAAGGTCGTGCCATACCCTGGGATTTGCTTTGAATACGTCCCAACCGGAATGCCGGGTGTAGCTGTTTTTTAGCAAATCTATCATTCCGGTTTGGTTTCGAAACTCCACATCATTTAAAAATCCAATGAAATTTTTACGGATAGTGAACTGCATCACCCCCACTGCAAGCAGCAGGATAAGACAGGAGCTGGTCACCAGTGCAATAAAAAGTTTGTATTTCAGTTTCATCTGTTTCCCGGTTTTAGAATCTCTTTTGCCAACGCATTTATTATTATGTTGAAACCCTTTCTGTTTCAAGATGCCATTTTGAATCCTCTATTTGTTCACATATTGTGATCTACCAGAAGAAAAATAATTCAAAAATAATACAGGGCCGGCGGCAGATGTGATAATCTGCAACACAATAGTACAAACCGGAAAGGATAATCTGCAATGAATCATCAAATTCCGTGTTTTGAGTTTCATGATGTCTCATTTACCTGGCATGGAGAACGGGTCATACTGGAGCACCAGAGTTTTACCCTGCCCCAGGGTGCATTCGTTCTGATCCGCGGGCCGTCCGGAGCCGGGAAATCAACCCTTCTGCGGTTGATGAACCGCCTGGAGGAGGCAGAAACCGGAGAAATCAGTTACCTGGGACAAAGCCTTACCAACTGGAACCCTTCTGAGCTGCGGCAGCAGGTGGCCTATCTTCAGCAGATACCGGTAATCCCCGATCAATCAGTCAGAGACATTTTGCTCCAGCCCTTTTATTTTCGCGTCAACCGAGACAAGGCAAAGCCCTCCGACCAGGCGCTGCAACAGCTGCTTGGAAAGGTGAAAATGAACGATATCAGGCTTGATGATTCCGGAGCGGCCCTTTCCGGCGGCCAACGTCAGCGGTTGAGCCTGCTGCGAATTCTTTTGCCCGGCCCAAGCGTGCTGCTTCTTGACGAGCCGACATCTTCACTGGACAGTGAAAGCAGGCGCTGTGTCCATGAGCTAGTGGCAGATTTCAACCGTCAGGGGACCACCATCGTCATGATTACCCATGACGGATTTTTGCCAAAAAACGTTCCGGTGATGGAAATCACTATTGACCAGGGGAGGGTCTCTGTATGCCGTTGACAACGGGAGCGCTTGATATCAGTGTGGCTGAGCTCGCACTTGCATCACTTTTTATTGTTGCCGCAGGGGCAATTTCCCTGTGGGGCCGTATTGGTCTTGGCAAATCCATTCTCATTGGCGCCGTGAGATGCGTTCTTCAACTGACAATCATGGGCTATGTGCTCAGTTTTATATTCGGTATCGCATCTCCATGGATTGTTCTGCTGCTTTTTTGTGTCATGGTGGCATTTGCAGTCCGCATTGTCCGGGGAAATGTTTCGGAAAAAAGCATCCCTTTTGTTTTCCCTTCCTTTGTCACTATGATTTTGGTGTATACAGTCGTTACAAGCACAGTCAGTGGATTAATTGTCGGGGTCAGGCCGTTCTGGCACCCCCAGTATTTTATTCCCTTGGCCGGTATGGTGGCAGGCAACTCCATGACCGCCCTGGGCCTGTCACTGGACCGGTTGCTTTCAGATCTAAAAACAAAACGGGATTTGGTGGAGATGCGGCTTTGTCTGGGCGCAACCCCGGTTGAAGCCTCACAGGACATCTTCAGGGATGCGCTTAAAGCCGGAATGATTCCTTCAATCAACTCCCTGGCAGGCGTAGGTATTGTTTTCCTTCCAGGCATGATGACCGGCCAGATTCTTTCCGGTGAGGACCCAATGCTTGCCATCCGCTACCAGATCGTGGTCATGTTCATGCTGGTGGCTTCGACTGCCCTGACCGTGAGCATGGTGCTTGGCCTTGTCAGGCATCGCTGTTTCAGTCCCGGCCAACAGCTCCTGCTCAGGCCGAACCGGCCTCAATAAATAGCTTGGTGTCAGGGATAACGGATTTAGATCTGAAAACGGCCTATCATCTCATTTAGTTTTTCTGCCAACCCCGATAATTCGTCTGATTTTGTTTTGACTTGATGACTGCCTGTGCTCATTTGAACTGTTGCCTGACTTACCTGGGCAATATCTTGCGTAACCTCTGCTGCCACTTTTGATGTATGGTTCACATTTTCATTCACTTCGTTTAAACCTTGAGCTGCCTGACTTACATTGCCTGAAATTTCTTGTGTAGCAACAGATTGTTCTTCAATGGCTGCCGCTACCGTAGTAACAATGGAGTTAATTTCATTAATAACCCCAACAATGGACTCAATGGCTTTGACGGATTCCTGGGTGGTTATATGAACACCCGCAATTTTAGAACTGATTACATCGGTAGCTTCAGCTGTCTGCTGAGCAAGTGCCTTAATTTCGCCGGCAACGACAGCAAAACCTTTTCCGGCTTCGCCAGCCCTGGCAGCTTCAATTTTTGCATTTAATGCCAGAAGATTGGTCTGTTCAGAAATTTCTGATATCGTATCCGTTACTGCATTAATATCAGATGCGGCTTTACCCAGGTCATCGACTTTTTGTGACACCGTATTTGCTTGTTTCACGGCAAATGCAGTGGTTTCATTTCCTTTGGCGATGTTATTGGAAACGTCTTGAATTGTTGCGGTCATTTTTTCTGCTGCCGATACGATCATCTGGGTATTCACCGTGGTTTGCTCTGTTGCAGCAGCAACACTATTCATATTTGTACTCATCTCTTCAGCAGCAGCAGCCACATTATTTGATTTTTCAGCTGTTTGTTCAGCGTTTGTTGATATCTGTTCGGAAACAGTTGACAACTCTTTTGAAGACGCGGTCAACGTTTGAGTCCCTATGGCAATATCATTGAACATCTGCCTTAATTTAAACGACATATCGTTTAATGACTTGGCCAAGATACCAACCTCATCTTTTTGATCAATATCCAGTTGCTGGGTTAAATCACCATCGGCCATCTTCTGAGCCATGGCAACGCCTTTTTTGATTGGATTTGTTATCAATCGACTGATGGATAAGGCAATGATAAATATTAAAACCGCAGACACCAGGGCAATGATGGCGATATTGATTTTTATGGTTCTTACGGCAGCAAATGCTTCAACTCTATCAATTTCTGCAAGTAACCCCCAGGTGATGCCCCCGGCATTGACAGGCGTGTACGCAGATAAAACAGGTTTTCCATCGTAATCAATAATAATTTTTTTACCGGTTTTTCCGGACAGAACATCATCTGCTGCTTCGGTATTGACCGCGCCTTTTTCCGGATTAGCCCATGAGGCTTTTACCGAATGATTTTGAGGGTCTAAATATGAATCAGATCTCATGAGCTTATCCGGACCGATGAAATATGTTTCTTCAGTCTGGCCTAACCCTTCCCTTTGGGTCATTAACTTGTTGATAGGGCACGACGCTTGTGATTTATCCTCACAAACCAGCGTGCTGCGGTCAATTCCTCTATTTGTTCACACAAACTAACCCTTCATCTCACACAATTGCCTGATATATCCAGTAAGGGTACACACCTGGTCCGTTAAAGGAGAATAACAAATGAAAAGCTTCTGTCTGGTTCCCGGGATCAGCATATACGGCGGATTTATCGGCAACGAACTTCTGCGATCCCAACGAAACTGGACCAAAAATCTAACTGTATTATCCGGGGAAATCGGTGACCCGCAACTTTTGTCTGATAATTCATACCACGTAGTCACAGGCGCTGATGATACCCTCATAGACGGGTTTATCATCCGGGACGGGTATGCCGTTCCAGATGAGAAGGAAACTGATTCCAGCGATATTCCGGCCGGGGTACAGGGAAAAAAGGCCGACATGGAAAATCCGGACACTGCCACCATTACACAATCATACTCCGGCGGGGGGCTACTCAATCTTTATGCCGGGACATTTGTCCGCAACTGCAGCTTTCAGGGCAATTATGCCGTCAGGGGCGGTGCGGTGTGCAATCTGGCAACCCGATACGAGGATCACAATGAGGTGTCAAACACAATCGGCAGCAGGACCCCTGTTTTTGAAAGTTGTATTTTTGAAGACAACCATGCCATCATCGATGGCGAGGCGGGGCCTTTGCCGTATTTAATGGCACGGTATCCCTTAAAGACACAGTTGTAACCCATAATACTGCCGTATCCGGCGGCGGTGGAATCGCCCTTGATTACAAGGGCGCACTTCTCGATGAAAAAGATACCTCCGTGATAGAGGATAACGTCAGTACATCCGGCATGCCCGATATCGATAATGCCACCTCAAATTTTGTTTATGAACCAACTCTTTATTCAGGTCGGTAAAACAACGTTTCAATTTCAGCCGGCATCTCCTGTCCAGGCCAAGCCGGCCTCAATAAGCCTCAATAAAAGGATAGGGGTTTGGAGGCATTGTTGAAGCACATTATTCCATGGCTGAGAGTATGCGGCCGAATTGCTCAAGAAGAGCGGCGGCATACGGGGTTTTTTCCAGCTGGGCGATGAGTTGATTCAAACTCTGACCGCTTTTTCTGATATTATCGGCTAAATGAAAAAGATAGCATTTTGCAATGGCGTCATCAGCTTCGGGATGAAATTGAACCCCCCAGGTCCGGGGAGCAAATCTTACAGCCTGGTAGGGTTCAAAGCTGTTTTTGGCCAGCACAACAGCCTTTTCCGGCAATTTCCGTATGCTTTGGGAATGAAAGACATGAGCCTTAAACCGGTCCGGCATGCCTTGGAACAGCATATCTTTTTGTCCAGGCTCAAGCAATTGGATCTCTTTGGTTCCGACTTCCAGGCTGACTGGGTGAAAATCCACCACGCCGCCCAGGGCTTTTGCTATAATTTGATGGCCGAAACAGATCCCGAGCAAAGGGGCCTCAGATATGACCATTCGGCGGATCCAACTTTCCAATTCTGAGCAATAGTGCGGATTATCTGTGACATTGTCATGGGAACCGGTAATAACGGCCCCGGCCAAGCTGTCCGGCTGCGGCAACGGATGATGCAATGTTACATCAATGATCTCAATGGCTCGAGTGGCATGACCGAGTCCCTTTGCTATCCAGGTTTCAAAATCATCGTGATTGGTTTTAATATCTGGAAATGTGCTTCCTGTCTTAATGATGGTAATTGGTTTCATGATTGATCTCTCAGGTTATACCTTTTTTATTTCGTTACACTCGATCATCAAGTTTTTAGGGAATTTGTTCAAATTCAAGGCGGAAATAATTTTTAACCGGAGGAATATACAATATATTTTAAGGATTAAAAATTTTTTCCAACGCCGAAGTTGGGCAAATTAACAAAAACTTGATCATCTTTTAAATGAAAAGTCAACTTTGGGTTTTCTGATCACGGCTCAATGTAACGTCCTGTCACGGGATCTTATTTTCAGTTTTGATATGCTTATCGATATTTACCCACCACTTATTTTGTACTCGATCATCGAGATGGTCGGCTAACCTCTGTGAAGCAGGAAGCCCAATGCCTATAGACTTGGGTAGCTCACTACAAATTAAAAGATGGGCATAAATGCGACAATGAAGGTGCGACTTTGCGAATTAATATTGAGAAATTAACTGAATAATAACTAAATTAAAAATGCCGAATTTAGGCTGACATACCTTCAAACTCTTTATTTTTTACCTTTCCGACTCAATGTTACTTGAAATTTTAGGATATAAGATAGTCTTGGTCTATATTTTGCTGATACCTTTTTCGATTTTATATAATCGAACCACTAAATTTAAATTGGCTCTCTATGAAAAAACAAGGAGTATATATAATATGCAATTAACTGATCTTATGCCCGTTGAAAAATGGACTGAACTTGAATTGGAACTGGCGAATAAATTTCATTTTCAAAGCTCTGTTTTTAACCCCGAGGGTATCCGGATCACCGATAATCCCAATTGGTCCAACTCCCTGTGCCCGGTGATCAAATCCACTGAAAAAGGACAGACCTTTATCTGTGCTGTTGCCCATATGAATATGTCCAACCAGGCCCGCGAGACAAAAGAGACAGTGATAGAGGAGTGTGATGCCGGATTGCTCAAACTGGTTGTTCCGGTTTTTTTCAAAGGGGAATATCTGGGTGTTGTAGGCGGATGCGGCCTTCTTGCTGAGGATGGCGAGGTGGATGAATTTGCCATCAATAAAATTACCGATATGGATGAAGAAAAGATACGGGAATTATCCGCAGACGTCCAGACCATTGCCGATGATGCCGTTCAGGATGCAAGTGATTTCCTAAAGAAACGTTTAGAAGAAATTATAAATGATTATAGCGGACGTCAAAAATAAACTGATTTAGTATCACTCGATCATCAAGTATCAAAAACCAGCGTCTGGGTCGATGTTGATGCATTGGATGAACTTAAAATTGCTGTTTCAATACCAGACAATCATCATCGTCCCGGTCCACCAACACCAGGGTGGACCAGGTATTGGGCATCCATTCAAATCGTTAGACATGTATCTCTGTCAAAAAGCCAATTTAGTTCCATAACATAATAAAATCATTTAAATAACGAACTTTGGATACTTGCTAATTCTCACCTTTCCCCGACGTCCGGCGACCAAGCCCCCAAATACTAAGCAACAAGAGAGAACTGCCCATCCATTGCAACAAACCGAAGTGCTGTCCCAGTAGTAAGGCCGAAAGCACCACTGCAGTGAGAGGCTCAAATAACGTGGCGACAGTAAGTGCCGTGGGTTTCAAACGGGCCGCCCCCCAACTGAAAGCAAGTAATGCAAGGACTGCTGTTACCAAGCCAAGATATAGCAACCAAGCCTGCGGCGGGAATTCTGTTGGCCAGCTAAGTGGTTTAAAAAAAGAGGTTAAACCCATTACAACAGCGGCAACTACTGTCAGGCAAGCTGTTGCTTGGCCAGCGCCTAAGGCTATTGAAATTCTTCCACTGATCATGGAAAAACCTGCGTATAATAAAGCGGAACCAATCGAGAACACAACTCCAAGCAAGGTACTGTGTGAATCAACGGTTGCCGTGGCAGCACTGTGCTGGGTGATGATCAAAACCGTGCCTATGATTGCCCCTGAAAGGACAAAAAGTAGCTGTAAATCGGCTGTCTCTTGACCGCGAGCTACCCAAATTATTGTAACGATCACAGGCGGAAGGCAGAGCGCAATCAAGGTTGGAACGGCGGCCCCCATTTGTTCGATTCCAAGAAACCAAAGCAATACGTAACCGGCCATTGCCGTGCCCGAAAGAAATACCGTAAATAATAGCGGGCGTAGTCTACTCCACACAATACCACGACCAAATATCCCAACGAGAACCACCGCACCAATAACGAATCGCCAGAAGGATACGTTCTCTGGTGTGAAACCATACTGTACGACAAGTATATTGACGACGAGCGCACCTGTTCCCCACATTACTCCTGCCCCACAGACTGCTATCAGTGCCATCTTCGCGGACGAAGAATACAATTTCAATTGTGGTTTGGAAGTATTCATGGTTGATCTGCTCCTTTAACATAAACAGTATAGTTAGGCATTTTTTAGCACACTCAATCACGGGGAAGCAGCGGTATCAGTCCGACACTAATGATGGAAACAACAAATACGATGACAAAAGTCAAAGAAACACCGTTTAAGACCGCATCCTGGAGTATACTTGTCATTCCTTCAGGGACCTGCGCCTGGAATTCTTTTTGAAAAAGGATTGCCATACTGTCCTGCAATCGGGCAATCAACGGCTCCGGGAGCTGACGGCCGGCAGTCTTTAGCTGGCTGATGAGCCGTGCCGTTACAATGCCGCCGCACAAACCAACCCCGATTGTTCCGCCCATGGTTCGGGCAAATTGATGAAAAGAGGTTGCCACCCCCAGATCTTTGGTTTTTACACTCTTTTGGACAATGAGCAGTGTAGACAGTGTTGTAAACCCCATACCCAGGCCAACGATCTGGAATGTGAGGAAACAATGGGTTATGGTGGTTGCGCGGGAAAAACCCAATGTCAGGCCGGTGCCGATTACCATGAGGATCACGCCGATAAAGGTCGCTTTTTTTTGTCCGATCCAGTGCATTTTTCGTCCGGCGATAATAGATCCCAAAGACCATCCCAGACTCAGGGAAAGCATTGCATAGCCGACTTGAAGCGACGTTTGAGAAAGTGTGCCCTGGAGAAATAAAGGGGCGTAGGCAAACAATGCAAAAATAGAAAAACTGGCACAAAACACAAGACTGTTTCCTATAACAAATGTCGGGTATCTGAAGAATTTAAAATCCAGGATAGGATCTTTCGCATATTTCTCAGCAAGGTAAAACCCGGCACCACAAGCACATGTCACCACCCCGATAATTATGATAGGAGGCGAAATCCAAGCAAATTCACGTCCACCGACCATAATCAAGGTTAAAAATCCAAGGATAAATCCGGACAAAAGTGTTACACCGGCAACGTCTATTTGTGATTGGGCTGGTTTTTTACGAAGTTCTTTGAAAAACAGGGTAACGCCGATAATGGATGGAATCCCAAGGGGTATGTTTATAAAAAAAACCCATCGCCAGGAACACCAGGTAACAATAAATCCGCCCAGTGTTGGACCAACCAGGCTTGCAACACCCCAGATTAAACTGGCAAGAGAGAGAGTTTTCGCACGATCGGCAGGTGTGGAAATATCTGACAAAACCACATAGACCAGTGCAAAGATGCCACCTCCCCCAATACCCTGAAAAACCCGTGCTGCCACCAAAAATCCCATTGATGGAGATGCCCCTGCGGCAATCGATGAAATCAAAAATAACCCGATTGAGAACAGGAATAGACCCTTTGTGGAATACAGGTCGGACAGCTTTCCAAAGACAGGCAGCGAAACCGCCCTTGATAGGAAATAGGCTGTATATGTCCAGGCATAAAGATGAAGCCCACCCAGCTCTGAAATAATGGTCGGCATAGCTGCAGACATGACCAATGCATCCAACGCACCCAGGAAAAGTGCTAGAAGTGCAGCCCCAATGATCCAGATTCTACTTTTATCTGTGCCGGCGGGAAAATTCATTGTTCCTATGCTCCCGTCTGTAAATTCACTTTATTTGATCAAACAAATCGACAGCCGTTTCTTCAATCAGACGTTTCAATTCAAGCTTGAGAATCCAATTTTCAGGGATGACATTAATCCCATAGAGCGCTCCTAAAATATTACCAGTGATGGACCCTGTTGAATCACTATCTCCAGAATGATTGACTGCCAGCAAAACCCCCTTTTTGAAATCATCGCCAGCAACCAGTGAGCAATAAAGACCTATGCCAAGCGCTTCCTCAGCGATCCAACCTTCTCCAATCTCTGCTATGATATCAGGTCCTGATGTTGAATTATCCGCCAGTTCAAGTGCTGTATCAATTGCTCTTAACGTCTCTTCATTATTCGTGTTGGATTTTAAAATCGAAATTGAATCATCAATTGCAGTGGTAAGCGTTTCCCCTGAGATTAATCTGGAAATGATCGAAGCAAAGGCTCCGGATGCCAAAAATCCGGTTGGATGGCCATGTGTCAGAGCCGCGCATTCACAACCTATTCGAAATGCCTTTTCTGCATCATCATACATAAGTCCCACCGGAGCCATACGTATAACCCCACCGCATCCCTTACTGTCGTTTACAGGATTGTCAATTGTACCCAATTTACCAGATTGCAACGCAGACAAGCAGCTGTTTCCTGGTGCTCTTAGTGAAAAGAGCTCTTTATGTCCTGTCAATACCCCGTCAATAATTGAGCAAGTACCATAATTATTTATGAGATGTTCTTGAAGGCCTGTTTCTTGTGTATATAGCCATCTTAAAAGCGCATGATAGACTGCCGAAATAATACCTGTATCTCCCTGATACTCATGTCTGACCTTGGATAAAATCAACCCTTCAGCGGTAAATAATGTCATTTGGGTATCATCGGTAATGCTACCTATCCGACCGTATGCTTCGGAGTAATCGGTCAATCCCCTATTACCAAATAAAGACTTGATCTGATCAAGAGACATAAATTCGATTGATGCTCCTAGCGCATCCCCAACAGCTCCACCGATCAAGCATCCTTTAAAATATTCAAGCGATTTCATGCTTCAATTCTTCTCTCAATAACTCATATTGTTTTAACTATTGTTATTATGACCCGAGGTCAAGGAAACAGAATAAAACCCACGGGGACTATCACTTCAAAAGCCAATTACAGCAATAACACGTAACAAAGGAACCAAAGGAACAGAATATTTGATGTTTACCAACCCCGTAATCCAAAGGAACGTGTATAGAACAAAAAGCACAATACTCTATTTTATCTCACAATTCTCTCCACCTGTCCTCTTAATATATAGCTATTATCGATCCATATCCGGGCTAAAATTTTTGTGTGGATCCCGGGCTTACATAAACCATAAAGGAGAACAAAACAATGACAATTCATATCTGCAAATCAGCAACCATTACGCTTGCTCTTGCAGCGGTTTTGGTCGCATTTAACCTGAATACAGACCTGGCATATGCCCGGAGCAATAACGGCAAGCCCCAAGGTGGACCGCCCCAGGAGGCATTTACTGCCTGTGAAGGAAAGTCCGAAGGTGATACTGCATCCTTTGAAGCTTCCAATGGAGAAACAATCACCGGAACATGCAGACAGGATAGAAATGGCGACAGACTTCTGCTCATTCCCGATAATGCACCTCAAGGCGGAGGGCAGGGCGGAGGCCCCCAGAGAAACAATTAAGCAGATCTGATGGAACATACATTTTTTCTTTCCCATTTTTTCCGGGTCTGGTATCTAAATTGGGCATGAGTCATTATTTAAATAATTGCTGCCCCCTGTGCGGAGAGGATAATCCAGAGCTGTATTTTGAAGATAAAAACAGGAGGTATCTGTCATGCCCGGATTGCCACCTTGTCTATGTGCCCCGTGAGTTTTTCCTGACAAAGGAGGCTGAAAAGACCGAGTATGATTTTCACAATAATGATCCGGCAGATCCGGAATATCGAAAATTTCTCTCCCGTTTGAGCCTACCCATGCTGGAACGACTCCGCCCCAGGCAGAAGGGCCTGGATTTCGGTTGCGGCCCGGGACCTGCCATGCATGACCTGTTTACAGCCCATGGGCACACCGTGGATCTCTATGATCCGTTTTATACGAACAACCCGGGTGTGTTTTCCAATACATTTGATTTTATTACAGCAACAGAGGTGGTCGAACACCTTCACCATCCGGGCAGCGTATTTGACCGGCTATTCGACCTGCTGCATTGCGGCGGCTGGCTGGGCATTATGACAAAGCTTGTCCTTGATAAAGAAAAGTTTTCATATTGGCATTATATTCGGGATCTGACACATGTCTGCTTCTACAGCCGGGCCACCTTCACCTATATCGCCCAAAGGCACCGGGCATCCCTTTCTTTTATAGGGAATGATGTGATATTGCTTCAAAAAGGGGAATTTCAGGTGTGAATATGGGTGAAACACTGACAGATTTTTCAACTAATATTGCAGGGCAGGGGAGGGCGTGATCAGGCAGTGCCGGTGGAGGAACACCGCCACTCAGTAAAAATAAAAAACCCCGGAACATGAAATTTTTGTTCCGGGGTTTTTTATTTTAATAGGTGAATTTTCGTTCAAACACTAAATTAATCTCTTGCGATGCCAAGCAAACTAAGCAGATGAACAAACAGCCCCATAAAATCAAGATAAAGACTTAAAGCACCAAGGATGGCGCCTTTGCGGACCATGGCGCCCGATGCATCTGCAGGAAGGGTAACCGCCATGGATTTCAGTTTCTGGGTATCATAGGCAGTCAGGCCTGTGAACAGCAGAACCGCAACCATGGAAATAATGGTCTGCATGACTGAACTTTGGAGGAATATATTTACAATCATCGCAATAATTACACCGAACAAGCCCATCATTAGAAATTGCCCCATACCGGTGAGATCTTTTTTTGTTACCATACCGTAAACACTTGCAGCACCAAAAGTCGCAGCGCAGATGAAAAAGGTGGAGGCAATGGATGCCTGGGTATAAATCATAAAGATCGGGGCCAGGCAGATACCGTAAAGGACGGTAAGGCCCATATAAAGACCTGTGGCCGTGCTTGCCTGCATTTTTTGAATCCGTGCACTGAGAAATCCGCACATGACAATAAGACCGATGAACAATACCCAGGGCATGATGGGATTGCCGTATACGGTCTGCATCACGGCAGGGCTTTCAGATACAAAATATGAGGTCAGGCCGGTGGCGGCAAGACCCATGGCCATCCAATTGTATGTGCTTCTGATAAACGCATTGACCCGGGTCATTACACCGGTTTGTTGATAGGAAATATTTGTGTTCATTACAACTCCTTTGTATTTCAGGTTTAGTCAGGTTAAATGATTTGATATTATTTATTTTCACAATAATATAACACGGGTAGGGCAGATTTCAATATTACATTTTGATTATACAAAACAGTTGGATATAAAATTTGATAAAATAAAAGTTTACATAATATATATTATCAGACCTTGAATGGGTAAAGGGAAGGGTGTACATTGACTTTTATAAATGATTTATTTTATAAGTACGAACTTTGGGCATAAGCCTAAAATAAGGACAGGAATGATACCACAGACGAATCATAAGGTGTACACCGTAGGCACACTGACAAGACAGATAAAAAATCTGCTTGAAGAGCAGTATCCTTTTTTATGGATCACCGGAGAGGTTTCAAATTTTTCAACGCCCGCTTCAGGTCATTCCTATTTTTCATTAAAAGATGAAGCGGCTGTGATTTCCTGCGTTATTTTTAAAGGACAGAAACGCCATTTAAAATTCACTCCTGAAAACGGAATGAAAGTCAAAGGCATGGCCAGGCTGTCCCTTTACGAGCCCCGAGGGTCTTACCAGCTTATTTTTGAGCATATGGAACTCGAAGGCACAGGCGCGCTTCAGCGAGACTTTGAACAACTTAAGGCCAAACTGGCTGCCATGGGCTGGTTTGATGCTGCGCACAAAAAGGAAATACCTTTTTTGCCGTCGGGCATCCACGTGATCACCTCGGGCACTGGTGCTGCGGTTCGTGACATTATTCAAGTGGCCAAACAACGCTGTCCAAGCGTTCCCCTTGAAATCATTCCTGTCAAAGTACAGGGAGATACCGCAGAATTTGAAATTGCCCATGCCATTGAACTTGCTAATACGGTCAAAACCCGTGACCTTATTATAATTGCCAGAGGCGGCGGTTCCTTAGAAGATTTATGGGCATTTAATACAGAGACCGTGGCCAAAGCCGTTTACGAATCTGAAATACCCGTCATTTCGGGCGTTGGTCATGAAATTGATTTCACCATTGCCGACTTTGTAGCTGATCTTCGGGCCCCGACCCCATCCGCTGCCATCCAGATGGCCTTGCCTGACCAGGCCGCTATGGTCCATCAAATCTTTGGCTTGCAAAATGAGTTAAACAATAAAATTGAGCGTCGTATCTTTCAACTGCGGGAATATATAAATGATTTACGCAGGCGGCTTAAAAGTCCGGCCAGGGTTGTGGATGATTTCAGGTTCCGGATTGAGGATCTGCAATCCAGGATTTTGTCTTTGGTCAAAAATCGAATCAACTACCAGCGCGAGAGAACCCAATGGCTTAAAAGAGCGCTTTCAAGCACCCTGCCCTTGTCCCGCATCCAGGCATATAAAAAGGATGTGAAAGATCTTCAGGCAAGTCTGGATTATTTTTTGTATGCTTACCTGAAACAATGTAAAGACCAGGTGAATAAACAAAAAGCCCAACTTGAGACCCTAAATCCCTCAGCGGTGTTGAACCGTGGTTACAGCATTACCCGCAGTTTGTCCAATAATCGTGTTAGCGGTCATATTGTGATGGATGCTGACACGCTTAATGTAGACGATGGAATTGAAATTATTTTATCTAAAGGACGCCTGGATGCCCGGGTGGAAAAAATATATGGCAAAAAAAACCTTTGAGTCAGCACTAAAACAGCTTGAAAACATTGTCAAAGAAATGGAATCGGGTGATTTGACATTGGAAAAAGCAGTCAAAAAATACGAAGATGGAATTGCCAATACTCGTTTCTGCCTTGATATTTTAGATAAAACCGAGCAGAAAATTACTCAATTGACAATGAATGCTGACGGTGAGCCCGATGTATCAGATTTTAAGGAAGAACAATGAGTACTTTTGATCTTTCCGGATATTTGTCCCGGAACCGAAAACTGGTTGATGCGGCTTTGGTAAATGTTTTTCATGAACTGGACCAACAACGCGAGCTTATCCAGGCCATGACGCACTCTTTGATGGCCGGCGGCAAACGGGTCCGCCCTGCCCTGGCCCTGGCAACGGCCAGCGCGTTAGGTACAGATCCGCTCATCGCCCTACCCGCTTCCTGTGCCATTGAAATGATCCATACCTATTCCCTGATCCATGATGATCTGCCGGCTATGGATGACGATGACCTGCGCAGAGGCGTTCCGACCTGCCACAAACAATTTTCCGAACCGACGGCAATTTTGGCCGGAGACGGGCTATTAACCCATGCATTTCATATCCTTGCAGCACCTGGGGCTTATTTTAAGGTTTTCCCCGATGCTGAAACCCGGCTGGTTCTGGTGGAAAAAATATCTGCGGCAGCCGGTATTAACGGTATGGTCGAAGGCCAGATGCTTGATATGCAGGCCGAAAAGAGTCCGGAAAATTTACCTTCAGACAATTCTGAAGCTCTGATTCATTTAAAAAAAATCCACCGGCATAAAACCGGGGCCATGATTGAGGTCAGTGTTGCGTCAGGAGCCATCAGTGCCGGTGCTGAGAAAGATGCTCTAAACGCTTTGGGCACATATGCTGAAAACATCGGACTTGCGTTCCAGGTTATGGACGACATTTTGAATGTGGAAGGTGATCCTAAAGTTATGGGCAAGGCAGTTGGTTCCGATGCCCTGCACGATAAACTGACCTTTCCTGCCATCCTCGGCCTTGAAGAATCCAAAGTTTTTTCAAAGCAGCTTGTGGCCGATGCCTTATCGGCGTTAGACAGTTACGGGGAAAAGGAATTTAAGAAAAACAGCGAACCTTTGCGCGCCATTGCCGGTTACATTATTAACAGAAACCGATGACAGGACTATTAACTTGAACAAAAAATCTAATTTCCGGATGGGCACTGAAGAGGTGGGCATTGAAATATCTTGATCAAATAAACAGCCCTGATGATCTGAAACAGATTCCCAGGGATGAACTTGAGGCTGTCGCCAGGGAGATCCGGGGCAGAATTATTGATGTGGTGTCAAAAAACGGCGGGCATCTGGCATCAAGCTTAGGTGTCGTGGAACTGACCATTGCCCTGCATTACGTATTCGATTCACCCAGGGATACCCTGATCTGGGACGTGGGCCACCAGTCCTATGCGCACAAGCTTTTAACCGGGCGCCACCGCAACTTTGACACCCTTCGAAAATACAAGGGCATTTCAGGGTTTGTTAAAATCAAGGAGAGTCCCTATGATGCGTTAACTGTGGGACACGCCTCCACGTCAATTTCTGCCGGTCTGGGTATGTGCTATGCCAAGGCGCTCAAGCAGGACAATTCCAATGTGGTCTCAATCATCGGTGACGGTTCCATGACCGCAGGGCTTGCTTACGAAGGGTTGAACCATTCGGGCGATCTCCAGAAAAAATACATCGTTATTTTAAATGATAACGACATGTCCATCTCCGCCAATGTGGGCGCCCTGTCTTCTTACCTGTCCCGGACTTTTTCGCATAAAGCCCTGCAAAACATGCGTAACCAGTTTGGTCAATTTTTAAAATCCGTGCCCAAAATCGGCGACGACATGTATGGATGGGCTAAAAGGTGGGAGGAATCCTTTAAGACGTTTGTAACCCCGGGTATGCTGTTCGAAGCCTTTAATTTTGATTATTTCGGCCCCATTGACGGCCATAATCTGGATCATCTCATTGATATTCTATCCAATATTAAAGATCCTGATTCCCCGGTGCTGTTGCATGTGACCACAAAAAAAGGCAAAGGGTACAAGCCGGCCGAAAAAAATCCGGTCTATTTTCACGGCGTGGGTTCATTTGCCGTGGATACCGGAAAATGCCCAGCATCAAAGTCAAATGCCCCACCCTCTTACACGTCGGTGTTCGGTAACTGTATGATTGCGCTTGCAAAGCAAAACAAATGTATCGTGGCGGTAACTGCAGCCATGCCCGAAGGCACGGGGCTAAGTCATTTTGCTGAACAGTTTGCCGACAGGTTTGTTGACGTGGGCATTGCCGAACAACATGCAGTTACCTTTGCTGCAGGTCTTGCCGCCAAAGGGGCAAAACCCGTGGTGGCCATCTACTCCACATTTTTGCAGCGCGGCTATGACCAGATTCTTCATGATGTCTGCCTTGACAACCATCCGGTGATTTTTGCCATTGACCGTGGCGGCATTGTGGGGGAAGACGGTCCCACCCATCACGGGCTGTTTGATTTTTCCTATCTTCGATCCATACCCAATATGACCGTCATGGCCCCCATGGATGAAAATGAACTGGTGCGCATGATGCAAACGGCTGTGGTCCACCAGGGTCCCATTGCCCTGCGCTATCCCAGGGGTGCAGGCCAGGGTGTTCCCGTTGATTACAATGCCAAGGCCGTTGATATTGGGAAAGCAAAGGTGCTTCGCACAGGCGACGATCTTTTAATCATCGGTATTGGCCGCTGTGTGAATGATGCCATGGATGCAGCAGAACAATTATCCGCCAAAGGCATTGAAAGTACCGTGGTCAATGCCCGGTTTGTAAAACCTTTGGATGCGGAGTTAATCCTTGATCTTGCCGGAAAAATCAAAAATGTGGTGACCATTGAAGAACATGTGCTGGCAGGCGGTTTCGGATCAGCCATCCTTGAACTGATCTGTGATAACGGACTTTCAGGATGCCGTGTGAACCGGGTGGGCATTGATGATGTCTTTGTTGAACACGGCAGCCAGAATGAGCTTCGAAAGGATTACGGCATTGATGCCCAAGCGGTTGTGACAGCAGGATTGACGTTGTGCAGTGAAGAATAAAATCGCCAGAAAACGCTTGGATCAGGCCTTGGTTGACCGGGGTCTGATACGCTCAAGGGAACGGGCCAAAGCCATGATCATGGCTGGAAAGGTTTTGGTAAACGGCATCAAGGTAGATAAGCCCGGCACCCAGGTAAACCAGGATGCGCTGATTGACGTTAAAGCCCCGGATCATCCCTACGTCAGCAGGGGCGGACTTAAACTTGAAAAAGCACTTCAACGTTTCCCCGTGTCTGTTCAGGATGCGGTTTGTCTTGATATAGGTGCATCTACTGGTGGATTCACCGACTGCCTGCTCAAATTTGGTGCCCAAAAAGTGTATGCTGTTGATGTGGGTTATGGACAGCTTGACTGGTCCCTTAGACAGGATGACCGGGTGGTGGTCATAGAGCGTACTAACATCCGCAATCTTCCCTATGACGCCATCGGCCAACCCATGGATGTCGTGGTGGCTGACACCTCTTTTATCTCCTTGAAAACCGTTATCCCGTCAGCGGAAAAATTCATGCGCACCGGCACGGATATCCTGGCCCTTATCAAACCGCAATTTGAGGCGGGAAAGGAAAATGTAGGCAAAGGCGGCATCGTAAAGGATCCGGAAATCAGAAACCAGGTAAAGCAGGATATTACTATTTTCTTTCAGGACAGGGGGTACAAGGTAAACGGGACCGTTACCTCACCGGTTTTAGGCGCCAAAGGTAATGAAGAATATGTAATTTCTTTAGTTTATCAAAAAAAATAAAATAAGTCTGTTATTTTTATTTTATTTTGATTATTAGAGTATTGTTATTTTATTAATATTCTAAAGGAGCCGTAATGAGCGAAGAAATCAAATCCATGAGGAATGTGGCTTTTGCGGGCCATGGAGGTGCGGGCAAGACAACTCTTGCTGAGGCTATGCTGTTCAAAGCCGGGGTGACAAATCGCCTTGGCAAGGTTGAAGAAGGAAATACAGTAATGGACTTCCAGCCCGAAGAGACCAAAAAGCAGCAAAGTATTAACACATCATTTATTAAGTATACACATCAAAAGCATGTAGTTACGTTAATGGACACCCCCGGGGACCAAAATTTCTTTTCTGCTGCCAAAACATGTTTTCCTGTAGCCGACAGTATGGCTTTTGTCATTGACGGTGTTGGCGGGCCCTCCGCCATGACCGAAGAAGCAGCAGCTTCCGCCCTGGAGTATAACCTGCCCGGTTTTGTTATTATCAACAAGCTCGACCGTGAACGGTCTGATTTCAGCACCGCGGTCGCTGCGTGTGATACATCCCTGAAAAAGAAAGTCATTCCCGTATGTTACCCCATTGGGCAAGAAGATGGGTTTAAAGGTCTTGTAAATATTGTCTCCGGCGAAGCCTTTGAGTATGACGCCGACGGCAAGGCCACAAGAATTGATATCCCGGCGGATATGGCAGATGAAATCGCCGCTGATAAGGAAGAATTCGTTGAAAATATCGCAGAGCTTGATGATGATCTGCTTGAAAAATATCTGGAAGGCGAAGAACTGACCGAAGAAGAGATTAAAGGCGCTTTTAGAAAAGGCGTTCTTGATGCCCAGTTCTATCCGGCCATCTGCACATCCGCCACAAAGATGATCGGCGTTGATGTGGTCTTTGATTTTATTAATGATTATATGCCCTCCCCCCTTGACCGCGGCGCATGGATTGCCAAAGATGCCGATGGCAATGATGTGGAAGTGATGCCGGATCCCGATGCTGAATTCACAGGTTTTGTATTTGCCACTATTGTTGACCCCTATGCGGGAAGACTTTCCCTTTTCCGGGTGATTTCCGGAACACTTGGCAAGGAAGGCAATATCCTTAATGTTACCAAGGACACCAAGGAGCGTTTTTCACAGCTTCTTGAAATTGCCGGTAAAGAGCAAAAACAGATTGACGGTGCGTTGCCTGGTGCCATTGTGGCGGTGGCAAAATTGAAAAAAACCCTCACAGGGGATACCCTGACCAGCGGGAAAGCCATCCAGATTCCGGCACCGGCACCTTTGCCCCCGTGCATCTCTTTTGCCATTTCACCCAAGTCCAAAAGTGACGAAGATAAAATCCATGAAGCCGTGCGTAAGATCCTTGAAGAGGATACCGGCCTTACCCTGCGTCGTGAGGAAGAAACCCGCCAGACCATTCTTTCCGGCCGAGGCCTGGTTCATATTGAAATTACTGCAGAAAAAATCCAGCGCAAATTCAATGTGGGCATGGATATTGCGACACCCAAGGTCGCCTATCGTGAAACCTTCAAGAAAAAAGTCCGGGTCCAGGGCAAGCATAAAAAACAGTCCGGTGGCCATGGTCAGTATGGTGACTGCTGGATTGAGCTTGAGCCCCTTCCCAAGGGATCCGGGTATGAATTCGTGGATAAAATTGTGGGCGGCGTGATTCCTAAAAACTATATTCCTGCGGTGGAGGCGGGTATCCGGGATGCCATGCAGAAAGGTATTCTGGCAGGATTCCCTTGTGTGGATTTCCGCACCACCTTGGATTTTGGTTCCTACCATGCCGTTGACTCTTCGGAAATGGCCTTTAAAACGGCCGGCTCCCTGGCATTTAAGAATGCTGCAGCCCAGGCCAATGCGGTTCTGCTTGAACCCATTATGAAGGTATCCGTCAAGGCACCCGATGATGCCACAGGTGATATCATGGGTGATCTGAACTCCAGACGCGGCCGGGTTCTTGGTATGGATTCCGAAGATGACAAACAGATTATCAATGCACTTGTGCCCATGTCCGAGATGCTTCGGTATGCACCGGACTTAGGCTCCATGACCGGTGGCCGCGGTACCTTTACCATGGAGTTTGAGCATTATGATGAAGTACCACCGGATCTGTCCAAAAAGATTATTGAACAGGTCAATGCTGAAAAAGAAGGCTAAGACAAGACCTATATCTAATCCATTGGGGACTACCTGATGGTATGCTTAGTAAGCCGTCCGGATATATTGTCCGGACGGCTTATTTATTTACAGCTTCAAATAACTCATGCGAAACCCAAGTAAAAATGCAAGAGGCGTCAGAGCGGAGGGGTGGATAGTGTGGTTCGCTTTGGTGTTCTGATTGATCAAGCACTATTTTTTTCTTGCATACGTTGACCGAGTAGGGATATTCTTCAATAAATAAAGTTGAATTTAAAAAAAAATTATTCAGAACAGCATAACCTTCAAATTTTCATGTTACCCCGTTAAATTAAGTGGGCATGGATGATAGACGGAAACCACAAATTAACGTTTTTTTATGTGTGCGACTCAATTAAGGATGGATTTTCAATATGTTTACCCCTGATCAGTTTGAAGTTAATGAAGTCTGGATAGTTATTAGAATAAACGAAGATTTTCTATTCGTTAAAGAAGATCCTTATGATATGTTTGTGCTTATGGATGCGGCCAGTGCATATGTACTTGGATTTGTATTTTCAAAAGTCGTTGCGGAAGCGCCTACCGTAAAAGATGTTGAGGAGCTTTTCAACAAGGCATGGGGGGCTAAGCGGCAATGGGCTAAAAAGCTTATTGTTACTGACGAATCTGTTGCCAGTAATGTTTTTATTCAAGAAGCAGAAAAAAATGGCATTCCCTTTGTTATTGTGCCTATATCGGATTTATCTTCAATTGTTGAACCATTGAAAGAATCATTTGAAAAAGATTTTATTGGAAAACGCACATAATCGGGAGAGGACTCCCCACCACTGAGCCCCTCTCACGACATCTGGCACCCGAATCATGGAAATTTGGCCGGGCCAAGATATTCTTCGACATTTAAATTTGGGACTTTTAATGGCTAACCTATTTGAAAATATCCCTGAAAACCTGCCTGCTGAACACGTTGCTGATTTGATTAAAGCGGAGAATATTCGGATCGAACGTATTGTTTCTTTGGGCCACACTTCACCTGAATCCGGATGGTATAACCAGGAAGAGAATGAATGGGTGGTTGTATTAGAAGGTTCAGGAACAATTCTATTCGAAAACGGGATTGAACGAGTTTTAAATAAAGGGGACTATCTCAATATTCCGGCTCACACAAAACATAAGGTCACTCGAACTGATCCAAAGAACTTAACAATTTGGTTGGCGGTTTTTTATTAAAATAAGGTACAGTCCCTTCATGCGCTGCCAGTGCTTTCAGAATGAGAACTACATTTCTTCAATAAAAATGGAATACTTAACAGAAATTTCTGGTAAAGAAAAATGAAAATCAATCCAACTATAACAAAGCCGATTGTTCTCGTAGTCATAGCCCTGGTAATATTCATGTTTTCCGGCTTGAAACTTCCCTATCTTGATCGAAAAGCAGATGCCTACTTCTCCGAAACAATCGCGAAAGCCGGACTCGCCTATGGAGTCTGCCGGGTTATTAACGCATCAGTCTCCGTCATAAAAGAATCTCAGATCCAAATAGAACCGGCTGGCCTTGGGGTATCAATAGCGGCAGGTCAAACTCTTGATCCGTTAGATGACATGACGGAGCGAGCATCAGATATACTCGTTACAGCAATAGTATCACTTGGGATTCAAAAAATTGCCTATGAATTAAGCGTGGCATTTGCCCCTGTTCTGATTGCCACTTTCTTGATTGCTTTCGTCATGGCCACCATTTTGAAGAGTGAACGAGCTAAAACGATAAGAGAGATAATTTTAAAGTCCATCGTTTTGATTGCGGTTACTCGTCTATGCCTGCCAACCGCCTCAATCATTAGCTCTTATTTAAATAGGAGTTATTTCTCGCCGGAAATCACCAAAGTCAAAGATGAAATTGCTATGAGTTCTCCCGTTATGGAGCGCCTAAAGGATATGCGCATGCCGGAAGTTGATGGAGTGTTGGGAACAGTAAAAAAAGGCTTCAACTTTGTGGATGAAAAAACCTCCGATTTAGGAACGGCCCTAAAAGAGATGATACAAAACATGGAGAATATGATAACTAATCTCCTTAAACTATCATATTTATATGTGGCCCTATTCGTAATTCAGGTCATCTTGCTGCCGATTGGAATTTTTTTGTTTTTAACACGTATCACCAACGCCTTTCTTAGGACCAACGTACCTCATATAATTAGCCATGAGGGTTTAAATAAGACAAGGAAGGTAAATCAAATCAAAGAAGCTTAACCACGGGATAAACCTGACTGCGGTAAAGTTGACGACGCTGGTACGACAAATTTGGATGATGCAACAGGTCACAATCCCAAAACATCAAAAAACAGGTTTATCGACATGATAAAAATGATAGATATTGGCCTGGTTGATGCCATCGCTTATCGAATAGAAGGCCCGATCACAGAAAAAGAAATGAAAATGGTTCTTGCTATTTTCAGAAAAAAAATCAAGAAGAATGAAAAACTGATAATTTATCAGGAAGTGGTAAGTATCGGTGGAGCAGAGTTCGGTGCAATGATAGAAAAATTTAAGTTCTTTCTTGCATTTGGACTTTCCCATTTTAGCAAGATTGCCGTTGTTACACATCAAAAATGGATTCATAAACTTGTGGATTTGGAGGGTAAACTTTTTAAGCGCATAGAAATGAGAGGGTTTCCAAAGGAAGAAAAGGACCAAGCGATTGAGTTTTTGAAAAGGGGATAGGCTCCCCAATCACTGAGGAGCCATCCAACGCCACCAAGCATCCTGCTGGGGAATTGGGAACAAAGTGCTCAATCCTACGCTCAACACTTTTTATCACAACCATGTCCATACTATCAGTACCAGAAGAGACAGAATGGTCACGGGGATACCAATCCTGGCGTGCGCCTTGAATGATATAAGCACGCCATGCTCCGAGGCTTTCTCAACCACAATCAAGTTCGCAATACTGCCTAAAAGAAAAAGGTTTCCGGCAAAGGTGCTTGAAACGGCCAGAATATACCAGGGCTCAGGAATAGCCTTATTCAGACATGGAATCATCAACATCACGGCCGGAACATTGCTGAAAAAATTGGACAGGACCGTAGAGACGCCGGTGAGAAAGACAGGTTGAGTAAGTTCAAAGCCTTTTTGGGATAGGAATTCGAGCACTCGTTCAGGGATATGGGCCAGGGAAATCCCGTGAATGATGATAAAAAGTGCGCAGAACAAGGTGATCAGATGCCAATCCACCAGCGTCATCATTTCCCTGCTTTTTATCGTCCTGCTGAGCAGAAGTGACCCAGCCACGGACAGTGTGGAAAGATCCCTTGGGATATCAGTCAGGTAAAGTCCCACCAGCACCACCACAGCCAGAATCCCTTTTCCAGTCTGCCAGCGATTAAATTGAGGCCAGTCCATGTCATTCTCATCCATGGTCTCTATTTTTTCAATGATCAGGTTCTTTCGATAACAAATTGCAATTATTCCGAATGCGGCCACCAGGGAAAAAAGAGACGGTATATAAGCCCAGAAAAAGAAGTCCTCAAAGGAAAGACGCCCCACCTGGC
Organism: uncultured Desulfobacter sp.; assembly: GCF_963666695.1. GTDB lineage: Bacteria > Desulfobacterota > Desulfobacteria > Desulfobacterales > Desulfobacteraceae > Desulfobacter. The sequence goes on from NZ_OY762947.1 coordinate 2,119,022, forward strand.
CGATGAGCATATTCTGGGGATTCCCGATCAGTGTGGACGCAGAACCAATATTGCTCGACATAGCCAGGCCCAGCAAAAAGGGAATAGGATTCAACCCGGCCCGTTTGAGAGAATAGGCCAGAATTGGTGCCATGGCAAAGCAGATGATATCGTTGGCAAGAAGAGCGGACAGCACAGCGGAAAGAAGCATGCTTGCCAGAAGAAACAAACGGGGGCGATTCGAAAATTTTAGGACTTTTTCAGCGGCAGCTGTGTAAAACCCGCCAAGACGCAGCTGGGCCGAAATAATCATCAGTCCATACAAAAGGCAGAGGGTTGGAAAGTCAATGCAACGCACGGCCTCCTGAGGCGATACCGCGCCGAAGGCAACCATGGCGATGGCCCCCAGAATGGCAATGCCTACCCTGTCCACAGCCAGTCCGGGGATGCGTCCCATGGCAATTCCCAGATAGCTCACAAGAAAAATAACCAGTGCCGTCATGGCCAGTCTCCCTCAATAGTCAGTTCTATGACAGCGTATACACCCAAAGGGATAATAAGGAACATTTATATTTTTATTTCATGGGATAATTTTTGAGATGATCTACTGATACTCATTCACACAAAACTATCAGAAGGACTTCCAGTAGCTTTCCGCGATGCCCTTAAAGATGATGGGTTTGATGCAGCCCAAGACCTATCCGCCATACTCAAAATGATGGAAGATTTTAAGGCCCGCCACACCCCCATTCAGGAGTTCCTGTTCTCGGGAGCTGGCATTGACCTGCAGAACACCGACAGCCGGATCATGGAAAAGATCATGATGAGGTTGCATGAGAATGGAATCATGGCCATGCCTATTCACGACAGCGCCATTGTGGAGAAAGAGCATTCAGCCCGGCTGCAAAAAATTATGGTCCAGGTTTATGAAGAGGTGATGGGGTATGCTCCGGTACTATAAGCGAGTTGATTTTTGGGCCAAGATCACAAAAGAGCATGTTTTTTTCTTGCATGATTTGGCAGGGAAAGGATATTCTCCAATAAAATTGAATTTTCCAAAAGTAGAAAAGGAATCTCATTTTATCATGGCAAAATTAGGAACAGAAAATAAACCGGCAATAGTACGTGTTCAAAATGAATATCGGGCTCAAGAAGTAGCCTCTATATTTGATAAAAACGGATGGAAGTTCATTTTAGGCATTGAACCGGACAAACCGGAAGATATATCGGATCTTGAAAAGTTGCTTAATCCACCCAAGCCTGTTCAATCTTTGAAGATTGGTCGTAATGATCCATGCCCTTGTGGTAGTGGGAAAAAATATAAAAAATGTTGTGGATGAGGGGCGGTTTTATGTTCGATTACGGTCATTATCACTGGAAATCCCTCCCACACCATCCGGCACCCGGCCAACGACAATACATTATCAACTTGCTTTTTGGAAATCCGCATCGGGTGCAAACCGATAATTTAGATTTGATACTTTTTGGCAACATAACAGACAAATCATAAAATTCAGGTTCTATAAAATCAGGTGGTTATGAATGCCACATTTTGACTTTTTATGCAAAATACCCGTCATCAGGCCAAAACCTAAATTATTGAATTGCACCCTCCGCATCAGCCTGTGATCTATGCTAAGTTTTTTTCCACCGTCCACACTCCACCCCGGTTAAGGTGTTCGTCTGCGGTCTTTTATAAATTTTAGAATCAGCGGGAACAGGTGAAAGCATAAATCGAAAATATGAATGGGTCTGGTGAGAGTGCCATTGGTCAGCATGAGAACCTTTTTAACCACATGGGGCATTTGCGCCATCGGAGCCAACAGCATCATTATGGCAAAAACGATCAGCACCGAGTATAGCATTTTAACATGGTTTGATGATAGCATTTCCAAGGACGATCTCAAATCGGGAAGCACCTGGACGATATGGACGATGGTTTTTCTAAAACTATTTTGGCAATGGGGTGGAAACTGGCTGGAGAAGTGCTCACCCACTGATCCAAAGCTCCGGTGGCACAATGCTGAAGTAGTCAACGTACTGCCTGGAAGGGTTCTTGGGGTTCAATTATAGACAAAGTCAGCACATACTCTGGTCCAGAATAAAACGAAACCTAACAAGCATAAAATTGACTGTTGCAATTTTGGGCAGAGGATGTTTAACCTCCAAATAATCTTTATTTACAGATTCAAAAAACATGGAGTTAACCAATGAAGCAAAAAAGGAAGCCCATTGGACCTGCGGTAGGCTTATCAATAAGTAAACATATTGCGTTATTGGATATTTCCGACTTAAAAGAATTTCATTTACAAATTGAAAGTAAGTTTAAACGTGATATTGCGCAGATGTCTGCAAAATATGAGGCTCAAATTAAAGAATTAAATGCCTCACAAAAAAAGGAGTTGGCAGAATTTTTAGGAGGGGAAACTCTTGCAGTAAAAACCTATATGTCAATTCACAGAAAAAACATAATAGTATCCCTTTGCTCCTTCATAGAAACAAAGCTAAATGGTGTTTGTCGGAGTTTGCATAAAAAGAACAATCTCCCAGAAAAACACACTGACTCAAGGAGGGACAAAGGAATTACAAGGGCCAGAAAATATATTAAAAATCATACTAAAATTGATTTTATAAAGTTCAATTCTGAATGGACCAAATTGAATGATTTATTTAAAATTCGGGACTGTCTCATCCATTGTGGTGGGGATATAAAATTATTAGAAGAAAACAAAGAAAACAATAAAATTCGTATATTAAAGGATATTGTAAGATCCTCAAAATGGTTGTCAATCAAGGGAGAACGGCATTTAGAGCTTGAAAAAAAATTTGTTGATGAAGCATTAGAGATTGCTTCCACTTTTATTGAAAAATTGTATGAAGAATATTTTCAATGCAATATAGTACAAGGAAATCAGAAGATGTAAAGATAGACGGAAGGTGGGAATTTCAGGGTTGTTTAGCAGGTAACAAATTCGAGATCAATATATTGGGATGGATATCAAAAAATACATTCCTGCACACGCATCTAACCCAACAATGTATGTAAACTGCTGAATGGATGCATATGATTCCGGCTGATTCCGGGGACACGGCTGATTCCGGGGACATGATACTAATTCAATCAGTAACTACTCAGGCATTTAATACTCTGAAATAATTGACAAAATTTTTAAGAGATTTCTCCCAAAATTATTTTGATAAATATAACTATTTGAAATAATTGAATTTAAAAAAAATGATCATCACTTTGATAAAACTATAGTTTTTGACTTATTTTACCTTTATATCAGATAGTTAATTTAAATTTTGTATGCCTGAGTAGTTACTTCAATCATTAATATATTAAATGTAATTGAAAAGTAGGTTAATATAGTGCCAAGATCAATCAAACCTAAAGATCAAGAAACGTATAGAGGCTACTTCTCAGCATATCGGGCGGGTATCTTGAATGCACGGCTGACAGAGGATTTGGTCAAAAACGCCTTAGAACATAAAATTGGGCAGAAAGTATCTCCTGAAAGTCGTATTGCCGAGACAACGATTCTAAGCATAGAGGATAAAGGAATACGAATAAGCACGCCAAGTAGAAAGCCTCTAATCACATATGAACAAATCCTTAATGCCGATGAAATTATGCGTTTTTATCTCCCGGACGAAATACCAAATGCTGATACCAGAAATGGTGGTCGCAATAACGATTTTAGGCAGCCAGTGTCTGGCAGCCAAGCCTCACATGTCAATAATTCTGGCTACGCACCGGCTTTGGCCGAACTGGTTTGGAGGGAACTCTGTGATGCACCTTCAGATAATGGAGCTAAAAATATAAGTTCAAGAATAGAACAACTGGTCGAAGTTATAGAAGAGGTAAAAGATCAAGCTATGAATAGTGATCGACAAGTGCCGATTCGAAAGATCAGGATAGCCGCTGGGTATTCGGTTGCCTCTCGAAGGAATGTCACAAATAAAACTGTGATCGATAAGTTTGTAAGACAGCTGAGGCCGAGTATAAAGAGTGCTCAACACTTCGATTCTCTTTTGGAAGACTGGCTTTACAATGATTCATTCGAGTTAAGAAATATCATGCTGTCTCATAGTGTGACACCTGATGATGAAACTCTTATATATAAAACATTCCACAAAGCTAGTAACCATGACTATCTGTTATCTGAAGAGTTTGGGTATTCACCTGATCAAGTGGAATATAAGGAAGGCAAAGAGAAGCTTCAAATCCATTTAACAAAAGAACGTAATAGATACTTAGTTAAACTTGCAAAGGAACGGTGGGCCAGAGAAAGCCAAGGGGACATTTTATGTTCAATCTGTTCCTTTTCATTTGTAGAGGCGTATGGTGATATCGGTAAGGACTTCATTGAAGCCCATCATAAGATACCTATATCTGAGTTGAATGAGGAGACCATAATCCGGGTAGAGGATCTTGAACCGCTCTGTTCCAATTGTCACAGGATGATTCATAGGCGTAGGCCATGGTTGACTGTAGATGAATTACGAAATATATGGCATAAAAATCAATTAAATACAGGATAAAACTGATTGAGCATTTATGGTATGATTACGGGGAGCCCACACCTCCCAGTCCCCCCACCACTACCAAAAGCATTGCTGCCCATAACAAAAATCAGCACAGACCGCACTACCTCAACCAAAGCTCACCCATCCAGTGCCTTAACCAAAGAATCATCACTTCTCAAAACAGTGCAGGATTCAGTTTCCTGGTCAAAGATGATAACGGCCTTGCCGGATCTAATCTGGGCCAACACCAGTGCAATTTTTGTTTCCAGGGGGATCGCCACCTCTCCATAGTCCGTGCCATCCCTGGTTACAAATTCTTCAACGACACCATGCAAAGCTTCGGGGCTCAATTGGTCATACGGGATAATTAAAGCCGACATTTTTATTTGTTCGAGCTGGTGGTACCAGTCTGACAATCAACCCTCTCCTTCAACTCTTTACCTGGTTTGAAGAAGGGCAATCTTTTGGCAGGTATCTGGACCTTTTCCCCTGATTTGGGATTTCTGCCGGTGTAGCTGGCATATTCCTTAATGAAAAAAGAACAAAGGCCTCGAATCTCAATCCGTTCCTCGTTGACCATAGCTTCGGTGAAGCTGTCAAAGAACAGCTTTACCAAATCAATGGCTTCCTGCTTGTTCAACCCAGTTCTGTCTTTAACCATTTGAATCAGTTCGAGTTTGTTCATGAGCTACTCCCGTCAGTAATTTTTGAAGGGTACTTGTTTAGCTGGTTTCCAAATATTTATCAATACCTTGGATTTGAAGCATCCGCACGTACGGACACTCGTTTTATACACGTATAGAAACGCACTTCTTTTCAGGCGATTACCCTGTTTACTCTATTGCTATTCCTTCTTTTTTCTGGTGATATGGTGTTTTCGGAAATTGTGGCAGTGAAAAGGTTTAAGTATGGCAAAGATGCAAATTAACGATGGCAAGCATTATAACGAGGGTTGCCTTACGTTTATGCTTTATCATCCGGGATGTAGGGAATCATGCCTTTTTTATAAGCCAATTCTTGAATTTGTCTCGGAGCGTTCCGGGCGTCTATCATAAAACCATTCACCGTAATTAGCCACGCCATAGGATTATTATCCATTTCACTCGGAAGACACCAGTTGGGGTCACGTTGAAAAGTTTTCAAAATATCTCTGACTTCCTTTGATTTGTTTCCACCAGTACTTTTACTCACCCCAAAGGCGGCACAAAGGTCCGCCGCACTCATGAAGGGATCTTGACTCCGGTCAAACAAAAAATTGACAAACCCGATAGCGTAAGTGATTCCACAAGCCCAAGTCTTCACCCGCCCTTTCAACAAGGGAGACGGGCGCTTCCGACACAAGGCGGCGGTGGCGTACCGAATCATCTGAGCATACTCATCATTAAGATTTTTTTCTGCAACCTCATCCGTAATCGCCACAATTTTATCAAAAACTTCCTGCATTGCCTTCGGAACATTCTCAGATTTTTTGGCTTGGCTTTTGCCATGACCTCTCCTTTTTAATCAGTGCTTGATTCTATCTTACCCACGGTATACCCCGCTCTGTTAATACCTGTTGACTTATTTTGCACCCCCGTCGGGAATCATGAATAAGCACAGGGATTGATACTTGTCTTCTGGAATGCAAAAAAACATCTGTACTTTCCCCATGGGCATAATCAATGAAACCTTTTCCCCAGCCTTTCTCGATACTTTCTCCAAGATAAAACCGGTAGGCTTGCCATCTGGGGTCATCCGAATAAGTATTACTGTAAAGTATCGTCTCCCGCACATAATCAACCGAATGCGATTTCAATGCTTTTTTGATGACACTTTTAACCGAGGTTTGGCGGCATTCCTCGGGTAGTAGCTCAAATAAAGCATGAAGATCCGACTCATTGATTTTATTCATAACGCTCCTCTTAGGTTCAATCATCCTCAAACTCCCGGCGGACTTCTTCCTTATAGCGGGACACAGTTGAGGAAACATCAACCATGTTAGAGCTTTCGGAGCTAAAATTTCTCAAAATCCAAACAATCGAGGTTGCGGCGAGAGTTCCCAGATATTCCCCCGTAAAAAAGAGATAAATAGCATAGAGACCAACACCAATTTCCGCCAAAAATGATACGGTACCTAAAATTCCAAAAAAAAATCCCATAAAATACCCTTTTCATCTTATCACCGAAGTACAATAAGCTGGCTTATTACCGCTTTATCAACGGGAAGAAAAGCAGATTCTCAGTTTACGCAGCCATCTGATATTCCATGCCAATGGTGATTTGGGCATTGGCAACAAGTGTGTTGATTTTCCGGTGTCATTATATTTTTCTGGATAGTTGCCGAAATCATCAAGACTGTAAAAAAATAAAACCGCATTTAGTCTCTAATTCTGTATAAACATGTTACTGATCTATAATCAAAGTAACAGCGAGAAAGCACCATAATTTCTATGCCAACAGTTAATTAGACATAACAGGCTCACATGTTATTAATAGGGAGAATCTATCTATTCGTTTTAATTTGGAATGATTAAACATCCTTTAATTGCCATCAAAATAAACAGAACTTATATCCAAAGTTACTTGGTCGTCATCATTAAAATATAAATTATGACCTTTAATCAAAAATTTTACGTTATTGTAATATTCAACTTTTCTCTGAATTAATATGTCGATCTGCTCAACGATTGATGCTAAACCTATTGCATCAATCTCCTTTGGCATCATTTCAACTATTTTATTTTCCATATCTTCTCTGGCGTCTTCTGAAGTTAAGGACATATTCCATGCAAGAATGGCCATGGAAATTATAACAGAAATACGTTCACGTTTTGGGAAGTTTCGTCTCAAAGGCTCAGATATTTTTAAAATAGCTTCTGAAATTTTTACAGGAGGTACATTGTTATCAGATATCTCAAAATCGAACTTCTGGTGGTGACAACATTTTTTATATTTTTTACCGCTACCACAAAGACAAGGATCATTTCTACCGATCTTATTTTTTTTCATTCAAGGATACCATCCATTCTATTTGATTCATTTGATTTGAAGGATATTTTTTAACTGGTTCCCACGTATTTATCAAGAATTTAGATTTAAGGTGTCCGTATACAAACACGCCAACTCTTAATTTTACGAAAGCCTACTTTGGTATAAAACTACGCATTCACCAAATCACCAAAGCCCTATAAATTAAGGCTTTCAGCCTTTCTCTAAAATTATACCAATTTTGAAAGGCCAGTTTTTGGCCACACCTATATCAAACTTAACATTGAAGGAGGGACCGCCATGTCCAGAACCAACACTACCAATTTGACCGTAGAACCCATCCGTAAAGCCAAAGACATCAAAGCCATATCCAGGCTCCTTAAATCCAGGCCCCGTGATTATCTGCTTTGGGTCATGGGAATTAACAACGGCCTGCGGGCAAAAGACCTGATCCGCATCAGATACAGTCAGGTGGAAGGTGCAAAGCCAGGGGCCGTAATCAACATCATCGAAACCAAAACCGGTAAAAACAATGTGCTGGTCATCAACAAGGCCGTGCACAAGGCGCTACAAGCATACATGGCAGAAATAGAGCCCGCACCTGGAGATTTTCTGTTCAAATCCCGGAAAGGCAACAGCCATATATCAAGCCAGAGCGTAGGCCGCATGGTCAGGTCCTGGGCATCCGCAATCAATCTCAAAGGGCAGTACGGGGCTCACACTTTGCGGAAGACCTGGGGCTATTTTCAACGTACCCAACATGGCGCAGGCTTCGAGATCCTGTGCAAGCGGTACAACCTACTCATCTCCAGCCATTACGATGCGTTATTTGGGCATAGAAGACCGGGAGGTGTGCGAACTGCTGATGAATGAGATCGGATAAAACATCGTCCAGCGCCCAAAGCCTCTTACTACAATACTCGTAGCGTTTGGACGATAAGGACGGTGAAATTTGAAAAACTTTTTTCAGAGCCTTCTCGTGTTTTGAAGCCACAACTTTCATATCCCCCTGCCCTATGCAACCTTTTGGCATCTTGATCAAAAACAAATCTCTTCAAAAAATCTTTAACCCTTAATTTACAAGGGTGTTCGCATTTCAAAAGCAAACAGCCAGTTCAGTATGACACTAAATGTCGTACCACGACATTCAAAATCGCCCTTCATTTCCAGAGACAAGAACCCTGGAAAAGGAGAAACGATTTACAATGGCTGGCGGAAAAAATATATTAACTCCAGAGGAAACCGCAAAGTACCTAAAAAAAAGCGTGAGCTGGGTTTACAAACACGCAGAGGAACTGGGCGGAAGGAAGCTCGGAGGTTCATTATTTTCCCAGCAGAGGAGGACCTCTATGAGTCTATATTTTGTAAAAGGAAAGGGGTGGAGGTACGACTTCACCCTGAGCGGAAAACGGTACACAAAAAGCTGGTTCAAAACAAAAAGAGAGGCCAAGAAGGCCGAAGCCACGCGAAAGGAGGAAATACAAAACCAGAAAAATGCGGTGATAACAGACCCGATTCCAACAGACATGACATTTTTGGATTTGATCAATAAATGGCTGGATCACGTTCAAGCATATAAATCAGAGGAATACTATAAAACGAACAGAAACATGGCCAGACACTGGGTGCAAAAATGGGGGAAAGTATTGTGCGCGGAGCTATCAACGGAAATGATTGAAAACGACTTATCGAGCGGAAGAAAGTTTCCGCCTATTCTGCGAATAAGGAACTGCGTCACTTAAGAATAATTTTCAATTTTGGCAAAAAGAAATTTAATCTTATCGCCAACCCCACTGATGGTATTGAATTCTTTCCGATGACCAAAAGAATAAAATATATCCCCTCACCAGATGACATTGAAAAAGTTTTGAATGTTGCAGATCCTGAAATCAGAGATTACCTGATGGCAATTAAAGACACAATGGCCCGTGTTAATGAGATCAATCGTCTCACTTGGAATGATGTCGATTTGGAAAACAGGTATTTAGTTTTATACACCAGAAAAAAGAAAGGTGGTCATTTAACACCCCGAAAAGTGCCAATAACTCAAAGGTTATATAAAATATTGTGTGAACGCTATACAGCGCGGAACACTGATTATCCTTGGGTATTCTGCAATACTTATATGGATTGGGAATCTGGAAAAGAGATAATCACACAGTTCAAATATCGTTCCACTATTTTGAAAACCTTGTGTAAAAGAGCAGGAGTAAGAAGATTTTCATTCCATGCTCTCCGTCACTCAGGCGCTTCCATTTTGGATAATATGAATGTACCCCTTGGAACAATTCAAAAAATCCTTGGCCATGAGAACCGTACAACAACTGAAATATACTTACACAGCATTGGCGGTTCTGAAGTGGATGCGATGTCGATTTTTGAAACAGCCACTCAAAAGTCTCACACAGACGGCGCTTGATGAAATAAAAAGGGGATCAGCCAAATTAGCTAACCCCTTGTTTTTATTTGGTACCTGGGACGAGAATTGAACTCGTACACCCTTGCGGGCGAGGGATTTTAAGTCCCTTGCGTCTACCAGTTCCGCCACCCAGGCATTTAATGACGTCAAAAATATATTATTGTGCATGGATTTGCAAGTCTAAATCCACAGTTCTTCCTTGACACGTCATCAATCTGTGTGTTTTAAAAAATTTGATGTCGTGTTAAAAAGGCCCAGATAGCGAATAAAGGAGTTTTTTATGCCGGAATTACCAATGGAAAAACAAAAATTGTTTCAAAAATGTGTTGAGTTTCATGGCCACCTGTGCCCTGGGCTTGCATTTGGATTCCAGGCGGCCATGGCCGGTATGGATTTTCTTTCAGAGGCACGGGCACTGGACGAAGAAATTGTGGCCATTGTTGAAACAGATGCCTGCGGAACTGATGCAATCCAGGTGATTACAGGATGTACCTTTGGCAAGGGTAATTTTATTTTTAAAGATTATGGTAAAACCGCATTTACCTTTGTAAGCAGAAATTCAGGAAAAGGCGTTCGCATTGCTAAAAAATACGCCCCAGAACCTCTTCTGGGGACAAGACATCAAGAACTGATGCAACTGATAAGGGAAAATAAAGCCGGCAAGGCTGATCATGATGAGTTCTGGGATCTTCACAGGGCAAAGGCCATGAAAATTCTTGAACAGGCACCTGAACATCTTTTCACCATCTCCGGGATAACGGTAGGCATGCCCCCCAAAGCAAAGATAGAGCCGTCGCATCAGTGTGACAGGTGCAAAGAACCCACCATGGCTTCTAAATTAACCCAGGCTGACGGTCGTTTTCTTTGCCAAGGCTGTATGGCAGACATTGGTTTGCAGTAGGCTTTAATTCCCTAAGGCCATACATAAAGGCGGATTCTATGATGCGACGGGCCATTAATTCTATTTTTTTTGACAAGCGGGATTACAAACTCATTGAGATTGTAAACTCAGTGTATAATGAACCTAAAACGCTTGGCTACACCGGCAAGTTGCTCTATCCTTTTTTTCATCCCCTGGGTATCAAAGAGCTTGCAGAATCCAGGGGCCTTCGCGCTGCATATTCCATTATCAATCTCATGGAGTCCATTAAAAGCGGTAATATCAAAAGCCGCCTTGAAGCCCTGGCAGGCCTTAAGGACGATATTGTGGACACCGTTGGCGGCCCGATACCCAAAAATACGTCCAGGGTGCTGATGCAGATTATGAAGGACCTGGTTCGGGCGAAGGGACAGCCAGAACATCAGCTTAAACTGGCCCACGATTTCAGAATCGCCGCATTTGGTAAACCCAGGGTTATCCGAAAATTGCTTGACCACTACCATCTGCTTGAGATGCCCGAAGAGTGGAATCAGATCGCCTTTGACGACCATGTCCATGATGCAAACACATCGGGCAGGAAAAGTGCCACACACCTGATCATGGATGCCTGGATCAAAGGCATTCGAAGATTGCGTGTGATCTACTATCACTATATTGAACCCAAATGCGCACTGGAGTTGATTGAAGCGGCCAGAATCATGGAAATTGATCTGCGAATCGGTATTGAATTCTGGCCTCTTCACCGGGACAGATATATTTCTCTTATCTGGGTTTCCAGGGGACTGCCTAACCTTGAATCTTTTTTGAGTTTTCTTGCCAGGCCATCAGTAATTGAGTTCATGGAACAGGGAAAAGCACTTGTAAACTTCCAGTTAAATTACCTCTATCTTTTGCTGGACAGATTCAATCAGTCAGAACGCATGGAATTGTGCCGGGATCTTGATATCAGCATGACGCCTGTGGCGGCTGAAGAATTTATCGATTTTGTCGGACCTGGTCAACCAAGCGTTCAATACCTTGCCGAATTTATTCACTCAAAAGTCCTCAAAGCCATTCAAGAACAAATTTCCCGCTTAAAAGAGGGGGAGGACGAGCCGGAGGCCAAAGCACATATTGATCGTCTATCCAAAACGATGAATGATTTCTTGGGCAGCGACATTCTTGAGCAGTATCTTGATGCCGCAAATTTTTTCAGTGGACTTTACGATTATGTTAAAGAAAAAGGCGATTGTGCCCCGCCAAGACTTTGTGTACAGTTTGGCACGCTTCTGGACCAACTTGATGATCTTCTTGATGATTTTCGAATTACCCTTAGTCTTGACAGACTTGAGCCTGAGGATGTGCTTGAACTTTTATATGAAAGCGGCGGTAGAATCTCTAGAATTGAAATTATCAATCTAAAAAATTACGATCCCTTGAACAATGGAATCATGCTTCGCGTCAATGAACTGCAAGCAGCTGTAAACCAGGGAAGTATATTAAAATTAAAGCGCATTATTTCAAAAATTATCGCAGATGTGCAAAAAAAAGAGGCTGATCAAAAGGAAAACCGGCTGAACAAGCTGTCTGTAATCCTCAACGACATTGACGAATTCAAACATATGTTTGATGCCCGTCCCATCAAGTTAAGAATAGGATCTGACTCCACAGGGAAGCCGGGACATTACGGTATGGGGTTTGCCGTTATCGATACCCTGCCCTTCAGGGTTCGGCAAAAAATCAGAAAAGAAAAAAGCGGTGGGGTGCGCCTTCCTGTCAATGTTAAAACCAGCCTGTGCACCATAACATCACCCCCTGAATCTCTTTCCAGCGCTATTGCCTGGATACCAGGTATACGCGCGTTATTATCCATCAAAAAAAGAAAGTGGATACCTGAATTTTTTATGCTTCACCCGGTTTCCAAAGGCAATCTGATTACCCTTGGACGATCGGCTTTGGTGAGACAGAAAGATGATTTTGTTTCAGAATCCGGTGAAACGTCCAAGTCGAAAAAATCTTTTAAATATCTAAATACCCCGCTTAAAAATTTTTTCAAGGTCATTGTCGGATTTATTCCGGCCCAGCTTTGCTTCATGCTGACCAAAGACTGGTGGCTTTTATCCTATTTTGGTGCTTTGATCTGGTTCGGCATAACCGGCGTACGAAATGTGATTCAGTCGGTGCTCGGCGGCGGCGGTATTCGAAGGGCATCACGTTTAAAATGGAATGATTATGTCAGTTGGGACCGGCTTGCGGATTCCCTTTTATTCACGGGTTTTTCAGTTCCCCTCCTGGATTATCTGGTCAAAACACTTCTTTTGGACAACACTTTGGGCATTACCATAGATAACGGCCCTGTGATGCTTTATAGCGTCATGGGCCTTGCCAACGGTATCTACCTTTCCACCCATAATTTTTTCAGGGGCTTGCCCAAAGGGGCTGTGACCGGTAATTTTTTTAGAAGCATTATTTCCATTCCTGTTGCTGTTTTGCTCAGTTCAAGCATAGGCACAGTCCTAATGTTTTTAAATGTTCCCAATGTGAACGGCGTTCTTCAGAAATGGGCAGCCATCATTTCAAAAGGTGCATCTGATATTGTGGCCGGATTCATTGAAGCTGCGGCTGACCGGGCTGTTTACACACGCCTTCGGAAACAAAATATCCGTAAAAAAATTTCTGAGCTTTTTGATATTTACTCCAGGCTGATCATGCTGTTTCCCGAAACAGAAGAATTGAATATTTTAGAAAATTCAGCCATGCTTTTAAATAACAAGAACTCGGAAGTCCGGGATCTGGCAGCACTGATCATCATCAATGCCCTGGACTTATTTTATTTCTGGATGTACCTGCCCCGGGCCCAGTCCTCATTAATCCGTGTGGTTTCATACATGACGCCGGAAGAAAAGGTAATATTTTTCCAGGCCCAGAACATGCTGCGCCATGAACATCATATCAGCAGATTGTTTGTAGACGGAGTTCTGGGTAAAAATTTTTCCCGTCCTCTCTCCTTTTATCTGATCTTATACCGCTCTTATCTGAAAAGCATTGAAAAGGTAAAGGCATCCATCCTGCAGGAAAAATTCGACGAGAAGCCATATTTATAAACATCCTTTTTTTATCTTGATAATGACGCCTGAATTATCATATAATCTTTCTTTTATAATAATGGCTTATTTATTTTAAGGATAGATCAATGGCAAAAATGTTTTACACCGGTAACAGGGAATCCAAGCTTCTTTCCAAAATCGAGTCTTCCAAGGAGCGGGAAAGAATAAAAACCATCAGCGCTATCCGGGATAACATTGATTCATTCAGTAACAAAGTTTCCATGAAGCTCATTGAGACCGGGCTTGTTGAAACCGTAAGCAAATCTAGTGTGGAAAACCAGATTGTACGTTGCTTAGATAAACTGTGCCGGGCCGAGGATTTTGATATTGACTATGTAATAGCTCCATTCAGAACCCTGATTTCAAACCCCAATATTGCAAGCCTTTACTTGACCGCATTTGTGGTTGAAACATTGATCAACCACAAAGATGTCATTGATATCTACGGCAGCGATGATGATATCTATTTTTGTATCCAAAAAGAATTAACTGCTCTGCTGGAGGGTGGTAGCGGGTACTGATTAACCTATCTCCCGGGTTGTTTTAATTTAATACAGACCGCTTTTTCGGAGTCGTACCCGAAAAAGCGGTCTATTCTTTTTTTTACTTCTTAATCCATGCACCTGCCTCGTTTTGATAATAGTGGCCCTGTGTGCCGTTTGAAAACAACGCGGCTGCTCTTCTTTTCTGAACAAGCTGGGTTGATACGTTCTGCTGTCTTGCAATCTGGGTGTAAATGGCTTTTCGATCCTCATTTTCGGCCGCCACCACATCCTGTTTTTCTTTTTTTGCCGTGACAAATTCCAGATAACCTGTATTTGTTTCACCAACAATGCCTCTGTTTTTTAAATCGACAATCTGGGGAAGCCGCTGCTTCATGCGTTCTTTGATACTATCGGCAAAAGCCACGGAACAAAAAACAAAAGAAAGGGCAATCGTCATAAAAAGCAGTGATTTAATAGGTCTCATCGTTCAGTTCCTCCCGTTTTAGACTGATCGGTTTCAAACTTTTCCTGGGCCGCATCAATGTCACCGAAGAAATCGTCCAGGGCTCTGTCAACCTTGACGTTTACATCAATTGTAATATGAATGGGTTTAATTTCAACCGGTTTAACTTCAACCTCGTGGCTGGTCCTGCAACCGGACAATGTCAGAAAAAGAATACTGACAACCACGGCCCCAACTTGTTTTAGCATGGCAACCTCACTGTTTAAGGATTCATAATGCGCTTTAGATTATTACCAAATTGAATAACCTGGTTAAATGGAAGGGTCAAATTAACATCCAGTTTGATTCCCTGGAAATTTGATCCAGGGCTTTGTGCATCAATGCGAACAAAGGAATTCAGGTTTCGGTTATATTCAAAGGGCAAAGCAGATACCGGCTTTCCATCAAGCTGCATGTTAACGCCAAGTGTATCCCCATGGGTATTCAGTTTAAGCTTCACCCACTTGTACTCAAAATTTTTTAAGGCTTCTCCTGCAAGATCAAGCTGGGAAAATTCCCGCGTATTCTTTGGAATCCCGGCAAGCATTCTGTCAAGATCCCTGATGAAAATCCGGCCCCCTTCTCCGGGTGTGGAAAAAAGAAAGCCGTTATCGAACCCGATTTCGGTCTTTTTCATGACCACCGGGATACGTCCGCTTAAAGTGCCGCCCCCTTCTGCATCAAAAGCGCCAAGCTGATAAAAGAGGTCTTCCATCTCAAGCCGGTCACAGTATAAGGTTAAATGTAAGGCGTTGTCGTCCAAAGGCAGCCTGAACGCCTCTGTTGCGACAATACCATTGCACCAATTAAATTTCAAATTTTCAACATTAATAGACTTTCCATCTTCAAGTCTGAATCTTATTTTTCCATTGCTACAGTTAAAACGGCCGGCATTAAATGCGTCGATATTTATATACTGACCTGGGAGGGTTTCAGGAACCATAAGGTCATTGAAATGCATGTCTGCAGATATTCCTGATGCCGAAATACCGGATTCAACAGAGCTTAGAATACCATTGGATACCTGTATATCAGCAGATGATTCTATTTTCTGATTTGCGTAGGAAAAATCTGCTTTGGCGGAAATGTCAAATTTAAGATCATCAATCCCGGATATGCCGGGAATAAATGGGATCAGTGTATTTTGGTTGATGGAAAACTGATTTGTGGTAGTTTGCACTTTTGCAAAAGGATTCATGGCCGAATCAAACCCCGCCCGGGCGGAAAAATCAATCTCAAGACCCGGGAATCCGGTATGATCCATCTTTCCTATAATATCCATGGCAAGATCTGATGTTTGGACGACTTTGGCAGAAACAGCAGGCGCTATTTTATCATGCAGGATAATTTTTTTTGTCCCTGCTCGACCAAAGTTTTTTATATTTTTAAAGGGATAAGTCACAGGCAGTTCAAAATAAATCCCTGTGGCCCGAATCCCTTTATCTTTCTTGTCTTTTTGAAAAGCAATTTTGTCAACCAGGGTATCAAACTTTATATGTTTTAAAGATTCAGGGCGCCCAAAGTTGCCGTCAAATTCAGTGTTTACCTGTAACCCGGAAATATCCAGAACATCCGTATGATTGGCTTCTTTATTTTTAAAGGACTTAAGGCCAGTCCCGGAAAAAGTCAACTTTCCGGTCTGGTGGTCAAGGTTTCCTGAAACAAACAGCCTGAATTGGGGATCAACAAGTTGCACTTGATCGGAAAAATCGACTGTAGGCAAAGATAATGCAATACGTTTCGGTGTAATGTTCCAGGTTTGGGTGATTTCATTTTGAAGCGTTAAAGAAAATTGATCAACCGTTCCTGATGCGATTTGGGATAAAATTTCAAATTTAAAAGGGCCCAAATCAATTCCAGGACTTCTGATCTGTACAGGCCCGCCTGCCTTAAGTGCCATTGCTGTTTTATCAGAAGACAGAACACCTGAAATTTTAGGGAAATTGATATTTAAATGAGGATCCGGTTTAAGCCCCAGATCATTAAGTTCAAAATAAAACGTTGAAAAATCTTTTGTTTCAATTGCAAAATTCACAGGTCCGCCAAAATTGCATAGGGCTTGGTTTCCACCTGGAACCATGGCTAAAAGCATTTCAGGATAAAGACGTTCTGCTGAAATTTTCATTTGCACAGGACCTTGTAAAAAATCAACCGTGGCCCCAACCGTAATTTTCTGATTCATGGGATGAATGGACAGTTTCATATCCGCAAGAAATTTTTTACGGTCCAGTTGGACATCAGCCTCCACTGGGATGCAAAGCCGATCTTTACCGGTTTCAATAAAGATGGTGCTGTTTTTTAAAACAATGTGTTCCGGCAGATATGCAAAATAGGATTCAAAGGCATGGATATTAAAATCAAATACAGGGTCTGAATGATCCACGTCCTTATCTTTATTTTTATCCTTATCCGGGGGAAATGAAAATCCGCTGACCCGGATTCTTTTTTTTCCATCCAGATGGAGGGTAACATTAAGCCCGGATATAACCAACGTTTCAACGCTGATAATATTTTTTGTATCCATGTGATAGGTAAACCGGATGGTGTCCAGGTGCAAATCCTCACCAAAGGAAAGATCGCTGATCTGCGTGTGATTGACCCCTAAGCGGGATACCGTAAAATCAAGGGACTGGTTTCCAGGCAAAGGGCCAAGGGATGATTGGACGATATGCTTTGAAATGTCCGGCAGAAAAATAATAATACACTGAATACACAACACAAGTAACAGGAATGCCGGCAATAAAAATTTTAAAATAAGTTTAAATGGCATTTTTAATGTCTACACGCAGTAAAAGATCGCCGGGAGGCAAACCTGGTATGGATTTGCCCATCCCTTTAAGCCGAAGCATGGATCCACGCCGTACACCTGCAGGTACCACCACCCGGTAAACGGATTTTTTAAAACCCCAGGGAATGGTGACAAGTTTTTTAGTTCCTGTCAGTGCTTCAAGGGATGTCAATGCAATGGTTCCGTAAAGGTCAGAACCGCCCGACGGGCCTGCTTCAGGCGTGATAACATGAAGTCTTGGGCTGCGTTTTTTTTGGATGTATCCGTCAATTCTTTCGCTGAAGCCTGTCTTGGGCAATTTCGTGTTAACGCCAATAAGAGCCATACCCGAAAGGAAACCGCCAATGTGGGCCCACCAGGCGATACCGGCACCGGCACCCTGCCCTGTGGCGTTAATGAATTGAATAAAAAACCAGAGCCCCAAAAAAACAAACGCAGGGATACTGACAAACAAAGGAAAAATGAACACAGGAATCAGGGTAAGGATTTTATTTTTTGGATGAAGAAGAAAATAGGCTCCCATAACCCCTGCAATGGCGCCGCTTGCACCAACGGTCGGCACAGCAGAGGAATGGTTGAGCAAAAAATGAAAAAACGCGGCAAGCAATCCGCAAACCAGATAAAATGCGATGAACCGAAACGGCCCTAGCTCTTGCTCAATATTGTCACCGAAGATATACAGAAACCACATATTTCCGATAAAATGCAATAAACCGCCGTGCAGAAACATATATGTAAAAGGTGATGACAGCTTATTAAGCCAGGAAAAATAAGCCGCCATCTGCGTCATGGTATATTTTGCAGGGACGAATCCGAATGTGTAAGCAACAGCCTGATCATCAATTCCCGTCATCATCTGCCAGACAAAAACCAGACTGGTGATAAAGATAATGGTATAGGTTGCCACTGCACAGCATGTTGTTTCCTGTTCGTCTCTTAACGGGATCATGACGGCACCACCCTAAGTTGAAATTTTTTGGACAATCGGGTTTTAAGCTTTTTTAAAAGTTCCATCACCGCATCTTCAGGCGTATAGTCTTTAAGATCTCTTCCTTTGGAAAGAAAATTAAACAAGCCCGAATTTTTTTCATCCAGTTTGAGGGATAACTGCAAATAGTCAAGAAGGGTAAAGTAAATACTGGACATCTGATGCGTCTGGCTTCTGGCGATCAGGATCTTTCCCCTAAGTGTAAGGCTTTGTTCAAGGACCTCAATAGCCTGATTTACACTGTTGAATGATGTCGGAAAATAAAACCCCTGATCAATCATCTGCTCCGCCTGCCATGACTCTTCTTCAGTCTCAAGGAAATCCAAATACAATACGGCTGACAGAATGACCTTAACATCGTAATAGATATTAGGATCATGACTTGCCCTTGGGCCTGCGACATTAAGTACACGGATGCCTTGGTCCAGAATAAAGGCGTGAAGGATCAATGCCGCCTCAAAAATGTCCTGTTCCAGCAGATTTATTCTGCAAACCCATTTGCCTGTTTTCCGTGCAACCTCATAGGTCAGAGATGAACCGCCTGTTAAAGGCCCCCTGGCAATGATCACAGTTCCGTCGGAATCAAGTATATTTTGCCGGGTACGGGCAGGATAATCCCTGGTATCCATCTCCTTTAACTTGTAAAAATCGGGCAATGGTCCGGATTCAGTTCTCCGGCCTTTGGTAATCCATCCGCCATGGGGAATATTAAATTTTACGGCAAAATCCAAAGCAGCACGGTCCGCCCCTGTCTGGCCGCCTGACACAATTTTATCTAAAAGTCCCATGGCATCCTTATGTTGCATGCTTTTCGTAAATTATTAGTTTTGTATTATACCAATAAAAGCTATCGGAATAAAAGGAATTATAGATTGGAGGGTGTGTCTTCTACACAGAGATTTCTACGGCGCACTCAAATGCATTCGTTCCAAAATCCATGCTGAATTCGTCAAGAAGCGCGCGTATTCTTATCATATCATTTTTCGCTTTTTTTATCATAACAAGGTGTTGGTTTTTTTCCTCCTGTTTTAGGCAGAAAAGCTCATCCATATCCTTGTTCAAGGTTTCATACATGGTAAAACGTTGAAGAATTTTGTCTTTAAAATCCCTTGTTACCGCATCTATTAATGGGAAAAAATACTCTTGTCTCAAACTGGTGTGATAGGCTTTAATCTGACGTTGCATCATGGTCAGCGTTTTTTTCTTAATTTTGCCGGCAGCCCTGTCAAGCCCGGGAGTAAAGGAAAATCGCACATGCTTGTCCATCATGGCAGATACAAATAAAACCAAAGAGTGAAGACTGAAATCGGTCACGGCATTGGCCTGCATCGCCCTGGTATATTCAGGTGAAAAAATCTGGTTCGGCAAATGCAGCCCTAATATTTTTTTTATGTTTTCAAGATCAGCCGCCCTGGAATATTCTTCCTCTTCCCTAATAAGCTCAAGGGAAAAGCGTTCGTCTTCCCGGTTTTCTGAGGCACCCATGGTGACATAATCAATGCGGTAGGAATCTAAAAGAGATTTAAAATATGACTCTATGCGTTCCTCCTGAATACACACCAGTTGTTTAAGTTCCGGGGTTACCTGTTCAAGGATAAAAAGGTCAAGTTTTCGCTTGAAGTCCTGGAACATCATATACAGAATCTGGTTAAAACCCGTTGCATCCACCCCTGTCCTGTAGGGTTGTGAATCAATTTTGGCCTGCCGGATAAATTCCGTCACAAGTTTAGTGATATTTTCGCTGTCTTTAAGGAATGCATTCTTTAAGTTGGATTCAATCTCCCTGCGAAGTGCTGACACTGCGCCCATAACCGAGTTATCAACAATAACCCTTAAACGCCTGGCATTGCCCTCAAGATCGGCAAGGCGTTTTCTGGCTTTTTCCTGATCTAAAAGCCCGGCAGAAAAGACATCTAAGAGAAGTTGTATCTTTTCGCCAAGAATATGGGATACAATTTTAAGTCGTTCGATATGGTTGGCGTAGAACAAATTGAACCGGGACGCTTCAAACAGCAGATTAAAGCCTTCAAGAAACCGGGTATACTCCTTGGCACAAAAAGCGGTCATTTCCTTGTCCTCCTGCCAAAGCCCAAGGCGCTTCTTGTTTTTTGATGAAAGTCTTTTGCCAAGGCCGTCAAACAGCGTATACAACGCTGAAAAAGAAAAAATCCTGACATCCGGTACCAGAAGTTTTAGTTCGGCAATTGTTTTATCCCGTATCACTTTCAGGTTGTCTAAATTTTCATGTTCACTTAAATCACAATTGAATACGAAAAGAATGTTTTCCATCAGCCCAAGGCGTTTTATGCGTTTTAAAAATACCATGTCAGACTGACGAAGCCCCGTGCGTGACGAGATGCAGTAAACAATCAGGTTGGCAGCCTCAAGATAGGAAAATATTTTTTCAAGGACCGCAGGATCAGTGGAATCCGCACCCTGGCAATCAGCAATTTCAACGTTTGGATTAATGGTTTTTCCATACACTTCCAGGCACACGTCTTTGACATAAAAAGCCCTGGCCGGGTCTGCCGTAAACTGCTTATGACTATTGAAGGATTTGGCGTCAAGGCTGATGGTCTGTTCATCAGAGCCGATGACATCCAGACAATGTCGATATCCGTCAAGGGCATTGCGGATGACCAGCGCTTCAGGGCGAAGCCCTTGGGATGTCATCGGAAATGCGGATACGATGGTATCAAAAATACGGCGCAGCTGCTGCCGGTCCTGGGTACGCCTGATATCAAAGGGGGGGGACTCATCCTTGCCTGGAAACAATTCCAGACAACTTTCAATTTCACTGTTGATGTCATCCCATGATTTAAGATGAATAATTGCCCTGTTTTTTTTGCCTTTCCTGATACGGGTGGTAATGGATGTAACAACCCCAGCCCCGCGCTGAACCAGTTCTCTGCCCGACATCGCGTTGATAAAAGTGCTTTTTCCTGATTTGATCACTCCGACCACTGCCACACGTAAAATCCCTTCACTGATGTAGGAAGGGATTTTGCTGCAAAGTTGTCTGCTCTCAACAAGGCTTTTGTCGGAATGCTTTGAAACGGTAGCCAGACTGTCGATCACCGATAGGGTATCAGCAACTAATTTTTCTATGAATTCTTGGGGTTGTAAAGTCATTGGCCCGGCAAATCAAATCAGCATCATGGCTTTTTCATATTTCAAGTCCGGTTTGGTATCAAACATGATTTCCCTGGACATATCACAGGTGAGCCAGGCTGAATCGGCAAGTTCATTATCTAACTGCATCGGGCCCCACCCGGCGCAGCCCAGAAGGATCATAAAGGTGTCGGGTCCCTGCCCCAGGGCAATGGCTTCCAGGATGTCCCGGGAATTGCTCAAGGCCAGCCAGTCGCAAATTTTAAGGGTTTCGTTCCACTGAAACGGGCCGCAGTGAAGTACAAATACGCCTGAAGGTTGGACAGGGCCGCCAAGGAAAATCTCTATTTTATCGATACCCTCATTGCAGGTAATGCCTAAATCTTCAAAAAGCTCCCGGCCCGTAAGTAACGGATGAAGTTTATTAATAATAAATCCAAGGGCCCCGGATTCATTATGCTCGCAAAGACAGGTAACGGTCTGTGCAAAATTAGGATCCGGAAGGCCGGGAATGGCCATGATGAATTTTCCTTTCATATTTTCCGTAATCTGGTCGTTCATCAATTATTCTCCATGCTGCCGACCGGCGCATTATGTTCTTACTCGATGATCAAGTTTTTGTTAATTTGCCCAACTTCGGCGTTGGAAAAAATTTTTAATCATCAAAATATATTGTATATTCCTCCGGTTAAAAATTGTTTCCGCCTTGAATTTGAACAAATTCCCTAAAAACTTGATCATCGAGTCTTATTATCAACCTTAAATAGTACAAACAGAGCGTCAGTTTCAAATATTTTTATTTGAATTGCAATAATTTATTTAGTATCTAATTCTTTTTCGCGTCCGTATACATCATCAAACCTGACAATATCATCTTCCCCCAGGTATGGACCGGACTGCACCTCTATCAGCTCTAAAGGAATTTTACCCGGATTTTCAAGCCGGTGCATGGTACCAAGGGGAATATAAACAGACTGATCTTCCTTTAAAAGAATCTCTTCACTACCTTTGGTGACAATGGCCGTACCGGATACAACGGTCCAGTGTTCAGCCCGGTGATAGTGTTTCTGCAAAGACAGCTTTGCGCCGGGTTTTACGGTTATGCGCTTTACCTGATATCTGTCCGCCATGTCTATGGTTTCATAATCGCCCCAGGGCCGGTAGACTTTGGCATGGAAAACCGACTCCACTCTGTTTTGCGATTTTAACTGGGTAACTATTTTCTTTACATCCTGAACCTGATCCCGGGGGGCCACCAGCACAGCGTCCTTGGTGTCCACAATCACAAATTTTTCAAGGCCTACGGCTGCTACAAGGCGGTTGTCGGAATGGATGTATGTATCCGTGACATTGTGCACCAGCACATCTCCGCTGGTGACATTATTTAATTCATCCTTGTCACCGGTCTGCCACAACGCGTCAAAGGAGCCAAGGTCATTCCATCCGGCATCAAGGGCTATGACAACGCCTTTTGCTGTTTTTTCCATAACTGCGTAGTCAATGGAATCCTCTGTAATAGATTCAAATGCCGCTTTATCAACCCTGAAAAAATCCAGGTCCATATTTCCATCTTTAATCGCTGTACGGCATTTTTCAAGCATATCCGGGGCAAATGCCCCAAGTTCGGAAATAACGGCAGAGGCCTTGAACATGAACATGCCTGAATTCCAGCAAAAATCGCCGGATTCAAGATAGGAGACCGCTGTATCATAATCCGGTTTTTCTACAAACCGGTCAATCATAAAAGCCGGATCTGAATTGTCAAGTCTGGCTCCTTTTTTAATATACCCGTAGCCTGTTTCCGGCGATGAGGGCACTATGCCGAAGGTGACCAGTTTGCCTTGCCGGGCCAGTTGCGCACCCGATTGAATGATTTCATGAAACGTTTCAATATTTTTAATTTCATGATCTGCAGGCAGTACCAGCATCACCGGGTCTTGCTGAGTCTCAGCCTTAATATTGTCATCAATAACCAAATCATCGAGGATCAGGGCTGCCAGGGCAATGGCCGGGGCAGTATTCCTGGCGGCCGGTTCAAGAATAATCTTAAAATTATTGATATCAATCCGGCGAATCTGCTCTGCGGTCATGAATCTATGATTTTCATTGCATATAACTACCGGGTCGCCAAGTTCATTAAGGCCGGATAACCGCAAGAGGGTATTTTGCAGCATGGTATGCGAATTGTACAGATTAATGAGTTGTTTTGGGTACAAAGACCTGGACATGGGCCATAGCCTGGTTCCGGAGCCGCCGGCCAGAATAACTGGATAAATCATTGTTTCTCCATTAAAGCCTGTTTAAATTTGTCAGGCTCTCATTTTTGTGCAAGATAAAAGTTTAAGGCCAAAGTCCTTTCAACTGGATAAGATTCAATATGCTTAAGATTGAAACCGGTTCGGTCCAGCCATCCTGAGATCTGCTGCCGGGTAAACCCCAGCCAGACCCCGCCAATGATATCTTTGATCGGTTCCTGGTTGTGTTTTAAAAAGTCCACCAGAAGAAACAAGCCCCCGGGGCTGAGAACCCGGTATACCTCCCGGATCGCTTTTTCAGGTTCGGACACATGGTACAACACCATGCTCATCAGTGCCGCATCCGCCTCCTGTTCACGCATGGGAAGATTTTCCAACTCTCCTATGCGAAGTTCTAAATTCCGGCTTTCCGGCAGCCGAAGCCTTGCCTGTTCGAGCATCTCGGGAGAAACATCCACACCAATAAGGGTCTTTTCACCCTTGCCAAGGAGGCTGGCAAGCATCTCACCGGTTCCGCAGCCAAGGTCGGCAATCACCGACGCATCCTGAAGATGGCGTTCAAACACCGAGTTGGGATTAAAATCGCCAAGAACCTTTCGTTTTAAACGGTCCCACCGCGGGGCAGCGGTTTTGAAAAAACGCCTGGATCTATTTTTTCTTAATATTATACATTGCTGTGTACGGGCAAGATCTTCCAGCATTCCCGGGTCATTTTCAAGCTGTCTGCAGGCAAGAACAACAAGTTCCCGGTTGTGTCCGTTTTTGTTTGTGGCATAATACATAAAACTGCCGTCTTTTCGTGATACCAGAAGCCCTGCTTCAAGCAAAATTTTTAAATGCCGGGACACCCCGGATTGCACCATGTTCACCACGGAGACAATTTCATTCACATTGAGCTCAAAATGCTCAAGGATAAACAAAAGCCGCAGTCGGGTGGGATCAGATAAGGCTTTAAACTGTTTAATTATTTCCATAAATTGGGATTAAATACTGATCTGGTCACCAAAATTCATAATTTTGCATCCAATGCCATTGGCACTAATTTTGGCACAGAAATCTTCAGGATTTGCCCTGATCACGTCAAATGTGTTGTAGTGCATGGGAACGGCCTGAACCGGTTTGACAAAATCACAGGCCATGGCTGCATCTTCAATTCCCATGGTAAAGTTGCCGCCGATGGGCACCATCATGGTATGAATATTGTCAAGCTGCCCAATAAGCGTCATATCGGAAAAAAGGCCGGTATCACCGGTATGATAGAGGCTTGTCCCGTTTATAGTGATCACAAAGCCCGTAGGTGCGCCGTGGCAGACATTGTCCGGGGTAACTGAGCTGTGAAGAGCCTGGGTCAGCTTAATCCTGCCGAACTCAAACTCAAAGGCACCACCGATGTGCATTCTATGGACGCTAAGTCCTTTGCCTTCTAAATAAAGGCCAAGTTCGTTTTCACAAATGCATAGTGCTTTACATCTTTGGGCAATGCTCAGGGTATCACCAAGATGATCCCAGTGGCCATGACTGATCAGGATATAGTCTGCGTCAACATCCTCAGCCTTAACCGGTGAGGTGGGATTATCATCAAAAAATGGGTCAATAAGAATTTTTGACCCGTCATCACAGGTAATCTGAAAAGCCGAGTGGGAAAAATATCTAAGTTTCATGACAGAGGCCTTCTTGTAAAGGATGAAATATCGTTTAACTTACGCTGACGACCGGACAGTCCGCCTCTAATATAACCGTTTGGGCCGTGGACCCGAACAATAGTTTACCTATATTAGAACGGCTTTTCACGCCAATGATAATTTCATCCACCTCTTTTTCATTTGCAAATGCAACAATATCCTCTCCCGGCTCCATACCACGGATCAGAAGATGTTTTTCACAGGCTATTCCCTGCTCCTTAAAAAAAACTTGCGCCTGGTCCAAATTGTTTTCTGCTTCCAGTATTTTTTTCTGGTCCTTTTCCGTCCCCTCCAGCATTGAGGTCACAACCAGCACAGTAGCATTAAACGCCTTTGCATGTTCAGCCCCAAGCTTGAGCAGATCTTGACCAATATTGACGCCTTTATATCCAATAAGAATTTTCATAAAAATCACCTTAGCTAACGAACAATAATAATTAAAAAATAATAGCCTAAAATAATGGATCGAACCATGTTTAACAAGGGTAAAATCTTAATCTCTGTCAATGAAAGTACCGATAATCAGCAAGATGACACCTAGACCGATCAAAACCCATGCAAGATGAATCTCATAAAAAAATGAATACAATGTATTATAAACCGTATCATTTGAAATCTTATCTATAATTTTATCGGTAATTCCTTCAAAAAAAGTGGAAATGGTCATAGTAGAAATAAAAACGGCTGCGCCCATGAATTTGGAAATCAGGGCAAATAATCCAAGTACTAGACCGGCAATAATTGAAAAAAGTCCCAGTTTTGAGGTCATGCTTTTTCCTTGATTAATTTCGTTGTAATATTTTCGGGCCAGGTGTGTTTATTGCTATTATCTTTATTCAATTTATTGTATATGCAGGCAGTGTTTCAGGTCAACAGCCTGTCAAATTATTTCAGATCATCGCTATACTAAGCTACTTTTATGATGCGAGCCATGGAAATTTTAAACGATGACACAAACCTCCACCTTTAAAAAAATCGGATTTGCCTCGTTAATCATGATGGCATCAGTGTTTGCCAGCAGAGTCATTGGTCTTGTACGTGAAACTGCCATTGCCTGGATGGGTGGTGCAAGTGCAGGTGTTGACGCGTATCAGGTGGCGTTTGTAATTCCTGAAATGTTAAACCATGTGGTGGCGTCAGGTTTTTTATCCATTACGTTTATCCCGATCTTTACCCGATATCTTGTTGAAAACAACGAGCAGGAAGGATACCGGATTTTTTCCGTTATCCTTAACTGCTTTGGTGCAGGTCTTTTTATTTTTATCTGCCTTTCCATGCTTTTTGCTCCGGAACTGATTTCAGTTCTTGCACCCGGGCTCAAAAACGGCCCGGCCTTTGATCTTGCCGTACGCATGACCCGAATCATTATCCCGGCCCAGTTTTTCTTTTTTGCCGGGGGGCTGTTCAATGCCGTACAATATTCAAAGGAGCGGTTTGTTTTTCCGGCGCTTGCTCCATTGATTTATAATACCGGCATCATTGTGGGCGGGATATTTCTGTATCCGGTTCTGGGTATGGAAGGATTTGCCTGGGGTGTGCTTGCAGGCGCCTTCTTCGGCAGTTTCCTGCTCCAGTTGTTTGGGGCTAAAAAGGTGGGACTGAGCTATATGCCGAATTTTAATTTCAGACATCCTGATGTGATCAAATACGTCTTGTTAACGTTACCCCTGATGCTTGGATTGACCATGACCTTTTCCACGGAAATCCTGATGAAATTCTTTGGCTCGTTTTTAAGCGAGGGAAGCATTTCAGCCATGAATTACGCCCTTCGCGTCATGTTTATACTGGTGGGGCTTTTCGGCAATGCCGTTGGTGTGGCCTCCTATCCGTTCATGGCAAAAATTGCTGCCGAAAAAGATTTTTCCGGCTTAAATACCATTATTAACCAAACGCTGAAATATATCTTTATTGTGATGCCCTTTTCCGTTGTCTTTATGATTCTTAATAACGAGGTTGTGGCCATTTTATTCCAACGCGGTGCCTTTGACGCCCATGATGCTGCCCTGACATCAGGAGTACTGCCGTATTTCATGGCCGGGGCCTTTGCATTTTCCGCACAGACCATTGTTTCCCGGGGGTTCTTTGCCGTTCAAAATACATTGTTCCCTGCCATTTTCTCGACTGTATGCGTGGCGTTAAGCCTACCGCTGCTTTATTTTGCAATGACAGCCATGGGGATCAAAGGCGTGGCTTTGGGTTTGTCTTTGTCCGTGATCATTACTACGGGTGCTTTATTTGAAGCCTGGAGCAGGAAAACAAAAAACGCGGGACGCTCAGAGGTCTACGCGTTCTTTAGTGTAATGGTACTGGTCAGTATCGTGGTATGGCTGATTTTAAAAGCGGCATATGCCGGAATTCTTGGTTTAATCCCAATCTCTGGTTTTTTCGCCCATATATTCATATGTATTATTATCGGCACGTTATTTCTAATCATTCTGGCAGGCCTTGGAAAACTCTTTAAAATCAAAGAAATCAGCACACTGTATACCAAGGTGCTGACCAAAAGCGGTTTGCTTAAAAAGATTAAAATAGGAGATTAAATTGTCAAGCGTTGTAATCATAGATGATGATGAACAGGTGTGCCGGTTTCTGGTTACAGCTTTTCAAAAATTCACTCCGGATGTTTGCTACCATCTGACCCTGAAAGAGGGACTTGCAAAGCTTGAATTCGATACGGTTGACGTGGTTTTTCTGGATGTCAATCTCCCGGACGGAAACGGGCTTGAGGCCGTCAGCGTTATTCAGGCCCTCCCAAATGCACCGGAAATTATTATCATGACGGCAGATGGCGATCCTGACGGTGCTGAGCTGGCCATGAGGCTGAATGCCTGGGATTACATTGAAAAAACGGGCAGCCACAAGGCTTTTACTCTATCCCTATCCCGGGCCTTGGAGTACCGCAAACAGAAACAACCCCGGCCCCCTGGTATTGAATCCCTGGAACGCAGCCGGATCATCGGGCACTCCGAAGCCATTTCAGCCTGCCTGGAAAAGGTGGCGACGGCAGCAGGGGCGGACATGCCCGTATTGATCACAGGCAGAACCGGAACGGGCAAGGAATTGTTTGCCAGGGCCATCCATGAAAACAGCCAAAGACGGAACAAGGAATTTGTGGTGGTGGATTGCGCTGCCCTGCCGGATCATCTGGTGGAAAGCATCCTGTTCGGCCATACCCGTGGAGCGTTTACCGGGGCAGATGCCGACAGAACCGGGCTGCTCAAGCTTGCCCATAATGGAACCCTATTTCTTGATGAGCTGGGCGAACTGCCTGCCCAAATCCAGAAACGCTTTCTCAGGGCGCTTCAGGAAAAAACATTCAGACCGGTGGGTGGCCGGGAAGAAATTGAGAGCGATTTCAGACTGATCGCGGCCACAAACAGGGATCTGTTCGCCATGTCCCAGGAGGGCAGTTTCAGAGAAGACCTGTATTACCGGGTAGTGGCCCTGAAAATTGAATTACCGATCCTGGTAGACCGTAAAGAAGATATTGCCCTAATCGCCCGGCACCAGGTCTGTTCCAGGAAAAGACCGGCTCGGAGGATTTCAATTTCCGACGAATTTCTTGACGAATTGCTGGCCTATGAATGGCCAGGCAATGTCAGGGAGTTGAAAAATGCCATTGATCTGGCCTGCAGTCGTGTTCTTGAAGGGGAAACCCTTTATCCCAAACACCTGCCCGGACACATCCGGGCTTACAACATCCGCCAAAAAATTTCGCCTAAAACATCTTCACCTTCCCCAAAATCGGTGGTCGCAATCCCCATGAAAGAGTATGTGGATAAGGCAAAATACGATTACCTGGTCCGCCTGACGGCCCAGACGCGCGGCGATATTCAAAAAACCTGCCGCATATCCGGGCTGTCCAGGGGACATTTGTACAACCTGCTTAAAAAATACGGTATCAAATCAAGCTGACTGTCTGTCATTTTTTTCAGACAGTCTGAAAAAAATGACAGAAAATCATCCCCCCAAAAAATATTCATTTATCTGAAATTATTACCATTTTTAACATCAGGAATCGTGGCACACTTTTTGTTTAGATCTCTTTTAGTTTAAATCAGAATTACATTTTAATTATTTTGTAAAAAAATCCAAGAAAATTGGGGCCGGCAGTTAAACCGGCAGAATAAAAGGTGGAAAGCCATGAATTTAATTGTGTTTATTCATCCAGAGGCAGGACAATGCGGTGCGGCACTCAGAAAAGCGATCAGGGGCTTGCCCGAACAGGTGAAAACAACATGGTTCTCCGACTTTGACAAACTTGAAGACCAGCTAAACCTGCCAGAAAGTTTCAACTCGCCCCAGGTTTACCTGTTGCTCATGGATACATTGGAATCTCTGGAAACACTTTCTTCCATGATACCCTGCTTTGAAGACCGCCGGGTACTGCTGGTTCTACCGGATCAGTCACCGGATACGATATCCCGGGCCTTGAAATTCAGACCCCGGTTCTTTACAGGCCCAAGTGATCAATTTGACGACCTTTGTGCAGTCATTAAAAAACTTTTATAAAGGAGAAAACCATGTCCGAAACCCAAGATTCAATGGACAAGGCCTTAAAACAAACCACCATCAATACGGCCAAGTATCTGACGTTTACCCTATCCGACGAATCCTATGGTATCGGTATTTTGAAGGTAAAGGAAATCATTGGCATGATGCCCATCACGTCGGTTCCCAAAACCCCCGGGTTTGTCAAAGGGGTCATCAATCTGCGGGGAAAAGTCATCCCCATCATTGACCTGCGCCTAAAGTTTGACATGGAATCCAAAGATTACACGGACCGGACCTGTATCATCGTGGTGGAAATTGAGGCCGGCGAAGAGACAGTGCTCATCGGAATCGTGGTGGACTCGGTTTCCGAGGTGCTCAATATCACTGCAGACCAAATTGAAGATGCCCCGGAGTTCGGCACCCAATTGAATACCGATTACATTCTGGGATTGGCCAAAACCGATGACGGCGTAAAAATACTGCTCAACATTGATAAAGTCCTGAGTCAGGTTCAAATATCCGGTCTGGAAAAGGTCGCAAAATAATATATTCGATTAAATTAAATATTGAACAAGGAGGAAAAATGAATTTAAAACGATTGACCATCGGCAAACAGATCGCAGTAGGATTTGGTGTTGTACTCATCTTGCTGTTAATTCTGGGGACCTTGTCCTTCACCGGCGTGGGCGGCATTGTAAAAAATGCAGGGGAGGTTATAGACGGGAACAAACTGGATGGAGACCTTGCCCAGAAAGAGGTGGATCATCTCAACTGGGTGAATCAAGTCAATGCCCTTCTGACAGATGACAGCGTGACAACGCTCGACGTCGAGACCGATCATCGTAAGTGCGGTTTCGGCAAATGGCTGTTTGGAGAAGGCAGAAAACAGGCAGAAGAGCTTGTTCCGGATCTTGTTCCGATATTAAAGGCCATTGAGGAGCCCCATAAAAAGCTTCATGACTCTGCAATTGAAATCAGCAGGGTTTTCAGGCAGCCGCATGCGGGCCTTGCTCTGGCTTTATCCAACCGCTTGACTGAACATGTCCAATGGGTCGGTGACCTGGGGCAAGCGCTGGCCTCTGAAGCCGGTGGATTGTATTCTTACCAGATGCTGTTGAAGAACCAGGTCGATCAGGCCGTATCTGCCATCGAAACCATAGAAAAGAACAACCGGTTTGACACTATTGAAGCGCGGCAAAAACGAGCGGCAGATATGATTAAAGGGCTCCGGTTTGGAGACGGCGGCAAGGATTATTTCTTTATTCTTAATAAAGATGTGAAAATGGTCATGCATTCAGCCAGTCCGGATCTGGATGGGTCAGATATGATCAGCACGACAGATCCGAAAGGCAAACGCCTGTTCGCAGAGATGGTGAAAACCGGCCTTGAAAAGGGTAGCGGTTTTGTGACCTATGAATGGAATCTGCCCGGAACCGGTCAGTTGGCCCCCAAACTCTCTTACGTGAAACGGTACAACCCCTGGGGATGGATCGTCTGTACTGGAGTTTATCTGGATCACAAGAACCATGCACTGGTCAAAAGAGCCGAAGAATTTGCCCAGGGCAAACCTTTTTCAACCGGTGTCGAGATTGATCCGACAAAATGCAAATTTGGGAAATTCCTGAACGACCCCAAAACAAAGGAGTTGATGAACAGCTTTCCCGAGTTGAAGACCGCGTTCAGCCAGATGCATGAACCCCATAAGGCCCTGCATGAAAGTGCGGCACACATTGAGAGTCTGGTTAATCAGCTCAAAATGCAGGAGGCCATGGAAACGTTTGAGCAAGGAACGAAACAGGCTTTAGAAGAGGTA